>CAWDAN010000007.1:0-679459 GCA_963800335.1 uncultured Alphaproteobacteria bacterium | reverse complement strand
GATGCGGACCTGAATAAAAGTCCGCCAGTTCCTGCATGATCGCAAAGGTTCGATCGGTGGAGCAGTCGTCGGACAGAATGATCTCGAGCGGCTCATATGTCTGGGACAATGCGCTGGCCACGGCTTCTCGAATGAACGCTTCCTGATTGTAGGCAAACAGTGCGAACGTCACGAGCGGTGGTGAAGGACTGGATCCTGCTTTCGTCATGGCGTGCGCCTCAATCTGGAAGTAATCTTCACGCCAAATCTGGCAATGTGGCCCAACTTTCCCTCTGCCGCAGTCATGGTTGAGAGCCGCACCAGCGCTCCCAATGTCATACCGGCTGCCAGGATCGTCCCTAACGCAGCGCCCAGGACATCGGACCACCGTCCTACAACATCGACCGCAACTGCTGCGATTACGATTGATACGGTCTGAAGTTTCACCGACCAGCTCCAACGAAACTCGATAAATCTCCGGGCTAGCCACCAGGTTACTGGCGTTATGGCCAGATAGAGGGCGAGAAATGCCACGCCGGTAGTTGTAACGCCGAGACGAGGCGATCCGAAATATACGCCTGCCACGAAGACAGCCATGCTGAATGTCTAGCGAGTCAGAACAAATGTTTTTCCTGCGCCTCGAGCAGATTACGAAGCCGAGGGGCCAACTGACGACTTTGAATATATCGCCGAGGAGCTGCCATCTCAACACGTCCACAGCAGGGGCAAACTCTGCGGAGTACAATAAATGGATGACCCATGGTGCGAAACCCAGCATAGCTAATATCGGTGGCGCACAAAGTAGGAGCGCCACCTCGGTTTGCTCATTTACGAGGCGCGTCGCTGCTTCATGGTCCTTAATTGCTGCTGTGAGGCGAGGATAATAGTCAGTTCCCATCGCGCTCAAAATGAATCCCAAATATGTCATTCCGATTGCCCAAGCGGCTTGGAACTCGCCCAACCCAGATGTGCCCAGTTCGCGTTGGACAAGTGACCTGACAACTAGTTGTCCGAGCGTGGCGACGAGACCACTAACCATGAAAGCCACACCCAACTGCACCATTTCTCGCCATTCATGCGTCAATGTCGACCAGCTAGGCGGAGGACCAGCGGGCCGCTCGAGGCGCGCTACATACAAATGGCCGAGGACGAATGTCACTGCAGGAGCGATTATGATCATCGCTACAATGCCTTTGGCTCCCCAAAGCCAGATTGCCAATACGCCAAACGCAGCGCCAACCATGCCCGAGCCCACGTTGATCCGGGCAAGGTCGCCTATCGCCGCATCCCCGTAAGTAGCGCGCCTTGCGATCCTGCAGCGACAGTGAGCGCTACCGCCACTGACAGCCATGCGATCTCCGGCGAGCGGAACTCGTCGCCAAGAACCATGCGGGCGATCAAGGTGCTTGTAAGCCAGAAGATTAGTCCGCCGACACCGGCAAGGATCATGGTACCCCAAAAGAGCGCGCGTCTTACTTTGCCGACTGCGACATCGCCACCATCCGCCCTCGCAGCGGCAATTTGACGGGTACCTACATTGCCCGAGCCCAAAGCGGAAATGCCTGCCGCCGCCTGGACAATATTTTGATATATCCCGACAAGCCCGACGCCTGCTGGTCCGAGTAAAGCGCCACCAGTTTCATTTTGAATAAGCCGGCGACAATGTTCGCTAAGGTGGAAAAGCCCATTAAGGACGATGATTTCAGGATAGTTCGATAACTGTCAGAATTCTGAGTCATGCAGCGCCCAGCAATTTCGATTTTGAATTATGTACCGTTTATACTCATAAGGTACATGGCACTTTGGCTGCACCCATTGAATTGAGATGATCTGGATCGCCGAAATCGCTGTCAGAAACGATGGAAGACGTCGTTAGGTCGATGATATTAATATTTCTGGCGACTGTTTCCCACGTCATTAAAGCAGCCGTCGCGCCTCCTATCGCGCTGACATAGTCTTTTCGGTATGGCGGCAAAACGCCATGCAACGAGATATCCCGATCTTTGAGCATTCTCGATAAACTTTCCAACCAATGGAGCTGATCGTTCTGCCGGCCGTTCTCGCGTAGGTGGGTCTCCGCGCGCTCGGTGGCCATGCATCCATGAATGACTTGGCTTCGCTATAGCCGTCTAATCGCAAGTGTAGTGACGGCGACTTAGTAGCAATTTGGCAGCGAAGTTTGATGGGCTTTATGGTTTTATTGCTAATATGAAGCTCGGAAGGAAAGGGAGTCTTAAAAAATTCAGCGTAATAAACTGATCGGTTGCGCTCGCTTTTGTTAAGTCATATCCGACAGAAAAGAATGATAGAAACACGACGACGGTTTTGAGTGAACTTAACCTGTCAAGAAGGGCCTGGGTAACTTCGAAGCTGGTTCGAAGGTCGCCGCTCGTGAGACATGCATTGTAACTGTTCGGGAACTTCGAGGGATCGAAGCCGTGGTCGCCATGTGAGCTGCCCACGACAAGCGTTTCGACATTTCCCGCCGAATCTTCCAGCCCGGCCGCTTTCCATGATACGTAATCTGCAAAGTCGCTAGAGCAATAATCCGGAAATTCTTGCCTAAAGTGCAGCTTAAATGCGATGCGCCGAACCGCCTTGCGCAATATCGAGGTCGTCATAACAGCCCATGCTGTCGAATAGCTTGGATGACCCGATTGAACTCGCATTGCTGCAATTGCGGGCCGATCGGCAAACTCAGCACCTCGTCGGCGAGTTGTCGGGCGATGGGTAGCGAGTCGGGGGCCAAGTGAAGTCCGGAATAGGCTGCCTGCATATGGGGCGGTATCGGGTAGTGGATCAACGTGTCGACCCCTTCCACTTGCAAACGTTTCTGTAATTCGTCCCGATCGGGCGACTTGACGACATAGAGATGCCAGGCTGGCTCTGCCCAGTTGGGAACGTGCGGAAGCACCAAGCCGCTGTCGCCGAGGCCGTCGGTATAGGCTGCGGCGATCGTACGGCGACGCTCGGTCCATACGTCAAGGTAAGGCAACTTGGCACGCAAAATCGCCGCCTGCAATGGATCTAGACGGGAATTCGTGCCCTGGACCTCGTTGACGTATTTTTCCCGGCTCCCGTAATTTCGCAGCACTCGGATACGATCCGCGATATCGCTACGGTCGGTCGTGATCGCGCCGCCATCGCCCATCGCGCCCAGGTTCTTGCCCGGATAAAAGCTCCAGCATACGACATCGCCGTGCCCCCCGATGCGTCGTCCCTTGTAGCGCGCACCATGTGCTTGGGCGGCATCTTCGACCACCGCGAGGCCATGCTCGCGAGCTATCTCGAGGATCGGATCCAGGTCGGCCGGCTGGCCGTATAGATGAACCGGAAGGATTGCCTTGGTCGCGGGCGTAATGGCGGTGGCGATGCGAGCGGGGTCGAGGTTGAATGTCTGGGGATCGGGTTCCACCGGAACCGGACGGGCGCCCACGGCCGTCACCGCAAGCCAAGTAGCGATGTAGGTGTTCGACGGAACGATGACCTCATCTTCGGGTCCGACCTCGAGCGCCCGCAGCGCTAGGACGAGCGCATCAAGCCCGTTGCCGACGCCCACCGCGTACGCCACCTCGCAATAGTGGGCCCATTCGCTCTCGAATGCCTCGACCTCGGGCCCCAGGATATACCAGCCGCTCTCGAGTACGCGCTTCACTGCGGCGTCGATTTCGCTTTTGAGTTCTTGGTATGCGGCACCAAGATCGAGAAACGGCACGCTCATTCCGCGTCCCTCAATGCGCCAAGGAAGTCGTCGTAGTTGCGGAAATAGTCGGCCTCGTCATAGCGCTGTGAGGCGAGCACCATACAAACGGCCCCTTGGCTGAAAGCGTCCATCTCACGCCAAATCATGTTATTGATATACAGACCCTTTCTAGGGTCGCGTAACCAGTATTCCGACTGGCTTCGGCCGTCGTCGATCTTCATTCGAAAACTGCCCGAGAGCGCAAAGACGATCTGTTCGAGTTCCCGATGAGCATGGCCACCGCGCTCGGCATCGACCGGTACGTTATAAAGGTAATATACCCTAGCGATTTGGAAGGGAATGTGGTTTCCCCCCTCAACAAAGGTGAGATCGCCACGGCGATCGTGCACTTGCGGCAGGCTGATTTCGCGAACAAGGCCTGGGTAAGTCGTCACGTTCGTACCTCGACCGGGAAGTTTAAAGATTAGCTTTGCCGTGCTTGGCTACTGGCCGCTCGCAATGATCAAAGCGCCGGCGTGGTCGTCACGGCAAGCTTCGCGAACTGCGTGGATGGAGGCGCTTTCTATAGTGTCTCAGCGGAAAGCCAACAAGCGCTTTCCGTTAATCGGGGCGCTTTCCAAGCGTTTGGAGATGCCTTCGACACCAGCGCTGACCTTCCAAAACAGCGAGCGCCGGCAGATCGTATCTGGTTCGTGCAATGTGCGTCCCTTGGCGTAAAAACCCGAGACGGAGAAATTGTGGCCTACATGAAAAATCAATCGCGTTCTCATGAGGATGCCATGCGTCTCCGAATGGCGCCGGCCTTTTGGGGTAGGGTGTAAAAGCCTTGCGAATCGCCCGACGATTGTCGAGCGAGACGCGAGGGGTCGCAAGACCCAATCGGCACCACGACGCGCGAGTCGAAATTGCAACATGGCGCCGGAGCGGTACAAAAGATGCTTCATGCCTTCGGCAACAGCCCTATGTTTGGGGTTACAGGGGTTCGCCAAAGTCAACGTCAACCGGCGCTGCGTGCCAAGAGATATAAATTAAATGAGGAGCAGACATTGGCGAAAATTCTAATCGCAGGTGCTGGTGGTGCACCGGCAGAGGGCGTGATCAACTCGATCCTGCGGAGCCGCAAGCCTGAGGAGGTAATTGGCATGGGTTCGGAGCCAACCGACCTCGTTCTGTCGTCCGCCAGGGAAAAGTTTTTCGTCCCTTACGCCAACTCGCCCCAATACGGAGAGCGTCTGCTCCAGATTTTGAAGTCCGAAAAGCCGGACCTTGTCCACTTCCAGAATGATCTCGAGATCTATCACGCTTCCCTGTTGCGCGATGAAATTACCGCGACGGGCACGAAGATATTCATGCCCGAACACGAAGTGATCGATACGTGCGTGCACAAGTATAAGTCCTATCTCGCTTTTGCTGCTGCCGGCGTTCCGGTGCCCGAAAACAGAATGATCCACGACGAGAATGATTTGCGGGAGGCCTTTGCCGAACTTGGCGATGAAAATGGCACGATCTGGCTTCGCGCCTCATCGATTGGCGGAGGCGGAAAGGGCGCAATTCCGACTGCCGATTTCTCCCTGGCAAAGGCTTGGATCGATCATTTCAAGGGTTGGGGAGATTTCGTCGCGGCGAGCATGCTCACTTCGTCGACGGTCACATGGTTGTCGATCTGGCACGAAGGGGAGCTGGTCGTCGCCCAGTCACGAGAGCGCCGGGGATGGACGCATGGTAATCGAAGCATCTCAGGCGTCACTGGCGTCACCAAAGTCGGTGTAACGTGCGATAACGACCAGGTCACCCGCGTAGCAATTGAAGCGATCAGGGCAGTGTCCCCGAAGCCTCATGGGATATTCGGTGTGGACATGGCTTACGACAAGCATGGCGTGCCCAATCCGACGGAGATCAATATCTCCCGCTTCTTCACGACCGTGCTCTTTTTCACCGAAGCCGGTCTCAACATGCCCGAAATATTCAAAGACATCGCGCTTTATGGGCAATTCCCGAAGCTGGAGAAGACGGTTAATCCGCTTCCCAACAACCTTCTCTGGTTGCGCGGCATGGACGTGACGCCCCGCCTGATTAGCGAAGATGCAGTCTCGCGGGAAATACATTTTCCATGAAGGTAGTGATCACGGGCACCTCGGGATTTATCGGCGGCCGCTTGTTGCAGGCGGCGCGCGTGCGCTACGGTGAGGACGCTACCGCATTCAGCTCGAACAGGTCCGACGGCGCTCACGTAATTTACGGTGAAGGGGACCAATTCGGTCTGTCCGAGGCCGATCTTGAACTATTGGCTGAAGCCAATATACTCATACATGCAGGCGCGTTCACGCCGAAAAACGCAGCGGAGGCCAACCGTGTTGCCGACTGTAACGGCAACATTGTTTTTACTGATAAGCTTCTCGGATTGCCGTGGCGAAACCTCAAGAAGATTGTCTATCTCAGTACCATTGACGTCTATGGCATCGTGGATGGACCGATCACCGAATCCACGGTCACCGATCCGGCGTCCCTTTACGGTATGTCCAAGCTGTATTGCGAGAGGATGGTGAGACTTCATGCCGCGGAGTGCGGGCTCGAAAGCCAAGTCCTGCGCATCGGCCATGTTTACGGTCCTGGCGAGGAAAAATACGCCAAGGTCATTCCAAAGGCTATCGAGAACATCGTCTCGGGCAAGGACATCGAACTTTGGGGCGAAGGCAACGAACTGCGCAGTTTCATCTATATAGACGATGTTGTGACAGCAGTTCTCAATGCGGCCGAACTGTCAGGGGAACCAGGCGTTATTAACGTCGTCGGGGGCAGGGCCATTGCGATCCGTGACCTGCTGGACAAGCTGGTCCTCGTCAGCGGCCGTCCCGCGACGATATCGCGACGCGAATATTCTGCACGCACTCGGGATATGGTTTTCGATAACGCCAAACTCATGCAGTATTTGCTGGCCGCTGAAAGTGATTTTACGACGGGCCTGGTGGCCGAATTTCGCCATATCGAAGAGTTGAGGACGCAGGCCGGCGAAGCATCGCGCCCGTGAGATTTTGAGCAGGAGTAGCAAAAATGAACGACGATGAACTTCACCGGGTAAAGTCTTTGTCGGACTGGTACCTGCAAGAGCAGCTCGATTTTGATAAACGGCTGATCCGATATCGGTACGAAACGATCAAACCTAAGTTGACCGGCAATCGGGGCTTGGAATTGGGGCCCGCCGAAGGGGAGATGACCAATTTTCTCAGGCACGACTTTGACACGCTGACCGTCGTAGAGGGTTCCTCTGAGCTGTTGGCGAAGATTCCTGATTATAAAAATGTGATCAAGGTTCACGCACTATTCGAGGAATTCCGGCCGGAAAAACCGTTCGATTCGATCATTATTGAACATGTTTTGGAACACGTCGACGACCCTGTCGGGCTGCTTATGCGGGTCAAGCAATGGCTGGCGCCAGGGGGCAGGCTGTTTCTTGGTGTGCCCAATGGGCATTCAATTCACCGGCTCGCCGCAGTGAAGATGGGAATGCTCGATAATCCGTGTGAGTTGAACCCGCGCGATCACGCGCTCGGGCATCGACGGGTCTACACACCCGAAAGCTTTCGATCCGACATTGAAAAAACCGGTCTCCAAATTGTCGAAATGGGGGGAGTTTATTTCAAACCATTGTCAAATGGCCAAATCCAAGAAAATTGGTCGGAAGAAATGATTCAAGGGTTCTTCGAGCTGGGTAAGGATTTTCCTGATTTAGCCGCGGAAATATATACTGTATGCCGTCTGTGATCGAACTAATCAATTAACGCGCGGTTTTATTTAGTCTTGTCATATACATCAAAAAACCGAGTCCGAAATTTCGTCTGTGGACAAAGGCAATACCTGCCAATCCATATTGGGCCCATGACATGAATCTCATCTTCGATCTGGACGGCACGCTGATAGATGCACGCGAGCGGCTCTACAGGCTCTTCCAGCACCTGGTACGATGTTCCAATCTGAGCTTCGAGGACTACTGGCACCGTAAGCGAGGCAAGGTCTCGAACGAAACGATCTTGACCGGTGAACTCGGCTACAGTGTTGATGCCACCCGGCAATTCATCTGCGAATGGATGGAGTTGATTGAGGCGCCTGATTTTCTCGCTTTTGACGCGACCATCCCAGGCGTTGAATCGAAGCTCGGAGAGCTTCGCGAAAAAGCTTCGCTCCATGTCTGTACGGCCCGACAATCGCGCGAGCGTGTTTTGATTCAGCTCGACCGTCTTGAACTCTTGCCCTATTTTGACAATGTTCTCGTTACGGAACAAAAAGACGAGAAATCTGAGTTGCTCGCCACCTTGCGGGATCTGGCGCCCAACGACTGGATTTTAGGCGATACCGGTAAAGACGTTCAGACTGGCCGGGCCCTTGGTATCAGAACCTGCGCCGTACTCACCGGCTTTCTAAGTGAGGCAAGCCTGCGTCCCTACAGGCCTGACCTTGTCCTTCCATCGGTAGTTAATTTTAGTCTGCCCAATGGTCGATGAAGGCCACCAGCCGCGCCTGCTCCGTAATTTCAATCCTCCGACAGATCGGCTAGGCTTTTGCGGATGCCAACTCGGCTTCTGATCTGGACTTTCCAATCGCTCTGCGTACCACGTTTGTTCCCACTCTAATCCCGGAAAATCGCCCCTCATGTTGATCTACTGGCTCTTGCTGGCGTTGCCCGCAACCTTGGCATTGGCGGGTTTGCGCACCCATGACGCGACAGCGGGCGCGAACTTCAGCCGCTCGCAATCGAATACGTTGTTCATCAACAGCTTTCTGCTGGTCGTGTTTTGGTTGTTTTATAATCTGATCTCGGGCCTGCGGTACGAAATCGGGGGTGACTGGTTTACGTATCTCAACATGATCGATCGCATCCGCGATAGCGATTTCGTCGAGGCGCTATTCGAAACCGACGTCGGTTTCGGCATGATAACCTGGCTGATGACGCGGATCGGGCTGGGGATGCCGGCGGTCAACGCACTCTGTTCGGGCATTCTTTCGCTCGGCATCATTCGCCTGGCGCGCCGGACCGAGCATCCCTGGCTCGCGATCACGGCCGCCGTCCCCTATCTGCTGATCGTGGTCGGCATGGGCTATCTGCGTCAGGCGGCGTGCCATCGGTTTTATCCTCTTCGCCATTAATGCGCTAACCCGAAAGCGTATGGGATCCGCGCTATTCTATTTTCTCGCGGCGACGTCGTTTCATCTCAGCGCCTTGGTCACTGATCCCGTTCCTCGTCGTCGTCATATGTGCGCAATCTGGCTGGTTATCTTCTTGCTGATGTTTTTCATGGCCGTGTCTGGGATATCTCGGGCTTAGCGGGACCGAGCGGATGGCCGACATTCAGCACGGATATTTCGATGCGGAATATCAGTTCAAACGGTGCGACGGTTCGTATCATGATGAATGTCGTGCCCGCTGTAGTATTCCTGTTTGTCCAGAAACGACTCCCGGTTTCGATGATCGAACGGCGAATCTGGCTGTTGTTCAGCCTGGCATCGATTGGTCTGGCGATCGTTCTTCCATTTAGCCCTTCGTCGACTGTCGTCGATCGGATGGGCCTCTTGTTTTCTCCCATCCAGATCTATGTCTTCGGCTATCTTCCGCAAGGCATTGAACATTCCGATGCGACGCGCGGGGTTACTGATCATTCCTGTAGTGCTTTATTGCGCAACTATTCAGTTGATCTGGCTGAACTTCGCCGACACCGCATTTGCGTGGGTGCCCTATAAATCCCTTTATACGAGCTACTGAGTCAGTGGCGCCGTCGCCGGGAAATCTTTTGATTTCGGCCAATGTGGCCTGGAATATCCTCAATTTTCGTATGGGACTCGTCGACGCATTGCGAGACGATGGATGGACTATCGTGGTTTGCGCTCCGGCTGATCCCGTCAGCGAAGCGCGCCTGGCCGATTGCGGCATTGGGTTCCTGCCGATCGCGATCGACGCGAAGGGCCTTTCTCCGATCGCCGATTTTCGAACCTTTCTTGGCTTATCGGCGAGTTATGCGGCTGGTACGGCCGACCGCCTATCTGGGATGGACGATCAAGCCCAATATCTATGGCGGGCTGGCAGCACGAAGCCATGGGAATACCTGCCATCTCGAATATTTCGGGCCTCGGAACTGCATTCATTCGGGACACTCTGCTGACGAAGATCGTAACGGGCCTGTATCGGATCGGGCTTGCCAAGGCCGCGACGGTGTTTTTTCAGAACGCGACCGACCGCGACCTGTTCGTGGCGCGATCGATGGTCAAGGGATCAGCAGACCGGACTTTTGCCCGGTTCGGGCATCGACCTTCATACAATATGCACCAGCTCCCGCCATGCTTCGAGAAAAGGGGCATTTCCTGATGATCGCGCGGCTGCTGGGCGACAAGGGCGTTCGCGAATTTGTTGCCGCGGCGCGTATCCTGAAGGCGCGCGGCTGTGACGCCCATTTCTCGCTGCTGGGATTTCTCGACGTCGCCAATCGCACCGCGATCACGCGCGACGAAGTTGCTGCATGGGTCGCCGAAGGCATTATCGCCTATCATCCGCCCGTCGACGATGTCCGCGACATGATCGCCAGCGCCGATGCAGTTGTCCTGCCTTCATATCGCGAAGGAACATCACGCGTTCTTCTCGAGGCTTGCGCGTTGGCACGGCCAGTTATTGCCAGCGATGTTCCGGGATGCCGCGAGATCGTCGAGGACGGTTGTCAACGGCTTCTTGTGCGAACCGCGCGATCCGCGCTCGCTCGCCGACGCGATGGCAAAGCTCCTCGATCTCGATGACGAGCGATGGCTCGCGATGTCTCGCGCGGCGCGACATAAGGTCGAGGCCGAATTTGCCGAGGAGCGGGTCGTCGAGGCCTATCGCAAGGCGCTTGGAGATATCACCGGCGCAGTTTGACAATCGAGAATCAGACGGTCTACTGTTGGGATCATCGGCGCGATCGCCGATTTTGCGGCGACTTTCCACAATGGCACGACCGGTCTGGCGAGGCAGGCGGCGAGGAAGGCCACAACACCAGCCAAAGCAGCGGTCCGGAGCGGATAGTCGACGATGCTATGTGCGGCGACGAGAGTGATGCACATCGCCGCCGGCGAGACAATATTGCGGATAGGCGACGCGGGTGTTCGCAAGCCAGCGGATCCTTCGGGCGAACCAAGATCGCGAAATAGCCAGCAAGGCTAAGCCCACGATTCCCAATTCGGAAAGCAGTTCGAGATAATCGTTATGGGCATGATTAACGTACACCATTGTCACTTGGTCGATCGGTTCGATGCCCGCATAGCTCCAGCGAAAGCTTCCGAGACCGTAACCGACTGGAAATGCCTCGACGAACAGGTGCCAGGTGTTTCGGGCGTATTCGATACGTTCTTCACCCTTGAGCGGATCGAGCGCCAGTTTCGAAAGTTGGTCAACAAGAACCAGAACGTCGCTCCGACAGCCACCGCCGTCGCAGCAGCGATCGACTAACAATCCGACGGGTCGATAGTTTCAAGGCGTCTGCCTCACCTTCTCGATGCGCAAAACCCAGTAGATCGTTGCGGCAATCGAAAGCCCGTAGCCGGCAACCGAGGTGTTGAGGATCAGATTTACGATAAAGAACAGGAACACGACCGCGCGCAGGATTTTCCATGCGCCGCCGCGTCCCCCCGGTTGTCCGAGCGCCGACCAAAAGGCAGCTCGGCCGACAGAACGAGTGCGATCGAGATACAGCGTCGCGAGATGGTTGCTGTTGGCAAAAAACCCGACCGAAGAATTATAGTTCGTGATCTTCGTAGAAATAAGCGGCGCCACCGACGCCCTGCGAGAGCTGGATCAGTCCGACTAGCGAACTCAGCGCAGCAAAGCCGACGATACTCCAGAGCGTAAGTTCCCTCGATCTTTCGCTTGCGCGCAACGTCATCGCGAATACCGCAAGCGGCGGCAACAAAGCGAATATGGAAAGCAAGGACTGGGTTGGCTGAACGCTGATCGATCGCCAGTTGTCGGTCATTGCCAGGAGCGCGTCGCTTTCCTCGATCGGCACGCGACCCGGCAAGGCGTGCCAGATAGCGGGCGGCAGCGGAATCCAGCTGACCACGACCCACGCGACGGCCAGCGCGAATGCCCCGTAGACCAGTCGGGCATCAAGCGGCGCGTTGGCCGATTGTTCGATTGGTCGCGGGTCCAGCAGAGAATGGCGAGGATCGCGACCGCAATCAACTGCAACAAGGCATTGCCAATGAATCCCGCGGCACTGGCGCCTCCGAGGAGCAGGCAAAGACCCAGATAAGCGGGCAAGGCGACGGTCTTTAAATGGTGCGTGGCTAAACAAGGCGGAACTATCCTAATCGATCGTTATGCGGGAAAAGCGCATACGGAATGGCTGCGAACCGGATGTCCGGGATGCCGCTCAATGTGATTTTCTGAAAGTCGCAGCCGCTCGCCGGGATGATCGAGGTCGGTATGCCGCGTCAGTGGGCTTCGGCGTCATCGCGAAAGCGATCCGGGCGAGCGGACGATTGTCGCTTGATACAGCTAACGTCCCAGCGCATCGTCCCCGCTATTTCGGGAGCGTCGATCGCCTTGCCGATGATCGTCATGCGGTGCGATCCTGGCGCGATCTTGAACCGTCTGCTGGTCGCCTCGACAATCGAGTCCGCAAACACTTCGACATCCAGCGCGACCGGGCCGGCCGCCGTTCTCGCGCGTGAAACCCGCGACGACGCCGCTGTTGTTGTTTAACCGCCAACGAAAGGCTGCCGGGCCGTCCAGACCCTGAAATTCCGGGTCGAAGACACGTTGCCCGATCTGTTTGGCGTCGGGGGACCGACGCCAGATGTTGCATAAGCCGTGGCATTGCTGCCGCGCTGCGCGAGCCGGTCGATCTGCTCCCAGCGAACATGCCTGTCCACGCCCGGCTGATTGAGCAACTGCGTCATGAAGGCTTCGGCTTCGGCCGACCTGGCTGGCTTGCGCCAAAAATCGCTCGCGGACATCGGGATAAGCATTGAGCCGGGCGATCAACCGATGTTCCGGATCACGCACCAAGCAAAACAATCGAGGGCCTTGAGCAGCAGCTTGTCCTGATCGGGACGAAGGCGGGCAAGGCGCATGATCTGGGTCAGCGCCTGATCGCCTTGGCGGACGCGCTGATCAGGTTCTTGATCAGATGGAGCCGAGGCGCAGGCGAACGCGGATCCAGCCGCACCGAGCGGGAGAACAAGCGTGATCGCCTTGTCGGTCTCCCCGATGCGTTCGAACATTGATCCGGCCAGCATGAATGGCCAATTGTCGAGCGGGTCCAGTCGGTGGGTCTCGCTGGCGATCGCGAATACAGAAGCTGGGATCGTGCTTTTTCCAGTCGATGTCCTGCTCGACGACATTTTTGTCGAGGAGAACTAATGTCGCCTCGCGTGGCCAGATCAGCTCGCTAAGCCCAAGTCCCTGATGGCTGTCGAGGGCTATCTGGACAAGCATGTTGCGTCCAATCAACGCGATCAGGATGAAGGCGACTAACAGCTAACGATGATCCGGCGTCCGATTTTAGCGAGACGGACGCGCCGTCATTTTCGACTTGGTCCATTATCGATCCTGATTGCGCGCGTTAATCCAGCGGACCGAATCGACATGCGCGGCCGAATCCTTTTCTGCGCCATAGCCATAGCCGTAACTGTCACCGTAGCCGTAATTATAGGTGTAGCTGTCTTCAGACACGTCATATTTGGTAACCACTGCGCCGACGACATAGGCGCCGACCTTGCGCAGCGCAGCGAGCGAATTCTGCACGTGCGGAACGCGGATCTTGTTCGCCTGGACAACCAAGATAGTCGCTTCGCACATCGATGCCAAGCGCGGGGCGTCGACCAGCGACAGCAAGGGAGGAACGTCGAACACGACGACATCGAAGCGCTCGGCAAGTTCGCCGACCAGTTCGCGAATGCGATCGCCCGAAAACAATTCCGAGGGATTGGGGGGGCACCGCCCGTAAGGATGAGCGAAACGCCATGATCGCCTGCGACGATAGCCTGGTCGACCGTTGCCGTCCCGGTCAGCAAGTTCGACAAGCCGGGAACATTCTTGTGCGATCCTTCGACGCGGAAGGTTGGCCGCCGCAAATCGGCATCGACCAGCAATACCCGCTTTCCCGCCCGGACGAAGCTTCGCGCCAGACCGTAAGAGGTCGAAGATTTGCCTTCCTCGGGCAGCGTACTGGTAATGACCAGCGTCTTGGGAATCCCATGGCTGGTGGCAAGGCGCAGGACGTTGGCGATGTTGAGATAGGCTTCGGTAACCGGCGACTTGGGATCGTCTGAGCATCTCGGCAATCGACAGTGTCCTCGTCGACGAGCGGCACCGTTCCCAGCGCCTTCAATCCCAATCGGCTTTCGACGTCTCGCGGACCCGAAATGCGCTCGTGGAGGAGATCGTATCCGAAGCTGCCGACGAAACCGGCGATCAGACCGAGCGCCAGACCGGCGACGAGGTTGAGCGGAATGATCGGCCATACAGGGCTGGCCGGGACCTGGGCACGATCGACAACCGCGACTTCATTGTCGCCGACGCTGCCTGCCACGCCGACTTCCTTGTATCGCTGCAGCAGCGCATCATACAGTTCGCGGTTGGTATCGACGTCGCGCGACAGGATGGTGTATTGCGCACCTTCGCCACGTTCGCGCAGCATCGAGGCCTTGACCGCGTCGAGCTGCGTTCGGAGTTCCTGCTCTTCGCCGAGGGCGGCGAGATATTCGGCGCGATAGGTTTGCAGCGCGTTCGCCGCTCTGGACTGACTGCTCTTGGCGATCTCTTTTTCAATCGCCGCGATGCGGTCGCGGACGGTGGCCAGTTCGGGATAGCCGGGCAGGAAGGTCTTGGCCAAGTTCGCCTTCTTGTGTCCGAGCTTGGCCAATTCGCCACGCAAGCTGTCAGAACCGTGACATTGTCGGTACGGTGCGCGCGACATGTTCGTTTATTTCTGCTCGGCAGCAATCCGCCGCTGCTGGGCGGCGGCGAGTGTTTCGGCAAGCGACTTGAGTTTAACGTTGCTGATCGACTGCGAAGTAAGAGTGCCGTCTGCAGTCGCTCCTTGAATCGTCACGATGCCTTTTTCGCGCTCAAAGGCGAGCAAGTATTTTTCGGAAGATTCAAGCCGGTCGCGAATGGTTTGGAGCTGGCCTTCGAGGAACTTGCGGACGAAAGCGGTCTGTTCGAGACGGCGATCGAGATTCGCCTGGATGAAGTTGTCGGCCACGGCATTGACCACCTGCGCCGCCCGTGACGGTTGGCCATACGTGAAATGCAGGTCGACCAGACGGCTCTGGCGGACAGGTTCGACCTCCAGGTTGGCCCGGACGGTCGATGCCGCAAGCTTGAGGCGCGTATCGCGCGGCAAGGACTGATCGATGAAATCGGCATCCCCGGCCAGGTTTAGGTCGCGAACGACGCGCTCGGCCAGTGAACGTGCCTCAAGCAGGCCCAAGGCAGTCTCGCCGGCGGTCGAGATTGGCCTGGATGAAGTTGTCCGCCACGCGTTGACGATCTGGCAGCCTTGGCCGGCTGGCCATAAGTAAATGGTCGACGAGCGCTTGCCGGCGATCCAGATTGCCCTGACGATGCCGCAGCTTGAGACGCGCATCGCGGGCACGCTGATCGACAACCTTCGCCGGCAGTTATCCGCACGACCGTCGCAGCGACGCGCCAGCAGCCCAGGCGGTCTGGTCGGTGATATCGCGCTGAACGGACTGCCGCACGTCGCCCTTATCGAGAACCTTGGTCGGCTCCGGATTGACCTGAAGGCGCGCGGTGGCCTCGTACTGGGGAGGCGTCACCAACGCCAGCGCAAGGCCCAAAAGCAATCCCGCGAGGCCAAAGCCCGCAATGATCCACATGTGTCGCTTGGCTGTCGCGAGCATCTGCAGCGCGATCAGCGGCGCCCCGCCCTCGTCACCGCCTTGGTAAAACGCGGCTGTTCTGATCGGGGCCGTTTATCGGCGTCATCTGCCTCGGCGCCACTGCTTCGTTCATTGCTTAACCTCGAAATCGGGATGGATGTTATCGGATCTTGCCAGCGGCGTGACGAAACCGCTCCTCGTCAAAGACCGTTAGCGATCTGGAAAATGCCAAGCAATGGAACGATCGCAAGCGCGTCGCGCAGCGAGCGCCGCAGTGCCGAACCGTCCATTATCACCTCGTCGCCAGGATAAATGGTCGGATTGGGAGCTGCCCCGGCGGCAATCAGCTTGTAATTGAACGCCGCCACGTTGCGCTGACCGTCGATCGTCCGGAAAACGATAACGCGGCTGGGGTTGGCAAATTCGTCCGGTCCCGAGGCGCGTGATACAAGCTGCAGCAGGTTGGATGGACCGATGACTTCGTAAAGACCGGGCTGCTTGACCGATCCGCCGACCAGAACCTGCTGTTGCTTGATCTCGGTAAGCTGGATCGAAACCCGGGGATCGCGCACGTAATTGGCAGAATAGGCGTTTTCGATGCGCGTCGAGAGTTCCTCGCTGACGTCATGCCGGCCGCCTTGATCGAGCCGATCAGCGGAAGGTTAACGATGCCCGACATTTCGACCTGATAGTCACCCGAAAGATCGGGAACACGAAAAACGGTCATCTTGAACTTGTCGAGCGCGTTGATCCGATAGTCAGCGTCCGATTGCAGGACCGGTGTGGGATCGGCAACCCCGAAATCCAGCCGGATCGACCGGAATATTGGCGGCTGGTGATGAACAGCCCACGAGCAGCGAAAAAAGGCCAGCCGTACAGGATGGCGATGATGAGGCGAGGGTATTCGGACACGGGCTTGGCGACTCCTGATATGGCTAAACATGCGTACCGTCGATACGCGGCGCCGCGATAGGCAAAACTTAGCAAGGCTATGGACGAATTGGCAATCTTTTCTCGGTTGTGGAAGCGGGCGAAGGACGTCCTTCGCTTCACTATAGCGACCAGTAACGCAACCCGAGTGCCTTGATCGCATCGACTTTCCACATCCGCTTGATATCGGCAACCAAGCCATCGGAGTGTATCAAGGCTGTTAGGATTGACGGATCGATTCGATCGAATGCAACGTGGGGTACGGCGCCGACGACGCAGTCGAATGGCCCCTCGGGCAGCTCGCTGGAGATTTCCAGGCCCAGTTCGTGCTGCGCTTCACGCGGATTTGCATGCGGATCGTGGATAACAACCTCATGGCCGTGACGCCATTAGGTTCCGGGCAAGATCGGCGGCCTTGGAATTGCGCAGGTCGGGAACGTTTTCCTTGAAGGTCACGCCGAGAAACAGGATCCGCGCGTTCCTGCATTCGAGTCCGCTATCGATCCGGTCGGCGATCCATTGCGCCATCGAATCGTTCATCGTCCGTCCGGCGAGGATCAGTTCGGGATCGTAACCCAGTTGCTGGGCGCGATGGCTGAGATAGAACGGGTCGACGCCGATGCAGTGGCCGCCAACGAGGCCGGGCTGGAAGGGGAGGAAGTTCCACTTCGTTCCGGCGGCATCGAGCACGTCCCAGATCGACAGGTCCATCCGGTCAAAGATCCGCGCCAGCTCATTCATGAAGGCGATGTTGATGTCGCGCTGCGTGTTTTCGATGACCTTGGCCGCCTCGGCCGCCTTGATCGAAGCGGCACGATAGACACCGCCACTGGTTACGCGACCATAGATATCGGCGAGTTTCTCGGTAATCTCGTCGTTCTCGCCGGCGATCACCTTGGTGATGCGATCGACGGTATGTTCGCGGTCGCCGGGATTGATCCGCTCGGGCGAATAGCCGAGGAAAAAGTCGGTGCCTCTCGTCTGCCCAGACTCCGCTTCGAGCAACGGTCCACAGATATCTTCGGTGACGCCGGGAAAGACCGTGCTTTCATAGACAATCACGGGCTTGCGATTCCCGTCTGAGATCATTTTGGCGATCATCCGCGTCGCACCCTCGACGGGACGCAAATCGGGGTTGTTGTCGCCATCGATCGGGGTCGGCACGGTCACGATATAGGCGTCGGCAGCGGGGCAGGCATCGGCATCGCTAGTCAGGTGAAGGCTGCTCGCGGACAGCTTGTCATTATCAACCTCGCCGGTGCGATCGTGGCCCGAACGCAGTTCGTCGATTCGACGTGTGTCGATGTCGAGACCCCAGGTCTCGAAATGCCGCGCCAGCGCGACCGCCAACGGAAGACCGACATAGCCCAGTCCTATAACGACGATGCGCATGTCTGTTCCTTGAGCATTCGGTTGATTGTCGCGGCCATGTCAGACGCCGTGATAGTCGCGATACCACGACACGAAGCGCGGTACGCCCTCGGCAATCGTCGTCTTCGGCTCGAAACCCAAATCGTTGCTGATCGCCGAGATATCGGCAAAAGTGTCCTTGACGTCGCCCGGCTGGAGCGGGTGCATTTCCTTGATCGCTTCCTTGCCGCAGGCCGTCTCGATCAAGCCGATCAGATCCATCAGCTGCTCGGAACGATTGTTGCCGATATTGTAGATGCGGTGCGGGTTGATGCTGCCGCCCGCATGCGGGCCGCCATCGTCGAGCGGGGGATGATCGAGACACGCCACGATCCCCGCGACGATATCGTCGATATAGGTAAAGTCGCGGCGCATGTCGCCGTTGTTGAAAACCTTGATCGGTTCGCCGGCGAAGATCGCCTTGGTGAATAGCCACATTGCCATGTCGGGTCGGCCCCACGGACCATAAACGGTAAAGAAGCGCAGGCCCGTCAGCGGGATGCGGTAGAGGTTGGCATAGGCCTCGCTCATTAGCTCGTCGGCCTTCTTGGTCGCGGCATAGAGCGCCAGCGGCCGATCGACGCGGTCTTCGACGCGAAACGGCAATTGCGTGTTGCCGCCATAGACCGACGACGACGACGCATAGGTCATCGGGACCTTACGATCGCGTGCCACTTCGAGCATGTTGAGATGGCCGACCAGGTTCGACTGGACATAGCTGTGCGGATTTTCAATCGAATAGCGCACGCCGGCCTGCGCGCCGAGGTGGCAGATCGCATCGAAGTCGTGGTCCGCCAGAGCGGCGACGAGCGCAGCGTTGTCGGCAAAGTCGATCTCGAGAAATTCGAACGCGTTGCCATTGTGGAGCTTGAGGTGCGCGATCCGGTCGCGCTTGAGCTGGACCGAATAATAATCGTTGAGGTTGTCGATGCCGATGACATGATCGCCGCGCCGGGCGAGGTGGCCCGCGACTTGCGAGCCGATAAAACCGGCGGCTCCGGTAACAAGGATTTTCATGACTACGGGTTTCCGGCGAAAAACGGTGTTGGCGCCGGCGGATAAAGTGACGCGCGATGATATGCAAGAAGCCATGCTTCGCGAACGCGTTAGCTCACGTTTGGCTGTTCAACGGCTAAGATTGCATCGGTGACACCTCGCCTAAGCCTGCGCCTGGGCCCTCACTATCTCGCTACACCGCCTGTTGTCGCCGCGCAGGTAGCGTTTGCTACCGCTTTCGTTGTGACCCGCGCAATGCTAGGCGGCAGGCAATTCAGCTGCCAGCGAGAAAGCCGCCTTGTCCTCACTGATCCTGTCAGATGCGCTGTTGGCTCCCATCGAGCACAACCAGGACGCCCGCTATGCGAAGGCGGCCACGATAGTCATCGCCAAGGAGCAAATCGCGTTCGTCGGTTCGGACGACGACATCCCCGCCAGATTTGCTGGCGCCGTGCGACACGATCTCGACGGCCGCCTCGTCACGCCAGGGCTGATCGATTGCCACACGCACCTGGTCTATGCTGGGTCGCGCGCGCGCGAATTCGAATTGCGCCAGCAGGGCGCAACCTATGAGACGATCATGCGCGCGGGCGGCGGCATATTCTCGACCGTCGCAGCGACGCGCGCGGCGTCGGCGGAGGAGCTTCTCGAGGGAGCCCTCAAACGGATCGACCGGCTGATCGCCGAAGGTGTGACGACGGTCGAGATCAAGTCGGGCTATGGCCTCGACCGCGATACCGAGCTTCGGATGCTCCGGGTCGCCCGCGACATCGAACAGCATCGCGCGATCCGCGTATCGACGACCTTCCTTGGCGCGCACGCTTTCCCCAAGGATATCGGCGCCGACGCGTATCTCGAAGAAATCTGCCTGCCGACGTTGAAAGAGGCCGCCGCCGAAGGCCTGGTCGACGCGGTCGACGGGTTCTGCGAAAATGTCGGATTCAGTGCGACGCAGATGGCGCGCGTATTCGACGTCGCGCGCGAGCTTGGCCTGCCAGTCAAGCTCCACGCCGAGCAGCTCTCGGACCAGGGCGGTGCGGCGATGGCGGCGCGCTATGGCGCATTGTCGGCCGATCACCTCGAATATGTCGGCGACGATGGCATCGCTGCGATGGCGGCGAGCGACATGGTCGCGGTGCTGCTGCCGGGGGCTTTCTACACGCTCAAGGAAACGCAGTTGCCGCCGGTCGAGAGACTGCGCGCGGCGGGCGTGCCGATGGCGCTGGCCACCGACGGCAATCCGGGTTCGGCGCCGATGAGTTCGATCCTGCTGGCGATGAACATGGGCGCGGTCCTGTTCGGCCTGACCCCCGAGGAATGCCTGCGCGGTGTCACCGAACATGCCGCGCAAGCGCTGGGCCTGAGCGACCGCGGCACGATCGCAGTCGGGATGCGTGCCGATCTCGCGATCTGGGATGTTACCGACCCCGCCGAGCTGAGCTATCGCATCGGCGACGCGCCGCTCCACCAACGCATTTTCGAAGGGCGCTTATGCTGACGCTTTCTCCCGGTTCGGTCGATCTGGCCAGCCTTGAACGCATCTGGCGCGAAGAGTTGCCGGTCACGCTCGACGCCGCCGCGCGCGATCGGATCGCGGCCTCGGCACAGGCGGATCGACGCGGTGATCGCAGGCGACGAGACGGTCTATGGCGTCAATACCGGCTTCGGCAAGCTCGCCTCGATCCGCATTGCCGCGGCCGACACCGCGACGCTCCAGCGCAACCTGATCCTGTCGCATTGCTCGGGTGTCGGCACCGCCACTCCGCGTGCGATAACGCGGCTGATGATGGCATTGAAGCTTATCTCATTGGGCCGTGGTGCTTCGGGCATCCGCCCCGCGACGGTCGATCTGATCGAGGCGATGCTGGCGAAGGATGTGACGCCTGTCGTGCCGGCGCAAGGCTCGGTCGGTGCCTCGGGCGATCTCGCCCCGCTCGCGCAC
Organism: uncultured Alphaproteobacteria bacterium; assembly: GCA_963800335.1. Lineage (GTDB taxonomy): Bacteria > Pseudomonadota > Alphaproteobacteria > Sphingomonadales > Sphingomonadaceae > Flavisphingopyxis. The sequence continues at coordinate 658,634 of CAWDAN010000007.1, read as the reverse complement.
ATGGCGGCGGTGATGATGGGCGAGGGCGAGGCGGTGTTCGATGGGGCAACGATGCCCGGCGGCGAGGCGCTCGCCAAGGCGGGCCTCGCGCCTGTCACGCTCGGCCCCAAGGAAGGGCTGGCGCTGATCAACGGGACGCAGTTTTCGACCGCGCACGCGCTCGTCGGCCTGTTCAACGCATGGCACGCGGCGCGCGTCTCGCTGCTGTCGTCGGCGCTGTCGATCGACGCGGCGATGGCCTCGACCGCGCCGCTGACCGCCGAAATCCACGAACTGCGCGGCCATCCGGGACAGATCTGCGCAGCGGCGACAATCCGCGCACTGCTCGACGGGAGTGCGATCCGCGATTCGCACCGCGACGACGACACCCGCGTCCAGGATCCCTATTGCATGCGCTGCCAGCCGCAGGTGACCGGGGCGGCAATCGACGTCCTCGCACAGGCTGCGCTGACGCTACGCCGCGAGGCCAATGCCGCGACCGACAATCCGCTCGTCCTTGCCGACAGCATCGTTTCGGGCGGCAATTTTCACGCCGAGCCGGTCGCCTTTGCCGCCGACATGATCGCGCTCGCGCTGGCCGAGATCGGATCGATATCGCAGCGGCGCATCGCCTTGCTCGTCGATCCGACGCTCAGCTTCGACCTGCCGCCCTTCCTCGCCGCCGACCCCGGGCTCAATTCGGGGATGATGATCGCCGAGGTGACGAGCGCCGCGCTGATGAGCGAGAACAAGCACCTGGCCAATCCGTGCTCGACCGATTCGACCCCGACCAGCGCCAACCAGGAAGACCATGTCAGCATGGCCGCACACGGCGCGCGGCGGCTCGGGCCGATGGCCGACAACCTGTTCCGCATCCTCGGCATCGAGATTTTCTGCGCGGCCGAGGGGATCCGCTTCCGCGCCCCGCTCGAAACCAGCCCGGCACTGGCGCGCGTCTGCGCGCGCTTCCACGAAGATGTCGCGCCGCTGACCGAAGATCGCTTCCTAGCGCCGTGCCTCGAAACGTCGGCGCGGCTCGCCCAGGGCAGCGCGTTGACCGACGCGGCCCAAATCGCCTTTCCCGAACTCGAGGAGCTGATCCGTGGCTGATCGCCGACACAATAGCCGCACCGTCAAGGCGCCGACGGGCACGACGCTCAATGCCAGGAGCTGGCTGACCGAGGCGCCGCTTCGCATGCTGATGAACAACCTGCATCCCGACGTCGCCGAAAATCCCGACGAACTCGTCGTCTATGGCGGCATCGGCCGCGCCGCGCGCAACTGGCAGGCGTTCGACCAGATCGTCGATAGCCTGAAGCGGCTCGACGATGACCAGACGCTGCTTGTCCAGTCGGGCAAGCCCGTCGGCATCTTCCGCACGCACAAGGACGCGCCGCGCGTGCTCATCGCCAATTCGAACCTCGTCCCGCACTGGGCGACGTGGGACCATTTCAACGAGCTCGATAAAAAGGGCCTGGCGATGTACGGCCAGATGACCGCGGGGTCGTGGATCTACATCGGCACGCAGGGCATCGTTCAGGGCACCTACGAAACGTTCGTCGAGGCGGGACGCCAGCATTACGGCGGCGACCTCACCGGCCGCTGGGTGTTGACCGCGGGCCTCGGTGGCATGGGCGGGGCGCAGCCTCTTGCCGCGGTCATGGCGGGCGCGTGCTGCCTCGCGATCGAGTGCGACGAGACGCGCGCCGATTTCCGCCTCCGCACGCGCTATGTCGACGAAAAAACGCACGACATCGACGAGGCGCTGGCGCTGATCGACCGCTGGACCGCGACCGGGCAGGCGAAATCGGTCGCGCTGATTGGCAATGCGGCCGAGATCGTCCCCGACCTGTTCGCGCGCGGCGTCCGCCCCGACATCGTTACCGACCAGACCAGCGCGCACGATCCCGTCCACGGCTACCTGCCGATCGGCTGGAGCGTCGGCGAGTGGCGCGCGAAACAGGAAAGCGATCCCAAATCGGTCGAAAAGGCCGCTCGCCAAGCCATGAAAATTCACGTTGCCGCGATGGTCGATTTCCATCGGGCCGGCGTGCCGACGGTCGATTACGGCAACAACATCCGCCAGGTCGCGTTCGACGAGGGCCTCGACCGACGCCTTCGCCTTTCCCGGCTTCGTCCCCGCCTATATCCGCCCGCTATTCTGTCGCGGCATCGGCCCGTTCCGCTGGTGCGCGCTGTCGGGCGACGCGCAAGATATCTACAAGACCGACGCCAAGGTGAAGGAGCTGATCCCCGACGATCCGCACCTGCACAAATGGCTCGACATGGCGCGCGACCGGATCGCCTTCCAGGGCCTGCCCGCGCGGATCTGCTGGGTCGGGCTGGGCGTGCGCGACAAGCTCGGCCTCGCCTTCAACGAGATGGTCCGCAGCGGCGAACTGTCGGCGCCGGTCGTCATCGGCCGCGACCATCTCGACAGCGGCTCGGTCGCCTCGCCCAATCGCGAGACCGAGGCGATGAAGGACGGCAGCGACGCGGTCAGCGACTGGCCGCTGCTCAATGCGCTGCTCAACACCGCGAGCGGCGCGACCTGGGTTTCGATCCACCATGGCGGCGGCGTCGGCATGGGCTTTTCGCAGCACAGCGGCATGGTGATCTGCTGCGACGGGAGCGAAGACGCCGATCGCCGCATCGCCAACGTGCTGTGGAACGATCCCGCGACCGGCGTCATGCGCCACGCCGATGCGGGCTATCAGGACGCGATCGACTGCGCGCGCGAAAACGGGCTCGATCTGCCCGGCATCCTGCCGCAGGATTAGCGGGCAATGCCGATCAGCTTCCTCCCCGCCGCGCCGTGGTCGGGCCGCTCCGATCCCGAAGACGGTGCCGATGCGCTACGCCTCCACCACCTCGTCCGCGACGATGCCCCGCGGGCGCTGATCGGCTTCGCCTGCGAGGCGGGCGTCGCGCGCAACAAGGGGCGTCCCGGCGCATCACAAGGTCCCGCCGCGCTGCGCAGTGCGCTCGCCAACATGGCGGCGCCGGACGGAGCACGGATAGGGCAGGGCGGCTTCAGCGATCTCGGCACGATGGTCGTCGAAGGCGATGACCTCGAGCTGGGGCAGGCGGCGCTCGCCGACCGCATTGCCAGCGCGCTGAGCCGGCATGAGCGCGTCATCGTGCTCGGTGGCGGGCACGAGACAGCCTTCGCCAGCTACTCGGGTCTCGCCAAGGCCTATCCGGGCAAGCGCATCGGCATCGTCAATCTCGACGCGCATCTCGATATCCGTGCGGTCGGGGAGAGCGGCGGTTCGTCGGGCACGCCCTTCGCGCAGATCCGCGAGCTGGCGGGCGATGCCTTCGACTATCTCGTGCTCGGCCTCGCCGAAGAATCGAACACCGCCAGCGCTCCGCAACAAGGCGCGCGACTGGGGCGTGACGACCGTCAGCGATCATGCGCTGATTGCCGACGCCCATGCCGCCGACGCCGCGATCCGCGACCTGATCGGGCGCAACGACCTCGTCTATCTGACGATCGATATCGACGTCCTGCCGCATTACCAGGCGCCCGGCGTCAGCGCGCCGGCGCCGCGCGGCGTGCCGCTGTCGGTGATCGAGCATCTCGTCGGCGAAGTCATGCGCGTCAGCGCCGAACTCGGTCGCCCGCTCCCGCTGGCCGACGCGGTCGAACTCTCGCCGCCGCACGATCGCGACGGCATGACCGCGCGCACCGCCGCGCTGCTGATCCGTCGATTGCTGCTGGATAACGTGCTGAGTATTTCTCGATCCGCTAGAATGAATAGCTCACTTTTCTGGACTGGGTTCTTGAATTTGATATCCGAATGATAATCTTGCCCTTTCCTAAATCGGAATATACCCAGGAAATCTATATTTAACTGCCACGCCACAGTAAAAAGACTGTAGCATTGCTAAATTACAGGCGAATAACGGGCCAGTACTATTATCAATAATGGCTATGTCGAACTTTTTAGAAAAATTTGAATTAGTTCCATCCCATAGTCCTGTATAACCGAAAAACGTATTGCCCAAATGATCGAGACACACAGTAAGAACTAGGGCTGGAATCAACACTACGAATAAGCGTGAGATACGGTCGATAAAATAGCCGTTGCTGCTCCACCGCTCATTCCTTAATTTTTCAATCCCAAATCCACCCACCAAGAATCCGCTGAGGACAAAGAAAATAATTACCGCCTCGAAGCCAAACCCTGTTAGAAAAAACCACGCTTTGACAAACGGATTTTGTTGAGTAGCGGGAAGTTCAGGCCATCCCAAAAAGAGGGGATCGCGAAGATGAGTAGAGAGTACGACCAGCGAAGCCAAGGCTCTGGAAATATCTAAAAACGAGACGAACGAGGGATTGAGTCGTTTCTCCATACTAGTTTCCCGTCACGCGCTTTATTATCTTTCTAATCAGAGGATGTCTGATTAGCATTTGATGCAGTCTATATTTTTTACTGAATCTTTCTGTTGGACGTGCTCGATAATTGGTTAATTCCGATCGACCGAATTTGATCTCGTCAGTAGGGCGCTCCTTGCTATAATAATACATGGCAATCGACTTCCGCATTATCCCCGGCGGACATTCCAGGGGATCGGGATGGCCATGGTAAGATCTGTCAGTGGTTGTAAATATTACGATGTGATTAAAGAGTGGTGGTACGCTGACGTGGCATTGCCGCATCTCCTCGTCCCAAAGCTCTAGATTTCCCTTCCATTCGCTCTCCCACTCCTCGTTTAAATAAATCAGGAGGTTCACACGGCGATGTAACTGGAGTTTGCGATGCCAATTAAAATCCGTGTGGACTTTGAGAAACCCCCCAGCACCGATTTGATGAATGCCGCCGCCCTCTAGATATGGATCGGGAATCAGGTCTCTGATGCCCGTCAGATCTTCAAGTGTGCTGACAAACGAAGCGCTGTTGAGCTCTTCAATAAACGCCCTTGTTTTCGGAGGCATTTCAGCGAGGTTTGACATTCGCCGCTTGAGCTTTGACCCATAAAAATCGCCTTCTGCATCGATCGTCACTTCCTCGATTTCGTCCGCAACCTGTCGCAGAGTTTCCATTGGAAAAACCTCTTGTGCGACAATGTGGGGAAACGGCGAGGCTGCTTGGTAGGCGTCCCTATGAGCGGCCAACTTTCTAAAGCGAGCTAGATTATCAGGCATTAACGAGTCACCCCAAGTTTTCGACTTTCTTGCACGTTATGCAATCCGGTTTGGGTTCGAAAGTAAAATTCGCTTGCGGAATATTCGGCTCGATTTTTATTGAGGTGAGGCTGCCCCACTCGATGGAGCTAGCCCCCTATCCGAAAGCTGGTGCAACCCACGCGACGCTGCCAGACCCGGACCGAAAAGCGGTGGTGAGCCCTGTTGGGTTAAACCCCGCAAGCATCGCAACGCAATGCGACCCACAAAGACTCAGCTGGTTCGAAAGCGGCTGAGATTGCGGTGGTGAGCCCTGCTGGGTTCGAACCAGCGACCTACTGATTAAAAGTCAGTTGCTCTACCGACTGAGCTAAGGGCCCCACCGCGATGTGCACCTAGGAACGGCTCGGCCCGCGGTCAAGCGGCTTGGGACCAGAAAGTCGTCGTGCCAACTGGCGGATGCTACGCCCGCCGACCGGATCGCGCCAGCCGGGGGCGACCTGTGACGCCGGGTCGAGGACGAAACGCCGAGTTTGAAGCGCGGGATGCGGGATGATCAGCCGGGGGGCGGCGAACAATCCGCCCGACCACAGCAGGATATCGAGGTCGATCACGCGCGCGCCCCAGCGCCGCGTGCGTCGCCGTCCGAAATCGCGCTCGATTCGCTGCAGCCGGTCGAGCAGCGCGAGCGGCGCAAGGCCGCAGTGCAGCACGGCCGCAGCATTGGCATAGCGTCCGCGCGAAGGACCAAGCGGGGCGGAGGCGATGATCGATGATCGCGCGACGACCGTGCCGATCGCGCCCAGCTGGTCGATCGCGGCGGCGACCACCCTTGGCGGCGCACCGTATTGCGCATGGCGCCGGTTCGAGCCCAGCGCGATCAGGTAGGTCTGGCTTGCCTCGCTCATGCATGCGCCCTAGTCCGGCTGCGATGCCTCTGCAAACCCCTCAAAACCTCGCGCCTGCCGACCTGTCGCCGTTGCCCGGGGGAGAGCCGCCGCGTGATTGTGCGCTGTGCCCGCGCCTCGCCGAATTTCGCGAAGAGGTCGCGTGTGAATATCCCGACTGGTGGAATGCACCGGTGCCGGCGTTCGGCGATCCAGCGGCCTGGCTCGCAATCGTTGGCCTCGCGCCGGGCAAGCACGGCGCGCATCGTACGGGGAGGCCGTTCACTGGCGACTATGCCGGCGACCTGCTGTTTGCGACGCTGGCAAAATTCGGCCTGTCGAACGGTTGCTACGAAAGCCGGATCGACGACGGGCTGAAGCTCGATGGCGCGGTCATCATAAACGCGGTCAAGTGCCTGCCGCCGCAGAACAAGCCGCTGCCCGCCGAAGTGCACAATTGTCGCCGCTTCTATACGCAGCAACTGGCCATGCTGCCGACCGCCCGCGTGATGATCGCGCTCGGCCAGATCGCCCATTCGACCGTCATCCGCAATCTTGGTGAGCGGCAGGCGGCCTACAAGTTCGGCCACCTCGCCGAGCACCAGCTGCCCGACGGCCGCGTCCTGATCGATAGCTATCACTGCTCGCGCTACAACACGAACACCGGGCGGCTGACCCCGGAGATGTTCGAGGCGGTTTTCGCGCGCGCAGCGGAGTTACGGGCCAGCCAAGCCTCCGTTCGCCCTGAGTAGGGCCAAAGGCCCGTATCGAAGGGCACGCCACGCGCGGGATCAGATCAGCAGGCTGAACTCGGCGACGATGCGCTGATACAGCGCGCGCTTGAACGGGACGATGAGATCGGCGAGCTCGTGCGGTGATTTCCACGCATATTCGCGAAACTCGGCATGTTCGGTCGCGATGTCGATGTCGCTGTCGTCGCCGGTAAAGCGCATCAGGTACCAGCGCTGTTTCTGGCCGCGATACTTGCCCTTCCACAACACGCCGATCAGCTCGTCGGGCAGCTCGTAGACGAATTCCTCGCTCGCCTCTGCGACCAGCTCGGCCTTGGCCTTGGCAACGCCGGTTTCCTCTTCGAGTTCGCGCCAGGCGGCGTCGAGCCAGTCCTCGCCCTTGTCGACGCCGCCCTGCGGCATCTGCCACGCTTCGGCACGGTTATCGATACGCTGGCCGACGAAGACATTCCCCTCGTCGTTGACCAGCATCACCCCGACGCCGGGGCGATAGGCAAGCGTTTCGCGTTTCTTCATCGGCGGCGGTCCACGTTCAGCCATTGGCGGGGAGCAGCGCCTTGAGCAGGCGAAACGCCTGCGCGAGGTCGGCGTTCGAGGACGGCAGCGCCTTGCGCAGCGTGATGAAGCCGTGGACGTTGCCGACCGCGTCGTAATGCGCGACCGTCGCGCCTTCGGCGACCAGCGCGGCGGCATAGGCGCGGCCCTGGTCGCGCAGCGGGTCGAGCCCCGCGGTCATGACCAAGGTCGGCGGCGTGTCGTGATGGCCCGCGCCCAGGCACGCGTTGCGCGGATCGCCTTTGGTTGGTGCGTAATGGTTGTCGAACCAGCGCATCGAATCGGCGCTGAGCAAATGGCCTTCGGAGAAATCCTTGAAGCTCTGATAGGCGGGCGCTTCGTCGACGACGGGATAGATCGGGAATTGCGCGATGACTTTCTGGCTGGCGGGTGTGTCGCGCAACTGTTGCGTCACGACGATCGCAAGGTTGCCGCCGGCGCTGTCGCCGCATGTGACCAGCCCGTCGATGTCGAGGCCGATCGCTTCGCCATTGTCGGCGATCCAGCGCGTCGCGGCTTCGCAATCGTCGGGCGCGGCGGGGAAGGGCGCTTCGGGGGCGAGGCGATAATCGACCGCGACAACGGGAAGCTGCATCGCGCGCGCCATTTCGGCGCAGAACGAATCGTGCGTCTCGAGATCGCCTATGACGAAGCCGCCGCCATGGAAGAAACAGATGACGGGCGAAGGGCCTGCCTCGGCGCGCGCGTCGTACACTCGCAACCCGATGTCACCGGCGGGACCGGGGCACGACAGGTCCTCAACCCGCGCAATCTCTCCGCGTTCGACGTCGGCCATCGCCTTGGCCATTTTCATCAGCTCGCGGGCGTGCGGCGGTTCGAACTGATAGACCTTGGGCGTTTCGGGTGCGTTGATCACCTCGAGATAGGCGCGGACATCGGGGCGGGCGTCGGAATGGATTTCGGTCATGGGGGACTAACTGCCACCAGCATGATCGGTTGCAAAGCGGAACTTGTCTTCCCACCTCGGGTAAAGCGGGGCGCGCTCAAAAAGGGTTTGAGCGCGCACCCGCCGCCGCCTAGGGTCGCCGGCGATTGACCACCCCAATGACAGGATGACGCATGGCGAGCGCCGCGCACACGATTACCAAGGCTGAAGCGACCGCGCATCCGCCCGCCGAGGCGGTTGTCGTCCGCTTCGCCGGCGACAGCGGCGACGGCATGCAGCTGACCGGTGGGCAGTTCACCCTGTCGACCGCGCTGGCGGGCAACGACCTTGCAACCTTCCCCGATTTCCCCGCGGAAATCCGCGCGCCGCAGGGGACGCTGTTCGGCGTTTCGGCGTTCCAGATCAATTTCGGTTCGACCGCGATCGAAACCGCGGGCGACGCCCCCGACGTGCTCGTCGCGATGAACCCCGCCGCATTCAAGACCAATGTCGACGCGTTGAAGCCGGGCGGGCTGATCATCGCCGACGAAGGCGAGTTCGGCGATCGCAACCTCGCCAAGGCGAAATACGACGCGAATCCCCTCGACGACGGCAGCCTTGCCAAATGGCAGCTGATGAAGCTCGATATCAGCGCGCTGACACTCGAAGCGGTCAAGCCCTTCGGCCTCGGCAAGAAAGAGGCGCTGCGCTGCAAGAACATGTGGACGCTCGGCCTCGCGCTGTGGATGTTCGACCGCGACCGCCAGCCGATCGTCGACTGGCTCAAGGCCAAGTTCGCCAAGCTGCCCGACATTGCCGAGGCCAACATCGCCGCGCTCAACGCGGGTCATGCCTATGGCGAGACCGCCGAGCTTGCGGGGCCGATGCAGAAGGTCTCGATCGCCGCTGCGCCGACCGAACCGGGTCTCTATCGCACCGTCACCGGCGCCGAATCGATTTCGCTCGGCCTCGTCGCGGGCGCGCAGCTCGCCGGGCTCAAGCTGTTCTTTGGCGGCTATCCGATCACGCCCGCGTCGGCGATCCTCCACCATCTCGCACGGCTCAAGGAATTCGGCGTCACGACCTTCCAGGCCGAGGACGAGATTGCCGCGATCTGCGCCTCGATCGGCGCGAGCTATGCCGGACAGCTCGGCATCACCAGTTCGTCGGGTCCGGGCATCGCCCTGAAGACCGAGGCGATGGGCCTCGCGATCATGACCGAACTGCCGCTCGTCATCGTCAATTCGCAGCGCGGCGGGCCATCGACCGGCCTGCCCACCAAGACCGAGCAGAGCGACCTCTACCAGGCGGTCTATGGCCGCAACGGCGATGCGCCGCTGCCCGTGATCGCTGCGCGCAGCCCTGCCGATGCGTTCGATTGCGCGATCGAGGCGGTGCGCATCGCGACGACCTACATGACCCCGGTGATGCTGCTGACCGACGGCTATATCGCCAATGCCGCCGAGCCGTGGAAGGTCCCCGACATGGCGGGCTATGCGCCGTTCCCGGTCAGCTTCATGACCGACGCGCCGGGCGAGGGCGAGGCGTTCATGCCCTATGCCCGCGACGAAAAACTGGCGCGGCCGTGGGCGATCCCCGGCACGCCGGGATTGATGCACCGCATCGGCGGCATCGAAAAGGCGCAAGGCACCGGCAACATCGATTATGCTCCGGAAAACCACGCGCGCATGACCGAAATCCGGCGCGACAAGATTCTCGGCGTCGATGTGCCCGATCAGGAAATCGAAGTCGGCGAAGCCGGCGGCAGACTGGCTATCGTCGGCTGGGGCTCGACCTACGGCCCGATTCTCCAGGCGGTCCGCCGCGCGCGCGCCAAGGGTCTCGACGTCAGCCATATCCACATCCGCCACATCTGGCCGCTGCCGAAAAATATGGCTGTCCTATTGCGGTCGTTCGAGCATATCATCGTTCCCGAGATGAACACGGGTCAGTTGAAGACGCTCCTGCGCGACCAGTATCTTGTCGATGCGAAACCGCTCAACAAGGTGTCGGGCCAGCCGTTCATGATCGCCGAAATCGAAGCGGCGATCGAAAAGGCGTTGGCATGATTGGTATTGATCGGAAGGTCACGTCGAACGGAAACGCCGCCGAACGTGAACCTGTGACTTTTGGAACCGCAGCATGAACGACATGACCCCGATCGTAACCGCGCCCAAGGACTGGGAAACCGACCAGGAGGTCCGCTGGTGCCCGGGTTGCGGCGACTATGCGATCCTCAAGGCTGTCCAGCGCACGATGCCCGAAATCGGCGGCACGCCCGCCAACACCGTGTTCGTCAGCGGCATCGGCTGTTCGAGCCGCTTTCCCTATTACATGGAAACCTATGGCTTCCACACGATCCACGGCCGCGCACCGGCGTTTGCGACGGGGATCAAGCTCGCCAATCCCGAACTCGACGTCTGGCTCGTCACCGGCGACGGCGACGGCCTGTCGATCGGCGGCAACCACACGATGCACGTCCTGCGGCGCAATCTCGACACGCAGATACTGCTCTTCAACAACGAGATTTACGGCCTGACCAAGGGGCAATATTCGCCGACCAGCCGCGAAGGCACGCGCTCGCCCTCGACCCCGTTCGGATCGGTCGATCATCCTGCGCGGCCCTGCGCCTTCGCATTGGGATCGGGCGGACGCTTCGTCGCGCGCGCTTATGATGTGTCGAAACAGCTGCCCGATGTCCTCAAAGCCGCGCACGCGCACAAGGGCGCGGCGTTCATCGAGATCTTCCAGAACTGCATCGTCTACAATGCCGACGTGTTCGCCGAGTTCACCGACAAGAAGAACGCGAGTTCGCACCAGCTCTGGCTGACCGATGGCGAACCGATGCTGTTCGAAAAGGGCGCCAAGGGCATCGCGCTCGACCGTGAAGCGCTGCAGTTGAAGGTCGTCGATGTCGTCGACGGCGACTGGCAAGGCGCGGGCGTGATCGTCCATGACGTAAAGAACCGCGCGGTTGCGCACATGCTCGTCGAAATGCGCTTCGGCCCGTTCCCGATGGCGCTGGGCGTGCTCTACGACGACCCGCACCCGACCTTCGAGAGCGCCGTCGTCGCGCAGAACCGCGAGCTGTCCGAAGGCAAGACCCCTGACCTCCAGGCGCTCGTGTCGAAGGGCCAGACATGGATGGTCGAGAAAGAGCCGCGCGAGGCATGAATGATGCTGAGTATTTCGCGGTGGGCAAACGCATTTGGCAAGAATGCGTACCAAAATCTGGTCAATCGCTCACCGTCGAAGGCGAATTGCTCCGCTCGGTCGAGAAACTTCGCGACGAAGCGCTAAGGAATGGAAACGGGAACTGGGACGAAGGCTTTGAAATCCTGTTACAGTTTCTCGGCGGACGATTGCTTGACAGTAAGGTTTTCAGTGCGTCAATTTTGAAGGATACAAACACGATACTCGCTCAGTTGGCTAAGCAAAATCCGCCACTTCTGGATGATGCACCGTTCGATCGACTAAGCGATCGTGTCGTCGATTATTTTCTTTTTTACGGTTCACAGTCGCATACTCGGAATCCCAAACTTAATCGGTGAGGATTGGTTTTCGAGCGGAAATTAGGATTACCGATCCCATCATCGTTTGGTTTCGCCGCGATCTGCGGCTGTCTGATCAGGCGGCGCTTGCCGCCGCAGCGGGCGAGGGGCCGGTCGTGCCCGTTTACATCCTCGACGACGATGCGCCGGGCAATCATGCGATCGGCGGCGCGGCGCGCTGGTGGCTGCATCACAGTCTTTCGAGCCTCGATGCCGATTTGCGCGCCAAGGGATCGCGACTGATCCTGCGGCGCGGAAATGCGGTCGATGAGATCGTAAAGCTGGCAAGAGACGTGGGCGCGAACCGTGTTCACGCGCTGCACCATTACGAGCCGTGGTGGCGCGATGCCGAAGCCGCTATCGGCGAGTCCCTCGATCTCGTCCTCCACGACGGCAATTATCTTGCCCCGCCGGGCAGCGTCACCACGGGGGCGGGCGAACCGTACAAGATCTACACGCCGTTCTGGAAAGCGCTCAACGAACGCATGCCTCCGGCCGAGCCGCACAACGCTCCGCGCAAGATCCCTGTGCCGACGTCGTGGCCAAGCTCGGACGATCTGGCCGCCTGGGACCTGCTGCCGACCGAGCCGGACTGGGCGACGGGTTTCGACGAAGACTGGACACCTGGCGAAGCGGGCGCGCGGGCGCGTGTTGCCGATTTCATCGACGAGGCTGCCGATTATGACGCAGCACGCAACCTGCCGTCGCAGGAGGGCAGTTCGCGCCTGTCGCCGCATCTCCATTGGGGCGAAATCTCGCCAGCCTATGTCTGGCATCGTGTCGCTGCCGCGGGGCGCGGCAAGAGCGGCGTGAACACCTTCCTCAAGGAAGTTGCCTGGCGCGATTATGCGCAGAACGTCATCCTGCAGTTCGGCGACTATGCGAGCCGGAACGCACGCGACCGCTTCGACCCGATGCAATGGCGGACGGGCAAGGCCGCCGAGGCCGATTTTGCTGCGTGGACGCAGGGGCGCACCGGCTATCCGATCGTCGATGCGGGAATGCGACAATTGTGGACGACCGGCTGGATGCACAACCGCGTGCGGATGATTGCCGCGAGTTTTCTCATCAAACACCTGCTGATCGACTGGCGGCGCGGTGAACGCTGGTTCTGGGACTGCCTCGTCGATGCCGATTACGCGAATAACGCGGTGAACTGGCAATGGGTCGCGGGGACAGGTATCGATTTCGAACATGTTCGTCCGCATCATGGCCCCGCTGTCACAATCCGAGAAATTCGCCGCCGGCGATTATATCCGTCAATGGGTGCCCGAGCTGGCGGCGCTCGACGACAATACCATCCACGATCCGCACGAAGCGGGTTGCGCGCCACGCGATTATCCCGCCAAGCTGGTCGAGCATCGCGCCGCGCGCGAGCGCGCGCTGGCCGCTTATGGCCAGATGAAGGCCGCGTCGTGAACGATCAACACAACCCAAAGCGCGGGGCGCACCTCGTCGCGGGGGATCGCGGGCTCGTCGCGGGACGGCTCTGGGCGCGCCTGTGGGCGCGCGGCCGCGCCCGCGTCTTCGAACGCGTCATCGAGGGTATCGACAAAGGCCTCGAACACGGCACGATCGAGGGGCGCCTGCCCGACGGCAGTACGCGGATCGTCGGCGGCCGCGGCGACGGACCCTATGCGGTGTGCGAGATCGTCAGCTGGATGGCGCTCGTCCGCCTCGCCAATTCGGGATCGGTCGGCTGGTACGTCGCCTGGACGCGCGGCGAATGGACCTCGCCCGACCCGGTCGCGATTTTTGACCTGTTCATGCGCAATGCCCGCAGCCTCGGCGGGGTCGCGCGCGCCAAGGGAATCTGGCGGATTGCCAAGCGGCTGATCCATCGTTTCAACGGCAATTCGGCGCGGGGCGCGAAGCGCAACATCGCGGCGCATTACGACCTCGGCAACGATTTCTACGCCGCGTGGCTCGACGAGACGATGAGCTATTCGAGCGCGATCTTCGCCGGCGACGAGCCGCTCGAAAGCGCTCAGCGCCGCAAGATCGAGGCAATTGCCGACCGTCTGGCGCTCGAGCCCGGCGACCGATTGCTCGAGATCGGCTGCGGCTGGGGCTATCTCGCCAATCGCTTTGCGGAACGCGGAGTCGCCACGACCGCGATCACCTTGTCCGAGGAACAGCGCGCCTGGGCCGAACAGCGCTATCTCGCGGGCGGCAAGCCGCTGCGGTTCGAGCTGGTCGATTATCGCGCGATGACGGGGCAGTTCGACGGCATCGCCAGCGTCGAGATGGTCGAGGCGGTGGGGCAGGAATACTGGCCGCAATATCTCGACTGTATCGCGCGCTGCCTGAGGCCCGGCGGCCGCGCGGCGATCCAGTATATCGCTATCGACGATGCGATTTTCGCCGATTACGCCGCCAGCGCCGATTTCATCCAGACCTATATCTTCCCTGGCGGGATGCTGCTGTCGACCGAGCGTTTCCGCGCGCTCGCCGAAGAGCGCGGCCTCGTCTGGAGCGACGAGACGCGCTTCGGCGACGATTATGCCGAGACGCTGAAGCAGTGGCGTGAACGGTTCGACCTGGCCGTAGAAGAGGGGCGCCTGCCGGCCGGTTTCGACAAGCAGTTCCGTGACTTGTGGCGCTATTATCTGATGTACTGTGAAGGCGGATTCCGCGGTGGCGGTATCTGGGTCGCGCAGGTTACGCTGACCAAATCAGCCTGATCAGCTGCCCAGTTCGAGGCGTTCGGTGCTGTCGAAACCCCGGTCGATCAGCGCGACGATCGCATCGGCGACGACCTCGGGCGGTTTGAGATCGGCCGGATTTTCGCCGGGATAGGCGCGCGCGCGCATCGTCGTGCGCGTAGCGCCGGGATCGACGATCGCAGTGCGGATTTTCGAAATGTTGCACGTCTCGGCGCCGTAACAGGTGACGAGTGTGTCGAGCGCCGCCTTCGACGCGCCATAGGCACCCCAGAATGCGCGCGGCGACTGGCCGACGCTTGAGGTGATCGCCACCAGCCGTCCGCCGTCGGACTTTCTGAGCAACGGGTCGAACGCAGCGATCAGCGCCTGCTGCGCGAGGACGTTGAGCGTGAAGACGCGGTTGAGTTCCTTGCCGTCGATCGTCGTGACCGGGGTCAGCGTGCCCAGCGTCGCGGCGTTGAGGATCAGGATATCGAGATGGCCCCAGCGTTCGCTGACGGCTTTCGCCAGCCTGGCGATGCTCTCTCCGTCGGTGAGGTCGAGCGGCGCGATCGTCGCATGGCCGCCGGCAGCATGGATCGCCTCTTCGACCGCCTCCATGTCCTTTGCAGTCCGCGCCACGAGAATGACGTGAATGCCCTTTGCCGCGAGCGCCTGAGCGGTCGCCGCACCGATCCCGCGGCTGGCCCCGGTGACCAGCGCAACCTTGTCCTCGCCCGCCATCAGACGAGATGCTCGCCGAGCAATTGCAGCTGATCCGAATCGCTGCCCTTGGCATGATCGGTCAGCGGGGTTGGATAATCGCCACTGAAACAGGCATCGCAATATTGCGGCACCTTGTCGTCGCGAGCGGCCTCACCCAGCGCACGGTACAATCCGTCGATGCTGACAAAGGCAAGGCTGTCGGCGCCGATGTGCGCACACATCTGGTCGACGTCCTTCGATGAGGCGAGCAGGTTTTCGCGGCGCGGCGTGTCCACGCCATAAAAGCAGCTGTTGCGTGTCGGCGGGCTGGCGATCCGCATGTGCACCTCGGTCGCGCCGGCGTCGCGCATCATCTGCACGATCTTCATGCTGGTCGTGCCGCGAACGATTGAATCGTCGATCAGGATGACGCTCTTGCCTTCGATCAGCGCCTTGTTGGCGTTGTGCTTGAGCTTGACGCCGAGATGGCGAACCTTGTCGCTCGGCTGGATGAAGGTCCGGCCGACATAATGCGAACGGATGATGCCCAGCTCGAACGGGATGCCCGATTCCTGGGCATAACCAATCGCCGCGGGTACGCCGCTATCGGGCACCGGAATGACAAGGTCGGCAGCGATGCCATTTTCACGCGCCAGTTCGGCCCCGATCGCCTTGCGCACCGAATAGACCGACGACCCGTCGACGATCGAATTGGGGCGCGAGAAATAGACGTGTTCGAAGATGCAGAAACGCGGCGGTGTGCTCGCAAACGGCTTGACCGAGCGAATTTTCCCCCCGCGGACGATGATGATCTCGCCCGGTTCGACCGAGCGGATGAACTCGGCACCGACGACGTCGAGCGCGACCGATTCGGACGCGAAGATGACGGCATCGTCGAGCATTCCCATGACGAGCGGGCGAATACCAAGCGGATCGCGCGCCGCGATCATCCCTTCCGACGTCAGGCAGACGAACGAATAGGCACCCTCGAGCTGCTTCAGTGCATCGATGAAGCGGTCGATCAGCGTCGCATAGAGCGAGGTCGCGACCAGGTGGATAACGGTCTCGGTATCGCTCGTCGACTGGAAGATCGAACCGCGGCGGACAAGGTCCTTGCGCAGTTTTTCAGCGTTGGAAATATTGCCGTTGTGGGCAACCGCAAAGCCGCCCGAGGACAGGTCGGCAAAGAGCGGCTGGACGTTGCGCAGGGCAGTCTCGCCAGTCGTCGAATAGCGGACATGGCCGATTGCCGAATGGCCGCGCAGCGCGCGGATGATCTCGTCGCGATCGAAATTGCCCGCGACATGACCCATCGCCCGGTGCGAATGGAAATGATCACCGTCATAGCTGGTGATGCCGGCGGCTTCCTGCCCACGATGCTGCAATGCATGGAGGCCAAGCGCGACAACTGCCGAGGCAGTATCGACGTTGGCAATGCCGAATACGCCGCACTCTTCGCGCAGCTTGTCGTCGTCGAATGGGTCGGTTGTGATCAGCACGGGCGGCCTTCTGGCTGGGGTCGATCAACAGTGACGAAGCGGACTTCGCCCTTGCGGGCCATATAGGGATGGTGCCCCAATATGTCTGCCCCCAATCTACCTTTTCTGATGACGGTTGGTGCGCGGCGTGGAGATGCGATAGAAAGCCCGCATGACCGCCCATTGCCGAAATGCCGTCTGGCTCTGCGCTGCGCTGATTCCTGCGCTCGCGCTCTTGGGCTGCCGTGACGGCGAGGCACCGATGTCGCGGCAGAGCCAATCTTCGCTCGAAACCGCGGCGCGCGAGGCTGGCGTGATTGCCGACAGCGCCGCTCTTAATCCGGTGGGTTCTTATGCAAGACGCCATGAAAACGGTCTGCATGAACTGTGCATCGCGCCCCGTCGCGTAGCGAGCGACTATGTTTTCGGAATGATTGCCGACCTTGGCACGGGACTTTCGTGCCAAGGCAGAGGGCGGGTTTCGGGAAGCGAGGACCGGCTTCGTTTTGTCTTCGACGGCGTGCCCGATTGCGCCATCGATGCACATTATGACGGCGAGGGGATCCGGCTCTCGGGCAAAGTGCCGCCGCAGTGCGCCGCGCTATGTTCGGCGCGCGCTACCTTTGCCGGACTATCGGTCCTGCGGTCGGGCTGGTCGCGCCAGGACGCGCGGCGCGTGCGCGCACGCCACGCCGCTAAGGGCATTGTTGAAGGCGAACCGCTGTGTAGTTGACTTGACGTTCACGTAAACGGCATGTAGAAATCTTGCGCATGACGAGTTCCCACGGCCATGCACATCTCGACACGCCCGACGTCCATGATCGCCAGACCTATTCTATCGGCGACTTGTCGAGCGAGTTCGATGTCACCGGTCGCGCGCTGCGGTTTTATGAAGACGAGGGCCTGATCGCGCCGACGCGCAAGGGGCTGACGCGCGTCTATTCCAAGCGTGATCGAGCACGGCTTGCATGGATATTGCGCGCCAAGCGCGTCGGGTTCAGCCTGGCCGATATCAAGGAGATGATCGACCTCTACGATGTCGGCGATGGTCGCGCCGTCCAGCGCCGTGTAACAATCGAGAAATGTCAGGCGAGAATCGACCTGCTGAAGGGTCAGCGCGAGGATATCGACAGCGCGATCGACGAACTCAAGCTGTTTGTTGAAATGGTTAAGAAAGCCGATCGCGGGGAAATGCCGCCTGCCAGTATCAAGCGCCGCAAAAGCGCATCGAAAGGAAGTTAATGCCCAGCTATTCCGCGCCCGTCAAAGATACGCGCTTCATCCTCAACGATGTTATCGGCATCGATCGCTTTGCCAATCTGGCGGGGTTCGAGAACGCGAGCGGCGACATGATCGACGCCATTCTGGGCGAAGGCGCCAAGTTCGTCGAAGAGGTGCTCTTTCCGCTCAACCAGGTCGGCGACTTGCAGGGTTGCACGCGCCACGACGATGGCAGCGTGACGACGCCCGAGGGGTTCAAGGCGGCCTACGACAAGTATCGCGAAGCAGGATGGGGCACGCTGTCGGCGCCTGAGGAGTTCGGCGGGCAAGGCATGCCGCATGTCCTGGCGATGGCGTTCGAGGAATATATGACGAGCGCGAACATGGCGTTCGCCATGTATCCCGGCCTGACGCACGGTGCGGTCTCCGCGATCCTCGCCAAGGGATCGCAGGAGCTGAAGGAAAAGTTCACGCCCAAGATGATTTCCGGCGAATGGGGCGGGACGATGAATCTCACCGAGCCGCAGTGCGGCACCGATCTCGGCCTTATCCGTACCAAGGCAGAGCCGCAGGGTGATGGTAGCTACAAGGTTACCGGCACCAAAATCTTCATTTCGTCGGGTGAGCATGACCTCACCGACAACATCATCCACCTCGTCCTCGCCAAGACTCCCGATGCGCCTGACAGCGTCAAGGGGATCAGCCTGTTTATCGTGCCCAAGTTCATGGTCGGCGACGACGGTTCGCTGGGCGAGCGGAATGCCGCTTCGTGCGGATCGATCGAGCACAAGATGGGCATCCACGCCAATTCGACCTGCGTGATGAATTACGATGGCGCGACGGGCTATATGGTCGGCGAGGAGAACAAGGGCCTCGCCGCGATGTTCGTGATGATGAACGCGGCACGCCTTGGCGTAGGGTTGCAAGGGCTCGGCATCGCCGAGGTCGCCTACCAGAACGCAGTCGCCTATGCCGGCGACCGCCGTCAGGGGCGCGCTCTGACCGGACCGCAGGATCCCGAGGCGAAGGCCGACCACCTGTTCGTCCATCCCGACGTCCGCCGCATGCTGATGGAAGGCAAGGCAGTGATCGAGGGACTGCGCGCACTGATTATCTGGGGCGCTCTCCAGGTCGATCTGAGCCACAAGGCCGAAGACGAGGGTGACCGGCAGTTGGCCGACGACCTGATCAGCCTGCTGACCCCAGTGATCAAGGGCTATGGCACCGACAAGGGCTATGACATCGCGACCAATGCGCAGCAGGTCTTTGGTGGCCATGGCTACATCGCCGAATGGGGCATGGAGCAATATGTTCGCGATGCCCGGATCGCGATGATCTATGAAGGCACCAACGGCGTTCAGGCGATGGACCTCGTCGGCCGCAAACTGGCGCAGAATGGCGGCCGTGCGGTCCAGGCGTTCTTCAAGCTGGTCGACGACGAGATCGCCGAGGCGAAGAAGGACGAGGCGCTCATCGCTTTCGCCGATGCACTCGACAAAGCCAATGGCCAGCTCAAGGCGGCGACGATGTGGTTTGTGCAGAACGGTATGCAGAACCCGAACAATGTCGGTGCAGGCGCGCACAGCTACATGCACATCATGGGGATCGTTGCGCTCGGGTTGATGTGGCTCCGCATGGCGACGGTGGCGCAGGCGAAACTGGCGGGAGGTGCCGACGATGCTGCGTTCTATGAAACGAAGCTCGCCACCGCGCGCTATTTTGCCGAGCGGATCATGCCCGATGCGGGCGCCTTGCGCCGCAAGATAGAAGGCGGCAGCGATGCCGTTATGGCGCTGACTCCCGAACAGTTCGCGTCGGCGTATTCCTGAGGCGGTGCGCAGGTCACGATAAAACCGTTCTCGCCAAGGTCCGACCTAGCTGCTAGCCGCGCGTGATGGCTGCTACTTCTCCTGACCGATCGTCGTCGCGCGCGCTTGCCCAACCTGGCAGCAACAGCTGGAAGGTGGTCCGCGCCAACAAGGTCGCGGTGATCGTCGATGCGTGCGATTATTTCCGTATCCTGCGCAAGGCGATGCTTGCTGCCGAAAAACGGATCATGATCGTCGGCTGGGATTTCGACACCCGGATCGATCTCGATCCAGATGATGACGAGAGTATGGATTTAGGGCATTTCATGCTCCATCTCGCCAAGCAACGGCCCGATATCGAGATCCGAATTCTCAAATGGGATTTCGGGGCGTGGAAGTCGTTGTTTCGCGGCTCGCATCTGTGGATGCTGTTTCGCTGGGCGATTACCAAGCCGATCAAGTTCAAGTTCGATGCCAAGCATCCGCCCGGGTGCAGCCATCACCAGAAAATTGTCGTGATCGACAATTGCCTAGCGGTCTGCGGCGGGATCGACATGACCAGCGATCGCTGGGACACCCGCGATCACGAAGACGACGATCCGCGCCGTGTCGAGCCCAGCGGCAAGACCTATGCGCCGTGGCACGATGCCACCACGTTGCTCAATGGCGAGGCCGCCGCGGCGCTCGATGAGCTTTGCCGCGATCGCTGGAAAATTGCGACGGGTCAAACGATGCATGCTGTCGATGGCCGCGTCGACTGCTGGGTCGATGAAGTCGAACCGCATTTTCTCGACGCCGACGTCGCACTGGCACGAACGCGCGCGGCCTATGAAGAGGAGCTCGAGATTCGCGAGATCGAGCAGTTGTATCTCGACATGATCTGCTCGGCCGAGCGCTTTATCTACGCCGAAAACCAGTATTTCACTTCGCCCAAGATCGCTGCCGCGATCGTGGCGCGGCTCGAGCAAAAACCCGAACTTGAGATCGTCATGGTGCAACCGCTGACCGCCGATGGCTGGATCGAACAGGTCGCCATGGACGGAACGCGCGTGCGGCTGTGCAGGATGATCGGAAAGAGCGACCCCGACAATCGCTTCCGGATCTACTATCCGCAAACCAAGGGCGGCACGGCCATTTACGTCCATGCCAAGCTGATGATCGTTGACGATCGGATGCTCCGGATCGGATCGTCGAACATGAATAACCGGTCGCTTGGGCTCGATAGCGAATGCGATGTTCTGATCGAAACGTCACAGGTGCAAAGCGAGGACGCTGCGAGCAAGGCTATCAAAGGCATTCGCGAAGGTTTGCTGGCCGAGCATCTCGGCATCGATTGCGAGGTCGTTGCGAAATCGCTCGCCAAAACCGGATCGATGCGTGCAACAATCGCGGAATATTCCAATGACAGCAGGACGCTCAAACCGATTGAAATGGACGAGCCTGAGGGTTTCGAGAAATTCGTCGCCGATCGTGAGATGCTTGACCCCGAATCCGCCGACGAAATGTTCGAACCACTAGCCACCCGCGGGCTGGTCAAGTCGTTCTGGGCCAATTTGCGCCATCGCCGCAGCCGCGGTCGCAACGTCCGTTAGGATTTCATGCAGGCGTTCTTCGGGAGGCTGGGGAATGTGGCGCAATCGAACAGCGCGCGTTCGAAACCGCTTTTCTTGTCGCGCAGATAGCTGAACGCCATCGATTTGCGGGCGGCGGCAGACAGTTCGCCATTTGTCGGAACGAGCGCCTTGTCGGTCCAGCCGAACAGCTTGCAATACTCGCGATCGCCGCACTGGGTGAGGGCGAGAGCCTTAAGACTTGCGGGCGTTGCACTGGCGGGTGCGCCGATGAAGACAGTATTATCGAACACCTTGGCCGTCGTCGCAGGTGCCGCTGCGGCTACCGCCTGATCGAGAGCTTCGATCGTGTCGAGGGCGGCTAGTGCCGCGCCTGGCTGATGTGCCGGCGAAAACGCGGCAAGCTTGGCAATTACGGGTTCGTCGGGATTAACGCGTGAACGGAACGCCGCGGGCGTTCCCCAGCCACCCTTCCAGCGGAAGAAGAGGTGCGTCTCGACTGCGGCGAGCTTGTCGAGCGTATCGCTCCAGTAGGGGACCACCCAGTCGGTATGGTAATGCGTTGCAAGGCCAACCCGCTTGTCCACCAGTCCGCCAAGTTCGAGCTGCGCCATCGCGCGCGCCCGATCCCAAGCGGCGTCGCTGTAGCGGCGACTGAGCGCTCCATCGCAGGTGAAGGTGAACTGGCAGCCCGTCTGGCGATCACTTCCCTGAAAGACGACGCCGCACACAGTCTTGGGGAAAGCGGGGTGGCGGACGCGATTGAGGACGACCTGTCCGACCGCGCGCTGTCCATCGGTGTCGTCGCCTGCTTCATAGATCATGGCGGCGGCGAGGCAATCGCGCGCCCGATCAAGCTGGATATCATCGCCGGCAAACTTGAACGGCTTGGCCGCCACAATCGGGCCTGCAACGAAAGGAACGCGTTGGTTGACCGCGCGCGCATCGTCCTCGGCAATGGGTTTGAGTACTAGTGGTTCGACCGGCGGCGGTGCCTCTGGCGGTGGCGCCAAGCTGCGCAATACCGCTGCCCGCGACTGAGCGTTCGACGAATCGGAGGAGAGAGCGGGAGGCGCAAAATTACCCAGGACGAGCGGCAGCATCAGCGCTGTAGCAGCGATCAACACTCCGATCGCGCTTGCCAAACCACTGTTACCAGACGGCCACTTGGCAGGACCCACATAAGCAGGTCTGTTTGTGTCGAATTCGATCATGGAGCCGCTTTAGCGGATCATTCTTCCGGGAGGAAATCGGGCACCGACAAATAACGTTCGCCGGTGTCGTAGTTGAAGCCCAGAATTCGCTTGTCCGATCCGACCTCGGCTATCTTCTTCGCGATCGCGGCGAGCGTGGCGCCTGACGAGATGCCCACCAGCATGCCTTCTTCGGCGGCGGAGCGGCGGGCCATGTCCTTGGCGCTGGCGGCATCGACCTGGATCGCTCCGTCAATCGCATCGGTATGGAGGTTGCCCGGGATGAAACCGGCGCCAATTCCCTGAATAGGATGGGGGCCAGGTTCGCCGCCCGAAATGACCGGCGACGCGTCAGGCTCGACGGCAAATACCTGAAGATCGGGCCAGTGCTTCTTGAGCACCTCGGCACAGCCGGTGATATGGCCACCGGTACCAACCCCGGTGATCAAAATGTCGATCGGCGTGTTTTTGAAATCGGCGAGGATTTCTTGCGCGGTGGTGCGTGCATGGATCGAGACATTGGCGGGATTTTTGAACTGCTGTGGCATCCAGGCGCCATCGGTTTCGGTGACCAGCTGGGTCGCGCGTTCGATCGCGCCCTTCATGCCCTTTTCCTTCGGCGTCAGGTCGAAGGTCGCCCCGTACGCGAGCATCAGACGCCGCCGCTCGATCGACATGCTCTCGGGCATCACGAGGACGATCTTGTAACCCTTGACCGCTGCGACCATCGCCAGGCCGACGCCGGTATTGCCACTGGTCGGTTCGATGATCGTACCGCCGGGCTTAAGCGAACCGTCTGCTTCGGCTGCCTCGACCATCGCCAGCGCAATACGATCCTTGATCGACCCACCGGGGTTCGAGCGCTCCGACTTGATCCACACATCGGCATCGCCGAACAGTCGCTTGATACGGACATGCGGCGTATTGCCGATCGTTTCGAGAATGTTCGCAGCTTTCATGGCGGGCCTTCCTTGACTGTCGGTTCATCGTCCATGTCGGGAGGGTCGAACGATTTCGCAAGCCTGAGCTCGGGAAAGAGCCGCGCCCACGCGACCGTGATGACGATTGCGCCAATGCCCCCTGCGACAACCGCGGCGACTGGGCCGAGGAGCGATGCAAGCAATCCGCTCTCGGTTTCGCCGAGCTCGTTCGACGCCGATATCGTCAGCAGCGAGACCGAACTGACGCGTCCACGCATCGCGTCGGGTGTGTGAAGTTGGATCAACGACTGGCGGACATAGACGCTGACCATGTCGGCGCCGCCCGCGACGACGAGCGCCGCGACGCTGAGCCAGAGGTATTGCGAAAGGCCGAATACGATAATCGCGGCGCCGAAGATGAAGACCGCAGCGAGCATCTTGACCCCGACATTGCGGTGCATCGGCCGGATCGAAAACCAGATTGCGGTAACCGCCGCGCCCGCGCCCATCGACGAAGCGAGAATGCCGAGACCGGCGGCGCCGACGTGCAATATGTCGCGCGCAAAAACGGGCAGCAACGCGGTGGCACCGGCGAGCATGACGGCGAACAGGTCGAGCGTGATCGTCGCCAGCACGAGGCGGTTCTTGCGGACATAGCTCAGTCCGTCGATCATCTGCTGAAGCGGTTTGCGATCGCGCAGCATGGCAGGCTGGGCGACCGGACCGATCGACATCACCCCGATCAGCGCGATGAGGAACAGCGCGGTACACAAGGCGTAGGCGGCGTCGGGATGGATCGCATACATTGCGCCGCCGATGCTGGGTCCGGCGATCATGCCTGCCTGCCAGGCAATCGACGACACCGCGATTGCGGTGGGGAGGACTTTGCGGGGGACCAGATTGGGTGCCAGCGCGCTAAAGGCAGGGCCTGAAAATGCACGCGCTATGCCGAGGAAGAAAGCCACCCCGAACAGCGCGCCGAGGCCGAGATCGCCGCGCCATGTCAGCAATCCGAGGACGCTCGCGCAGCAAAGCTGGATGAAGATCGTCACCTGGCCAATGCGGCGGCGGTCGAAGCGGTCGGCGACCCAGCCGGTTACCGGCGTCAGGAAGAATAACGGGACGAATTGCACGAGGCCGATCATGCCGAGCAGAAAGGCGCTCTCGCGGACCGACATTTCGGCGCGCGCAATTCCGTAAACTTGCCAGCCGATGATCAGGACGAGTGCCGATTGGGCTAGCGTGCCCGCTAGCCGCGCTACCCAGTAACGTCGAAAATTGGCGATCCGGAATGGATGGCGATCGAGGTCGGGGACGTCCGACGTGGCGGAGAGTGTGGGCATTGCCGCGCTGTATAAGGCGGCATTGGCGAGGCCAACCGAAAATGCCGACGACCGGCGCCGCACGCTGTTTACCTTCGCCGCTTGCCGCGTCTCCAATCGGGACGGCATTGCCAAGCCGTTGGCCAAGCGCAAGCGGATTGGCTAACAAGAGTTTAACGCGCACCAACGAGGACAGTTCTAGTGATCAGCAGGCAGGCAAACCCGATGCCAATAACCCGCACGACGCGTGCGGTGCTGTTTGCGGCATTGTCGGTATCGGCAGTGTTGATGTCAGGCTGTTCACGTGATCCGCAGGCGACTCTCGCTTCGCAGCAGGCCAATCGGGGCGAGGTAAGCGTCGTGAGCGGCCAATGCAGACGCTGCAGCGGTCACGGCCAAGGCCAAAGACAGCGATGCTGTGGTGAAGAAGGGGCAGGGCAATTTGCTGCCCGCCGCCAGCGATTCCTATGTCGTCAAACGCGTGCTCGAAATCGACGGACCGTTTCGCCATGGCGACTATGTCTGGGACGATGAAGGCGTGCCGCCGGGACAGATCGTCATCACGGTCGACCTGAAGGCAGAGACGTTATCGGTGTTCCAGGGCGGTTACGAGATCGGCGCGGCGGTGATACTGTTCGGCGCCGACGAAAAGCCGACCCCGACGGGCGTCTATCCGATCACGCAGAAGGATGCCGACCACGTCAGCAACCTCTACAATTCGGCCCCGATGCCGTACATGCTGCGGATGACCAATGACGGCATCAGCATCCACGGCAGCGAAGTCGACTGGGGCTATGCGACGCACGGCTGTATCGGCGTGCCGGTCGCGTTCGCCAAGAAGATGTTCGGCGTGGCAAAGCTGGGCGACAAGATCATCGTCACCAATGGCGAACGGCTCAAGAGCGGGCAAGCGATCACCGCGATCTGATCGACCGCAACACCAGCGTGGGCATGGTAGGGCGCGAACGCCCAGGCGCTAGGCCGCGGCGGTTTCGGCGGCAGCG
This sequence comes from uncultured Alphaproteobacteria bacterium, assembly GCA_963800335.1. Lineage (GTDB taxonomy): Bacteria > Pseudomonadota > Alphaproteobacteria > Sphingomonadales > Sphingomonadaceae > Flavisphingopyxis. Next base: position 633,026 of record CAWDAN010000007.1, on the reverse strand, counting down.
ACCTTCGCGGCCTCGACGCGAGCGCGGCTCGCGGCTTCGCGGATTTCGCGCTGTTCTTCGTATTTTTCGGCGCGTTCGGCCATCGCTTCCCAATGGCTCATCGAGCGCAGGCAGCGTTCACGTACATTTTCGAGAGTTGTCGCTTCGGCGGCGCGGCGATCTGCTTCTGCGCGCTGCCGGTAGAATGCCAGATTATCGGCCAATTCCAAATCTCCGCCAGGATGTTTGTGAATGTCCCGACCCGAGAATCGGGCGGGATATCAGGATAGTAACTTTAGTCGGCAAGGTAAAGGCGCGGACCGGGGCGGAATGAACCGCCGCCGCCCCGCGCCCTTGGCCGAAATATCAGACCGCTTTGAGGTCGGTCGCGGCGGTGCGGCCGCGCTCTTCGGTCAGCTCATATTCGATGCGCTGGTTGTTCTCGAGCGTCTGCATGCCAGCGGCCTGGACCGCCGAGATGTGGACGAACGCATCGCCCGAACCGTCTTCGGGGGCGATGAAGCCATAGCCCTTGTCGCTGTTGAAGAATTTTACTGTGCCTACGGGCATATCGATTTCCTTGGGTATCAGTCGAACCGGATTAAGAAGTCCCCCGCAGGCCGTCCGGCTCGTAGCATCGGCGTTGCGGGGAATGATATGGCGCAGCCGCGATCAGGTCGGGGCGGCGCACATGTGAGGAGCATTCGGCAGACGACGCGCGACGATCGGCGCGGAGGCGCGATGCGGGCAGGGTCGTGACGGGAATGCGTGAAGCAGGGTAGAAAGCCTTATCGTGCAGCAAGCAGGGAGCACTCAAAGTCTCTCAGCCACGCGTCGGCTTGCGGCCGGATTACGCGCGATCTGCAGAGCATAACACAATCTTTCGCCAAAGTCGCCCGATTTGTTCAGCCGTGCCGGCGAGCGATGAAGTTGGTCCGCTTGACCTCGCCCTTGATGACGTTGCGACCGAACGCCTTGTGCATGACGGTGGCGTCTTCCATGTTGTTGAGAACGACGCGCGTGCCGCCACCGGGGAGCGTCTCTATCGCACTGATCGAAACGGCCTTGCGGTCGCATTTGGCGATGACCGTGCCTTCTTCAAGGCGCACGTTGATCGCACGGGTCACGGGAATTTCTGCGTCACTGTCAAGAATCATGTTGGGCTCCGGCCTCCAAGCGGGGGCGCGATAGAATCCCTCAGTCACCGACGCGCTCGATTGGGGAAGCGGGTGATGAGGCGCGTTTAGCACGGATCGCGGGCCAGCGGGGAAGTTTCTCGCGGCGGCCGGGCGGTGGTCCGGAAGTTCGCAAAGTTCGCGATACGTCGCCGCCGAAAACCGCTCCGCAACGCAGGGGAAGGGACGTCGCGTGCGGCGACGCGATGCGGGCGGAAAAGCACCGCGAGAGGCGACAAGTTCACGGGGTTCACACCGTCCAGGGACAGGTTCACGGGTGTGACCCTGGCGATTGCGCGAAGGGTCCCGGCGCGTGCGCGAAGAGTGGGGCGTCGCGCCACGGCGACGGCGGGTCGGGCCGATCTGGCAGGTCGGGTCCATGCGAGCGACCATGCGCCATTGTGTAAATTGTAGGAAAGCGGTTTTTTTAAAAAGGATGCTTATTCTATTCACGTAATATGGCATTCGTACAAGCCGATGACTGTTTAGCGCCCTACTTCCGTCATAGCCGGTGCCGTGAAATATCCCTGAGAGCGGACCGACTGCTTCGCTGGACAACTTGTGGGCCGCGATGTCAGATTATGGGTGGTCACCTCCCTCGCGGCTATTGGGTAAGAAAGCCCCAAAACAGACGTTCAAGCTAGTCAGAACTCCAGCTGATTTGATGCGAATTAACAGTCGGCATCGCTGATGTAAGCGTGCACCTTTCAGCTTACGGATTTGGCATCAAAGCTGACGACCGCATTTTCGATAGGTAACTCCCCGCGCCGCTCATTCTCCAAACTAGCAGGGCGTCGTCCCAGCCTGTTGCGCTTTCGAGAACTTTCAGCGATGGCACATGCCCTTCGACGTCGAAGTTCTCGAAAGCGTAGGCAATTCCCTCCGCTCCAAGGGCGGACGCCCCGTCGGCGACGTGGATGTGAAGATGTGGGGCATCAGATTGACCTGAGTTCCCGACCTTCGCGATAACCTGCCCCTTATGGATTTGCTGACCTTCTTGAACGACTATGCTGCCGGGCAACAAATGGCCGTAAAACACATGTGCGCCGCCGGGCAGCGCAAGTACGACATTGTTGCCGCCGATCGTATCTAGGGTGATGGGAACGGAAGGCGCACCCCCTGGGCTATTGTCGGGGACACCACCGTGCAAAGCATCGATGCGGCCATCGGCGACGGCAAGGACATCTGTGCCGTAGCCCGCCCATGAGGCGTTCTGGCTGGGGTCACCACGAAAAGCATGGCCCTTGGCATCTAGCTTCACAAAGTCGATTGCATAGCGCTGAGCGATACGCGCCTGCCCATTTACCACGACAACCGTGCGCCGGTGATCGTTTGTGTTCGATAATGCGTTCGCTGCGACCCAACCACTTCCCCGCAGTGGCGGCCCGAGCATGGCCGGTGTGTTCCGGCTGACCATCAATGGCGGTGTGTCAAGGATTGTGCGGCTCGCTGGGACGTCAGGATTGGAGGCTTTGATATGTACGCGATGAATCAACTTAGAGGGGATTGCGGCCTTTCTGGCCAGGATCGTGTCGAAGAAAACGAGGACAAATGAGCCGGGAGCGATCTTTAGCTTCGCACTCCCCTCTGTTTCCTGTCCCGGTGTGCCAATCATGGTGACAAGCGACGGGGCGTCGTAATGGTGAAGTACATTGCCAGCCTCAATAACGTCGATGCTCTCTAGCTCGACATCACGAGGCGAAAAGTTAGAAAGACGCATTTCATAAAGAAGGTGCACGCCGTCTTCCCCCTGGATAGGAACAGGCGGCGACTTGCTACGACGTCGAGCGGCACGACCGAGGGCTGTATCAGCCATGGCCGGGCTGACCACCATCAAGTTCGATACAATGAGGATGGCGAAATAAAGCTTTGTCAAGGCCGATTCCTTATTGGAAATTAGGCAGATAATGCGAGGCTGAGGCTTGGTTTTCAAGCAATCTCGTGCTGACAACAGGTCCGTCCCATCGGTGGCAATTCGGCTGTTCGCTCCGATTATGACCGCCCCTAACGACAAAACGTCCTACGAGGCGTTATGAGCGTCCGCTAAAAATACTGCCGAAAAGGTCGTACCAAACTTCCCTTTCTGGGTCGTTAGCAGAGTGTCCGGTTTTGGTGGGAGCTTCTGCCTGAGCTACTGTGTGTCGATGCTAGCTCGCCCTCAGAGCCCCAACGGTATGGCCCATGACATGAGGTAGACGACCATCGGTGTTTCTACCACGTCAGATTGCTTCAATTTCCCAGGGTGATGGTTGATGGCCGGAAGCTCCCCATGGGGAATTGAAGGGTGCCTCAAGAGGCGTTCTTGCCGTAAAGCCGAGCCGCGCCCGCACCGTGCGTGCTTTGTGTCAAAGAATATTAGCCGGTGGTTACGCTCGCGAGCAATCTCGGGCGAGGGTGTTATTGGGGAACAAGTCGGAGGTCAGTTGCAGAAGGTTCTTGGCTTCCTCGCTCTTTCCTTTCTGACTTAGGCCGATTTCGGCCATCAACATCGGCATCGGATCAATCTCCAGCTTGTTCGCCCTCGCCCACTTTCGGTACTCGCTGACGGTTGATGGAAGCTGGTGATCAAGCGCCGCGCGATAAAGAGTGACCTGCGGGTCTGCTCCTTGAAGCCGCGCGTCGGCGTCACCATTGGCATAGGCGAGCAGCGGCTTGAACAGAAACAGCGGTGCGTTCTCCAGGTTGGACAGCAGCACCAAGGTGTAGTTTGCCCGTCCGTGCCTGAAACGGATTAGCTCAGCGCCGCCACCTTGCGTGGTGCCGCCCTTGGTCACATAGTGCCGGTCACCGGCAGCATAGAGTTCCCAGACCAGACCCACATCGTGCCCATCCTCCCAGTGCGCGACGGGACGGGTGGCCAGCTGGTCAAGCACAGAACCGAACCAGAGGTGCCGCTCTATACCCCTTGAAAAAGCGAGCAGGTCGTCTGCGGTCGCGTACCAACCACCGTCCGGCCCGGGCCGGGGATCCTGCAATGACGGATCAATGGTTCCATCAGCGCGCAGCACAAAGCCATCAGGCCGCTGCGGACTTGCCTCGTCGGGCTGCAAGGCGACTATCGTGTTCATCCCCGCAGGTTGAAAGATCTCCTCACGAAAAAGCGTTTGCCAATCGCGATGTTGTGGGTCGGTTTTCTCAGGATCCTTGCGAGCACCCAGAAGGCACTGTTCGAGTAAGTAAGAAACCAGTGCTTGGCGCGAATCAACCTTTCCGCTGCGGACCAGGTTCAGGGAAGTCGTCTGTGCTCCGCTGGGCCAGCGTAATCGGGATTGTCGAAATAATTGCCGTAACCTGAGGTGTGGGAGAGCAGTTGCCGGATGGTGATCTTGTCGGCGTTCGCAAGCCGCTTCGGCCCAGTGCATGGCAATCGTAATCGTCGAGTGTTAACCGCCCGTTCTGAACCTGCTTTAAAATCAGAGCCATCGTGAAGAGCTTGCCGACCGACCCTATATTGTAGTGCTGCCCCGGCGCGGCAGGGGCGCCTTGCCGATCACGCGGCCCGTAGGCTTTGCGAAGCAGAACCTTGCCGTCCCGCGCCAAGAGCGCAGAGCCGTAGAACCTGTCGTGACCCGCAGCCGCGGACAATGCTGCGTCAAGCCGCGTCGCCAGTGGATCGGGGGATTGAGCAGCAACGGGTACTCGCGGGGCACATTGCAATCGGAAGACTGGAGATTGCAGCTACAAGGTTTTCATCCACGTTGAAAGCCACAAACCGCCGTGCCGGTCAAGCGCCTCCGTACAGCGTCAACTATCATGATCTTCGCGCCGCGTTCCACCGCTCTGAAAATGCGCGGAAGGTGCGCTTTTTGGTAATCGGGGACGAGAAGCCGACGGGCCGCAGGTGGCACATTTGTGCCATTTCGGCTGGATACAATCCTTGGCTGGCATGCCTGGCCGCTTTAGCGGAATCCGCTCACGACCGCCGCATCGAGCGCCTGCAGGTAGCGCGACCTGTCGGCCTTGGCGAAGGGCGCTGGCCCGCCGAGCTGTTCGCCGCCGGCGCGCAGGTCGGCCATGATCGCGCGGGTGGCGATGGCGCCGCCGATCGAGTTGGCGGTGAAGGGCTTGCCGGTCGGGGCGAGGACGCTCGCGCCCGCCTTGAGGCAGCGGTCGGCGAGGAGGATGTCGGCGGTGACGACGATGATCGCGGTCGCGCCGCGCGCATCGCATGTCTCGGCGATCCAGTCGTCGGCGGCGTCGAAGCCGTCGCTGACGATGACGCGGTCGATCAGCGGGTGATCGGGAATGCGGATGTGCGCGTTGGCGACGATCGTCACGCGGACGGCGTGGCGCCAGGCGACCTTGTACGTCTCGTCCTTGACCGGGCAGGCGTCGGCATCGACGAGGATGCGCAGGCGCGACGGCGGAGTGCCGCCGTCGCTGCCTGTCGCTTCGGATCCTGCCGGGCCGGCGGGATGGTCTTGGGCGCTCACCGAGTGGGCTTGGGCCCGCTTGGCTTGCGGAACATCTTGCCGCTGCCGTCGCTGCGCTTGCCGGCGAACTTGCCGCCGGTCTTGCCGCCCAGTTTCCCGCCGGGTCCCTTGCCCTTGAACGGCCGCTTGGCGGCATAGTCGCGCTGCGGTGCGGGCGGCTTGCCGTCGGCGCCGGTCACGGGACGCATCGTCTTGCGCGCCGCGGAGGGGGTGCGTTCGGGTCGCTCGGTCAGCGTGGGCCGGTGCGCGATCTGGCGCACGCGCGGGGCGGTCGTCGCGTTCGGGCCGAGCGGCGCGCGGGGCGGGACGGTGCTCGCTTCGCTGCGGTGCGGCGCGGTGGTCGCTGCGCGGAGCGACGGGCGGCGATCCGAGCGCGGCGGGGCAGGGCGATCGTTGCGTCCGCCGCCATCGTTGTCGCGACCGCGATAGGCGGGACCGTCGGGCGAGGCCTCGATCAATATGCCGCTTTCCTCTTCGCCTTCGATATTGGCGGTCCGGGCGAGCGCGTCGGCGAACTTGGCGGCGGCGGCGCGCGGCACCTGGAAGTGCGTTTCGTTGGCGCCGATGCGGATCGCGCCGATCGAATCGCGCGTGATATGGCCGCGACGGCACAGGATCGGGAGGATCCAGCGCGGATCGGCGTTCTGGCGGCGGCCGATGTCGAGGCGGAACCAGACGATGTCCTCGAAGCCGGGACGGTGCGTCTCGGCCTGTTTGGCGCGGTGCGCCTCGGGCGTGTTCTCGATCAGCTTTTCGGGCTGCGGCATCGCGGCGCGGTGCGCGTGGACGAGCGCGGCGGCGATATCCTCGGGGCTGCGTTCGGCGATCAGCCGCTGGGCGAGGACGCGATCCTCGTCGTCATACTCGACCGGCGCAAGCAGCGCCTCGATCAGGCGTTCGCGGTCCTGGATCTGGATCGCCTCGCGCGTCGGCGGGTCGATCCACTCGGCGTTGATCTTGGCGCCGCGCAGCATGCCCTCGACGCGCTTGCGGCGCGGATAGGGGACGATGAGGACGGCGGTGCCCTTCTTGCCCGCGCGGCCGGTGCGGCCCGAACGGTGCTGGAGGATCTCGGCGTCGCGCGGAATCTCGACATGGACGACGAGGCTGAGGCTGGGCAGGTCGATGCCGCGCGAGGCGACGTCGGTCGCGACGCAGACGCGCGCACGGCGGTCGCGCAGCGCCTGCAGCGCCTGGTTGCGCTCCGACTGCGAATGTTCGCCCGACAGAGCGACGACGGCAAAGCCGCGTTCCTGCAGCGTGGCGTGGAGGCGCCGGACATTGTCGCGCGTGGCGCAGAACAGCATCGCGGTTTCGGCTTCGTGGAAGCGCAGCAGGTTGACGACGGCGTGCTCGATCTCGGCAGGCGCGACGGTCATCGCCTGATAGGCGATATCGCCGTGGCCGCGATCGTCGCCGACGGTCGAGATGCGCAGTGCGTCGCGCTGATAGCGCTTGGCGAGCGAGACGATCGGGCGCGGCATCGTTGCCGAGAAGAGCAAGGTGCGGCGCTCGTCGGGCGTGGCGTCGAGGATTTCCTCGAGATCGTCGCGGAAGCCCATGTCGAGCATTTCGTCGGCTTCGTCGAGGATGATCGCCTTGAGGTTCGTAAGGACGAGCGCGCCGCGTTCGAGATGGTCGCGCAGGCGGCCCGGCGTGCCGACGACGATGTGAACGCCTTGCGAAAGCGCGCGGCGTTCCTTCGAGGCGTCCATCCCGCCGACGCAGGTGGCGATACGCGCGCCGGCCTTGGCATAGAGCCAGGCGAGTTCGCGGCTGACCTGCAGCGCGAGTTCGCGCGTCGGGGCGATGGCGAGCGCGAGCGGTGCGCCGGCGGCGGGCATCGTGCCAGCGTCGTTGAGCAGGTCGGGCGCCATGGCGAGGCCGAAGGCGACGGTCTTGCCCGAACCGGTCTGCGCCGAAACGATCAGGTCGCGGCCGGCGGCCTGGTCTTCAAGGACAGCGGCCTGGACCGCGGTGGGGGCTTCGTAGCCGCGCGCGGCGAGCGCTTCGGCAAGGAACGGGGGAAGGCTGGAAAAGGGCATAAATCTCTTTGGATCGAGGAGGCCGACAGGGCGGCGGACAGGGATAAGAGGGCGCGCGGGGCGGGCGCAGCCGCAGTGCGGCGGCGGCTCGTGCCGACGGTCTGGCTGCGCGCTTACACGAAAGCTGCGCGTTTGGCTTGCGTTGTTTTTGTGCAGTGCAAGGCGAAGAACATGGCTAGGGTGCCCGGCATGACGTTTGACCAGTTCGATATCGACGGCTTCCTGAGCGATTACTGGCAGCAGAAGCCGCTGCTGATCCGCAATCCGTGGGGGGAGTGGCGCAATCCGGTCGAACCCGACGAACTCGCCGGACTGGCGTGCGAGCCGGGGGTCGAAGCGCGACTGGTGACGTGCACCGGCGGCGCCCGCGCGGCCGAGCACGGGCCGTTCGACGCCCAGCGCTTCGCGGCGCTTGATCAGGATCGCTGGACCTTGCTCGTCCAGGCGGTCGATCATCATGTTCCCGAAGTGGCGGCGCTGATCGAGCCGTTCCGTTTCATTCCCAACTGGCGGATCGACGACGTGATGGTCAGCGTCGCGAATGATGGCGGCGGGGTCGGACCGCATTTCGACCAGTATGACGTTTTCCTGGTCCAGGGGCTGGGGCAGCGTCGCTGGCGCGTCGGGCAACGCTGCGACGAGGCGAGCGCACTGCAGCCACACGACGACCTGAGGCTGCTTGCCGAGTTCGAGGCGAGCGAGGAATGGCTGCTAGAGCCGGGCGATATCCTCTATGTGCCGCCGGGGATCGCGCATGACGGGGTTGCGGTCGGCGAAGATTGCATGACCTATTCGATCGGTTTTCGCGCGCCGTCGCGTGCCGAGCTGATCGGGCACTGGGCCGACGACCTGCTCGCCGAGATGAGCGACGATGATCGCTATGGCGATGCCGGGTTCCGGCGGCAGGCCAACCCGGGCGAGATTGCGCCCGAGGCGATCGACCGGTTGCACGCGCTGGTTACCGAAAAGATGGGCGATCGCGATGCCTTCGCGCGCTGGTTCGGCGGCTATGCCAGCACGCCCAAATATCCCGACATCGACTGGTCGCCCGACGCAGCGATATCTGTCGGCGACGTCGGCGAACGGTTGCGAGCGGGAGCAGAACTGATCCGCAATCCGGCGAGCCGATTTGCCTTTGTGCGGCAAGAGGACGGCGCGCTGATGCTGTACGTCGACGGCGATGAATATCGCTGTGCGGACGATATGGCGGAGCTCGCCGAGGCTCTCTGTGCCGGCGACACGATCGACGGAACTGAGCATTAGTTCAGTCCGACGCGGCGTGCGCGATGCTTGCGACCCTGGTCAATCGCGGCAGCCTGGCGTTCGACGACTAGGCGTGCGTCAGGCCGCGACCTCGCGCCATTTACCCGGTTCGATGCCGTCCACCGTCCACTCACCGACGCTCCAGCGGACGAGGCGCAGCGTAGGGTGGCCGACCGCGGCGGTCATGCGGCGGACCTGGCGGTTGCGGCCTTCGCGGATGGTGAGCTTGAGCCAGCTGTCGGGGATCGCCTGACGGACGCGGATCGGCGGATCGCGCGGCCATAGGTCGGGCGCGTCGACGCGCTCGGCATCGGCGGGGAGAGTGAGGCCGTCGTTGAGCGGCACGCCCTTGCGGAGCCGCGACAGTGCGGCGGCATCGGGTTCGCCCTCGACCTGGACAAGGTAGGTCTTGGGCATCTTGAATTTCGGGCTGGCGATGTGGGTGATGAGCTTGCCGTCGTCGGCGAGGAGCAGCAGGCCTTCGCTGTCACGATCGAGCCGGCCGGCAGGATAGACGCCGGGCACCGCGATGAAATCGGACAGCGTCGGGCGCGGCGAGGTGGTCCCGCGATCGGTGAACTGCGACAGGACCCCGTAGGGTTTGTTGAACAGGATCAGCCGCGCCATCGCTTATTCGTCCTTGCCTATGTGCCTCGTCGCGACGCGGTAGGCGCGGGGGGCCGATAAGCCAATCCCCTGCCGCCACGAGCGCGCGGCGGCAGGGGTGATCATCAGGCGAGATCGAAGCGGTCGGCGTTCATGATCTTGGTCCAGGCCTTGACGAAGTCGCGCACCAGTTTCTCCTCGCCGCCCTTCTGGGCATAGACCTCGCCAACCGCGCGCAGTTCGGAATTCGAGCCGAAGATGAGGTCGGCGCGGGTGGCTTGCCACTTCCTGCTGCCATCCTTGCGGTCGGTCGCGACATAGTCTTCGCCGTTCGAGCCTTCGCTTTCGGCCCAGACATTCGTCATGTCGTAGAGGTTGACGAAGAAGTCGTTGGTCAGCTGGCCCGGCCGCTTGGTGAAGTGGCCGTGGCCGCGCTCGCCGTGGTTGGCACCTAGCACGCGCAGGCCGCCGATCAGGGCGGTCATCTCGGGAACCGAAAGGCCGAGCAGCGACGCGCGGTCGAGCATCATTTCCTCGACCTTTACCGCCAGCTTCTTCTTGCCGACATAGTTGCGGAAGGCGTCGGCCTCGGGTTCCATCACGTCGAAGCTGTCGCAGTCGGTCTGTTCGGCGGTGGCATCGCCGCGACCGCCGGTGAACGGCACGTTCTTCGCGCCCGCCTTTTCGAGCGCCACGACACCGCCGAGAACGATCGCGTCGGCGAGGCTCATCGACCCGCGCAGGCCATTCAAGGTGTCGATCACCTTCGCGAGCATCGCCGGTTCGTTGACCTCCCAGTCCTTTTGCGGGGCGAGCGCGACGCGCGCGCCGTTGGCGCCGCCGCGATGGTCCGACTTGCGATAGGTGCTCGCCGATGCCCAGGCGGTCTTGACCAGCTGGCTGACGGTGAGATCACTGTCGGCGATCTTCTTCTTCACCTCGGCCACGAGGCTGTCCGACGGCATCGTCCCGGCCGGAACCGGGTCCTGCCAGATCAGGTCTTCCTCGGGTACTTCGGGGCCGAGATAGCGCGCCTTGGGGCCCATGTCGCGATGGGTCAGCTTGAACCAGGCGCGGGCGAAGGCGTCCTTGAACGCCCCATGGTCATTGCGGAACTTCTCCGAAATCTTGCGGAATTCGGGGTCGCGCTTCAACGCCATGTCGGCGGTCGTCATCATCGTCGGGACCTTGATCGACGGATCCCAGGCGGCGGGAGCCATGTCCTCGGGCTTCTGGTCGATCGGCTGCCACTGGTTGGCGCCCGCGGGGCTCTTCACCAGCTCGTAATCGTAATCGAGCAGCAGGCGGAAATAGTTCTCGCTCCATGTATCGGGGGTGTTGGTCCACGCGCCCTCGAGCCCGCTGGTGACGGTATGTTCGCCGATGCCGCCGCTTTCGTGGCTCGAAACCCAGCCGAAGCCCTGTGCGGCGAGATCGCCGCCCGAAGGCGCCGCGCCGAGCAGCGAGGCATCGCCGTTGCCGTGACACTTGCCGAAGGTGTGGCCGCCAGCGGTCAGCGCGACGGTTTCCTCGTGGTCCATCGCCATGCGCGCGAAGGTTTCCTTGATGTCGCGCGCCATGCCTGCGTCGTCGTGCGGGTTGCCGCCGGGACCTTCGGGATTGACGTAGATGAGGCCCATCTGGATCGCGGCGAGCGGGCCTTCGAGTTCCTCCATGCCGTGTTCGGGCGCGATGCGCGTCTGGACGCCCTCGTTGACCCATTTGTCTTCGGAGCCCCAGTAGATGTCGCGCTCTGGCTCATAGACGTCGGCGCGGCCGCCGCCGAAGCCGAAGGTCGGTCCGCCCATGCTTTCGATCGCGACATTGCCGGCGAGGATGAACAGGTCGGCCCAACTGATGTTCTGCCCGTATTTCTGCTTGATCGGCCAGAGCAGGCGGCGCGCCTTGTCGAGGTTGCCGTTGTCGGGCCAGCTGTCGAGCGGGGCGAAACGCTGTTGCCCGCTATTGGCGCCGCCGCGGCCGTCGGCGGTGCGATAGGTGCCCGCGGCGTGCCACGCCATGCGGATGAAGAACGGGCCGTAATGGCCGTAATCGGCGGGCCACCAGGGCTGGCTGTCGGTCATCAGCGCGGTGAGGTCGTCCTTGAGGCCCTGGTAATCGAGGTCCTTGAACGCGGCGGCGTAATCGAAATCCTCGCCCATCGGATTGGTCGGACCGTTGGGATTGAGGATCTCGGTCGCCAGCATTTCGGGCCACCAGTCCTTGTTGGTCCGGCCGAGCAGCGCGCGCGCCTGGTTATGGGGGACGGGGCAGCCGCCGAGCGGTTCGTCGGTCTTCATATCCATTGGGAAACTCTCCTAATTGCCGACCGCTGGTGCGGCCTGTTGCGGTTGGCAAGGAGACTAGGCGCTTTGGTTGATCGAGGGAAACCGACATAACCGCACGGAGAGAGTTGCAAAATCGATCAGAGCGCACGACCGATCTGGCGACCCTGTCGTGGGGCTGGCCAAAAAATCATTTGTCGGTTCGGGAAGGCGCGGGTTATCGAATATGTCACGAGACCGTCGGCAGGGGACAAAAGTCGTATGATAGCCAAGGCGATAGCGGGGCTGGCTGCGCTGGCGGCTATGGGATCGGCCGTTCCGACACAGGCTGCCGAGCGGGAGCCGACGGCGGGCGCCGCCCTTGCGCAGGTCGCAGACAGCGACAGCGACAGCGGGCGCGAGATCGCATCGCGCGACGACTGCGCCATCTTCGCGGCGATCGCCCGGGGCGAAATCGCCCGGCCAGCCGAGCCCGGTGTCGTGCGGCTGCCGGCGCCGCGCCGAGATATCTCCGCGCTGCCTTCGCGCGCCGAGCGCTGGATGGCCTATGCCGAAAAGCTGAACGGCTGGGATCCGCGCAGTATCACCAGCTATGACCAGTGGATCATCACCGAAGCCGACCGGTTGCGCGCGGTCGAGGACTTTCCCGACTTCCTGATCGGCGAGGCGGTGACCGCCAACGGCCGGGCGCGGCCCGCCTATCGCATCGCCTGCGACTGGAGCGCAGCGGGCGTGACGTTCGTCCCCGCGCCCGAAGGCGAGGCGCACCAATGGCTGGTGTTTGCGCGGCCGGTCAGGGTCGACCGCGGCGATTATGCGATGGTCGATATCAGCTACGGCTATTCCAATTCGCAGGCGCGCGACGCGTCGTGCGTGCTGGCGCGCGAAAATGGCGCATGGCGATTGCTGGGCTGTGAAACGACGCTGACGTCGTGAGCGCGTGCCAGAGGGACGGGGGGAAAGCAGGATGACGAGCAGGGGTTTGATGGCGTTGACGGCGATGATGCTGGGCGGCTGCGCGAGCGGGCAGGGCATCGGTGCGGGGCAGAGCGCGATGGCGCGCGGCGATCCGGCGCTGATGGTCGAATGCCTGGTCGAACCCCAAGAGACCCGCTTCATCCGCGTCGAGGAGAAGCGCGCGGTGCCCGGCACGACGCTGGGTCTGGCGGTGCGCCACGGCACGCCGTGGAGTGGCGACGAGCCGGTCCCCGATGCGTGCCTGCGCAACTGGGCGGTGTCGGATGCAACGCTCGCGCGGATGTCGGGCGATGGCAGGCAGGTGACGATCGCCGACGACGCGGCGCCGGGGAGCAAATTCACCGTTTCGGTAGAAGCGGGCGGCGAGGCCATCGACCGTGCGGTGACGGTGGCCGATCCGGCGGTCGCGACGATCGACCTCAAGGCCTCGCAAAAATCGATCGCGCGGTGCGAGCGCAAGCGCATCGGCGAGTTCAAGCTCGACGTCTATGGCGGCTTCGGCGTCACCTTCAACCCGTTCGAAAGCTATGTCGATTACTGGGGGACATACGATTACGACGCGGCGAGCGGGCGGCTGGTGATGACGGTGACGGGCGGCAACGACATCCCCGCCGCGCTCGACCTCGACGGTACGGCAATGCGGATCGATGGCGACTGGCAGCTCGACGGGTTCGACTTCGGCGGCGCGCGGCGCGCCGGCGGGGCCTGACGGGTGCGCGTACGTGTTTTGAGTGGGGTACCCACCGGCCCTAGGTGATCCATTCGCTGATCGCTTCAATGGTCCATGTTTCGCCCTTGCGCATAAGGCGATAGGTGCCACCGGTCCAACCGGCCGACCAGACGACGAAGCCGCGGTCACGCGCCCGGTTCATAACGACACTCGGCAGTTCGATCGTCCGGAAATCGGGAGAATGGCGTTGCAGATCGACTATATCGGCGTCGGAATAAACGATCATCGGCGTGTCCGGGCGCAGGCAGGCGAAGTCGCCCGGATCGCCATGCAGGAAGATCGGCCCGCGCGTTGCGCCATCGTTCCGACGCCACTGGCCCATTGCGTTTTCCAGACCCTCGGCTCGGTCAACCGGTTCGATGAGGGCACGGCTTTCAACTCCGAGGAGCTCTTTCAAGACCAACGCCTGGAGGAGGATCTTGTCGCTGGAGGGCGTGGTGCAGTTTTGGCTGTCGGATCCCACGACATACGGCGTCGCGGCCGTGCCAATCCGATCGAGCAGGAGGTGGCGTTCGGCTACATCGGACATCCCGTCGCCATCGCTGTCGCGACGTAGGTCGGCAATCGGCAGGTCGAGGTAGAAATTATCTTCATTCCGCGATGTCCGTAGTCCGACGGGTGGGTAAGTGATGCTGCGCGTGTCGATCTGTGCGATCGCGACCTCGACGTGAAGCGCATCGCCATCGAGCATATTCATGAGCGAGGTGGATTTGACGACGTATGGGAAATGCTCGGCCAAGCCCATATAGAGTGGCGATTGCCAGCTATGGCCGCTATCGTCCGACATATGGACCCAGTAGCCGCCGCGGCTGATTTCTCCCGTCGGGTCGTAATAGGACGACAGTGAAATCGCGACCGCGCGTTTGTCCATTGCTTCCCATCGTACTGCATCGAATCCTTGAGGCAGGGCGGCGAATGCTGCCGGCCATTGGGGGCATCCGTGACGACAGCCCTGCGGAAACGCTCAGGTAGCGGATGGCGGGCGAATGCGGGCGGATCGGGTTCGATCGCATCACGATCGGCGAATGACACCGATGCACCCGACGCAGTGGCAAGCTTGGCGATCGCAGCGATATCGTCGCGGGTTGAGGCGCGTGCCTCGGCCCACCCAGGTCGGGCCAGAGCGTCGAGCGTGGATAGAAACGCATCATCAAAGTTTTGCGCCGATGTCTGGCGGTATTGAAGCTCGGATAACATCGCTTCCCGGGATTCTTTGCAGATTGGTGCGTATTCATCGACGAACAGTTCGCACCGCAGATCGACCAGAGGGTCCCGAAGGTGAGCCATGGCGACCAACTGCGATGAGGTATTCCGCGATTGGATATGGATCGCTGTAAGGAGCATGCACCAGATGATCGAGGACGAGCGATTCCAGCGGTAGCGAGAACTCCGTGCCGCAATCCTCAATTGGCTCGGCCGAACCGATTCCCATGTGCAAGCGAAATTTCGTTTGGCCTCTGCAAGACCCGGGCAGGTCGGCCAGAATTTGTCGCGCCTCATTGCGACTACCTAGCAGATAATAAGACGCTGCCATATTGAGCGCCAGATCGCCGTTGTCGCCTTTTGCTTCCAGTTCCCAAAGTGCGTCGAACATGTTGAATTGTCAGCTTGTCGAGCTTTCCGGCTATCGCTGCCGTGCGGCTCTCGGGCGGCAGGCTTCCATCATAATGTCGCTTGATCGGTCAGGCCGCGATCGAACAATTCGTTCGCATAGGCTCGGTAAAGCCGGCTCAAAATTGGGTCTTTCGCTTCGGCGCCAAGCCGTCCGGCCTTGGCTTCACCGATCAGCCATTGATAAGCAGGCAGGATAGCGCTCCCTTCGATCGAACCATAGTCAACCATTCGAAAAACAGCAGGAGTGGCAAGGCTTGGGAACGATTGAGCAACTCGAAGATAGAGGTCTCCGCACGCCACGACATTTGCGATCCTCCATGCATCAGCGGTCGGAGTGCGGGAGCCTGTCCACAGCGCTTCGTAATCGGCAACACCGCAGTCGCCCATCCAACTATCAGTAAGCTTGTTGATGCTGTCTGCCGCAGCTTCGATGACCAGAGGATGATGGTTGGAGGCCCGGACTAGCTTGAGAAACTCACCCCGAAGCTGGGCGACTTTATCGGGCGCTTTGGAAAACCGATATTGATTGATGTCGGCGGTCAGCCAGAGGCGTGAAAGCGTTTTCATTTGCCCCACCGGAAGGTCGAACGGTTTCGCCAAATCGCGTGATGCCGCGCCGAGAGATTTTTTCCCGACAGCCTTTCGTAGTGCGGTTTCCCAGTCCTGAAGACGTGGCGCTGGATAGCTTCTGTAGGAAAGCTTTTCCTTAGCCGCTTCTCGGATAGCTTCATCGGTTAACTTGAGTGGGTCGCTCGACAGATCCTCGTCGGAAGCGGCCCCGATAGCATCGTCCATCTCCGACATTTCATCTAAAAGGTCCGCTGCTGCAGCGAGCTCATCGGCAGGATCTTGGGCCGTCTCTTGTGGGGGAAGGTCAGGAGGGTGTGCAGATTTCTTGCACCGCAAGCAATGGGATGGGCGCCAACAACGCTAACGATAACGTACTTGTGAGCAATTTCATACCCCATTCCCCCATCGACATTTAACCGAATGGTTCGGAGACTAACGCATTGGAAGCATTTAGCTAGTCGTCTTTGTGGTTCAGTTTTCCAACCTTCACGAAACTATCCATCACCCTCTTCCGCCCGGCATGTTCGAAGTCGATTTCGAGCTTGTTGCCTTCGATCTCGACGATCGCGCCGTAGCCGAATTTCTCGTGGAAGACGCGTTGGCCCAGCGCTACGTCGCTGCGGCCCTTGTTGCCGAGGCTGACGGCGCTGCCGCGGTTTTCCTTCGGCGCGTAGAGGCCGCTGGTGCGGGCGCGGTCGGGGCGGCCGGGGCGGCGGTCTGCGGCCGAGGTGAGGCCGGGGGTGAAGAGGGCGTTGCGTCCGGAACCTCCGCTCTCCGCGACCGCGCTGCCGGTCGCGCGTTGCCAGCCGGGGCCTCGGCCGGCGCCGGAGCCGACATGCGCGAAGGGATCGCCGGTGGCGCTCCAGTTGGCGCGCCACATCGACTGGCCGCCGCCCATCGTCGATTCCTCCTCGATATGGTCGGCGGGAAGTTCGCCGACGAAGCGGCTGG
The DNA here is from genome assembly GCA_963800335.1 of uncultured Alphaproteobacteria bacterium. Lineage (GTDB taxonomy): Bacteria > Pseudomonadota > Alphaproteobacteria > Sphingomonadales > Sphingomonadaceae > Flavisphingopyxis. The sequence goes on along the minus strand of CAWDAN010000007.1, from coordinate 616,397 downwards.
GGATGCTGCTGGTCCACTGGCCGTAGATGCGGCGGTTGGCGGCGTGGAGGATGGTGCATTGCTCGCCGCGCGCGCGTGATCGCGACATAGGCGAGGCGGCGTTCCTCCTCGAGGCTGGCGTTGCCGCCTTCGTCGAGCGCGCGTTGCGAGGGGAAGACGCCCTCTTCCCAGCCGACGAGGAAGACGTGGTGGTATTCGAGCCCCTTGGCGGCGTGGATCGTCATGATCGTGACCTTGGCCGCGTCGTCGCGCGCGTCGTTGTCCATGACGAGGCTGACGTGTTCGAGGAATGCCTCGAGCGTCTCATACTCCTCCATCGCGCGGGCGAGTTCGGAGAGGTTTTCGAGCCGGCCCGCGGCTTCGGCGGTGCGGTCGGCCTGCAGCATCGCGGTATAGCCGCTCTCGTCGAGGACGAGGCGGGTGAGTTCGGCGTGGCTCAAGTCGTTGGTGCGGTCGCGCCAGCGGGCGACGTCGGCGACGAAGCGGCCGAGCGATTTGCGCGCCTGAGGCGTCAGCTCGTCGCTGTCGAGCAGGCGCGCGGCGGCGTGGAGCAGCGAGATGTTCTCGGCGCGCGCGTAGGCGTGGATGCGCCCGACCGCCTTGTCGCCGAGGCCGCGCTTGGGCGTGTTGACGATGCGGTCGAAGGCGAGGTCGTCGGCGGGCTGGTTGATCAGCCGCAGGTACGCGATCGCGTCGCGGATCTCGGCGCGTTCGTAGAAGCGGAAGCCGCCGACGATGCGATAGGGCAGGCCGATCTGGATGAAGCGGTCCTCGAACTCGCGCGTCTGGAACTGTGCGCGCACGAGGATCGCGACGGTGTCGAGGCTGACGGGCGCGTTGCCTTTCGTGCCGCGTTGCAAGTCCTCGATCAGCTCGCCGACGCGGCGCGCTTCCTCGGGCCCGTCCCAGACGCCCATGACGCGGACCTTCTCGCCCGCGTCGAGCTCGGTCCACAACGTCTTGCCGAGGCGGCCGCCATTGTGCGCGATGACGCCCGAGGCGGCGCCGAGGATGTGCGGGGTGGAGCGGTAATTCTGTTCGAGCTTGACGATCGTCGGCGCCGGGAAAGTCGCGTTCGAAGCGCAGGATATTCTCGACCTGCGCGCCGCGCCACGAATAGATCGACTGGTCGTCGTCGCCGACGCAGGCGATGTTGCGGTGTTTCTGCGCGAGCAGGCGCAGCCAGAGATACTGGACCGAGTTGGTGTCCTGATACTCGTCGACGAGGATGTACTTGAACTTCGCCTGGTAGGATTCGAGCACCTCGCGGTGGGTCTTCAAAATGACGAGCGGGTGGAGCAGCAGGTCGCCGAAGTCGCACGCGTTGATCGTTTTGAGGCGCGCCTGGTAGGCGGCGTAGAGCTGCTGGCCCTTGCCGTCGGCGTAGCGCTTCGCTGTCGCCCGCGCCGAGTTCGGCGGAGTCAGCCCCGCGTTTTTCCAGCGGTCGATGAGGCCGGCGAGGAGGCGCGCGGGATAGCGTTTCTCGTCGATTTCCTCGGCGGCGATGAGCTGCTTCAGCAGGCGCAGCTGGTCGTCGGTGTCGATGATCGTGAAGTTCGACTGCAGCCCGACGAGCTCGGCATGGCGGCGCAGCATCTTGGCGCCGATCGAGTGGAAGGTGCCGAGCCACGGCATGCCTTCGACCGCGTCGCCGACCATCCGGCCGACGCGTTCGCGCATTTCGCGCGCGGCCTTGTTGGTGAAGGTGACCGAGAGGATCTCGCTCGGCCAGGCGAGGCGGCTGAACAGGATATGCGCCAGCCGCGCGGTGAGCGCGGCGGTCTTGCCCGTGCCAGCGCCGGCGAGGACGAGGACGGGGCCCTCGGTCGTCGTCACCGCCTCGCGTTGCGGCGCGTTGAGCGCGGCGAGATAGGGCGGGTCGGCGGGCATGTTGGCGGGCGTGTTCACGAGCGAACAGGTAGGGAACGCAAAGCCCGCTGGCAACCTTCGCCGGCGAGGTATATTGTCATTTGCAGGGGCAATCGAGGGGCATGAGGAGACGCATCATGAACCGGACCGCTTTTTCGCTCGCCGCCGCCGCGGGGGTCGCGCTGGCGGTGCTTCCAGCCAACGCCCAGCAGCCAGCCGATGTCGCCGTGACGCTGGCGAATTTCGCCTTTTCTCCCGAGCCGGTCCGCGTGCCGGTGCACCGGAAGGTGACGCTGACGTTGATCAACAGCGCCCGCGGAGGGCATAATTTTGCGGCCCGCGACTTTTTTCGCGCGGCGCATGTCGATCCCGCCGACGCCGCCAAGATCCGCAAGGGCACGGTCGAAGTGCCCGGCCATGCCAGCGTGAGTATCGCGCTGACGATCGACCAGCCGGGCCGCTACCTGCTCAAATGTTCGCACTTCCTCCACGCCTCGTTCGGGATGACGGGCGCGATCGTCGTAGAATAGGCGGGCTTCGTCGCGGCCCCTTGTCGGCTCATCGCGCACACGGAACCGCCGAAGGGCGTTGTTCGTTGGGGCTGGGTAACAAATCGGCAAGGAGAAATTCGATGAAACACCTAATGATAGCCGCTGCCATGGCGTGTGCCCCCGCAGCCCTTATCGCTCAGGACATGAGCAATATGGACATGCAGGACGAAACTGTGGCGATGACCCCCGAACAACAGGCGATGTACGATGCCTGGCCGGTCGATCGGCAAACGTCGTTTGATGGCTGGCCCAACGATTACCGTGTTTATTACTGGACGCTCCAGCCCGACCAGCAGAATGCCTATTGGGTGCTGACCAACGACCAGCGGATGAAGGTCGCGGCAATGCCCGACGCCCAGCGTGCCGCAGTGTGGGGCCAGATCATGGCGCAGTACAAGGCGAATGCCGCCAATACCGGCAAGCGCGTCGAGCATCCCGGCGAAACGGGTACGACGCCCGCGGGTAATCCGGCGAGCAGCGAAGGCCATGCGATGGCCGGACCGATGACGTCGACCACCGCGCCCGCGCCGGCGACGCCGCTCCCGTATTGCAGCGCGTCGGTGACCGACAACTGCATGCAAAAGAACGAAGCGCCGCGCGGGTACAAGCCGGCCAAATAAGGCCAGCCACCCCGTCGCCAGCGACGATTAAACGACGCGATCGGAGACCAGGGTTTCCGGTCGCGTTGTCGTTTGCGTTGGGTGGCGGGTCAGGCGGTACGCAGCAGGTGCAACCGGGCGCGGCCGACGTCGCGGACGGCATCGATCGCGAAACCGGCCACATCGACCGTTTCGCTGCGCGCGGTCTCGATCGCGATCCAGCTCGCCGGGCCGAACCAGCCGAAGCGCGCCAATCGGTCAAGCGCGACGGCGCCTGCACCGGTCGTATAAGGCGGGTCCATCATCACGAGGTCGAGCGGTTGCGGTTGGGCTGGCAGCGCGAGGACCGACTGGCGCACGACGCGCGAACGGGGACCCGCGCCCAGCTTGATAATGTTGCGGTCGAGCGCGGCGAGCGCGTCGCGGTCCTGTTCGACAAACTGGCACGAGGCGGCGCCGCGCGACAGCGCCTCGAGCCCGAGCGCACCCGATCCGGCGAACAGGTCGGCGACCGCAAGGCCGTCAAAGCTGCCGAGCCGACTGACCAGCATCGAGAACAATGTTTCGCGTGTGCGGTCGGCGCTGGGGCGCGTAGTGTCGCCTTTGGGCGCGACGATCGCGCGCCCGCGCCAGTCCCCCGAGATGATCCTCATGGCTTGGGCGTCTTTTTCGTATCGGCCTTCGCCTTTTTGGTCAGTGAGCCGATGAAGCGTTCGAGATCGTGCGGCGGCACTTCGGTCAGCGCGCCAGGCGGCGCATCGCCCAGCGTGAAAGGACCGTAGCGCGTGCGGATCAGGCGGCTGACCTTGAGCTCGAAATGTTCGAGCACCTTGCGCACTTCACGGTTCTTGCCCTCGGTGAGCGTCATTTCGACCCACTGGTTGCGCCCGGTGCGGCGTTCGAGATTGGCATCGATGCGGCCATAGTTCACGCCGTCGATCGTGATCCCCATCATCAGCCCCTCGAGCTGCTGCTGGCTGACAGTGCCGAAGGCGCGCGCACGATAGCTGCGCTCGACGCCGTTGGCGGGCAATTCGAGATGGCGCTTCAATTCACCGTCGTTGGTCAGCAGCAACAGGCCCTCGGTGTTGAGATCGAGCCGCCCGACGGGCATCAGCCGGGGCAGCTTGTCCTCGGGATTCCAGCCCCTGGGCGGGAGCCGATCGTAGATCGTCGGGCGACCGCCGGGATCGCGCGCGGCGGTGAGGACGCCCGCCGGCTTGTGGAACAGGAACAGGCGCGGCGGTTCGATTGCGCCGACGCGCGCGCCGTCGACGGTGATCCCGGCGAGGTCGGTGACGAGTGTCGCGGGGGTGTCGAGCACCTCCCCGTGGATCGCGATGCGGCCGTCGGCGATCATCCGTTCGACGTCGCGGCGCGAGCCGACGCCTGCGCGCGCGAGGATTTTTGCGATTCGCTGCGGCTCGCCGGGCTTGGCCTGTTTGTGGACGACGCGCGGCCCGCGCGGGGTTCCGCGCGGTTGCGGCTTGCGATTCTTGCGCGGGGCGTCGCCGGATCGGTTCGACGGCGAACCTCCCGAGCGCGGGCGGTTCGAGGGAGGGCGGGGTCTGTCGGTGGGCATCGGTGATGCTTTCGCTTGGGGTCGATGGGCAGCGGCTCTCGCCGTGGCGGATTTTTGCATCTGATTTTTGGGGCGCTTGGCCGGACCAATGGAACGGCTGCGTCACAATTGCGTATGTAGTTGTGGGAAGCCGATGCCGCAGACGGGAACAGACATCAATGATTTTCAAACGGCGCACGCCCCGGATCAAGCGCTTGCTGATCGTCGAGGACGAGGCGCTCGTCGCCTTCGACAACGAATATTTCCTGAAAGCCGCGGGTTACGAGATCCTCGCGACGGTTGATAGCGCCGAGGCTGCGATCGAAGCCTTGAGCGGGGTCACCGACCTCGTCGTGCTCGACGTCAATATCTCGGGCGAGGGCGACGGGATCGACGTCGCCAAGGCCGCGCGCGACATGAACATCCCCGTGATCTTCGTCACTGGCGCGTGCCCCAACCATGCCAGGACCTTCGCCATGGGCTGCCTCGCCAAGCCATACAACGACCGCGACCTCGTTGCGTCGATCAAGGCGCTCGACCGCGTCATCGCGGGCGAGAAGGTCGGCAATATTCCCGCCGGCCTGACGCTGTTCGGCGAGGCCGACGAGGCAGCGGGCGCGAAATAAGGCCGGTCGGCGTCAAAGGCGCTGGCCTTGGGAGAAATCGCCGCTAGTCTCCCGGTCAAACGTGAGCGGGAGAAGCATGACATGATCGAGCAGACCAAACGTCGCACCTGGTGGGACGGCGTCCGGCCCTATGCCGAGCCCGCCCCGCTGGCGGCGCTGTTCCTCGGTATTTCGTCGGGCTTTCCGTTTGCGATGATCGCGGCGACGCTGACGACGCGGCTCGCCGAAGCGGGGATCGAGAAATCGACGGTCACTGCGTTCGCGCTCACCTTCCTTGCGTATAATTTCAAATGGCTGTGGGCGCCGATCATCGACGCCGTCCAGGCTGCCGCTGCTCGGGCGGATCGGACAGCGGGTTTCGTGGCTGATATTCACCGGGTTGCTGGTGATGGCGAGCGTTGGATCTATCTCGGCTCGATCGATCCCCAGGCGCATATCGGCGCGGTCGCGGTCGCGGCGATCCTGGCGGGTCGCGTTGCCGGGTTGCGACCTTCGACATCGTCATCGACGCCTATCGTATCGGCTATCGCATCGCCGCCTTGGTCGGCGTCGGATCGGGGATGAGCCAATTGGCGGGCGGATCGGTGCGGCAGCCGCCGGCGCGACCGCGCTGCGTGTTCGTCGCGCAGCGCTACGGCTGGCAGCTCGCCTATACCGCCTGCCAGGCGGGATTCGCGCTGTTCGCAATCGTCACCGGGCTGGTCATGGGCGAGCCTGCGACGGCGGATCGCGCCCAAGGTGATGAAAGGCCCGGTCGCCGCGGCGATCGCCTATGTCAGCCCGCTCGCCGAATTCTTCAAGCGCAAGGGCGCGCTGTCGCGCTTACGACCTCTTATCGTCGTCGCGACAGGATTCCGGCCATAGTTGCAGCCGTCCTCGAACGCTGGCGCGCCACGGCAAGCATGTGGTCGGGAATTGTACGAGCGCCAGCGCGCTCGATCGGCTTGTCGATCACGGTTATCGCGCGTTGCTGATGCCGCTCTCCGAGATTCTCGGCGGCTCGGCTCGTCCTCGTCTTGTCGTCCTCATCCACAAGCTTGGCGATACGCTCCAACCTGACCTTTCGCCTGTTGTTCGACCTCGGTCTATACGAAGGACGAGATCGCGATTTACGACGTCGGTGTGGGCTTCTGGGCGCTGCTGGCGGCGTGTTCGTCGGCGGCTTCCTCTATGCCGCCTGGCGGCCATGAAGAAATCGGTCCTGATCAGCCTGATCCTGAGCGGTATCGAACTTCATCTTCGCCGATCTGGCCTCGGTCGGACACAGCAATCTCGGCATGGCCGGCGGCTTTTGCGGGTTCGAAAATTTCGCCAGCGGCTTCGCGGGGTGTGCTCGTCGCCATTCTCGGCGTGTGTAACATTCGCCGGACGGGCCGCACGGCGCGGCAGTTCGTCGCCTATCTGTCACGAGTACCTCGGGACAGTTCATCGAGGTGCAACGGTATGCTATGTTCTCATCGCTGACGACCTTGCTGGCGCTGCCCGGCGTGCTGTTGTTCTGGTGGATGATGCACAAGGGGCTGGTCGACCAGTCGCTCGGTACAGCGGGCGCGGTGACGAGCGACGAGGTCGCCGATCCGGCCGACCCGAGCTCGGAGGCTAATCGGGCAGTTGCCGGTTCGCCGCCAGGACCGACCCCGCCAGATACAGCGACCCCGCGATAAGGACGGTCGGCGGCGCATCCGGGGCGATCTGCTCCAGCGCCGCCGCGACGTCTTCGGCGATCGTGGCGCTGATGCCGCGTTCGCGGGCGGCGTCGGCGATTGCTTGCGGCGCGTGGTGGTCGTGATCGGGCACCGGCACCGCGATAATGTGTGACGCCTGCGGCACGAGGATGTCGAGGACGCGGTCGAGATCCTTGTTGGCGAGCAGGCCGAGGACGAGCGTTGCCGCGCCTGGGCGGGAATCCAGGAAGGACGCAAGCGCGCGCGCCGCGTTGGGATTGTGCCCGCCGTCGAGCCACAGTCCGGTGCCGGCGGGGAGCAGGTCGCGCAACGGACCGGGTGACAGCGGCTGCAGCCGCGCGGGCCAGTCGGCCGCAGCGATCCCTGCGCAGCATTGCCTCTGCCGAAACCGAAATCGCGTCCTGGTGGCGCAGCATCGCGACCGCGAGCGCGGCGTTGTCGGCCTGGTGCGTGCCCGCCATGCGCGGCAGCGGCAGGGTGAGGCCGCCAGCTGCATCGCGATAGGCGATCAGGCCGTCGGCGACGGTCGCATCCCATGCCGCGCCGCGCGCGAACAGCGGCGCGCGGATGCGGGCGGCGACGGCGGCGATCGCGTCGGTCATCACGGGGCGATAGGCCTGGGTGACGAGCGGCGTGCCGGGCTTGGCGATGCCCGCTTTCTCCCACGCGATGCGTGCATGCGGGTCGGCGGGGGTCGCGTCCTCGGCGACGAGGAGGAACTCCTTGTGGTCGATTCCCAAAGCGGCGATGCCGCACGCGGCGGGCGCGGCGAGCACGTTGGTTGCATCGAGCCGTCCGCCGAGCCCGACCTCGACGATGCAGGCATCGGCGGGGGTGCGCGCAAAGGCGAGGAAGGCGGCGGCGGTCGTCGCCTCGAAAAAGCTCGGCGCGATATCCTCGCTGCAGTCGAGCACCTCGGCGAGCAGCGGCGCGAGCGCGGCGTCGGAGATCAGGCTGCCGGCAACGCGGATCCGCTCGTTGAAACGCACGAGATGCGGGCTGGTATAGGCGTGGACGCGCTTGCCGTCGGCTTCGAGCATCGCGCGCAGGAAGGCGACGGTCGAGCCCTTGCCGTTGGTCCCCGCGACATGGAACACCGGCGGCAGCGCGAGGTGCGGATTGCCGAGCCGCCCGAGCAGCGCGGCGATGCGCGACAGGCCGAGCACGTCGCGCCCCGGCGAAAGCATTTCCAATCGGTCGAGCTGCGCCTGGACGGCGGGATCGGACGAACGCGCGGAATCGGCCATGCGCAGGAGGCGGTTACGCCGCCTCGCGCTGGGGGGTGAGGTAGTCGATCAGGAGGCCGAGGCGCTGGCGCAGGTCCTTGCGCTCGACGACCATGTCGAGCATCCCGTGGTCGAGCAGATATTCGGCGCGCTGGAAGCCGTCGGGGAGCTTTTCGCGGATCGTGTTCTCGATCACGCGCTGGCCGGCGAAGCCGATCAGTGCGCCGGGTTCGGCGAGCTGGATGTCGCCGAGCATCGCGTAGCTCGCGGTGACGCCGCCGGTGGTCGGATCGGTCAGCACGACGATATAGGGCAGGCCCGCACGGCGCAGGCGGGCGATCGCAACGGTCGCCTTGGGCATCTGCATGAGCGAAAGAATGCCCTCCTGCATCCGCGCGCCGCCCGCGGCGGTGAAGATGATATAGGGGCAGGCATCGGCGATCGCGGCCTCGACCCCCGATACGAACGCTTCGCCGACGCCGACGCCCATCGACCCGCCCATGAAGGCGAAGTCCTGGATGCCGACGACCGCGCGATGCTTGGCGATCGTGCCGCGGACGTTGATCAGCGCATCATGCTCGCCGGTCGCGTTGCGCGCCGCCTTGATGCGATCGACGTATTTCTTGGTGTCCTTGAACTTGAGCGGATCCTCGGGCGCGCGCGGGCTCGGCAGGATTTCGGCGCTGCCGTGGTCGAACAGCATGCGGGATGCGCTTGTCGGGGCCGATGCGGTCGTGATGGTCGCATTTGGGGCAGACGAAGAGATTCTCCTCCCACTCCTTGCAGAACACCATCTGATTGCACGCCTTGCACTTGTGCCACAGATTGTCGGGCGTCTCGCGCTTGGCGATCGACGAGATGGCGTTGCGGACGCGGTGGATCCAGCTCATGCGGAAATTTCCTCGGTGTTGCGGGCGCCGTCCATAGCGCGGCGGAGCGATGCGACAAAGGCCTCGACATATTGCGGCGCGTTTTCGCGGTGCTGGGCGATGAGTTCGACGATCGCCGAGCCGACGACGACGCCGTCGGCGACGCGCGCGATCTCTGCTGCCTGGTCAGGCGTGCGAACCCCGAAACCGACCGCGACGGGCAGGTCGGTGGCGGATTTGAGGCGTGCGACGGCGTCGGCGATGCTCGCCTGCGCCGCCTGTTGCTTGCCGGTGATCCCGGCGACCGAGACGTAATAGAGGAAGCCGCCCGCGCCTTCGAGCACGTGCGGCAGGCGCGCGGCATCGGTCGTCGGGGTGGCGAGGCGGATGACCGCGACGCCCGCAGCGCGCAGCGCGGGGCCGAGCGCGGCGTCTTCCTCGACGGGGATATCGACGCAGATCACGCCGTCGACGCCCGCGGCCTGGCACTGCGCGGCGAACCAGTCGGGGCCGCGCCGGACCATCGGATTGGCATAGCCCATCAGGATCAGCGGCGTGTCGGGGTGGCGGGCGCGGAACGCAGAGGCGATGGCGAAAATGTCGGCGGTCGTCGTGCCCGCGCCGAGGCTGCGCAGGTTCGCTTCCTGGATCGCGGGGCCGTCGGCCATCGGATCGGTGAACGGCATGCCGAGTTCGATGACATCGGCGCCGCCCGCGACGAGCGCGTCGAGATTGGCCGCGGTGTCGCCGTCGCCCGCGGTGATGAAGGCGACGAGCGCGGGGCGGGCAGGTGAGAAGGTGGTGGCGAGGCGGGTCATTTGGAGGCGTTCTGAGACGAGCCATAGTGAAAGTGAATGACAGCGGCAATATGAGCGCAACGAAGAGCCATCGCGCGATATGCAGATCTGTCAGTCGAACGATGCGTCCAGCGTCCGAGAAATCGCTAGAAGATAGTCAATCGATCAGAGCAGCGATAATCGCCACGCGTGAAATGGTAAATCCATAGCGACACGACGACTTTCAAGTTCGCTGTCATCGGTACGCATAGCTCACAACTCCACCCCCAACGCCTCGGCCACCGTGAAGATATCCTTGTCGCCGCGACCGCAGAGGTTGGCGAGGATGATCGTGTCGCGTGGCATCGTCTTGGCGCGTTCGACGACGGCGGCGATCGCGTGGGCGGGTTCGAGCGCGGGGATGATGCCTTCGGTCTTGCACAGCAACTGGAAGGCGGTCAGCGCCTGCGTGTCGGTGACGCTGACGTATATTCGACGCGGCCCGAATCCTTGAGCCAGGCGTGTTCGGGGCCGATGCCGGGATAATCGAGACCGGCCGAGATCGAGTGCGCCTCGGCGATCTGGCCGTCCTCGTCCTGCAGCAGATAGGTCTTGTTGCCGTGGAGGATGCCCGGCGCGCCGCCGGCGAGGCTGGCGGCGTGCTGCTTGTCGAGGCCGTGGCCCGCCGCCTCGACGCCGAGCATCGCGACGTCCTGTGTCGTCCAGGAAGGGATGGAACAGGCCGATCGCGTTGCTGCCGCCGCCGATCGCGGCGACGAGCAGGTCGGGCAGGCGCTCGGTGCGCGACAGCATCTGCGCGCGCGCCTCGGTACCGATCACGCTCTGGAAATCGCGGACGAGTTCGGGATAGGGGTGCGGGCCGGCGGCGGTGCCGATGATGTAGAAGGTGTCGTCGACGTTGGCGACCCAGTCGCGCAGCGCCTCGTTCATCGCGTCCTTGAGCGTGCGCGCGCCCGATTCGACGCCGATCACCTGCGCGCCGAGCAGTTTCATGCGGAACACGTTGGGCGCCTGCCGCTCCATGTCGCGCGCGCCCATGTAGATGACACACGGCAGCCCGAAGCGCGCGGCGACGGTCGCGGTGGCGACGCCGTGCTGGCCCGCGCCGGTCTCTGCAATGATCCGCGTCTTGCCCATGCGGATCGCGAGCAGGATCTGGCCGATGCAGTTGTTGATCTTGTGCGCGCCGGTGTGGTTGAGCTCGTCGCGCTTGAACCAGATTTCGGCGCCATGCGCGTCGTCGCACTCGGCGCGGACCGCGTCGGTCAGCCGTTCGGCGTAATAAAGCGGGCTGGGGCGGCCGACATAATGTTCGAGCAGGTAATCGAACTCGGCTTTGAACGCCGGATCGGCCTTGGCGCGGTTATATTCGGCCTCGAGCTCGAGGATCAGGGGCATCAGCGTTTCGGCGACATAGCGACCGCCATAGGCGCCGAAATGGCCCTCGCTGTCGGGCTGGGTGCGGTAGGAGTTGGGGGTGGTCATCGAAACGCCTTATCCCGTTTGCCCTGAGCGTGTCGCAGGGCGGTGTTGTCCAAGATAGGAAGGCCGGGGGGGTGGCGAAGTCGCCCTGAGCGACACCGACACGTCCGGTCCGGACGGAAAGGGAGGAATCCCCTACGCGCCGCGCACCGCTTTGCAGAACGCCTTGATCCTGTCCACATCCTTGATGCCCGGTGCGCTCTCGACGCCCGAGGAGACATCGACGAGCGGCGCGCCGGTGACGCGGATCGCCTCGGCGACGTTGGCGGGATCGAGCCCGCCGGCGAGGCCCCAGGCCACCTCGGGCGGTTGGTCGGCGAGCAGGCTCCAGTCGAAGCCGGTGCCGTTGCCGCCGGGCAGTGACTGCGCGGGCGAATCGAACAGGAGGCGGTCGGCAATACCGTCGATATTTGCGCGAACAGTTCGAGCGAGCCGGCGTCGCTGCAGTCCGACCGCTTTCCAGATTTCGACGTCGAGATATTTCCTCACCAGCGCGAGCCATTCGGGGGTTTCGTTGCCGTGAAACTGGATGATGTCGGGGCGCACCGTATGAAAGGCGCGCTCGGTCGGTTCGGGCTGCGCATTGACGAGCAGCAGCACGACCTTGACGGTTTCGGGCACGCGCCGCCGCAGCTTCGCCGCGTCGTCGAGCGAGACGTGGCGCGGGCTCGGCTCGAAATGGACGAGGCCGACATGGGTGGCGCCCGCATCGACCGCCGCGTCAATGGTTTCGGGGGTCGAAAGGCCGCAGATCTTGATGAGTGTATCGGACATAGGAGCAGCTCTTAGCCGTCAGGTCAGCGACTTGACCAGAACCTCCATGAAAAAGGGCGGATCGAGCGGGATCGGGAAGTCGCGCTTCTCACCCGTGACCCGCCAACCCCGGCGGACATAATAGGCGATGAGTTCGGGCCGCTGATCGATCACGGTCATTTCGATGGCGGTGCATCCGAAGCTGTCGCGCGCATGGGTTTCGGCCGCCGCGATCAGTTGGCGTCCGAGGTGCTCGCCCTGCCGCGCCGGTTCGATGCACAGCAGGCCGAGATAGGCCAGCCCCGCGCCCTGGTCGGCGACATTGACGCAGCCAAGCGGCGTGTCGTCTTCGAACATCGTCAGCAGGACCTGTGTCGGGCTGTCGACGATCTCCTCGAGTGTCGCCAGGTCGGTGCGCGGATCGAACAGCAGGTCGGCTTCGTGCGTCCAGCCCAGTCTCGCGCTCGTCGCCGCGATAGGCGCGCTCGATCACCGGCTGGAGCGCGACGAGATCGCGCGATTGCGCGGGGCGAATCGACCGGCCAGCCGCGGCGTCGGGCGTTTCGGGCGTCGAGGGGCCGGAGGTCCTGACGGGCGTCATTCGTCGATTTTCCATAGCACGCGATTGGCATAGTCGCTCGCGATAGCGCGCCCGGGGGGGGGGGGGGAGAGGGGGGGGTAACCCGTGTAGCCAGTCATAGAGGGCGAGGGAGGGAAGGGGGATCGTAAGAGGGCCGTGCGAAACGTTTGGAATACGGGTCGCGTGGCGGCGGAGTCCGGGAAGACTGGCTCTCGGAAGGTCCCAGAGGTCGCGCGGCTGTCGGAGGTGAAGCAACGCACTGCGCGCAGATACGCGGAATCTCACTATGACATGCATTGCGAAGACCTAGAGCGTCGCCTCGATCGCGCGCGCGGCGAGGTCGGGGTCTTCGGCCTTGGTGATCGGACGGCCGATAACGACGATCGAGGCGCCGTCGGCCATCGCCTGGCCCGGGGTGACGACGCGTTTCTGGTCGCCGACCGTGCTGTTGGCGGGGCGCACGCCGGGAACGACGAAAAAGCCGTCGGGCCATTCCTTCTTTACCGCCTTCACCTCGGCGCCCGAACAGACGATGCCGTCGAGCCCGGCGCGGCGCGCGATGCCGGCGAGGCGGCGGACCTGGTCGTGCGGCGTGCCTTCGACGCCGGTCGCGGCAAGGTCGCGCGCGTCGAGGCTGGTCAGCACGGTGACCGCGACGACCTTCGTATTGATCCCCGCCGCCGCCTTGGCGTCTTCGAGCATCGCCCGGCCGCCGCTGGCGTGGACGGTGAGGATCGCGGGTTCGAGCGGGCGCAAGCGCGTGGACCGCCTTGGCGACGGTGTTGGGAATGTCGTGCAGCTTGAGGTCGAGGAAGATCGGCAGCTTGTGCTTGGCCATCTCGTGCACGCCGTGGTGGCCGTTATGGCAGAAGAATTCGAGACCGAGCTTGAGTCCCGCCGACATGGTTGCGGACGCGCGCGACGAGCGCGTTGGCCGCGTCGAGATCGGTCATGTCGATGGCAAGATAGACAGGGCAGCTCATGGTCGGTCGACGATATCCCGGTCGGCGGTGGTGGGTGAAGGTGCGGGCGCCGGGGCGCGGTGCCTCGAGATTGGTCGGACGCTGATCGACCGACTTGGCGGCTGCCGCCGCGCTAACGTGCGAAACATCCTTGCCGCGATAGATTTCAAGTTCGCGCTGCGAGGTGTCGAGCTGGCGCGAGAGGCGCCACTTGGTGATGCGGTGGGTCAGCCAGAGCGGCAGCGAGCCGAGCAGGAAGGCGCCGATCGCGATCACCGGCAGCTTGGTTTCGAGCACCATGCCGGGCCAGAAGCGTACCGTTGCGGGCACCCAGTTGAACATTGCGAAGACGACGACGAGGACCGCCAGCATCACCCAGATGATCGTTCGCAATGCCTGCATTGTAGTTACCTCGTTTGCGGTTGGCCTGTTGCCGGCGCAGCCTATGCGAATTTTCGGAGGGTGGCGAGTCCGTAAGGTCGCTCGGTCGCGTCGATGCGCGCGACGGGCAAGGCCTATGCCCCGAAGACGCGCTCGAAGATCGTATCGACGTGCTTGAAATGATAGCCGAGATCGAAGTTTTCCTCGATCTGGGCGTCGCTCAGCTTCGCAGTGACGTCGCTGTCGGCCTTGAGCAGGTCGAGCAGCGACATCTCGCCGTCCGATTCCCACACCTGCATCGCGTTGCGCTGGACCGCCTTGTAGGCGTCCTCGCGGCTCATGCCCGCCTGCGTGAGCGCGAGCAGGACGCGCTGCGAATGGACGAGGCCGCCCATCCGGTCGAGGTTCTTCTGCATCCGCGCCGGATAGACGAGCAGCTTGTCGATCACGCCCGTCAGGCGGCCAAGCGCGAAGTCGAGCGTGATCGTCGCGTCGGGGCCGATGAAGCGCTCGACCGAGCTGTGCGAAATGTCGCGCTCGTGCCACAAAGCGACGTTCTCGAGCGCAGGGACGACCGCGCTCCTGACCATGCGGGCAAGGCCGGTGAGGTTTTCGGTGAGGATCGGGTTGCGCTTGTGCGGCATTGCCGACGAACCCTTTTGCCCGGGCGAGAAATATTCCTCGGCCTCGAGCACCTCGGTGCGTTGCAAATGGCGGACCTCGGTGGCGAGACGCTCGATCGAACCGGCGACGACGCCGAGCGTGGCAAAGGCCATCGCGTGGCGGTCGCGCGGGATGACCTGCGTCGAAACGGGCTCGGGAGTGAGGCCGAGCTTGGCCGCGACGTGCGCTTCGACGCGTGGATCGATATTGGCGAAGGTGCCGACCGCGCCCGAGATCGCGCAGGTCGCGATATCGTCGCGTGCGGCGATCAGGCGGGTCTTGTGGCGGGCGAACTCGGCATAGGCCTGGGCGAGCTTGAGCCCGAAGGTGACGGGTTCGGCGTGAATGCCGTGGCTGCGGCCGATCGTCGGGGTGTATTTATGCTCCTCGGCGCGGCGCTTGATTGCGGCGAGCAGCGCGTCGACGTCTTCGATGAGCAGGTCGAACGCGCGCTTCAGCTGGACCGCGAGACAGGTGTCGAGCACGTCGGAGCTGGTCATGCCCTGATGCATGAAGCGCGCCCAGTTCTCGCCCGAATGCGCGCCGACTTCGTCGGAGACCCAGGTCAGGAACGCGATCACGTCGTGCTTGGTCACCGCCTCGATCGCGTCGATCGCGGCGACGTCGATCACGGGATCGGTGGCCCACCAGTCCCACAGCGCCTTGGCGGCTTCCTTGGGGACCACGCCGAGATCGGCGAGCGCATCGGTCGCGTGCGCCTCGATCTCGAACCAGATCGCGTAACGCGCCTCGGCTTCCCAGATGGCGGACATTGCGGGGCGGGAATAGCGGGGGACCATGTTGCAGCCTTGTTGTTCGATTTTGGCGTACGGGACACCCGCGCGCGTCGGGCCGCCCGTTAGCAAAGGCGGCTCGCCGCGTCCATGCGGCGCAGGCGCAATCCGGTTATGGTCGCGTTCAGGCGCGGCGGCTATGAGGGGCGCCAAGCAGCGGCCCCACGGGCGGCAACATAGACGTATTGGAGATGTGACGATGAAGACCACGACGACAATCGCCCTGATGCTGGCCGCATTCGCCAGCGCCCCGCTGGTCGCGCAGGACGCGCCGCCACCGCCGAGCCAGGAGCAGATCGAGGCCCGGCTCGCCGCCGCGTTCGCCAAATACGATGCCGACTCCAAGGGCTATCTGAGCGTCGACGAATTCAACACGATGATGGAACAGGAGGAAGGCAAGGCCGACCCGGCGCGTTCGCAGGCGGTCTATGCGGCCGCCGATGCGGACAAGAACGGCGAGTTGTCGCTCGGCGAATTCACCGGCTTCGTCATGGCGCAGCTCAAGGCGCGCATGACGCGCGGAGGCGAAGGTCCTGCCGCCAACGGCGGTGATCGTCGCGGCCAGATGCTCGCGCAGTTCGACGAGACGTGGGACCGGTTCGATACCGGCGCCAAGGGCTATCTCACGCAGGACGAATTCGTCGCGATGATGGCCGATATCCAGACCAAGATCCGCATCGCCCGCGTCGGGCAAAATGCGGATGGCGGTGACGATGCCGCTCGCCCGCGCCGCGAACGCGATCCGGCGCAGGCCGAGGCACGCGCCAGGGCGAGCTTTGCCGAGGCCGATGCCGACGGCAATGGCGAACTGACCAAGGACGAGCTCAAGGCGCAGTTTGCTGCGCGTGCCCGTCAGATGATGCAGCGCCGCGGCGAGCGTCCCGACAGCGGCGGCGGCGAAGAAGACTGACGCAGTGCCCGCTTCGATTGGCCCGCTTCGATCGGTACCCGCTAGATCAATCCCAGCGCGCGCATGCTGGCGTGGCCGTCGCGGGCCATGACGATGTGGTCGTGGACCGCGACGCCGACCTTGCGCCCCGCCTCGATCAGTTCGCGGGTGATCGCGATGTCCTGCCGGCTCGGCTGCGGATCGCCGCTCGGGTGGTTGTGGACTAGGATCACCGCGCTGCTGCCGATGTCGAGCGCGCGGCGCAGCACCTCGCGGACATAGATCGCCGACTGGTCGATCGTGCCCTCGCTCATCACCTCGTCGCGCAACAAGCGGTTCTTGGCATTGAGGTGGAGGACGCGGACGCGCTCGGTCGACCGGTGCGCCATGTCGGCGCGCAAGTAATCGAGCAGCGCCTGCCAGCCCGACAGGATCGGCGTGTCGCGGATGCCGCTTGCCAGCAGCCGCAAGGCCGACGCCTCGACGATCTTGATCGCGGCGACGACAGCCTCGCCGGCGCCGTCGACGCGCCCGATCGCGGCGGGATCAGCGGCGATAAGCTGCGCAAAGCCGCCGAATTCCTTGAGCAAGCGCTTGGCGAGCGGTTTGGTGTCGCGGCGCGGGATCGCGGTGGCGAGCAGATATTCGACGATTTCGTGGTCGCCGAGCGCATCGCCGCCCGTGATCGAGCAAGCGTTGGCGTAGTCGCGCGCGATGCCCGGCGCCGTCGTGCCGCGGGGTTTTGGCAGGGTGCTCGCGCTCGGCCATGCTGGTGTCCTAACCTGCCGCGCGCTCATGCTCAATCATCATGCCGCACGGATCGATCAGGATCGCGACAAATCAGTGGCATGGAACAAGCGATAGGCTATCGTGGTTAGACCCTGACAGGCCTGCTTCGCGCGAAACCTGGCATTGCATCGACGAGGATTATCAGCGCTTTGGCAACCGACTTCACCGACGAGCCAGCGCCCGCGCTGCGCAGCCGCATCCGGCGCGGCTGGGGCTGGTGGACGCTGGTCGCGGTCGCGACGCTGATTCTCGCGGCGTTTGGCGCGGTGTGGCTGATGCGGGTGTCGATCGCCGGGGACTTCGTCCAGCGCGAGCTCGACAAGCGCGGCGTGCGGGCAAGCTACACCGTCGACAAGGTCAGTTTCCGCACGCAGCGGCTGACCGATGTCGTCATCGGCGATCCTGCGCGGCCCGACCTGACCGCACGCAAGGTCGAGGTCGATATCGACCTGTTCGGTGGCCCCAGCGTGGCCGAAATCCGCGCCGACGGAGTGCGCCTCTATGGCCGTTTCATCGACGGCAAGCTGTCGCTGGGCGAGCTCGACAAGTTCACCACGACGACCAGAAAGCAGCCGCTGGGCCTGCCCGACCTGCGCGTTCGGCTGACCGATGCGCGGGCCCGGCTGCAAACGCCGTGGGCGACCGTCGGGTTGAAACTCGACGGGAGCGGTAACCTCCAGAACGGGTTCAAGGGAAAGCTCGCTGCGGTCACTACGCGGATCGATGCGTTCGGCTGCGACCTCGGACGCTCGACCGCTTATGTCGACTTGGCCGTCAGCAACAAGAAACCGCGCATTGAAGGGCCACTGCGCGTTGCTGACATGGTCTGCGACAAGGGCCGGATGCGCGTTACCGCGCCTCAGTTCGGCGTGACCGCGAATTTCTCCGAAGAACTCGCGGTGCGCGACGCGACCTTCGATGTCGTCAGCGGGCCGATTGCGCTGCGCGGCAACCGGCTAGCCTCGATCGGCGGGCGCATCGCGCTGTCGAACCTGCCCAAGGCGGTGGCGACCGAGTTCGACCTTGCCGGCAAGGGGCTGGCGACGCCGTGGCTCGGCGCGCACGGCCTCGCCATCGAGGGCCGCTTCGCCGCGGCCAAGGTCGCCGGCGCGAAGGACCCGCTCAGGTTCGACGGCGACATCCGGCTCGACAACGCGCGGGCAAGCACCGCGACGATGCGCGGCATCGCCGGGCTCGATGGAGCGGGCAAGGGGACGCCGTTCGGACCGATCCTCACCAAGCTGTCGCTCGCCGCGCGGCGCGCCGCGAGCGATGCCGACGTCACCGCGCACGTCGATTTCGGGCGGCGCGATGGCAACCGGCAGCAACTTGTCGTTTCCGACCTCAATGCCCGTACGGCATCGGGCGCGCGCATATTCCTCGATCAGGGCGACGGTTTGATCGTCGATCCGAAATCGGGCCAGTGGCGGCTCGACGGTCGGCTGCGCGTGGCCGGCGGCGACCTGCCCGAGGGCGCGCTGCGATTGAAGAGCAGCGCCAGCGGCCGCGTTTCGGGCGAGGCATTGTTCCGCCCCTATAGCGCAGGCGATGCGAGCGTGGCGCTGACCCCGATCCGCTTTACCAGCGGCGGCGGTGGCGCGACCCGTCTGTCGACGATGCTGACGCTGTCGGGGCCGCTGGCGGGTGGGCGCATCGACGGGGTCGAGCTGCCGATCGATGCGAGCGTGTCGCCCAGCGGCCGCTTTGCGCTGGCGGGCGGCTGCACGCCGGTGAGCTATCGTCGCCTGCAGATATCCTCGTTCGTAACCGAACCCGGCAAGCTCGTGCTTTGCGCCGAGGCGGGCCGACCATTGCTGGCGATCGGAGCAGGCGGCGTCGAGAGCGCCGCGACGATGGCCAATGCCGTGATCCGCGGACGGATCGGCAAGGCGCCGGCGACGATCAAGGCCGACCGCTTCCGCTTTGGTCTGGCGGGCCGCGATTTCGCCGGTAGTGGCGTCGATGTCGCGATCGGCGACCCTGCCGCTCCGGTGAGGATGCGCTTCGACCGGCTCGACGGCGCCTTTGTCGGCAGCACGATTCGCGGAACGATCGCGGGCGGCACGGGCCGGATCGCCAACGTCCCGCTCGACCTTGCCTCGGTCGCGGGTGACTGGAGTTATGCCGACAATCGCCTGACGGTGACCGGCGCGATGCGCGTCAGTGATGTCGAGGCCGGCAGCGTGCGCGGCGCGCGGTTCGAGGAAATGGTCGTGCGCGACGTCACCTTCGTCCTTGCCGGCGACGCAGTGACCGCCAACGGTATGCTCGTCGAGCCGCTCAGCGGGCGCGACGTCGCCTCGCTCGACATCGTCCACAGCCTGTCGCGCGGCGTCGGCCATGCCGATCTTGGCGTCTCGCGCCTCGTCTTCGACAAGGCGCTGCAGCCCGCCCAGCTGTTCAAGAGCGCGCTCGGCGTTGTCGCCAATGTCCGCGGCGTCGTTGACGGGCACGGCCAGATTCGCTGGACCGGGGCGCAGGTCACGAGCGACGGCACCTTCCGCACCGCGGGGATGGACCTCGCTGCGCCGTTCGGGCCGGTCAGCGGAATTACAACGGAGGTGCATTTCACCGACCTGCTCGGCCTTGTCACCGCACCTGCGAGCATGACCGTTGCATCGGTCAATCCGGGCATCGAGGTGACCGACGGCGTTGTCGATTATCGCCTGCTGCCCGGTCAGAGGATCGGCGTGCTGGGCGCGCGCTGGCCGTTCGTCGGCGGGACGCTGGCGCTGCGCCCGACGGTCCTCGACTTCAGCGAGGACCATACGCGCGACCTCGTCTTCGACATTCGCGGGCTCGATTCGGCCAAATTCCTCCAGCGGTTCGAATTCGACAATATCGATGCGACGGGGATATTCGACGGGACGCTGCCGGTCAGTTTCGACCAGCGCGGCGGCAGGGTCATCCACGGACGGCTCGATTCGCGTCCCGGCGGCGGCACGATCCGCTATGTCGGCGAACTGACCAACAAGGACCTCAGTCCCTATGCCAACATGGCGTTCGGCGCGCTCAAGTCACTGCGTTACGATCACCTGTCGATCGACCTCGACGGCCGCCTCGACGGCGACATGGTCACCGACATCAGGTTTTCCGGGCTGAGCCAGGGCGAGGGCGCGAAACGCAACATCCTGACGCGGGCGATCGCCAAGATTCCTTTTGAATTCAATATCAAGATTACCGCGCCGTTCCGCCAGCTGATCTTTTCGGCGCGCAGCTATTACAACCCCGAACTGCTGATCGAGCAGAACCTCCCGGCGCTTATCCGCGCGCAGGACGAGGCGACGCGCGCGACCCAGGCCGGGACCAAGGATGAACCGGGCGTTCAGCCCCCCGTAAGCGAGGATATGCCATGACAATCACGAGGGACATGAAGCTGGAGCCAAGAGCGACACTGCTGGGAACATTTTCGCTGGGAACCCTGGCGATGGCGACCGCGCTGTCGGGTTGCGTGACGGTCGAAGCGCCCGACAAACCGATCGTCATCAACCTGAATATCAACATCAAGCAGGAAGTCGTGTATAGGCTTGATGGCGACGCGAAGGCGTTGATCGACGAACAAGGAGATATTTTCTGATGTATCGATATGCAAAATGGATGGCGGGAGGCGTGGCGCTGGCAATGCTGGCGACGGCTGGCGCTGCCTATGCACAGCGCGATCCCGCTTACGAAACCGCGCGCCAGTCGGGCATCATCGGCGAAATGCCCGATGGCTATCTTGGCTTCGTCGTCGCCCCGACCCCAGCGGTCCGGGCGATGGTCGACGACATCAACATCAAGCGCAAGGCGGCCTATACCAAGCGCGCGGCGGCGACCAACTCGACCGTCGAGCAGTTCGCCTTCACCACCGGCTGCAACCTCATCGCCAAGACCGCGCCGGGCGAGAAATACCAGTCGCCCGATCGCGTCTGGCGCACGCGCGGCAGTGAGCCACCGGTGCGCGACAGCCGCTGCCTCTGACCCCGCAACGAACGATCGGGGCGCTTTCGCATCGGCGAAGGCGCCCTTTTTGGTGACAGCGTGCGGTTGCCTGTCGGCAATGGTTGACTCGCCCCGACCCGATTTCTAAAGGGGCGCCATCCATGCGACCTGACGGGCGCGCGGACTGTGTCGCCGCGGGCAACCCGGCGACATCGTTTTATGAGCAAATTCTAGCCAGAAGGCACGCGGATTTTGGCCGACGAGCGCATCCACGACAGTGATCTCGACAAGCGGATCGCGGCGGCCAAGGCCGCTACCGAACGCGGGCATTCCTCTGAGGAAGCCCGCGCGGAGAATCGCGGCTGGGCGGTCGGCATCGAATTCGTCGGCGCCGTCCTCGTCTCGGGCTTTATCGGCTGGGGCATCGACAATTACGCCGGTCTCGGCACGTCGCCCTGGGCGATGATCGTCCTGCTGTTCCTCGGCTTCATCGCCGGCACGCGCCGCGCGCTCAAGACCTCGCAGCAGTTCGACACCGATCCCACCACCGGCAAAAGGGGACACTGAGCCATGTCCGGTCCGATGGAACAGTTTCAAATCAAGGTCCTGCGCCCGATCGAGGCGAATGGCTACGACCTTTCGTTCACCAACTCCTCGCTGTGGATGGCGATTGCGCTCGGCGTCGTCGCGATCTTCATGTTCGTCGGCACGATGCGCCCGCAGCTGGTTCCCGGCCGCTGGCAGGCGGCGGTCGAATATCTCTACGATTTCGTCCGCAACATGGTCGACGAGACCGTCGGACCCGAGGGCAAGCGCTTTGCCCCGCTGATCTTCTCGGTCTTCATCTTCGTCCTCGCGTGCAACCTGCTCGGCCTGATCCCGTGGGTCGGCGCATTCACCCCGACGAGCCATATCGCGGTGACGCTGGGCCTGGCGGCGATCGTCTTCGGCATCGTCTGCATCGTCGGTTTCGCGCTCCACGGCTTCAAGTTTTTCAAGCTGTTCTGGCCCGCCGGGTCGGGCGTCCTGCTCGGCGCGTTCGTCTTCGTGATCGAGTTTCTCAGCTTCCTGAGCCGCCCCTTCACGCTCGCCATTCGACTGTTCGCCAACATGACCGCCGGGCACGTGCTGCTCAAGGTGTTCGGCACCTTCGTCGTGACGCTCGGCAGTTTCCAGGCGCTTGCCCTATGTGTTCGGCGTGCTGCCGCTCGCGGTCAACGTTGCGCTGGCAGCGCTCGAAGTGCTGATCGCGGTGGTCCAGGCCTATGTCTTCGCTCTCCTCGCATCGCTCTATCTGAACGACGCGATCAACCTTCACTGATTTTCAACTTCGTAATCCAACCTAAAGGAATTGAACATGGATCCTGAATCAGCACGCGTCATCGGCGCCGGTCTTGCAGCCATCGGTGCCGGCCTTGCCGCCATCGGCGTCGGCTCGATCTTCGGCCAGTATCTCAACGGCGCGGTGCGCAACCCCGAAGCCGACGCCAAGATGGGCGGACGCCTGATCTTCGGCTTCGCCGTGACCGAAGCTCTCGGCCTGATCGCCGCCGTCGTCGCACTCGCCCTCGCGTTCTCCTGATCGCGAGCTAGACACCGGTCAGCGTCATGCCTCAGTTCGATTTCGCCAACGTCTTCCTGCCGCAGTTCGTGTGGCTGGTCGGCTTTTTCGCGTTGCTCTATTTCGGCATCGTGAAGCTCACCTTGCCGAAGCTCGGCAAGGTGATCGACACGCGTGAGGGCAAGATCCGCAGCGACATCCTCGGTGCCGAGGCGGCCAAGGCCGAATCGGACAAGATGGCTGCGGACTACGCCGCCGGGCTCGCCGTCGCGCGTGACGATGCCCGCGCGGTGCTGGCCGCAGCCAAGGCCAAATCGGCCAAGTCGGTCGAAACCAAGCTCGCCAAGGCGGGCGGCAAGACCGACGCGATGATCGACGACGCCGAAACGCGTATCGCCGCCGCGCGCGGTGCTGCCATGGCCGAAATCGAGGCGGTTGCTGCCGAGGCGGCGCAGGCGATCGTCACCAAGCTGACCGGCCTGCAGCCCGCCAAGAGCGACGCGCAGGCGGCGGTCAAATCGGCGATGGCCGCGTAAGGATCGACGATGAGTGTAACCGAGACACATAGCGGAGCAGTCGGCGGCAACGTCGTTGCCGACGGCGCGATTGCCGGTCACACCGAAGTGGCGAGCCATGGCGGTGAACACGGTCCCGAACTGCTCAACCTCAATGCCGAGCAGTGGGTCTGGGTTTCGCTGACGATCTTCATCGTGCTGGCGTTCACCGTCGGCAAGGCGTGGCAAAAGATCACCGCCGGACTCGACGCGCGGATCGCCGAGACCAGGCGAACGCTCGACGAGGCCGAAGCGCTTCGCAACGAAGCCGGACTGCTGCTCGAAGATGCGAAGAAGCGTCACCAGGCCAGCGCCGGCGACGCGAACAAGATCGTCGAAGGCGCGCAGGCCGAAGCGGCCGCACTCGTCGCGCAGGCCGAGGCCGACGCCAAGGCGCTGATCGCGCGGCGCGAGAAGTCGGCCAAGGAGCGCATCACCGTCGCCGAACGCCAGGCGATCGCCGATATCCGCGCCACCGCGGTGTCGGCAGCGGCAACCGCCGCGAGCGCAGCTGATCGAAGGCAAGCTCGACGCCAAGGGCGACACCGCGCTGGTCGACGAAGCGATTTCCTCGCTCAACTAAAGCATCGCACGATTTCGAGCGTGACATTCGAACGCGAGAAGGGCCGGGTTTTCCCGGCCTTTTTCTTGCCCGCCGCGCGCGAACGCCTAGATAGGAGCGATGACGCGCACACCCGCAGGCCGACCCGACAATCCCGGTGCCGCCGAACGATTCAACGAAGAGAAATCGGTCTATGTCGTGCAGGGCGCCGACAAGCCCGACCTCGATGCGGGCGTCGCCGCGATCCGCAACGTCGCCCAGACGCTGCCGGCGCGGCCCGGCGTCTATCGCATGCTCGATGCGCGCGGCGACGTGCTCTACATCGGCAAGGCGCGCGCGCTCAAATCGCGGGTGACGACCTATACGCAGGTGTCGCGCCTGCCCAAGCGGCTCAGCCGAATGGTCGCGCAGACGCGAAACCTGACGATCGTCACGACCAACAACGAGGCCGAGGCGCTGTTGCTCGAGGCGCAGCTGATCAAGCGCTATCGCCCGCCGTTCAACGTGCTGCTGCGCGACGACAAGAGCTTTCCCTACATATTGCTGCGCGAAGACCACGCGTTCCCGCGGATCCAGAAGCATCGCGGCGCGCGGCGCGCCAAGGGGCAGTATTACGGGCCGTTCGCCAGCGCGGGGTCGGTCAACCAGACGCTCAACGCGCTGCAGAAGCTGTTCCTGCTCAGGAGCTGCACCGACAGCTATTTCGCCAACCGGTCGCGCCCGTGCCTGCTCTACCAGATCAAACGTTGTTCGGCGCCGTGCGTCGGGCGGATCGACGAAGCGGGCTATGCCGAGCTGGTCGATGATGCGCGCGCCTATCTCGACGGCAAGTCGACCGAGGTGCAGGGCAAGCTCGGCGAGCAGATGCAGGCTGCGGCCGAGGCGTTCGATTTCGAAATGGCAGCGGTATACCGTGATCGGCTCAAGGCGCTGACCTTCATCCAGGGCACGCAGGCGATCAACGCTGCGGGGCTGGGCGATCTCGACATCTTCGCGCTCGCCGACCAGGACGGGCAGGTTTGCATCCAGGCATTCTTCATCCGCGGCGGACAGAACTGGGGCCATCGCACCTTCTTCCCCGCGCACACCGCCGAGGTGCCGCTCGAAGAGGTGCTGACGAGCTTCCTGATCCAGTTCTACGAGGCCGCGCCGCCACCCAGGCTCGTCCTCACCGACCGCGAACCCGAAGGCTGCAAGGTGCTCGCCGAGGCGCTCGCCGAGCTTGCCGGGCGCAAGGTCGAGATCGGCGTCGGCCAGCGCGGCGAGCGGCGCAAGCTCGTCGAGCAGGCGGCGCGCAACGCGCGCGAGGCGCTCGACCGGCGGCTGGCCGAATTCGACGACGCAGGCGCGGCTGCTGCGCGGTCTCGCCGATCTGTTCGATCTCGACGCGCCGCCGGCGCGGATCGAGATTTACGACAACAGCCATATCCAGGGGACCAACTCGGTCGGCGCGATGGTCGTCGCGGGGCAGGAGGGCTTCCTCAAGGGCGCTTATCGCAAGTTCAACATCAAGCGGCCCGAGACCGCGCCGGGCGACGATTTCGCGATGATGCGCGAGGTGTTCCACCGCCGCTTCGCGCGCGCGCAGGAAGAGGATCCCGAGCGGATCAGGAGCGACGGCAAATGGAGCTGGCCCGACCTCGTCCTGATCGACGGCGGCAAGGGGCAGCTATCGGCGGCGCAGGACGCGCTCGCCGAACTGGGGGTCGAGGACCTCGCGCTGGTCGGCGTCGCCAAGGGCCCCGATCGCAATGCCGGGCGCGAGACGTTCTTCCTGCCCGGCGGGCGCGAGTTCACGCTGCCGCCCAACGATCCGCTGCTGTTCTACATCCAGCGGCTGCGCGACGAGGCACACCGCTTTGCCATCGGCGCGCACCGGACCAAGCGCGCCAAGGCGATGGGATCGAGCCCGCTTGACGAGGTTCCCGGC
Organism: uncultured Alphaproteobacteria bacterium; assembly: GCA_963800335.1. GTDB lineage: Bacteria > Pseudomonadota > Alphaproteobacteria > Sphingomonadales > Sphingomonadaceae > Flavisphingopyxis. Next base: position 590,793 of record CAWDAN010000007.1, on the reverse strand, counting down.
ATCGGCCCGGCGCGCAAGAAGGCGCTGCTGATGCATTTCGGCACGGGCCGGGCGGTGCGCAACGCGAGCCTTGCCGACCTGCAGCAGGCGCCGGGGGTCAGCGCCGCGGTCGCGCAGGCGGTGTATGACTTTTATCATGGGTGAGCCATGCCGCGGCTGATCGCCTCCGCCATCGTCTGTGCGGTACTGGGTCATGGCGAGCATAATGCGGTCGCGCGCCTGCTGACGCGCGAGGCGGGGTTGCTCGCGGGCTATGTCCGTGGCGGGCGATCGCGGCGGCTCAAGCCGGTGCTCATCCCGGGCAATCTGGTTCAGGCCGAGTTTCGCGCGCGGACCGAGGAGCAGCTGGCTCAGCTGACGGTCGAACTCGCGCACAGCCGCGCGCCGTTGCTCGCCGAACCACTGGCGAGCGCGGCGATCGACTGGACGACGAGCCTCGTTGCCGCCGCGTTGCCCGAGGGGCAGCGCTATCCCGAACTGTACGACGCGCTGGGCGGCGTGCTCGACGCGGTCGAGGCGGCGCCCGCGGCGCGGGGCTGGGCGCAGGCCCTGGTCAGTTTCGAGCTGCTGCTGCTCGAACGGATCGGTTTCGGGCTCGACCTGTCGCGCTGCGCCGCGACCGACGCCAGCGGCGACCTCGCCTATGTCAGCCCCAACAGCGGCGCCGCGGTCTCACGCGCTGGCGCGGTGGGGTATGAGGCGCGCTTGCTCGCTTTGCCCGCGTTCCTGACCGAGGGCGGGACGGGCGACTGGGAGGCGATTTTCGCAGGGCTGGCACTGACCGGCCACTTCCTCGCGCGATCGCCCGTTGCCGAACGCCGCGTCGACGTGATGGAGACGCGCCGACGGCTGGTCGACCGGCTCAAACGCGTCCACGCTTGACGCTAGGCCCGCCATCCGCGACACTCGGGCGATGAAAGCGTTCTTCCCCTATGCCGAAACGACGGGTGATTGCACCGTCCGCGTGGCTGTGTCGTACCTTGCCGACCAGTCGTTGCCGAGCCAGGGGCGCTGGTTCTGGGCCTATCATATCCGCATCGAGAACCATGGCCGCGAGACCGTCCAGCTGTTGTCGCGGCGCTGGTCGATCGTCGACGGTCGCGGTGCGGTGTCCGAAGTCGAGGGCGAGGGCGTCGTCGGCGACCAGCCGGTGATCGAGCCGGGGCAAAGCTACGATTATGTCTCGGGCTGCCCGCTTGGCACGCCGACCGGGGCAATGCAGGGTGCCTATGTCATGGCCGACAGCGAGGGCGCGGAGTTCGTCATCGCGGTTCCGCGATTCCCGCTGACCGCCTCGATGGCAGCAAACTGAGCGCCGAAGCGCGACCGCAATGACCGCATTGCCAACATTGACGACCGAAAGGTTGCGACTGCGCGCGCTACGCCCTGACGATGCCGAAAACCTGCATGGCGCATTTGGCGATGTCGCGCTGATGACCTGGTGGTCGAGCGCGCCCGATGCGACGATCGACGACACGCGGCGCCGCGTTGCCGCCAATAGCGACAGCGCGGATATCCGACCTGGGCGATCACGCTGGCGGGAGGCGATGACGCTGCGCTCGGCTGGGTCGTGTTCATCCCGCGGCGGAGCGGCATTCGCGAAATCGGCTATATCATGCGCCGCGACGCCTGGGGGCAGGGCTATGCGCGCGAAGCTGTTTCGGCGGTGATCGACTATGGTTTCGGCGAGCTCGGCCTGCGGCGGATCATCGCCGATACCGACCCCGACAATGCGGGATCGAACCGCCTGCTAGAGACGCTGGGTTTCACCTGCGAAGGCAGGCTGCGCGCCGAGTGGGAGACGCATATCGGCGTGCGCGACAGCTTCATCTGGGGGCTGCTCGCCGACGAATGGCGCGTCAGTCGGACGCCGCCACGAGGCGAATAGCGCGCGAGGCGATGAGGAACATCTTGCCGTCGGAAAGCGGCGCGGCAGGATCGTTCCAGCTGGCCGACACCGCGTACCAGCGCCCGGCCTTGTCGCGCAGCAGGTAGCTCGTGTTGAGCACACCCGATTCCGAACCGCCCTTGTAGCCGACATAGGCGAATTCCTGAGCGACCTGGTCGGCGACGCCGTCGTTGATCGCGAGGATGTCGCGCGTCGTCTGGTCGCCGTTGCGACGCAGCCAGTCCATCACGCGGACGAGGTCTTCGGGCGAGGCGAACCATTCGATGCTGTCGATCCAGCGCGGGTTGCCGCCGAAGCGATCGGCCTCGATCGTCGCGCGATCGACGCGGGCGATCTGCGGGAGGAGTGCGCGCCGCGCCGCCTCGTCGCCGGCAGCGTAGGCGTCGGCGAGGCCCTCGTCGGACGTGCCCTTGAGCGCGAACATGTCGTAGGTCGACAGCATAGGCCGGTTCGCGGCGGCGTGGGCGTTGCCCGCCGCCACCATCATCGCCTCGACCTTGTCGCGGCCGAGCGTCGCAAGCAACGTGTCGGTCGCGGTGTTGTCGCTGATCGAGATCATCAGCCCGGCGAGCGTATGGAGCGTCAGCGGCGATCCCTCGGGCCAGTTCTGCAGCATGCCAGAGGGCAGCGAGCGCCGGTCGAGCGTGACGACGTCGTTCCAATGGCGCGTCCCGGCCGCGATCTGCCGTGACAGTTCGGCAAGGATATAGAGCTTGAAGGTCGATCCGATCGCGGTTGCCTGGTCGCCGCGCTCGCGGACCAGCCAGGTCGGGCCGCTATCGTCGAGCCGCGCGACCGCGAGCGATGCATAGCCGGGCAGCGCGCGCAGGTCGGCAACGACCTTGGCCATGTCGTCGTCGATCGTCTCGCTGCCCTTGAACAGCAGCGTCGTGATCCGGTGCGGCGCATTGGGTTCGATGCCGATGTCGAAGGTCGCGACCGCGCGAGTGAAGGTAATGCGGACGGTGGCACTGTTTTCGCCCTGTTCGGCAATGCTTTCGATGCCGACGGGGTCGCCGAGTTCGGCCTTGAGCTGCCCGGTGATCTCGACCAGCTTTTCGGGTGGCAACTGCGCCAGCAACGATGGCGCGAAAACCTCGGCGATATCCGCCCTGCCGCCGAACAGGTCGACGATGCTGTCGGCGCGCTGGGCCAGCGGGCTGGCGGCTTGCTGTGCCGCGACTGGCATCGGCAGTGCGACGAGAGCCGCCGTCCCGGTCGCCATTGCGAGGCCGGCGAGAAATCGTGGCGGAAGAGCGAAGCATATGAAAACCCTTTGAATATCTGGCGCGTGTATTATTAGCCTAATACATCCAGGCAGTCTGTCAACCGTCGCTGGGCAGGCAACGGTCGCACCCGCGGCAAGCGGCGTCAGGCGTCGATCGCGTCTTCTTCGAGGCTGGCGGCGTTGGCCTGGATGAAGGCGAAGCGATGCGCGGGGTTGGTCCCCATCAGCCGGTCGACAAGGTCCTTTACCCCGGCGCGTTGCTCATATTCCTGCGGCAGCGTGATGCGGATCAGGCCGCGCGTTTCGGGCGCCATCGTGGTTTCGCGCAATTGCTGCGGGTTCATCTCGCCGAGACCCTTGAAACGGCTGACCTCGACCTTCTTGCCCTTGAACTCGGTCGCCTCGAGCTCGGCGCGGTGCGCGTCGTCGCGGGCGTAAGCGCTCTTGGCTCCGGCGACGAGGCGATAGAGCGGCGGCTGGGCTAGGTAGAGATGCCCGCGTTTGACGATGTCGGGCATTTCCTGGAAGAAAAAGGTCATCAACAGGGTCGCGATATGCGCGCCGTCGACATCGGCGTCGGTCATGATGACGACGCGTTCGTAGCGCAGCTGGTCGGCGTCGCAGTCCTTGCGCGTGCCGCAACCCAGCGCGAGCGTCAGGTCGGCGATTTCCTGGTTGGCCAGGATCTTGGCGTTTGTCGCGCTGGCGACGTTGAGGATCTTGCCACGGATCGGCAGGATCGCCTGCGTCTTGCGATTGCGTGCCTGCTTGGCGCTGCCGCCGGCGCTGTCGCCTTCGACGATGAACAATTCGGTCCCCGCGCTGTCGTCGTTGGCGCAATCGGTCAGTTTGCCGGGCAGGCGAACCTTGCGGCCCGAGGTCGCGGTCTTGCGCTTGACCTCGCGTTCCTGCTTGCGGCGCAGGCGATCGTCCATCCGTTCCATGACATAGCCGAGCAGCGCCTTGCCGCGGTCCATGTTGTCGGCAAGGAAATGGTCGAAATGGTCGCGCATCGCGTTTTCGACCAACCTGGCCGCCTCGGGGCTGGTCAGCCGGTCCTTGGTCTGGCTCTGGAACTGCGGGTCGCGGATGAAGACGCTGAGCATCAGCTCGGCGCCGGTGACGATGTCCTCGGCCGAGATGTCCTTCGACTTCTTCGCGCCGACAAGCTCGCCAAAGGCGCGGATGCCCTTGGTCAGCGCGGCGCGCAGCCCCGTCTCGTGCGTGCCGCCGTCGGGGGTCGGCACGGTGTTGCAATACCAGCTGTACGAGCCGTCCGAATAGAGCGGCCAGGCGACCGCCCATTCGACGCGCCCGCCCGATTGGCCGCTCTCGGTGTCGGGGAAGTCCTGCGATCCGGAAAAGAACTCGGTCGTCGCGCACGCGCGCTCGCCGACCTGTTCGGCAAGATGGTCGCTGAGGCCGCCGGGAAACTGGAACACGCCTTCGGCAGGCGTGTCGTCGGTGATCAGGTCGGGATCGCATTTCCAGCGGATCTCCACGCCGGCGAACAGATAGGCCTTTGACCGCGCCATGCGGTAGAGACGCGCGGGCTTGAACTTCGCGCCCTCGCCAAAGATTTCGAGGTCGGGGGTAAAGGCGATCGTCGTGCCGCGGCGATTGGGGGTCGGGCCGACCTTTTCGAGCGGCCCCAGCGCATGGCCGCGGGCGAAACGCTGGCGAAAGAGCGTCTTGTCGCGGGCGACCTCGACGACGGTATCGGTCGACAGCGCGTTGACGACGCTGACGCCGACGCCGTGCAGGCCGCCCGAGGTGGCATAGGCCTTGCCGGCGAACTTGCCGCCCGAATGGAGCGTGGTCATGATGACCTCGAGCGCCGACTTGTCGGGGAATTTGGGATGCGCATCGACCGGGATGCCGCGGCCATTGTCGGAGACCGTCAGGCGGTTGTTCGCCTCGAGCGTGATCTCGATGCGGTTGGCGTGACCGGCGACCGCCTCGTCCATCGAGTTGTCGATGACTTCGGCGGCGAGATGGTGGAGCGCACGCTCGTCGATACCGCCGATATACATGCCGGGACGGCGACGCACGGGCTCGAGCCCTTCGAGCACCTCGATCGAGGATGCGTCGTAATCGGTTTTAGCAACTGGAGCGCCCCCCAAGGCGCCGAAAAGATCGTCGGCCATGACACTGGCTATAGGGGGCGGGGAGTCGGCCCCGCAAGGTCAATCTGGTGCGCTGGTCGGGGTTTTGCGATGCGCCTGCCAGCGCGCGTTCGACCACAGGTCGATGAGCGCACGCGCGCGGCGCTTCTGCGCCAGGTTCAACGCATCATCGGTCAGTTCGCTATGGCCGCCGTCGAACGACCAGGTGCCGCGTTCGGGATTATAGCCGATCCGCCCCGACGCATCGACCAACCCGATCCGCGCAGGTGTGTCGAGATCGCCGATGTGCTGGAGCACGGGGCGCTCGGGCAGGCGCGGTGGCCGGTTCGAAAGGATGTCGACGATAAGGTCACGAACATCGCTCAGCCCCGCGAATTTCCCTTCGACGCCGCGCACGTTGGTCACCGCGACGGTCCGCGTCTGGCTGTCGTTGAGCATATGGCCGTGGCCGAGAAAGCCGTCGTCGAGGAGCGATTCGCCGTGGTCGCCAACGACGAGCAGGACGGTGTTGTCCCATTGCCCCGATGCCTTGAGCCGGGCGATCAATGCACCCAGCGCGGCATCGGACCAGGCGACCGCGTTGTAATAGGTCCGTGCGAGCGTGGCACGATTGGTGCCGTCGGTGATTGCGCCGCGCGACAGCGGCGACGGTTCGACGAGGTTGTCCATGCCGTCGTGCCAATAGGGAAAGTGCGGCGACTGGAAATTGAAATAGGCGAACAGCGGCCGGTCGGTCGGCGCCTTGCCGAGCCGCGCGTCATAGGCGGCGAGCAGGCGCCTCTCGTCGACCAGCAGCGATCCTTCGGCGGCGAACGCGCCCGCGCGCTGGTCCTGCAGGACGTGCGCATCGACCATCGGGTCGGCGGCGGCGCGCATCCCGGTGACGCCGGCGATACCGCCGAAGCTTTCGGGCTGGCCCGAAAAGACCGCGACGCGATAGCCCGCACGTTTGAGTAGCGGGAACAGCGAGGCACCAGGATGGTCCGGGGCGAGTTCGCCGGTAAACAGGCTTTTGAGCGAGGCGGTGGTGAAGCCGACATGGCTGTAGGCGGGGAAATGGCTGCCCTGGCGCGCGAGCGCTTCGAGATTGGGTGCGACGACCTTGCCATGGACGCGCATACCCAGGACGTCGCCGCGCATGCTTTCGATGACGACGATAACCAGGTTCCTGGGCTGCGCCGGCAAGGCGAGCGTGGCGTGCAGCGGCGGCGCGACGACCGCGATGAAATCGCCGCCGATGCCGTCCTCGTCGCGGCCGTTGCCGGGAATGTCGAGCGCGAAGGGATAGCGCGCGGCGTCGAACGGTGCGGGGTCACGCGTGAGGCCGAAGACGCCATAGCCGTCACGGTCGAAATCGGTGGCCATGTCGAGCACGCCGCGCACGGCGGCGAGCGTGACGAAGCGTTCGGCGACGAAGCGCGTGTCGCCGATCCGGTCGGCGATCGCCATCAGCGGGATGAGGGCGACGAGCCCGGCTGCGAAAGCGACGCGCCAGCGGGGCGAGACGCGATAGAGACGGCGTGAGGCGGGCGCATCGCGCCGCGCCGCCCAGCGCATCGCCAGTGCCGCGAAAACGATCCCGGCTGCCGCCAGCGCGATCGCCAGGCCCTGTCCGGCGAGAACATAGAGCAGCGCGTCGGTCATGCTGCCGCCGCCGAGATCGCGCATCACGCGAAAGCTCATCGCATCGGAAATATAGCGCAGCACCTCGTAGCGCGCGACGATCAGCGCGACGAGAATGCCGGGGACGAGCAGGCCGAGGTTGAAGACCAACAGGCGCCCGTTCCAGCGGCGGCGGTGGAGCCTGGCGACGATCCACGCCAGCGCGGCAGCGAACAGCAGGTTGCCGAGCAGCAGCAGCGGGACGAACGCGGCCCACTCGACCGGCGTGTCGAGCGTGCGCGATGCACCGAAGCCGCCGGTAAAGACGCCGAACTTGCGGTTGGCGAGGACGAGCTCGAGCAAGGTCGGGACGACGAACAGCACACTGAAGGCCGCGCCGCGCCATGCGGGCGATACCGCGCGCTGCGACGTGCGCATATTTGCTGATAGATCCCCGGCCATGGCCCCCCTTAATCCGGGGAGGTAAATATCGCGTTTTCTACTGTCAAAAGCTTCAATGCCTGTGTTGCGTCGCCCTGTTGACAGCGGGAAGTAGATCGCTTGACCGTGATTTACTGCCTGCCTATCATCGCTTTAGCTCACTATTACGGTGAGGGTGGGGGATAAAAATGCCAGCTTCGATTTTCATGCGGGCGCGTCATGCGTTCGCCGCCAACCTGGAACTTGGGCTGTCCGGTGCCGAACAACGCAACCAGGAGAGCCTTGCGCGGTATTCGGTGCGCGAGGTCGAGCAGGCCGAAGACGATGCCCGCGACCAGCGCTTTGCCGCCGAACGCCGTCGCGACGCGGCTGAACAGCGTGAGGCCGAATTGACCAGGGACATTGCCGAATGGGGCGAGAAAGCCGAATATTCGCTGTCGAAGGACCGTGAAGATCTCGCTCGTGCTGCCTTTGCGCGACAGATCGACCTTGAGCGCGAGCTAGCGCGACAGGGCGAGAGCAAAGCGCAAGCAAAGCGAGAGATCAAGCGGCTGGAGGCGTTGGGCGAAGCCCTTGCGCGGCGTCGCGAGGAGATGGCGGATCAGTTGCGCTCGGCGACGGTTGATCGGCGAGGCTCGTTTGCGAGCGACGACGGGGCCGGGCGCGACACGATCGAACAGACTGTGTCGAAGGCCGAACAGCGTTTTGCCCGGATCATGGACGACCTCACCCGCGATCCGCCGGCGTCGAGCGACGATAAGGCCGCATTCGCGGAAATCGATGCGATTCGCCGCGAAGACGATGTCTCGCAGCGGCTTGCCGCGCTCAAGTCGGGCGCTGCCAAGACCAAGGCGGGCAGGAAAAAGCGCTAGAGCAACCGGCGCCGCGCTGAACCGACCAGCTGTACGGACTGACGATCTCCCTAACCGAAGAGAGAGCGTATTCGTGCGCGCCGGATCAGCGTGACGGGTTAGCGGACGCGTGGGCCGCCGAAGGGGAGCGGCGGGGGCGGGCGACGCGTGCCGCGCGGCAGCTGCGCCTGATAGGCGCGACCGCAATGCTCGACGCAATAGGGGTAGCCCGGATTGACGTCGACGCCGCAGAAATGGAAATCGGGCTCGCCGGGATGGCCCATCGGCCAGCGGCAGATCCGCTCGTTGAGATCGAGCAGGCCCGTCTTGTCGGCAATTTCGGCGCTCGGCTTTGCGGGCACGCGGCGACGCGGCGGAGCGGGCGGAATCGGCGGCTGCTGGTCGCCCGGACCCTGGCGCAGGAAGCCGCCGGGGCCGACCGAAACGATCTTGGGCGTCGAGAACTTGCTGTCCTCGGGCATCGGCTGCGACTGGACACCCGAGGCGGCGGGGCGCGGCGCGGCGGGTTCGGCGGCACGCGGCGCGGGGGCAGGGGTCGGGGCCGGAGCCGCGGCTGGCTTGCGCGCCGGAGCAGGCTTGGCGGGCGCGGCCTTGGCAGGCGCAGCCTTCTTGGCAGGGGCCTTGGCATCGGTCGCCTTGACCGGCGACGGCCGCGACTTGAGGCCGAGACGATGCGCCTTGCCGATCACCGCGTTTCGGCTGACACCGCCGAGGTCATCGGCGATCTGGCTCGCGGTCAGGCCCTTTTCCCAGAGCGATTTGAGCTGGTCGATACGTTCGTCGGTCCATGCCATGTGGCGGGGCACCCTTCTTGAAAATGCTGATGGCGCGCATGCCGGTGGCAGCGCGCGCCCGTCTCTGCGTGGCGAGTTAGGGATTCGCGAGCCGGATTGCAACTTGCCGCGTGCGCGCCGGGCCGATAGTCGCTGCGATCATGGATAACGAAACGAACCTTTCATCGCCAGCGCGCGCGACGCAGCGCTTTCCCGAACCCGGTGTGCGAACGATCCGGTCGGTCAACTGGTCGGGCACGCGCGCGCTGCTGATCAAGGAAATCCGCCGTTTCATGAAGGTCCAGACGCAGGCGGTCTGGGCCCCGGCGCTGTCGGCGATGCTGTTGCTCGTCGTGTTCACCGTCGCGCTGGGCCGTTCGGGGCGCGAAGTGATGGGCGTGCCCTTTGCCGCATTTATCGCGCCTGGCCTCATCATCATGGCGATGATGCAGAACAGTTTTGCCAATGCCAGCTTCTCGCTGCTCGTCGGCAAGATCCAGGGAACGATCGTCGATTACCTGATGCCGCCGATTTCCGAAGGCGAGCTGCTCTTCGCGCTGGTCGCCGGGTCGGTCGTGCGCGCGCTGCTGGTCGGCGCGGCGGTATGGGTCGCGGTGCTGCTGTTCGTCGGCAGCGCAGCGATGCCGCAGCATCTTTGGGCAGTGGCCGTGTTCGGCCTGCTTGGCTCGACCATGCTCGGCTTCATGGGCGTGATCGCATCGGTCTGGGCAGAGAAGTTCGACCATGCCGCGGCGGTGACCAATTTCGTCATCGCGCCGCTCGCTTTGCTGTCGGGCACATTCTATTCGGTCGAGGCGCTGTCGCCGGTGTTTCGCGCGATCAGCCACGCTAACCCGTTCTTCTATGCGATATCGGGCTTTCGCTACGGCTTTATCGGGGTCGCCGATTCGCCGCTGGCGATCGGCGTCGCGGTGCTCGTCGGGGTCAACCTGCTGCTGTGGGGCACGTGCCTCGCGCTGTTGCGTTCGGGCTGGCGGCTCAAGGCCTGACGGGCCAGGGCAGCGTCGCGATCAGTGGCCGCGATTAGTGGCGTAGTCGCGCCTTGAGCGCATAATTGCCCGACCCGCTGAGGTCGAACAGCGACCCGATACCAGGATGATCGACCGGACCGCCATCGGCATCGCGCAGCAGGTTCTGCTGGCTTACATAGGCAACATAGCTCTCGTCGGCGCTCTCGGCGAGCAGGTGATAGAACGGCTGGTCCTTGGCGGGGCGGATACCTTCGGGGATCGAATCGTACCATTCGTCCGAATTGGCGAAGACCGGATCAATGTCGAACACGACACCGCGAAAATCGAACATGCGGTGGCGCACGACGTCGCCGATCGAGAATGTCGCGGTCGAAATCGGCGGCATGTCGGGAAGCGGGCGCGACTCGACGCGGCCAGCGAGGGGAAAATCGGTCATGGCTTCAATGTAGGCGGCCACGGCCGGGCTTCAAGCTAAATAGCAACGCGTTACACGCGCGTTGCGCAAAGGCTTGGCAAAGCCCGAACCATTGGCTATTGGCCCGCTTCCTGACGACCGGCCGGACGAATTCCCCCGCGCCATTCGCCTCTGCGGAGAGGTGGCAGAGTGGTCGAATGCGCTGCACTCGAAATGCAGTTTACGGGAGACCGTAACGTGGGTTCGAATCCCACCCTCTCCGCCACAGGCACTGCGCCGCAGCCGGTGCCAGCCGTGCCTCCAGCAGCATCATGTCTCCGCAGTATTGGGCAGTGCGGCGATCACCGAAATCATGAACGATCACCTCTGGCGACGCCGGGGGTGGCATGACCCGTGTTGAGCGCCGTCCGATCGACGAACTACATACCGCAAGCGAATTTCCCCAGAGCGAAGCGATGGCGGCGTTGGTATCATCACGTATTTCTTCCGGGGCCGCCCGTGCTGCAAGCCTGTCTCGACAGGAGACTAGCCATGGCGAAGGAACGAAGCGCGCTGCCCCGGATCGTAATATTGGGCGCCGGGTTGGGCGGAACGATCGCAGCCTATGAACTCAAGGCTGCGGTGAAGGGCAGGGCGAGCGTCAGCGTCGTGTCCGACAGCGCCGTATTTTCTTTCCTGCCGTCGAACCCGTGGGTCGCGGTTGGCTGGCGCGAGGCAGACGAGGTGCAGGTCGAACTTGCCCCGATTTTTGCCCGCAAGGAGATCGATTTCACGTCGGTCGGGGCGAAGCGCGTCCACCCGCAGGAAAACCGGATCGAGCTCAACGACGGCACCAGCATCGCCTACGACTATCTCGTCATCGCGACGGGCCCCGAGCTTGCCTATGACCAGATCGAGGGCCTTGGACCCGATGGCGGTCACACGGTGTCGATCTGCCAGACCGATCACGCCAAGGCGGCGGCCGGCGCGTTCGAGAGCTTTGCCGCCAACCCCGGACCGATCGTCGTCGGGGCGGTACAGGGGGCATCGTGTTTCGGCCCCGCGTACGAGTTCGCGATGATCCTCGACACCGAGCTTCGCCGCCGCAAGATCCGCGACAAGGTGCCGATGACCTTCGTCACGTCCGAACCGTATATCGGCCATCTCGGCCTCGACGGTGTCGGCGATACCAAGACGATGATCGAAAGCGCGTTTCGCGATCGGCACATCAAGTGGATCACCAATGCCAAGGTGGCCAAGATCGAAGCAGGCACGATGCATGTCGAGGAAGTCGGCGAGGACGGCGCGGTGCAGCGGGGCCACGACCTGCCGTTCGGATTCGCGATGATGCTGCCGTCGTTCCGCGGCATCCCCGCGGTCATGGACATCCCCGGGCTGGTCAATCCCAAGGGGTTCGTTATCATCGACAAGCATCAGCGAAACCCGGCTTACGGCAATGTATTCGGCCTCGGCGTGTGTGTCGCGATCGCACCGACCGGGCCGACGCCGGTGCCCGTCGGGGTGCCGAAGACGGGCTTCATGATCGAAAGCATGGTGACCGCGATCACCGCCAACATCTCGAACATGCTCGACGGCAAGGAACCGACCACCGAGGCGACGTGGAATGCCGTGTGCCTCGCCGATTTCGGCGATGACGGTTTCGTCTTCGTCGCCCAGCCGCAAATTCCGCCGCGCAATGTCAACTGGTCGGCCCAGGGCCGCTGGGTCCATTACGCCAAGATCGCGTTCGAAAAGTATTTCCTGCGCAAGATCCGCAAGGGCGAGAGCGAACCGTTCTATGAGCGGCTGGCGCTCGAGGCGATGGGCCTGCGCAAGCTGAAGATAACGAAAACCGATCAGGACTCGGTCGAGGACTGAAGCGATATCAAGTCGGCCCGAAATGCCCTAGTGGGGATGTGAAGACAGGATTATTCGCGGAGAGAGCACGATATGGGCAGGATTTTCAAGCATCTGATTCTACTGGTGGCGGTCGTGTTTGCGGTGCCGGCAGCGTCGCAAACGACCAGCGTTCACCCCCAGGTCGTCGCGCTGACCGCGGCCCTCGATAGCGAAGCCGATCCCGCCCACCGCATCGCGATCCACAACAGCATCGCCCGCTGGCGCGCGATCGAGATCGACCCGAACGCGCGCTATCTCCTGGTCAACATTCCCGCCTTCGAGATCTCGTTGTGGGACGGCGGCGAGCTTAAGGGGCACTGGCGCGCGATCGTCGGCAAGACGTCGACCCCGACGCCCGAGTTCACGACGATGGCGACGGGTGCCATCGTCAATCCGTGGTGGGACGTTCCCGCCAGCATCGTGCGCGAAAGCGTCGGTCGGCTCGTCGCACGCAGCCCGCGCGAAGCGGCGCGCCGCGGCTATGTGAAGATCGGGACACGCTATCGCCAGAAGCCCGGTCCCGACAACGCACTCGGGCAGATGAAGCTCGACATGCCCAATCCTGCCAGCATCGGCATCCATGACACCCCGTCGAAGTCCCTGTTCGACAAGACGGTGCGCAGTTTCTCGCACGGCTGTATTCGCGTTGACGATGCGCTGGGCTTTGCCGCGACGCTGCTCGGCGGCGACGAACAGGCCAGGCGCCTGGTTGACGAGGCACTGACGAGCGGGGAGACGACGCGCCTGGCGTTCGATGAACCGATCCCGGTCGTGGTCGGCTATTTCACTGCTTATGCCGATAGCGAAGGCCGGCTTGTCTATTATCCCGACGTCTATGACCGCGACCGGCCTGTCGCGACGGCTTCGGTCGGATTGCTGCCATTCGAAAGCGAGTGCGCGAACGGCTGATCCGCGTTCAGTGCGCGATGACGAGCGGGACCGGGCAGTCCTTGAGGAAGTCGTGCGTGACGCCGCCGAAGACCGCTTCGCCTGCGCGGCTGTGCCCGTAGCCGCCCATGACGACATACGCCGCGCCGACCCGGCGCGCTTCGTCGACGATGGTCTCGCCGACCGGATTGCTACCGCGCGCGACGACCTGAAGTTCGGCAGAAACATCGTGGCGTGAGAGATATTCCATCAGCGCGATCGATGGAAAACGCCCGTCGTCCTGCTTCTCGATCTGGATTGCGCGGACGTCGCCGGCAAGTTTGAGCAGCGGCAAGGACTGGCGGACGGCGTTGGCGGATTCGTAGCTTCCGTCCCAGGCGATCAGCGCAGTGCCGTTGAAATCGGGCGGATCGCCGTCCTTGGTCGGAAGCAGCAGGGGAATGCGCACCTTTTGCAGGATGTCACCCAAAAGCCTGATCGGCGTTCCTGCCGTCGTGCCATGGGGGTTGTCGCGTCCGCTCACCAGGATATCGGCAAGCGCCGCGCGTTGCACGATAACGTGAACGGGCTCACCGGTGACCTGCTCATAGTCCCACGCGACGTCCTCGCCGGCGAGACGGTCCTCGACCTTGCGCATGATCGCGTCCTCGCTGTGGGCGAGTGCGGTGATGATATCGCTCATGACGAAAATGCCGCCGAAGCCGTCGAAGGCGACATAGGCGCTGATCGGGGTCACGTGGATGCAGCTAAGGTGACCGCCGATCGCGCGGGTGACCGCCAATGCGGCCTGCAACCGCTGTTCGAGGGTGTCGTCATCCTGAACATGGAGAAGAACCGATTTCATGATCGCCTCGCACCACTGTTGCACCGTCACAATCAATACCACGGACCGCGCAAGGGTAATATCGGGAAAACTACGCAAAGGTCGGCATCGCCAATGGCAAGGGGGTGGCGTTATCGAAGCGTGGGCTAGGGAATATTCCTTATACCCCCGTCCCCGAAGGAAGAGGAAGATTGCGGCGTTCCATGGCGGAGAGGTTCGTATGCACGCACACACTTCATGCAGGCCGGTTGCTTCGCGCCACCCCGTCCAGGGCGTCGGGGCCACGCTGTTATCGATCGTAATCGGGGTAATGCTGATCGCGGCGGTCATCGCCGGATGGGGGCTGCTGCGCGAATTCTGGGTGTTCGTAATCTATTGGTTACAGCCATGAAGCGCATCCTGATCGCCTATGACCTGACCAGTTCGGGCGCGCGCGCGCTCGAACGCGGACTGGCGCTCGCCGCGCTCGATCAGGCCGTTGTCCGGCTGCTCCATGTCACTGACCGGCGTTTGCCCGACGCCGAACAGGCTGTCCTGATCGAGGAGCTGCGCGATATCGTCGAGACGATGACGCTGCGCCATGCGAACGTGGCCGAGATATCGGTCGAGGTCGCGACGGGCGATCGCGCGACCGAAATCGCGCGAGCAGGCGAGGAATTCGACGCCGGGCTGATCGTCGCTGGCGGACACAGCGCGATGCGCCTGCGCGATGGCCTGTTCGGCACGACGGTCGAGCGCCTGATCCGCCAGACCGGGCGAGCGGTCCTTGTCGTGCGCAACGATCCGGTGCGGCGCTATCGTCGCATGATTGCCGCGATCGGTGGCGAGGAGGACGTTGACGAGACGCTCGCGCTGGCCCGCCTGATAACATCGGTGGACGAGGTGTTGGCGGTCCATGCCTGGCTACCGTCGCATCGATGCCGGACCGGAGCTTCGCACGAAACGACGAAGATCGAACGAATGATCGCCAAACAGGCGGCGGCCAGCGGCCTGGACGATCTCCATATCCACGGCGCGGCGCTGCGCAGCGACCCGATGACCGCGGTGATGACGGCATTCGAGGCGATCGATGCCGACCTGATCGCGATTGCAACGCATGCCCGCAGCGGCTTTGCGCTGGCGTGGAAGGACAGCTTTGCCGACCTGATGCTCGAACAGACGTCGCTCGACTTGCTGATCCGGGCGTTGCCGCGATGACATGGCATTGACCAACCGGCGAACCGATCAAATCAAATAGTCATCGATTAAATCCATAGGGTCCGGACGAAGGGAATGCTATGACACCGGTGTGTCGACGCAGGGGTGCAGCATGCCTGAAAAGTCACTCGACCGACCGCGCCGGCGGCCAGGCCAGGGTAAGGCGACCGACGGTCCCGAGGCCGTCATGACGAGTCGGTTCCGCGACGACACCTATTTCCAGTCGATTATCGATACCGTGCCCGACGCGATGATCGTTATCGATGAAACGGGACACATGCTCGCATTCAGCCCCGCGGCGGAAAAGATGTTCGGCTATCTTGCCGGCGAGCTGATCGGTGAAAACATCAATACCTTGATGCCCTCGCCCGATCGCGAACGGCATGACGGCTACCTCAGCCGTTATCGCGAGACCGGTGAAGCGCGCATCATCGGCAAGGGGCGCGTCACCACCGCGCGTCGGCGTGACGGAACGACGTTTCCGATCGACCTGTCAATCGGCGAGGCCGAGGTCGATGGGACACGGATATTCACGGGCTTTATCCGCGACCTGACCGAGCGTCACGAGCGGACCAAGCGGCTTCATGTCCTGCAGGCGGAGCTGGCCCATGTCGCGCGCATATCGCAGATGGGGACACTGGCGACGTCGATCGCACACGAGCTCAACCAGCCGCTGGCAGCGATCACCAATTACGTCGAAGCCGCCTCGGCGGTGTTGGCGCAGCAAGGGGTCGCAGAACATTCGACAGTGCGCGAGGCCTTGGCGCTGTGTGCTGACGAAGTTGCGCGAGCGGGTGACATCATCCGGCATTTGCGAGAGTTCATCAGGCACGGTGAAACCGAGCGCGCCCGCGCCAGGCTCGGCAAGATCATCGAGGAAGCGATTGCGCTCGCGCTCGCCGACGGTGCCGGCAGGGGCGTCGCGCTGTCGGTGCGCTTTGACGAAGCCGCCGAAGACGTGCTGGTCGATCGGGTCCAGATCCAGCAAGTGCTCGTCAACCTGCTACGCAACGCGACCGAGGCGATGGCCGAGACGCGCAGCAAGGCGATCGAGGTGATCACCCGGGCGACCGACGGCAAGATGAGCGAGATCATCGTCGCCGACAGCGGCCCCGGTCTCGAGCCAAGGATCGCGCGGCGCCTTTTCCAGCCGTTCGAGACGACCAAGCCGACCGGCATGGGACTGGGCCTGTCGATCTGTCACACGATCATCGACGGGCATGGCGGGCGGATCTGGGCAGAGCCGTCGCCGATCGGCGGTACCGCCTTTCACTTCACGCTGCCGCACTTCGACGACGCCAAGGTAGAGACATGAGCCAGGACCACTGCATCTATATTGTCGATGACGACGCTTCGGTTCGCCGCTCGCTCAAATTCCTGCTCGATACCGAGCGGCTGCCGTCGCGGGCGTTCGAAAGCGGGGACGATTTCCTGAAGGAGGCCGCGACGCTGGCGCCGGGCTGCGTCCTGCTCGATATCCGGATGCCGGGGCGCGACGGCCTCGAAGTCCAGGGCGTCATGAAGGAACGCGGCCTGGCGTTTCCCGTCATCGTCGTCACCGGCCATGGCGATATCGGGCTGGCGGTCAGGGCGATGAAGGCCGGCGCGGTCGATTTCCTCGAAAAACCTTATCGTCGCGAGGATCTGCTGGCGGCTTTGCAGCATGGGTGCAACCGGCTCGAGGATGGCGAACAGGTCAAACAGAAGGCGGGCGAGGCCAGGCTGCGTCTCAATGCGCTGACGCCGCGCGAGCGCGAAGTGATGGACGGTCTCGCCAATGGCCATCCCAACAAGACGATCGCCTATGACCTGGGCATCAGCCCGCGGACGGTCGAAGTGCACCGGGCCAACCTGATGGAAAAGCTGGACGCACGCAGCCTCTCGGACGCGCTAAAAATCGCTTTTGCGGCGGAAGGCAGCGATTAGCCGGACCCGTCCAGCGGAATGATCCGAGCGACGCGAAACGGCAAGGTGCTGCCATCGGGTTCGTGAATGGTCAGATACTCGCCTTCGACGATCCTGTGCGTTTCGAGGTGGTAGAGCTGTTCATCGTCGTCGTCGCCGACCCGGTAGGAAAACGCCCAGCCAGTCTCGGTCCGGATGACATAGCCGCTAATGTCCCGCTCGTTGGGCCAGAAACGACGGACCGTTGCGGACGGGCGCGAGCGGTCGAGTTCGTCGAGATCGACGGTTCCGTCGTCGTTGAGCGGCAGGTGGACGAGATAGGCACGCGACGCCGAGCCCTGGGGAAACTCCTCCGTCCGCGCCAGCTCAAGCCGTATCGATTGCCATTGCACTTCGCTCTCCTCCACTCGGGCTGCTCTCCGTAGCGCGGTGGCGCTTTGCAGCGCATTGGTAATGTTACGGATGGGGGCGGCGCGACGCGCCGTTTGCAGCGCACCCTAGTAGTATTCCTGATTCTCACATCGCCGTTCGCTCCGCATTGTCGTTGCGAAGTCATCGAGCCGCACTGCGCATCTTGGCTCCCCGGGCAAAGAACGCCAGCGAGCAGCTCGGGACGGTCGACGTCGCGGTAGGCGACACAACGATTTTCGCAGGAGGATATCACCGATGCCCCCGCAAATGTCCTTTACGAACCCGCGTGACGGCGTTCACGACCTGCGCAATATTCTGGGGGTCGTCGCGTCGGCGACCCGCCTGCTTGAAGAAACGCAGGAGGCAGAGCGGCGGCGCGAACTGCTTGCCTCGCTCGAGACCGCGGTTCGCCGCGGCGGCGAGATTTGCAACGCACTGTTGCGGGCGCATGCCGAACCGGAAACCGAAGCAAAACGGTGCGACCTCGACAGTGCGATCGGCGACTTGATGCCGTTCCTGCGCGCGGTCACCGGCGGCGACCTCGCGCTGTCGCTCGATCTTGCCGCGGGCCAGGGCGAGGTGCCAATGTCGCTGGACGATCTCGAAACCGTGCTGGTCGAACTGATCACCAACACGCGCAAGCACGCCGTCGGCGCGCATGGCGTGCGGATCCGTACCCGCCGGGCCGGCGACACCGATTGGCTGATGATCGCCGATGACGGCCAGGCCCAGATCGCCCGGCAGCGGCCGAGCTATTCCGGGCACGGCCTGTTGCGCCTTGAGCGCCTTGCCCAAGGTGCCGGCGGCTCGCTCAAGGTCCGCAAGTTGCCCGGCGGCGGTCTTGCCGTCGCGCTCAACCTCCCGGTCCGCCCCGATGGGCTTCGCCAAGCCAGCGCCTGCCCGTCCCCGATCCCCAAGGAGATGTACCATGAAGACCGACAGCCAGTTGCAGCGTGACGTCCTCGACGAGCTCGCCTGGGAACCCAGTGTCG
Organism: uncultured Alphaproteobacteria bacterium; assembly: GCA_963800335.1. Classification (GTDB taxonomy): domain Bacteria; phylum Pseudomonadota; class Alphaproteobacteria; order Sphingomonadales; family Sphingomonadaceae; genus Flavisphingopyxis. The sequence goes on along the minus strand of CAWDAN010000007.1, from coordinate 572,341 downwards.
ATCACGCCGAAATCGGCGTCGCCGTCACCGACGGCGTCGTCACGCTGTCCGGGATCGTCCAGAGCTATACCGAGAAGATCGCCGCTGAAAAAGCGACCCGCCGGGTCAAGGGCGTCAAGGCGATCGCCGAGGAGCTGACCGTTCGCTATGACTTCCAGTCCAAGACCGCCGATAGCGAAATCGCCCAGCGGGTGAGCGCGGTCCTGTCATGGGATCCGCTGGTGCCCGATGACCGGATCGATGTGACCGTCGAACAGGGCGTCGTCAAGCTGACCGGCGAGGTCGACTGGAATTACCAGAAACAGCGGGCCTTCAAGGCGGCATCGAAAATCTCGGGCGTGACGGGGATCGCCAACCTGGTCCGGATCGAACAATCGGTCGACACCGGCGACGTCAAGCGCCGGATCGAGGATGCCTTCAAGCGCCAGGCGCATCTCGAAAGCAGCAAGGTCAACGTCGTCGCCGACGGCCACAAGGTCCGGCTCGGCGGCCGGGTCAATAGCTGGCACGAGCGCGGCATCGCGGAGCGTGCCGCCTGGTCGGCGCCGGGTGTGAGCCAAGTCGAGGACAACATCATCGTCGGCTGAAGCCGCACCCGATCGGGACGGCCCGGGCATGCCAGCGAGCGCTGCATCATTCATGGGGAAATCAGGATCATGAAAAACATACTCGTAATGGTCCACGACGACCCGGGGCAGGAGGCACGGCTCCAGTGTGCGTTCGATGCGGTCCGGGCGCTCGACGGGCATCTCTACTGCCTCGACGTGATCGATTATCCGGTCGTGGTGTCGGACGAATACAGCGCTTTTTCAGCCGGTATCATCTTCGTCGAAGAGACCGAGCAGCGAGCGGTCAACCGAACCGTGGTCGAGCAACGTCTGAAGGTCGAGGGGCTGCCGTACAGCTGGATCGAGGACAATGGCGACTTTGCCGCGAGCATCCAACGCAACAGCGCGCTGATCGACCTGATCGTGATCAACACGCAGCCCTCCGAACGATCGGGCAGCGACCAGCATCTGCCGGCGAAGCTCGCACGCAAACAGGACATTCCGCTGCTCGCCGTGCCGGTCGGCGTGACGTCGTTCGATCCGCGCGGACCGGCGCTCGTCGCCTGGGATGGCTCGGCCTCCGCCAACCAGGCGTTGCAGGCGTCGCTGCCGCTGCTGCGCATGGCGTCGAAGGTGGCCATCCTGTCGGTATCCGAGCGCGACGCGGATGGCGACGTGGCGGAAGCGGCGGTCTATCTCTCGCGCCACGATATCAAGGCCGAGATCAAGACGATCGAAACCCCAACGATGCCCGTTTCAACCTACCTGCTCGACGAGGCCGAGGCGATCGGCGCGTCGTTGTGCGTCCTCGGCGCCTATGGGCACTCGCCGCTGCGCGAGCGCCTGATCGGCGGGACGACCGAACGCTTGCTCAAGCACAGCCCGGTGCCGCTGCTGCTGGCGCATGAGCGATTGACGATCGGTCAACCAGACGGGCATGGCTGCTCATATAGTGTCGCCGCCTTTCCCTTGGCGCACGCAAGAGGAACCGTTCATGCCGCATTTGCATTCGGCCGCTGAGCGCCACCGTGTCACGCGTATCGGCTGGCTTCGCGCGGCCGTGCTGGGCGCGAACGACGGTATCGTTTCGACCGCCAGCCTGATCGTCGGCGTCGCGTCGGCGTCGGCGGCGCGCGGCGATATCCTGATTGCCGGTGCGGCCGGCCTGGTCGCGGGTGCGATGTCGATGGCGGCGGGCGAATACGTCTCGGTCAGCTCGCAGGCCGATACCGAAAAGGCCGACCTCGGGCGCGAGCGCGCCGAGCTGGCCGAAACCCCCGAGGCCGAGCTGCGCGAACTGACAAACATCTATGTCCGGCGCGGGCTGAGCGACGAGCTGGCCGCAAGGGTCGCCGAGGAGCTGACGGCGGGCGACGCGCTGGCCGCGCATGCGCGCGACGAGCTTGGCCTGTCTGCCGCCACCTCGGCGCGTCCGATCCAGGCGGCGCTGGCTTCGGCGGCGACGTTTACCGCGGGCGCGGCGCTGCCGCTGATCCTCGTCGTGATCGTGCCGCTAAGCCGGCTCGTCGCTGCCGAAGCGATTGCCGCGTTGCTGTTCCTTGCCCTGCTGGGAGCGCTCGGCGCCGTCGCGGGGAGTGCCCCCGTCGGCCGCGCCGTCATCCGGGTCACGTTCTGGGGTGCGATCGCGCTCCTTGCCACAGCTCTTATCGGGAGATTAGTCGGTGCCGTTGTCTAGCCATCCATCGGGTCCTTCGGGATTCCGCCGCATCCTCATCCCCGTCGATATCGACGAACCGTCGTCATGGCAGATCGCGCTCCCGACCGCGCGCGAACTGGCCAGGGCATTTTCGGCAAAAGTGACCGTGCTGACGGTGTTGCGCGATATCGAGGCGATCGCCCAGGGGGTTGCCTATTCGCTGCCGGGCTATCGCGTGCTCCACGATATCGCCGACGCCCGGCTGGTGTCGCTCGTCGCCGAGAACATTCCGGATTTCGCCTCGCTCGAGACGATGGTCACGTCGGGCACGGTCTATACCGGCATTCTCGACACCGCGCGCGCGAAGGACATCGACCTGATCGTGATGGCGTCGCATCGGCCCGCGATGAGGGACTATCTGCTCGGCAGCAATGCCGCCAAGGTCGCGCGCCACGCCAAATGTTCGGTCCTGATCGTCCGGCCCGAAGCCGATGGGGGCTAGGTGTCGGAACCAGCGGGAACGCGCGCGAGCCATCCGTAAACATGCGTAACGCACGCGCCCAAGTGAAGGGGTAAACGGGATCCAGGAGAGCCCAGGAGACCGTCATGCTAGAAACACTTTTCACCGACGAAAACCGGATGGGGTTCAAGGTGTCGGGCCATCTCGACGCCAACGATCTCGACGATCTCTATAGCGCGGTCGAGGGCGCGCTGGCCGATTTCGACAAGACGCATCTTTATATCGAAGTCGGCGATTACACCGGTTTCGACGCGCAGTTCGTCGCCAGCAACCTGCACCGGTCGTTCGCCCTGATGGGCAAGCTGTCGTCGTTCGGACGCGTCGCAGTGGTCGCCGACCAGCCGTGGCTGCGGCGCGCGGCCAAGCTCGAAAGCGCATTGCTGCCCCACATCGCCTATGAAGTCTATCCGCTCGCCGATCGCGATTTGGCACTGGCCTGGGTCAAAGGCGAAAGCGGCTCGCCGCACCAGCCCGCATTGTCGATCATCGCCACCGACCGAGCAGACCTCGTGGCATTCGACGTCGCCGGTCGCCTTGCCGCCGCCGACTTCCACCGCGTTGCCCAGGCGATCGAAAGCGCGCTGGCCGAGAGCCCCAAGATCAGCCTGCTGGCGCGTTTCACAAAGTTCGAGGGGATGGATGCCTCAAGCCTTGGCGATGCCGATTATCTGCACATGAAATGGTCGCTGCTCGGCCATCTCGATCGCTATGCACTGATCGGAGCGCCGCACTGGCTGGCCGCGACAGCGCAGGGCGCGAGCATCCTCATCCCGGGTCAGATCCGCGCCTATGCGGCCTGTGCCGAGAACGAAGCGTGGCAATGGCTCAATGCCAGGCCGCTCGACACCAAATCCAACAAATCTGCTAAGGCCCGGTCGCACGACCTGGCCCCGAACGATGCCTGACAGGAAGGTCGCATTACCATGAAAACCAATGTCGGTCGCAATGACCGTATTATCCGCGCGATTGTTGGCGTATTGGCGCTGGCAGCCCTGTTCGGCGGTCCCTTGTCGACCTATCCGACCGTTCGCCTGATCATCGGCGTGATAGGGATTGTCCTCATCGCGACGAGCCTGTTTTCGTTCTGTCCCGCCTACCGCCTGTTCGGGATCAAGACCTAGGCACCGGTGCTGATTCTCGTGCCGGATCGCCAGTCGGCGCAGCGGCCTAGCCGCGCCTTCCGCGCTTTCGGTTGGCGCTGAACGGTGGAATGACGCGCTCGGTCAGGTCTTGAACAGCGTCGAGATCGTCTGTTTGAGCCGGTTGATCTTGAACGGCTTGCCCTGAATGGCGTCATCGCAATACAGCCATCCCGGGCCGGCGTTTGACCTCTTTGCCCGGTTGAGGCCAGAATGTGACCATCGACACCGGAATCTAGGCGTCCGGTCCAGTGTCCGGTATTTAGGAACACCAATGCTACCGTGTAACACCTGCCTGGTCAGAAGCCGCGCGATCTGCGGCGCGCTGAACGGCGACGAACTGGCGGCGCTCAATGCGATCGGTCGCACGCGCGTATTGAAGGCGGGTGAGCCGCTGATGTGGGAAGGGGCCGAATCGCTGGTCGTCGCGAACATTGTCGAGGGCGTCCTCAAGGTGACCAAATCGCTCGACGACGGCCGCGAGCAGATCGTCGGCATCCTGTGCCCCGCCGATTTCATCGGTCGCCCGTTCAGCGCGGTCAGCCACCAGAGCGTCGTCGCCTTATCTGACGCACGGATCTGCGTTTTTGCGCGCGGCGCTTTCGAGACGTTTTCGGGCAGCCACCCCCAGCTTCAGACCAAGATCCTCGAGCGAACCTTCAGCGAACTCGACCTGGCCCGCGACTGGATGTTGCTGCTGTCGCGAAAATCGGCGAGCGAGCGCGTTGCCACCTTCATCCTCGAAATGTCGCACCGGCTCGTCGATCACGGCTGCGCCGGGGGCAAGGGGCCGATCGACGACTTGCGACTCCCGTTCGGCCGGCGCCAGATCGCCGACATCCTGGGAATGACGATCGAGACCGTCAGCCGACAGCTGACCACGCTGAAGGCCCGCGGGCTGATCGCGCTGCCACGACGCGACACAATTTCCATCCTCGATCGTGCCACGCTTGCCAATCTGGCCGAATCGAAGGCCGGCTAGTGCGGTTTTCGGCGGTCTTGCGTTGGCTCAGGCAATCGCGACTGACGGAAACATTGTGATGGTCGCCCGGTAGGTCCATAGTGAAGTGATGATGCGATGGGGGATCGCGGGCGTGGGCAACAAGACTTGCGATGACTGATTGACGCAAATTGATCGTGATCAATGTTGCTGTCTGCAATTCCCGCCAATGACCGGCCAATCGACAAATTGAGGGGCAAACTCGTGAAATCACTAATCGTCCGGACGGCGGCATGGCTTGGGGTTGTCTTCCTTGCCATGGTCGGCATTGCGCTTGCCACGGACCGCGGATTTGCTGTTCATATGGGCATCGTCGCCTTCGCGGCCCTGTTCGGGCTGTGGGTGACGGTCAGCCGCACCGATTATGGCGCGATCGCGCGCGGCATCATCCGCACGCCCGCCGATCCCGCACGCTATGACGACGATCCGATCCGCTGGGGCGTGATCGCCACCGTCTTCTGGGGCGTGGTCGGCTTTCTCGCCGGGCTCTTCATCGCGCTGCAGCTCGCCTTTCCCGCTGCTCAACCTCGAGCCCGTATTTCAACTTCGGGCGGTTGCGGCCGCTGCACACTTCGGCGGTGATCTTCGCGTTCGGCGGCAATGCGCTGATCGCGACGAGCTTCTACGTCGTCCAGCGCACCTGCCGCGCGCGGCTCGCCTTCCCGGCCTCGCCCGCTTCGTCTTCTGGGGCTACCAGCTGTTCATCGTCCTCGCCGCGTCCGGCTATCTGCTCGGCGTCACCCAGAGCCGCGAATATGCCGAGCCCGAATGGTACGTCGACCTGTGGCTGACGATCGTCTGGGTCGCCTATCTGATCGTCTTCGTCGGCACGCTGGCGCGGCGCACGCGAGCCGCATATCTACGTCGCCAACTGGTTCTATCTCGTCTTCATCATCACCATCGCGATGCTGCACATCGTCAACAATCTGGCGATGCCGGTCACGCTTCTCGGCTCGCATATCCTACTCCGCCTTTGCCGGCGTCCAGGATGCGCTGACGCAGTGGTGGTACGGCCATAACGCGGTCGCGTTCTTCCTGACCGTGCCGTTCCTGGCGATGATGTATTACTTCGTGCCCAAGCAGGCCGAGCGGCCGATCTACAGCTACCGGCTGTCGATCATCCACTTCTGGTCGCTGATCTTCCTCTACATCTGGGCCGGCCCGCACCACCTGCACTACACCGCGCTGCCCGACTGGGCGCAGACGCTGGGCATGGTGTTCTCGGTCATGCTGTGGATGCCGAGCTGGGGCGGCATGATCAACGGGCTGATGACGCTCAACGGCGCATGGGACAAGGTCCGCACCGATCCGATCATCCGCATGATGGTCGATGGCGCTCGCCTTCTACGGCATGGCGACGTTCGAAGGGCCGATGCTGTCGATCAAGGCGGTCAACTCGCTGTCGCACTATACCGACTGGACCATCGGCCACGTCCATTCCGGCGCGCTGGGCTGGAACGGGATGATCACCTTCGCCGCGATCTATTTCCTCGTGCCGCGCCTGTGGAAGCGCGAGCGGCTGTATTCGCTGCGCATGGTCAACTGGCACTTCTGGCTCGCGACGCTGGGCATCGTTTTCTACGCCGCCTGCGATGTGGGTGGCGGGCATCACCCAGGGCCTGATGTGGCGCGAATACGGCGCCGACGGCTATCTGGTGAACAGCTTCGCCGAGACGGTCGCCGCGCATGCACCCGATGTACCTGATCCGCGCGCTTTCGGCGGCCTGCTCTACCTCGACCGGGGCATCGTCATGGTCGTCAATGTCTGGCTGACGATCGCCGGCCAGCTGCGCGAGGAAGCGCCGATGCGCGACGCCGGCTACGATCCCGACGCCGATCGCCCGCTCGCCCGCGGCCGCGCCGGCCGAATAGGACGGAGCAATCGTCATGGCAGCATTTCTCGACCACCACAAGAAGCTCGAGCGCAACGTCACGCTGCTTGCGCGTGCTCGCCTTCATCGCGGTGGCGATCGGCGGCATCGTCGAGATCGCGCCGCTGTTCTGGATCGACAACACGATCGAGAAGGTGGAGGGCATGCGGCCCTACACCCCGCTCGAACAGGCGGGGCGCGACATCTACGTGCGCGAAGGCTGCTATGCCTGCCACAGCCAGATGATCCGCCCGTTCCGCGACGAGGTCGAGCGCTATGGCCACTACAGCCTGGCCGCGGAAAGCATGTACGACCACCCGTTCCAATGGGGCTCGAAGCGCACCGGGCCCGACCTTGCCCGGGTCGGCGGCCGCTATTCGGACGAATGGCACGTCCAGCACCTGAACGATCCGCGCTCGGTGGTGCCCGAAAGCGATCATGCCGCCGTACGCCTTCCTTGCCGAAACGCGATCTCGACGATCGCGACATGCGCGGCCAACCTGAGCGCGCTGCGGCGCGTCGGCGTGCCTTATACGAAGCGCGACATCGACCAAGGCCGATGCGGATCTCGAGGCTGCAGGCCGATCCCGAGGCCGATGCGCGAGCGACTTCGCAGAAGCGCTATCCCAAGGCGCAGGTGCGCGATTTCGACGGCGATCCCGACGCGGCTGACCGAGATGGATGCGCTGGTCGCCTATCTCCAGATGCTCGGCACGCTGGTCGATGTGAACAGCGCGGCCGCGCAGGAGGAACTGGCGCAGGAGAAAGGCCGATGAGCCGCCATTCGACCTACGACGCCTGCGGCATTTCGCCGACAGCTGGGGCCTGCTGGCGATGGTCGTGGTTTTCCTGGCGCTCGCGCTCTGGCCGTTCCGGCCCGGCGCGCGCACAGCGCAACCGTGACGCCGCGACATGATCTTCAAGGATGACGACGATGGCGAATGAGCGCCACGATGACAAACGGATCGACGAGCCGACCGGCACCGAAACCGTCGGCCACGAATGGGACGGGATCGAGGAACTCGACACCCCGATGCCGCGCTGGTGGCTGTGGACCTTCTACGCTGACGATCGTCTTCGCGATCGGTTATGTCATCGTCTATCCGGCCTGGCCGCTGGTCGACAAGCGCGACCGAGGGCGTGCTCGGCTGGACGAGCCGCGGCCAGCTCGCCGAGGAAATGCAGGCCGAGGCCGACCAGGCGCGCGTCACGATGCTCGAGGCGCTTGCGCCGCGATCCCGATCGAGCGCCTGCCCGAAGACAGCCGCGCTGATGCGCGCGGCCGTCGCAGGCGGCCGCGCCGCTTTCAAGGTCAATTGCGTCCAGTGCCACGGCGCGGGCGCGGCGGGCAGCAAGGGCTATCCCAATCTCAATGACGACGACTGGCTGTGGGGCGGCGATCTCAAGGCGATCGAATACACGCTGATCCACGGCATCCGCCAGCCCGGTCACGATCAGACCCGCGCCAGCCAATGCCGGCCTTCGGGCGCGACGGCATTCTGACGCGCGCGCAGATCGGCAGACGTCGCCGACCTATGTCCTGTCGCTCTCGGGCAAGGCCAAGGCAACGCTGCGGCCCGGCGCGGTGCAGCGGTCTTCGCCGCCAACTGCGCCGTCTGCCACGGCCCCGACGGCCAAGGGCAACCGCGAATTCGGCGCGCCCAATCTGACCGATCGCGATCTGGCTCTACGGCGGCGACGCGAGGACGATGACCGCAGCGTTCACGAACGCCCGCGTCACGGCGTCATGCCCGCCTGGGGCGAGCGGCTCGACCCGGTGACGATCAAGATGCTGGCCGCCTATGTCCACTCGCTCGGCGGAGGCGAAGATTTCGTTGAGGTCGCCGCAGATCCCGCGGTGAAGGTCGATGAACAACCTGACGCCCCTGAGACACGGATCGTCGACACGTCGAGTCGCAGCGCGGCGAGATCGACCCGAGGCACGCTGCGCAGACCGACGAGCCGAGCGCAGCTTCTACGAAAAGCGCAAAGCGCGGTCTTCCCCCAGGCGGATCGACGGCTTCTTCCGCCGCCTGAAATGGGTCGTGATGCTGGTGACGCTCGGCATCTACTACGTCACGCCCTGGCTCCGCTGGGACCGCGGGCCCTATGCGCCCGACCAGGCGGTGCTGGTCGATCTCGCCCATCGCCGCTTCTACATGTTCGGCGATCGAGATCTGGCCGCACGAATTCTATTTTGTCGCCGGGCCTGCTGATCATGGCCGGTATCGGCCTGTTCCTGGTCACCAGCGCGGTCGGCCGCGCCTGGTGCGGCTATACCTGCCCGCAGACCGTCTGGACCGACCTGTTCCAGCATGTCGACCGCTTTATCGACGGCGACCGCAATGCCCAGGTGCGGCTCGACAAGGCGCCCTGGGGGCCGGCGAAGATCGCGCGGCGGCTGGTCAAATGGTCGATCTACCTGGCGATCGCCTTCTGCGACCGGCGGCGCGTGGATCCTTCTACTTCGCCGATGCGCCGACGCTGGTCCACGATTTCTTGGCGCGGCGAGGCCGCGCCGGTCGCCTATATCACCGTCGCGATCCTGACCGCGACCACTTTCATCGCTCGGCGGCTTCATGCGCGAACAGGTGTGCATCTACATGTGCCCCTGGCCGCGCATCCAGTCGGCGATGATGGACGAGAAGTCGCTCGCTCGTCACCTACAAGGACTGGCGCGGCGAACCGCGCGGCAGCGTCAAGAAGGCGGAAAAAGAGCCCGGGCATGTTCGGCGACTGCATCGATTGCCTGCAATGCGTCAACGGTCTGCCCGACCGGAATCGACATCCGCGAAGGACCGCAGATCGGCTGCATCACCTGCGCGTTGTGCATCGATGCCTGCGACAAGGTCATGGACGAGGTCGGCCGGCCGCGCGGCCTGATCGATTATGCCACGCTGGAGGACGCGAGCGGGAAGCAGCAGGGGAGGCGCCCGGCTCGGCGTGGCAACGTGCTGCGGCCGCGCACGCTTGTCTATTTCGCCGGCTGGGGCGGCGATCGGCGTCGCCTGCTGTTCGCGCTCGGCACCCGCACCCATCTCGACATCGCGTCGCGCAGGATCGCAACCCTGCCTTTCCTGCTGATGGGACGGTTCCGTGCGCAACGCCTACACGCTCAAGCTCCGCAACATGGAGACCCGGCCCGGCGGCTCGAAGTGACGCTGTCGGGAATCGACAATGCGGTGATATGGTCCGAGACGGCAGCCGCGAACAGGCGTCGCAGCGGATAGTTACGACCGCGCCGCCCGATAGCGTCGTGCGGCTGCGCGTATTCATGGCCGCCTGAACGGCCCGGCCTTCGAAGTTTCGCCTTTACCGTTAGCGCCCTCGATAAGCCGGCGGGTCGACAGCGAAAAAAGCGTTTCGCACGCCCGGAGGTCGCGTTATGAAGGATCAACCCGGTTCGCCGCGGCGCTTCACCGGCGCCACATATGTTCATCTTGATCGCGTTTTTCGGCATGGTTTTCGCGGTCAACTTTCCATGGCACGCTTTGCCGTCTCCACCTTCGGCGGCATTGTCGTCGAAAACACCTATGTCGCCAGCCAAGAATTTAACCGCTGGCTCGACGAGGCCGTGCGAACCGAAAGCTCGCATGTTACCGCGACGCGCGGCGCCGATGAGCACGTCTTTGTCACCGTAACCGACGCCGATGGGGCCCCGCGGTTGCCAAGGTCAGCGCGATCGCGCGCCATCCGCTCGGCCATTCCGAACCGAAGCTGGCGTTCACACCGGCGGACAGCGGCTATCGCTCGATCATTCGATTGCCGCGGACGCTGGACCTTGCATCTCACGATCGTCCAGGGGGACACGCGATTTGCGGCGGTGCGAGACCTGCGGTGAACGCTCCGCCTGCCTGTCGCCGGGGTCGCACCGGGACCCGCGGACGCTGCCCCGCCGATCGAAAGCCGCTTTACGTACCCGGGATTCATTGCGCTGGCTGCATTGGCAAGATTGAGCGAGGCCTCGCCGGTCGCCGGTGTGGCAGCGGCGGAGTGAATTTTTCGGCGAGAGCGTCGCGGTCTCACACTCGTCCGAACTTGATGACGAAAGCATCGTCGAGGCACTGGCCGGGCTCGGCTTCGAGGCCCAGGCAGTCGCTTCGATCGATCTGTTGGACAACGATGCCGAGCGCCGCTCGCTGTCGAGGCCCTCGCTGTTGCCGGGTTCGGCATGATGAACATCATGCTGCTCTCGGTCGGCGTCTGGCGGGGGCCGACGGCACGACCCGCGATATCTTTCACTGGCTCTCCGCGATGATCGCCATTCCGGTTGTCTTTTACTCGGGTCGGCCGTTTTTCATCTCGGCGGCCCGGGCGCTGTGGCAGGCCGACCAACATGGACGTGCCGATTTCGATCGGCGTCCTGCTCGCTGACTGCGCTCAGCCTTTACGAGACCGCCACTGGCGGCATGCACGCCTATTTCGAGGGCGCGGTGATGCTCCTGTTCTTCCTGTTGGCCGGCCGCGCTCTCGACGCGACTATGCGTGACCGCGCCCGTCAGGGATCGCTGCCCTGATGGAGAAAATGGGTCGTACGCGCATGTCTTCGACCCGCGGGGGACACGATGGGTCGCGGCCGCCGCCCTCGATCCCGGGTACGCTGATCGTCGCGGCGGGCGAAAACTCGCAGCCGACGGCGTTATCGTGGAAGGCCGCACCGCGTTCGACCACGCGATGCTGACCGGCGAAAGCGAACCGCAGGCACGCCGCGAGGGCGATATGGTCCTGGCGGGAACGACCAACTCGGCGCGCCGGTTCGGTCCGCGTTACCGCCGCGGCGCGGATACGATGATCGCCGATCTCGCGCGGCTGATGGACGATGCCGGCCACATCGATCGTTCTACGTGCGCGTCGCCGATCGCGCCGCCCGGATCTATGCCCCCGCGGTCCACAGCCTGGCGCTCGCTACGTTTTGGGCTGGATGATCGCTGGCGCGGGACTCACCAGTCGCTGCTGGTCGCGATTTCGGTCCTCATCATTACCTGTCCGTGCGCGCTCGGGCTGGCCGTCCCGGGCGCAGGTGGTGGCGGTCGGTGCGCTTCAAGCGCGGCGTATTTATCAAGGACGGCAGCGCGCTCGAACGGCTGGCGAGCGTCGACCGCGCCGTATTCGACAAGACCGGCACGCTGACCCTCGGGACACCGCACCCGGTCTCGCTCGAGGCGCTGTCAGACGACGAAAAATCGATCGCCCTGGCGCTGGCGCGCGCGAGCCGCCACCCGCTCTCGCGCGCGCTTCATGCCGCGCTGGCAAGCGAAGCGGTCGGCGCGAGCGAGGTCGATAGTATCGCGGAGGTCCCCGGCGTAGGGGTCAGCGGTCGCTGGCAAGGCGCGGCCGTTTCGCTCGGCCGGGCGGACAATCCGTCGGTCCCGACGGTTCGGCTGACAATCGGCGACCGGAGCCGCGACATTTCGTTCCGTGACCAGCCGCGTGCCGATGTTGGCCCGATGTTGGTCGCTCTGGAGAGGCTCGGCATCGAGTCCTCGATCCTTTCGGGCGACGCGGCGGGGCCGGTCGCGCGGCTGGCCGATGCGCATGGCCTGTCGTTTGTCGCCACTGCCGATCCCAGGGCAAAGGTCGATGCGCTTAAAGCGCTGGCGGATGAAGGCCGGAACGTTCTGATGGTCGGAGACGGTCTCAACGACGGGCCTGCGCTTGCCGCGGCGCACGTGTCGATGGCGCCAGGGTCGGCCAGCGATGTCGGCCAACAGGCCGCCGACGCGGTCTTCACCAGCCCGGGGATCATGCCGGTGGCTCTCGCCGTTCGCGTTGCCCGCCAGACGCGGCACATCGTCCGGGAAAACTTTGCCCTCGCGATCGCGTACAATGCGTTTGCCGTCCCGATCGCGATCGCCGGCCTGGTAACGCCGCTGGTCGCCGCGATCGCCATGTCGATGAGTTCGCTGATCGTCGTCGGCAATGCCCTGCGCCTTGCCGGGAGCGCCAAGTGAACGGGCTCGCCATCCTCATCCCCGTTGCACTGGGATTGGGGCTGTGCGGACTCGCGGCGTTTTTCTGGGCGATGCGCTCGGGCCAGTTCGACGATCTCGATGGCGCTGCACAGAGAATATTGATCGACGAAGAGGGCAATGAAGAGGACGCTTCACACCCTTAAAGCGCCGGTGGTCGGCGCCTGCTGCGTCGCTCACGACAACGGTTTGCAGTCCAACGGCTCTCTACAATCGCGCAAAGAAAAGGGCGGCCCGTTGCCGGGCCGCCCGTCCCTGTCATCGCGATCGGGTCAGAACTTGACCGAGACCGATGCGCGATAGGTCTGGTAGCTGACGTCCGACCGGCCGATCGTCGTTTCGGCGGAGATGCCGATCGAGACAGGTCCCGTCGTGCTGATGCCCGCGCCGACTTCGGCCCAGTCCTGATCGTCGCCGGGAAGGGCGAAGAAGGCGTTGGGGCCGACGCCACCGACGAAGTTCGCACCGAACTGGTCGGGCTTGTTGTCGAAATCGTGGACATAGGTGCCGGTTACGTAGGGCTGGATGCTGCCCTTGCCGGCGATCCGCAGGCCTGCGCGACCCTGCAGGCTTTCATAATTGTCGAGCTGGTACTGCAGGGCAGGACCGCCGCCCCGCTCGGCCACGCGGTCGAACTTGATATTCGCATAGCGCACCGCAACCCGCGGCGTGATCGCAATCGCCGAACTCGTCGAGAGCTCCTTGCTCAGCCCGAGTTCACTGGTCAGCGTGAACGGCGTGCTGTTCGAGCTGAGGTCGTAGGTCGTGAGGCCGACCGCGATCGAACGGGCGGCATCGATGTCATAGGCACCCGCGCTCAGCTGCGCATCGAGAGTGAGACCCCCGGCGAAGCGGTTCGCCCCGTAGAAACTCAGCTGGTAGAGGTTGCCCTTGACCGACCGGGTCGGATCACCCGGCTTGCCCTTCATGTGGGCATAGGTGACTGCGATGCCGGCAAAACCGTCTCCGGCAAATGCCTTTTCGAGGCCGCCCGAGAAGTAATAGCCGTCGAACTCGTCGCCGACATATGGAACGGCGGTGGGTGCCCCGTCGCTCTTCCCGTCGATATAACCGCCGGCAAAGTAGGCGCTGATGTCTTCGGGCAAGGCGTTCTCGACCACGCGGTCGGGTGCGCCGCTGGCAAGCGCATCGCTCGCCGATATCATTGCGCTGGCCGACATCGTGCCGAGAACACCGCCGGGGGCGCCGTAGAAAGCGACGCTGCCGCCTTCGGACCCATCGCCGACATTCGCCATGCGGTCGCGCAACAGGCGCGAGGTTGCATCGAGCGCTGCGGTGCCCATCGATTGCATGAGCGGCTGCGTGCGCGGAGCGAAGCTTTCGAGCGCGGCCTGGACAGCCGACTGCGACAGGACGTCGAGCGGCCCGAACAGGTCGCTATAGACGCCATATTGCACGCGGTTCTGATCGAGCAGTTGGGCAAAGGCCGACTGGATCGGTGACGAAGAGTCGATGACATCGGCATAAAGTCCAGCCTCGACCTCTACCTGTACCGCATTTGGCGTGTAGGTGAGCGTCGGCGTCAGGATCGCGCTGATAGCCCCCGGCGTATTGAAGGTGCCGAAAACGCCGCCCTCTGCGGTCAGGATCGTGTAGGTGTTGCCGTCGCGGACGAGCGCCCCCGAGGCAGCGTTGAAGATCACTGTGCCATCGATATAGGCCGTACCTGCCGTCTCGTTCGTCGCCTTGACGTCGATCAGATCGGACACCCCGTTGGTCCCAAGATTCGCCATATAGACGTTACCCGAGGCGAGGATGACGTTGCCGTTGAAGGTCAGCGTCCCGGTCGTCGTGGGCGTGCCCGGCGAGATTACGCCCGCCATGCTGGTGAAATAGGGCGCGTTGATGATGCCGCTGCCCTGCAGGCCGCCGCTCATCAGGAAATAGTCGCCGACGCTCGTGAGAGATCCGTTGACGCGCATCATCCCGCTATACTGGGTGACGTCCATCAAGCTGGTCAGCGATCCTGCGCTGGTGATGTCGAGCGCTGCGCCGATGCCTGCGATCGTGAGTCGATCAATCGTGACATCGCTCGAAAGCTTGGTCGTGCCGTTGGCCGACAGCGTTACGTCAAAATAGCGTGGCGCGACCCCATTCACCGGGTCTCCGTCGCTATTGTTGGGCACGAAGCCGGTCGCGCCGGGCAAGCCATTGCCAAGCGTGGCATTGGGCAACGCCAGCTGCTCGATCACGCCTGTGGTAATCAATCCGCTGCCGGTGCTGGCTTCAAGTGCAGGATTGAAGGCTGTCAAACCATCAACCGACGCATAGCCCTTGCCGTTGTTGATCGTGCCGATCGGATCGCCCGAAATCGTCTCTTCGCCGGTGGCGATATCGTAGCAATCATTATAGCCGATGGTTGCTTGATAGCAGGCCTGGCCGAAGCCGGCGCCCGGGTTGGTGCCCTCGCCCGGCGAGGTGGGAATGCCGTTGACCAGATCGCCAGCGGCGTTGAGCACCATGTAGTTGGGATCGAGCGAGCTGATCCAGTGCGTCGCATCCTCCCAGTTGCCGTCGCCGGCCTGTGCCGCGACATAGTGATAGGGGTTATTCGCGACGATCCAGTCCCAGTAAAGATAGAGCGGCTGGTAGAAGCTTGCGGTGCCGTAACCATTGGCGGGCTGGCCAGGGAAGAAACGCGTGTAGCCGCCCGACAGGACGCCGATCACGAGCGGCGTGTCATAGGTGTCGTCGAGGATCAGCGGGCCGCCCAGAGTCACCGCTCGCGGTGATGCCCTCGTTGGGCAGGGCGTTGTCACGCCAGGCGTTGAAGTCATAGGGGCTGGCGGTCGCTGTGCCGCGGCGCGGATCGTCGAAGTCGATCCAGTAGAGATTCTGGTAGAGGCCGTTGGGCGAGCCGAACAGGAAGGTCTCGAAGTCGTCGAGGCTGGCGAGCGCGCCGAGCGTGTTCTCGGCGATGCGACGGCGAAAATCGCTGCCGCCCGATCCGGTCGTCCCGGTGCCGGTGTTGCCATAGCCTTCGATGACGACGTGGTAACCCGTACCGTCCGCGTCGATCGCCCCAGGGTCGGGAAGTTGCGAGAACATCAGCGCCCAGGTCGGAATACCGGCCGCCGGCGTGTCGAGCGCCGCCATCGCGATATCGCTATAGAGGAACGAGCTGGCCTCGGGCTCGAGCGAGCCGGGATTGTAGGTCACGTAATTCGAATTGTAGAAGGCGTTGGCGGTGTTGGTCTGATGAGTCCCGAAATACCAGTCGAGAATTCCTGGCAGAGCGTTGCCCGCAAAGCCGAAGCCGATCGGTTTTCCGCCATTGGCGGCGCCATAGTCGGTCGCGGCATCGTCGTTGACGCAATGCGCGGCGAAGATGACGGTACGCGGGTTGATCAGCGTGGCCGTGCACAGGCCGATATAGCCGTTCTGCTGATCGACAATCATTTGACCGACGCCGGTAATGTCGTTCGGATCACGCGCCGTGGTCGGCGTACCCGGGTCGGCAATGACGATCTGCGGACTAGGTGCAACCGGCGTCAGCGTCTGTTGCGTGTAGGCGGTATATTGTCCGGTGGCCGCGTTCTGAGCTTCGCGATAGTCGCCCGTCAGAGGACCGGTGACGAGGTCAGACGCCGAGCCGAGATTGCCCGAAATCCCGATCGTATTGCCTTGCGGCGCGAGGAAATCCTTGATTGGCGATAGGCCGATAACGACGTCTGAAACGGGAGTGGCGGCCTCCGGAGTGGCGCTTTGCGCCTGTGCACCCGTCGCCGTCATCATCGCGATACCGGCAACGGTGCCGAGCAACGCAATGCGACGATTTGAGCTCGACCTGCGAACCTGAGAAATTTTCATTATTACCCCCTTGAGAAACCCTGAATAGAATTTTTGCGCGCTGGATCAGGCACTGCCCCTGAAGCTCGTCGCCCGACCTGCGATATTAACCTTAGTGAGGGATCATGGTTGGTCAGTTTTTTTCCGCGCGTCAAGACACGATTGATCATAATCCACTGACAACGCAATAATATTATAACGAACAAACCCTTTCGAAGGCCCTTTTTCGCGCGCGGGTCGTCAGTGGCAGGCGGAGAGATGATTAATCGCGTGGTCGCGACCGGCAGGCCGATCAACACAGGATTGCCTGCGCAGCCTGGCGGTCGCCGAGTCGGTTGGATGGCAAGGTTTCAGGCCTTTGGCTTCGCTGCCTCATCTACGTGGTCCCGAACGATCTCCGCCGATTACCCTTTGCCGCAACGGCGCGGGGCCGCTAGGATTGGGCACCCGTCATCAGGAGTGTCTGATCTTGCGTAAATTTGCCCTGCCTTTGCTTGCCGTCCTTGCTTCCTGCACGAGCATGACGGGCCCGTCGCCGACCGCGCTGGCCGATCGGGCAACGCCGATGATCTCGCCGATCCTGACGACGGCTGACGCGCACGACCCGTTCACTTATGCCGAGCCCGAAGTTGCCCGCGTGACGCATGTCGCGCTCGACCTCGCGCTCGATTTCAAGGCGAAGCGGGTCAGCGGCAGCGCGACACTCGATATTCTCGCGGCGCCGGGCGCCGACCACGTCATCCTCGACAGCGACGGGCTCGACATCGCGTCGATAACCGATGCGTCGGGCAAGAAGCTGGCCTTCAATGTGGGCGCCGAACAGGCCGGCAAGGGCGCGCCGGTGAGGATCGCGATCCCTGCGTCGAACGTTTCGATCACGCGCAAGATCGTCGTCGCCTACACCACGCGCCCGGGCGCCGAGGCGCTGCAATGGCTGGCGCCCGAACAGACCGCGGGCGGCACCTATCCCTATCTGTTCAGCCAGGGCCAGCCGACGCTCAACCGGACGTGGATCCCGACGCAGGACAGCCCGGGTATCCGCCAGACCTGGGAAGCGCGGATCACTGCGCCCGAACCGCTGACCGTCGTCATGTCGGGACTGCGTCTGTCGCAGGTCGGCGAGCCCGCCGGACCCGGCCGCCGCGCCTTCCGCTTCGCGATGGACAAGCCGGTTGCGCCCTATCTCATCGCGATCGCTGCGGGCGACCTCGAATTCCGCGCGCTCGGCCCGCGCACCGGCGTGTGGACCGAACCGTCGATGATCGAGCGATCGGTCGCCGAACTGGCCGATACCGAGAAGATGGTCTCGGCCGCCGAGGCGCTTTACGGTCCGTATCGCTGGGGCCGCTACGACATGGTCGTGCTGCCGCCGAGCTTTCCCTATGGCGGCATGGAAAATCCGACGCTGACCTTCCTGACGCCGACCTTCCTCGCGGGCGACAAGAGCCTCATCGGCCTCGTCGCGCACGAACTGGCGCACAGCTGGTCGGGCAATCTCGTCACCAACGCCAACTGGTGCGACAGCTGGATCAACGAAGGCGTCACGTCCTACTTCGAAAACCGCATCGTCGAGGCGCTCTACGGCACCAAGCGCGCGAAGCAGGAAGCGCACTGAATATGACGGCATGGAAGAGCGCGATCGCCGAATATGGCGCCGATGCGGACATTACGCAGCTCATTTGCCCAAGGCCGCGGATGCGCCTGACGGCGGAGCCAGCGGATCATCTACGACAAGGGCTCGGTCTTCATGCGGACGATGGAGCAGATCGTCGGACGCGAACAATTCGATGCATATCTGCGAGATGGTTCGACCGCCACGCCTTCCAGCCCGCGACTTCGGCGCTGTTCCTCGCCGACATGCGCGCCAACCTGGTCAAGGGCGACGCCGCGCTCGAAAAGAAGCTGATGCTCGACGCAGTGGGTCTATGGGCCGGGCGTTCCGATCAAACGTCGCCGAGCCCGACCCGCAGGCGTTTGCCGAAGTCGATGCCGCGGCAAAGGCCTATGGCGCCGACGGCAAGATCCGATGCGGCGGCATGGAAAGGCTGGACGACCGCAGAGCGGCTGCGCTTCCTCAGCCGCCTGCCTGAGAAGCGTTCAGCGCCGCAGCTCGGCGCGCTCGATAGCGGGCTCGGCCTGTCGGACGAGGGCAACAACGAGATACTGTACGCCTGGCTCAACCTCGCGCTCGCCAATCGCTACGATCCGGCGGTGCCCGTTGCCGAGAAATTCCTCGCGCACGTCGGCCGCCGCAAGTTCGTCGCGCCCTTGTTCAAGACGTTGATGGGGCAGGGCGACTGGGGCCAGCCGATCGCCAAGCGGATCTATGCCGAGACGCGCAAGACCTACCACTCGGTGACCACGGGACCGGTCGACAAGATGGTGTTGGGCGCAAACTGAGCGCGCCCAACACGGTCAACCTGCGCGACGGCCTTTGACGAAGTGCACGACGAGCGCGATCACTGCGATGATCAGCAGAAGGTGGATCAGACCGCTGGCGATGTGGAAAGCAAGGAAGCCGAGCGCCCACAAGACAGCAAGAATGATCGCGATGGTCAAAAGCATGAAGAACTCTCCGTTGGGCTTGCCACCATGGCAGCCCTTTCGTCACCAACCGAAGGTCGCGGCGAAGGTTCCGTGAGCGGGATAATTGGCTGTCGATGGCTGCCAGCGCTTGTTGCAGGTGTCGCGTGGCGTCTCATAATTGGGGCAGGCAACGGCTCGGGAGTTGCATGCCTTGCCACAATCGTGGCCAGAGAGTTTTCCAAAACCGTCCCCCGGACGATTTTGGAAAATTGGTCGGGGAGAGAGGATTCGAACCTCCGGCCCCTGCCTCCCGAAGACAGTGCTCTACCAGGCTGAGCTACTCCCCGACCGGGTCCGGCGCGGATGCGAACATCGTGCGTCGGAGGAGGCAAGGCGCGTCGTATAGGGGCGCGGGCAGGGGCGATCAAGCGCGAACTCGACCCCGCGCGAAACGGCCAATCAGAGCAGCGAAAGCGCGCGAAAACTGGTGTGGCGTTCGAGTCCGAAGATCAGGTGATCGGTTAGCGCAATGCACGCAAAGCGAGCGATCTGGGCGATGCGAGCGGTCAGCGCGATGTCGCCGGGGCTCGGCGTCGGATCGCCGCTGGGGTGATTGTGCGCCATGACGATCGCGGCGAGGCGGGGCGTCGCCAGCAGCGTGAACAGCTTGGCGCCGTCGACGGAAACCGCGCCGCGGCTGCCGCTCCCGATCGAATCGAGAAACAGCAGGCGGTTATGCGAATCAAAACCCGACAGGATGATATGTTCGACCCGCGCCGGCGGCAGCGCCGATCGCATCAGCCCGACAAGGTCGCGCGCGCCATCGCTGGCCGCGTCGTCGTTCGGGAAGGCCTGGCGTGTCTGCCCCATTGATCCAGGATGCCGCCGAGGGTTCCGCCTGACGAGCGCTAAAGTCTCCACTGTGGCGCCGAAACGGATCGGACCGGCCCCGACTTGCTCGTGATGCCCCGCTCGCCTAGCAAGGGCGCGATGACCCAGCCGCATTACGAACAGCAATATCTCGACCTCATGCGGCGCGTGTGGAGCGAGGGCGACGAACGCGTCGACCGGACCGGCGTCGGTACGCGCTCATTGTTCGGCGCGCAGCTGCGCTTCGACCTTGCCGACGACGCGATCCCGCTGCTGACGACCAAGCGCGTCTTCTGGAAAACCGCGACGCGCGAGATGCTGTGGTTCCTCACCGGCGATACCAACATCCGGCCGCTGGTCGCGCAGGGCGTCCATATCTGGACCGACTGGCCACTGGCGCATTATCGCCGCGAAACCGGCGAAGATATCGACCGTGATGCCTTCGAGGCGGCGATCCTCGCCGATGCCGATTTCGCCGCGCGCTGGGGCGACCTCGGCCCGGTCTATGGCAAGCAATGGGTCGACTGGCCGAGGTACGATCCCGTGGGCGACGGCCTGTTCCGCCCGGGGCGGGGGATTAACCAGATCGCGCTCCTCGTCGAATCGCTGCGCACCAATCCCGGCTCGCGGCGGCATATCTTCACAGGCTGGAACGTCGCCGATCTCGATTCGATGGCGCTGCCGCCATGCCACATGACCTACCAGTTCCATGTCTCCGATAAGGGGCTTTCGTGCCAGCTGTACCAACGATCGTGCGACCTCGGCCTCGGCTTTGCGTTCAACGTCTTCTCCGCGGCGCTTCTCACGCGGATGCTGGCGCAGCAGTGCGACCTGCCCGCGCGCGAGCTGGTCTGGACCGGCGGCGACGTTCATCTCTACCTCAATCACGACGCGCTGGTCGAAGAGCAGCTCGCGCGCAGGCCTGCAGGTTCGCCGCGGCTCACGATCGCGCGCCGCCCCGCGAGCATCTTCGATTACACGATCGACGATTTCGCGGTGGAAGATTACGCGCCGCAAGCGCATATCGCGGCACCGGTCGCGGTCTGACACGTTGACGATCGGTCGGCTTGCGCGAATGCCGACTTTGAAATAATAATACGCGCACAGGAAATTATAAAAGTCTGGTCCGAAACGAGGCCAGATTGCAGGATGGATCCATGGCCGATCGGCAGAGCACACCCAAGAGCAACCTCGCGCCGCTGTCGCTGCACGTGCCCGAGCCGCCGTCGCGTCCGGGCGATGCGCCCGATTTCAGCCATGTCGAGATTCTCAAGGCGGGCATGACGCCGCGCCCGGCCGAGGACAGCGATCCCGCCGCGATGCGCGACCTCGCTTACGGTCTCGTCCGCGTGCTCGACGATGACGACGCAGCGGTGGGCCCCTGGGCCCCCAAGCTCGATGCCGAGACCAAGCGCCGGATGCTCAAGTACATGCTGCGCGTCCGCGCTTTCGACGACCGCATGTATCGCGCGCAGCGCCAGGGCAAGACGAGCTTCTACATGAAGTGCACCGGCGAGGAAGCGGTCGCGATCCCGGCGACGATGGCGCTCGATCGCGACGACATGTGCTTTCCCAGCTATCGCCAGCAAGGTATTCTGATCGCTCGCGATTATCCGTTGATCGACATGATCAACCAGATCTATTCGAACAGCGCCGATCCCTTGAAGGGCCGCCAGCTGCCGATCATGTATTCGTCGCGCGATCACGGCTTCTTCTCGATCTCGGGCAACCTGACGACGCAATACCCGCAAGCGGTAGGCTATGCGATGGCGAGCGCTGCGAAGGGCGACACGCGAATCGCCGCGACGTGGTGCGGCGAGGGCTCGACCGCCGAGGGCGATTTTCACGCCGCGCTGACCTTTGCCGCGGTCTATAACGCCCCGATCATCTTCAACATCGTCAACAACCAGTGGGCGATCAGTTCGTTTTCGGGCTTTGCCGGCGGCGAGCGGACGACCTTTGCCGCGCGCGGACTGGGTTACGGCATCGCCGCGCTCCGCGTCGACGGCAACGATGCGCTCGCGGTCTATGCCGCGACGCGCTGGGCGGCCGACCGTGCGCGCACCAACAAGGGGCCGACGCTGATCGAGCACTTCACCTACCGCAGCGAAGGCCACAGCACGTCGGACGACCCCTCGGGCTACCGCGCCGCCGATGAAAAAACCGCCTGGCCGCTCGGCGACCCGATCGAACGATTGAAGGCGCATCTCGTTGCCTCGGGCGAATGGGACGACGATCGCCACGAAGCGCTGCGCACCGAACTGGGCGACGAGGTCAAGGCGGCGGGCAAGGAGGCCGAGAAGAACGGCGTCCTCGGCCACGGCCTTCACCAGCCGTTCGAGACGATGTTCGAAGACGTCTATGCCGACATGCCGTGGCACCTGCGCGAACAGATGGAACAGGCGCTTGCCGAGAAGGACGCGAAATGGCCGAAGTGAAGCCTGCCGACGCACAGCCCGCCGAGGCCAAGGCGCACGCCAAGCCTCAAAAGGGCATGAACATGATCGAGGCGATCAATTCGGCGCTCGACACCATGCTCGACCGCGATCCCGACGTCGTCATCCTGGGCGAGGATGTCGGCTATTTCGGCGGCGTCTTTCGCGCCACCGCGGGCCTGCAGGAAAAGCACGGCAAGACGCGCGTGTTCGATTCGCCGATTTCGGAAAACGGCATTATCGGCGTGGCGGTCGGCATGGGCGCCTATGGCCTGCGCCCCGTGCCCGAAATCCAGTTCGCCGACTATATCTATCCCGGACTCGACCAGATCGTCAGCGAGGCGGCGCGCATCCGCTATCGCAGCGCGGGCGAGTTCATCGCGCCGATGACGATCCGCTCGCCGTATGGCGGGGGCATTTTCGGCGGACAGACGCACTCGCAGTCGCCCGAAAGCCTGTTCACCCACATGGCGGGGGTGAAAACGGTGATCCCGTCGACCCCCTATGATGCCAAGGGTTTGCTGATCGCGGCAATCGAGTGCGATGATCCGGTCGTGTTCTTCGAACCCAAGCGGATCTATAACGGCCCGTTCGACGGGCATTACGATCGTCCGGTCCAGCCCTGGGCGAAGCATCCCGCCTCCGACGTGCCCAAGGACTATTACCGGATCGAACTCGGCAAGGCGAACATCGTGCGTGCCGGCGAGGCGGTGACGGTGCTTGCTTACGGCACGATGGTCCATGTCGCGCTCGCGGTCGTCGAGGAGCTTGGCGTCGATGCCGAGGTGATCGACCTGCGCAGCCTCGTCCCGCTTGATATCGAGGCGATCGAGACATCGGTGAAGAAAACCGGCCGCTGCATGATCGTCCACGAAGCGACCCGCACCAGCGGCTTCGGCGCCGAACTCTCGGCGCTCGTCCAGGAACGCTGTTTCTATCATCTCGAAGCGCCGGTGATCCGCGTCACCGGCTTCGACACGCCTTATCCGCACAGTCTTGAATGGGCCTATTTCCCCGGGCCGATCCGGATCAAGACCGCGCTCGAGAAGATCCTGAAAGACTGACCTCATGGCCAAATTCACCTTCAATCTCCCCGATATCGGCGAAGGCATTGCCGAGGCCGAAATCGTCGCCTGGCACGTCAAGCTGGGCGATACGGTCGAGGAAGACGCGCCGATCGCCGACATGATGACCGACAAGGCGACGGTCGAGATGGAAGCCCCCGTCTCGGGCAAGATCGTCGCTGTCGCCGGCGAAGAAGGCGACGTCATCGCGATCGGGTCGATGCTGGTCGAAATCGAGGTCGCCGGCGAGGTACCCGACGACGTGCTGGAAGCCAACGAGGCCGCTGCCCAGGCGAGCGCTCAGGGCGAAGCCGATGTCGCCGATGCCACCGATGCCGGTCCGGGCATGGACGACGAGCGCGTGGCCGCCGAAACGCCCGGACTTGGCGATGACCGCGATGCCGAACCGCAGGCCGACACGTCGCGCCCCGAGCGGGTCGAAGCGCCATCTGCGGCGTCCAGCGACGACATGCAAAGCTCGGACGGAGCGACCAAGGTCCTCGCATCGCCCGCAGTGCGCGCGCGCGCCATGGACCTCGGCGTCGACCTGAGCGAGGTCAAGCCAGCGGCCGACGGGCGCATTCGCCATGCCGATCTCGACGCCTTTCTGTCGTATAACGGCGGACAGGGCTATCGCGCGGCTGGTGCTTCGGCCACGCGCGACGATGAGACGATCAAGGTCATCGGCATGCGCCGCCGGATCGCCGACAACATGTCGGCATCGAAGCGCAGCATCCCGCATTTCACCTATGTCGAGGAAATCGACGTCACCGATCTCGAGGCGATGCGCGGTGACCTCAACGCCAATCGCGGGTCGAAGCCCAAGCTCACGTTGCTCCCGCTGATCATCACCGCGATCTGCAAGGCGATCCCCGATTTCCCGATGATCAACGCGCGCTATGACGACGAAGCAGGCGTTGTTACCCGCTCGGGCGCGATCCACCTCGGCATGGCGACGCAGACCGACGCTGGGCTGATGGTACCGGTCATCCGCGACGCGCAGGACCGCAACGTCTGGCAACTCGCCAGCGAGATCGGTCGGCTCGCCGAGGCGGCGCGCAGCGGCAAGGCGAAATCGGCCGAGTTGTCGGGATCGACGCTGACGATCACCTCGCTCGGACCGCTTGGTGGGGTCGCGACGACGCCGGTGATCAACAAGCCAGAGGTCGCGATCATCGGTCCCAACCGGATCATCGAACGCCCGATGTTCACCGCCAATGGCGATATCGAGGCGCGCAAGCTGATGAACCTGTCGATCTCATGCGACCATCGCGTCGTCGACGGCTTTGATGCGGCAAGCTTTGTCCAGGCGATGCGCAAGTATCTCGAAACCCCGGTGCTGCTGTTCGCCGACTGACCCTGCAGGGTGTTTTGCGAATCTAGTTAAAAAGATCGGACGGCTCGGCTATCGCCGCTCGCAACGCGAGAGGATGATGCATGGACCGACCCGAACAGGACATCGTCGAACATGAAGACGCGCTGGCGGTGCGGCGCGACCGCATGCTGGCGACCTTCAACCTGTTCGCGGCAGTCGGGATATTCCTCGCCTTCCCCTTCGTGATGACCGCGGGGGCCGAGTTTTTCCTGCCTTTGTTCGCCGCGATCATTATCGCCATTGCGCTCGTGCCCGCGCTCGAATGGCTCGAGCGGCGCCGTGTGCCGTCGGCGCTGGCGGCGGCGATCTGCGTGCTCGGCTTCGTTCTTGCGGTCAACGGCGCACTCGCGGTGATCGTGCTGCCGGCGAGCGACTGGTTCGTCGAACTGCCCGACAAGCTGCCACGCATCCAGGAAAACCTGGCGCCGGTGATCGACATGTATTCAAGCCTCAACGACTATGTCGCGCGGACCAGCGCGCAGGTCGGCAGCGGACCGGTTGCGCGCAGCGACGTTGCCGGCGCTGCGGTTCCGTCGTCGGTTGTCGACCTGATCGCGACGAGCGCGCCGTCGGCGGCGATCGAGATATTCTTTGCGCTGCTCGTCATCTTCTTCCTGCTCGCCGGCTGGCGGCGCGCGCGAACGCGGACGATCGAGGCACAGGGCAGTTTCGACAGCGCATTGAAGACTGCTCGAATCATCCAGAACGTCGTTTCGGCGACATCGGCCTATTTGACGACGATCACGATCATCAATGTCACGCTCGGCCTGTCGGTTGCCTTTGTCCTGTGGCTGCTCGGCATGCCGTCGCCGCTGATGTGGGGCGGGATCGTCGCATTGTTCAATTTCGTGCCCTATGTCGGCCCGATCGCCGCTGCGCTGCTGCTCGGCGTGGGCGGTCTGATGACCTACGACACGATCGGTATGGCGCTCCTGCCCGCCGCGATCATGGTCGGCTGCCACCTCGTCGAGGCGAATCTCTTTACCCCCGTCGTGCTCGGTCGCCGGCTGACGATGAACCCGCTGCTGATTCTCATCTCGTTGAGTTACTGGGGCTGGGTCTGGGGGGCGATGGGGGCGCTGCTCGCGGTGCCGATCCTGGTCATCGTGATGACGATTATCGGGTCGACCGGACTGCCCGGATTCCTCGTTTTCCTGATGCACGGCGATGATGAAGACGACGAGGAAGCGGTCGCGACACCATAAAAGAAGCGATCGGGCGAACGCGCTGTTGACACCCTGCCGATGCTCCCATATCTGCGCGGCTCCAAACCCCAAGCGGGTGTAGCTCAGTTGGTTAGAGCGCCGGCCTGTCACGCCGGAGGTCGCGGGTTCAAGTCCCGTCACTCGCGCCATTTCCCTTGCGGAAATTGGCCCGGATCCTCGCTTAAATTGTTACTCTGACAGTTCGCTGTCGCGCGGTGCGCGCCAGCGCCCCGTCTCCATCCAGGCGAGCAGCGGCCTGAGCGGAGCGATCCAGATGATTCCCGCAATGAGATAGATGATCGCCTGCACCGGCCACGGCAGCCGCCCGATCTTTTCGGCCTGCGACACGACGAGCGCAGACCACAGCACAATCAGTAACAGGATCAGGAACATTCCTGCAGGCTTGCGCCAGCTGGGGCCGTCTTGCGATGCGCGCGGTGACGTCATGACTCCACGATCCATTCGCGTTCGGTCAATACGGCGTCGAGCGGCATGTCGTGATCCTCGTGTGGCAGGGCATCGCATTCCTGGACCGACCAGCCGATCCCGATCCGGATCGCGTCGGGGTAGGCGGCAAAGGCGCGATCGTAGTAGCCGCCGCCCTGGCCGAGGCGATGCATCGCACGATCAAAGCCGATCAGCGGACATATAATCGCGTCGGGGGCTAGCGACTCCGCGTCGGCAGCGGGATGCGCAAGGCCGTAGCGCGTCGGCTCGAGCGCGTCGCCAGGCGCATAAGCGGCAAAGTCCATCATGCCCGCGCTCTCGCCGAGGCGCGGCATCGCGAGGCGGTGGCCGGCATCGACGAGCGCAGCGCCGATCCGTGCGATATCGGGTTCGTCGCCGTGCGCCGCATGGATAGCGACAACGGCGCGGCCAGCTATTAGTTCGATCAGCGGGGAAGGGGGGTGTGCGAAGACGATGCCGCGCTCCCATGCCGCCATTGACGCGACATGGCTGGCGCGGCGAAAGCGCAGGCGTTGGCGCAATTGCGCCTTGGTTTCTGCCCGATCTGACATACGAGGTGGTGTTTATCCGAAGGTTGGCGGTGGAACCGGTGCGAGACTGGCAGGCAAGGAGTGACGGGACCGCTTGGTCGTTGGCTGGAATATCCTCTGACGCCTCTACGTCAGGTGGGCGCCGTATGCATCGGGCCGCAATGCGAAAAAGTGGCCCGGACAGGGACAGCTCCCGTGGATGTTGTATCGCCTCAGGGATGTTCGCTTAAGCTCGTACTGCGCAGCACCCGTCGGTCCCAAGATAGGCGCACCCGAGGCTTTCCTCAAGGCGTTGCTGGCCGCGGGTCAGGATTGGGCGATTTGGCTCGCCAGCGCCTCGATCCGGCCGGCGACCCGGTCGATCGCCTCTTCGTCGATCGCAGGGGCGGTCTCGGGCGGTGGGGCAGGGGTTGCAGCCGCGGTTGCCGCATTGCCCGCTTCGTCGGCGAGCATCAGCGCGGCAAACAGCAATTGCCGGACCTCGTTGATCCCGCCGATCGCGACCTGCGCATCGCGGGCCTTGGCATCGACGCGCGCGGCCAGACTGACGATGTGCGCCTCTTCGCCCTCTTCGCAATGAATGTCGTAGTGCCGACCGCCGATTTCGAGCCGCAAGTTAGGCATTGCCGTTGCCTCCGTCACGGATCAGCGCGTCGATATCGTCGATGCATGCAGCGACGGCCGCCTTGAGCGCCGCGTGGCGCCGGGAAAGGTCGGGATCCTCGTTCGACTCATCCGATTGAGCGTTTCTGGCGACAGCATCTCGCTCGCGACGGCTGGACACCGCATCTTCGAGCAACGCGATCGCCCGTTCCAGCCGGGTCCAAGCCGGCGTCTGCGCTTCCTTGTCCATCGACCTGATTTAGCACAGCTTTGTATGCGGGTAAATTGGCAAGCTAAGCGGCGTGATTCGAAGAGTTTAGGGTGCCCCGGTTGACGATGGAGGGCGAAGCCAGCAAAGCGTGCGCGGGTCCCGCGACTCGCTACCAAAGGGGAAATGCATGCCGGTATCTGACCAGTCGCTCGCCAATGCCATCCGGGCGCTGGCGATGGATGCGGTGCAGGCGGCGAATAGCGGCCATCCCGGAATGCCGATGGGCATGGCCGATGTCGCTACCGTCCTGTGGGGCGAATATCTCAAGTTCGACGCCGAGCAGCCGCATTGGGCCGACCGCGACCGCTTCGTCCTCTCGGCGGGCCACGGCTCGATGCTGCTCTATGCGCTGCTCCATCTTACCGGGCATCGCCATCCGACGATCGACGACATCCGCAATTTCCGCAAGCTGTCGAGCCCGTGCGCGGGCCATCCCGAGAATTTCCTACTCGACGGTGTCGAAGCGACCACCGGTCCGCTGGGCCAGGGATTGGCGATGGCGGTCGGCATGGCGATCGCCGAACGTCACCTCAACGCCGTGTTCGACGAGGACCTCGTCGATCATCGCACCTGGGTGATCGCCGGCGACGGCTGCCTTATGGAAGGGATCAACCACGAGGCGATCGGTCTCGCCGGACATCTCCAGCTCGGCCGGATGATCGTCCTGTGGGACAGCAACAAGATCACGATCGACGGATCGACCGACCTGTCGACCAGCGAGGATATCCCCGCGCGCTATCGCGCGACCGGCTGGCACACCGTCGCCTGCGACGGCCACGATCCCGTCGATATCCGCCGCGCGATCGACGAGGCGATCGCCGATCCGCGCCCGAGTCTGGTCGAATGTCGCACGATCATCGGATATGGCGCGCCGACCAAGCAGGGCACCTCGGCGACGCACGGCGCGCCGCTCGGCGACGACGAGATTGCCGGCACGCGTGCTGCGCTCGGCTGGGATCATCCGCCGTTCGACATTCCCGCCGACATCAAGGCGCGCTGGGAAGAGTTCGGCAGGCGCGGAGCTAGCGATCGCGCGGCATGGGAGGCCCGGCTGGCGAATCATGGCCAGCGTGGCGAGTTCGAACGCCGCATGGCCGGTCGTCTCAACCCGGGCGCCGACCTGTCGGCCTATATCGACGGCCTGATTGCCGATCCAAAGACCGTCGCAACGCGCAAGGCGAGCGAGATGGCGCTCGGCGCGATCAACGAGCTGTTGCCCGAAACGATCGGCGGATCGGCCGATCTGACGGGTTCGAACAACACCAAAACATCGGCTACCAAGCCATTGACCAAGGACGATTATTCGGGTCGCTATATCTATTATGGCATCCGCGAATTCGGCATGGCGGCAGCGATGAACGGGATGGCGTTGCACGGCGGCGTGATCCCCTATGGCGGGACCTTCCTCGTCTTTGCCGATTATTGCCGCGCGGCGATCCGCCTGTCGGCGCTGCAACGCCAACGCGTCGTTTATGTGATGACGCATGACAGCATCGGGCTCGGTGAAGACGGCCCGACGCATCAGCCGATCGAGCATCTCCAGTCGCTCCGCGCGATGCCCAATCTGCTCGTCATGCGGCCCGCCGACACGGTCGAGACCGCCGAATGCTGGGCCCTCGCGCTCGCCCAGGACGACCGCCCGTCGCTGCTGGCGCTGAGCCGCCAGAACCTGCCGCAACTGCGCCTAGAGAAATCTGCCAATCGCTGCGCCAGGGGCGCCTATCGTCTCAAGTCTGCCGAAAACGAGCGGCGCATCATCCTGATGGCGACCGGATCCGAGCTTCATGTCGCGGTCGAGATCGCCGAAAAGCTCGAAGCCGCCGGTTACGGTACCGACGTCGTGTCGATGCCCTGCAGCGAACTGTTCGACGAACAGCCGGCGAGCTATCGCGAGGATATCCTCCCCGATGTCTCGAACCGCGATATCCTGCGCGTCTCGATCGAGGCGGGGACGACCTTCGGCTGGGAACGCTATACCGGCCTCCACGGCCTGCGCTTCGGCATCGACCGCTTCGGCGCATCGGCGCCCGCGCCCGATCTCTACGATGCCTTCGGGCTGACCGCAGACAAGGTCGCACCCAAGATTCTGGACTATTTGAACTGATTTAATCCAAGGAGTTACTCGATGACGGTAAAAGTCGCCATTAACGGTTTCGGGCGCATCGGTCGCCTCGTCGCTCGCGCCATCCTCGAGCGCGACGATCATGATCTCGAGCTCGTCGCGATCAACGACCTTGCCGATGCCAAGGCCAATGCGCTGCTGTTCCAGTATGATTCGACGCATGGCCGTTTCCCCGGCGACGTCAGCGCCGACGCGAACAGCATCACCGTCAACGGCAAGAAGATCGCGGTGACGTCTGAGCGCGATCCGGGCAACCTGCCGCACGCCGACATGGGCATCGATATCGTCCTCGAATGCACCGGCTTCTTCCAGTCGCACGAGGCCGCCGAGCCGCATCTGAAGGCGGGCGCCAAGCGCGTCCTGATCTCGGCACCGGCGAAGAACGTCTCGGCGACGATCGTCTACGGCGTCAACCACGACACGCTGACCAGCGAAGACGTCATCGTCTCGAACGCCAGCTGCACGACCAACTGCCTCGCGCCGGTCGCCAAGGTGCTCAACGACCTGGTCGGGATCGAGCGCGGTTTCATGACGACGATCCACAGCTACACCAACGACCAGCGCATGCTCGACCAGATGCACAGCGACATGCGCCGTGCGCGCGGCGGGGCGCAGAACATGATCCCGACGACGACCGGCGCGGCGCGCGCGGTCGGCCTTGTCCTGCCCGAACTCAACGGCAAGCTCGACGGATCGTCGGTGCGCGTGCCGACGCCCAATGTCAGCTTGGTCGACCTCGTCTTCACCCCGGGCCGCGACACCACGGTCGAGGAAATCAACGCCGCGCTCAAGGCGGCATCCGAACAGGGCCCGATGAAGGGCGTGCTCGATTACACCGACCAGCCGCTCGTCAGCTCGGACTTCAACCACTATCCGGCCAGCTCGACGATCGACAGCCTCGAAACCTCGGTGATGGACGGCAAGCTGTGCCGCGTCGTATCGTGGTACGACAACGAATGGGGCTTCTCGAACCGCATGATCGATACCGCCGGCGTGATGGCGGGGTTGCTCTAGGACAGGATCGCAATCGGTGGTGCCGGGCTTGTCGAAGCGCGTCGATCGGTAATGACAAACGAGCCTCGACCGCTCGGCTCTACGGAAGTTGAACATGACCAGGCCATTCAAGACCCTCGATGACATCGGCGACGTGACGGGCAAGCGCGTGCTCGTCCGCGTCGATCTCAACGTGCCGTTTGCCGACGGGCGGGTGACCGACGACACGCGGATGCGCGCCGCTGTGCCGACGATCACAGAGCTTGCCGACAAGGGCGCGATCGTCCTGCTGCTAAGCCATTTCGGGCGGCCAAAGGGGGCCAAGAGCTCGACCGAATCGCTCAGCATGATCACCGGCACGCTCGAACATGTGCTCGGCCGCGAGGTGATGTTCATTCCCTATTCGTCGGGCCAGGGCGCGATCGATGGCGCTGCGGTACTTGAGCCGGGCGATATCGGAGTGCTCGAGAATACGCGCTTCGAGCCGGGCGAAACGACCAACGATCCCGCGCTGGTCGCCGAAATGGCGCGGGTCGGCGACATGTATGTCAACGACGCCTTTTCGGTCAGCCACCGCGCGCACGCCTCGACCGAGGGCCTCGCGCACGCACTGCCTGCCTATGCCGGACGCGCGATGGAGGCCGAGCTCACCGCGCTCGAGGCGGCGCTTGGCAATCCCGAACGGCCCGTCGCGGCGGTGGTCGGTGGCGCCAAGGTGTCGAGCAAGCTCGACGTGCTGCGCCACCTCGTCGGCAAGGTCGACCACTTGATCATCGGTGGCGGCATGGCCAACACCTTCCTCGCCGCGCGCGGTGTCGATGTCGGCAAATCCTTGTGCGAGCACGACCTGACCGATACCGCCGTGGCGATCCTCGATGCCGCCGACAGTGCGAACTGCACGGTGCATCTGCCTTATGACGTCGTGGTGGCAAAGGAATTCGCCGCCAATCCTCCGTCTTTGCGCACCTGCAACGTGCATGAGGTCGCCGCCGACGAGATGATCCTCGATATCGGCCCCGCCGCGACCGAGGCATTGGCTGACGTCTTGAAGACGTGTCGCACGCTGGTCTGGAACGGCCCGCTGGGTGCGTTCGAAACCCCGCCCTTCGATGCCGCGACCGTTGCGCTGGCGCGCCATGCCGCGGCGCTCACGCGTGAAGGGTCGCTCGTTTCGGTGGCCGGCGGCGGCGATACCGTCTCGGCCCTTAATCACGCTGGCGTGGCGAAGGATTTCACTTTTGTTTCAACGGCAGGCGGCGCTTTCCTGGAATGGATGGAAGGTCGTGAACTGCCCGGGGTCACCGCGCTGAGGCGCTCATAACCGTTCATATAGCAAGATCGAGGGACAGCACGATGCACGATTCCGAAATGATGAAACAGATGGCAGAGGGGCAGGGCTTTATCGCCGCGCTCGACCAGAGCGGTGGTTCGACTCCCGGCGCGCTGGCGGGCTATGGCATCGGCGAAGACGCCTATTCCAGCGACGAAGAGATGTTCGGCCTGATCCACGCGATGCGCAGCCGGATCATCAGTTCGCCGTCGTTCGGAAACGGCAAGGTCATCGGCGCGATCCTGTTCGAACGGACGATGGACGGCGACATCGACGGCAAGCCCGTGCCCGATGTCCTCAAGGACCGCGGCATCGTGCCCTTCCTCAAGGTCGACAAGGGCCTCGAGGATGAAGCCGACGGGGTCAAGCTGATGAAACCGATGCCCGGCCTCGGCGACCTCCTCAAACGCGCCAGGGCGAAAGGCATATTCGGGACCAAGATGCGCTCGGTCATCGAACGCGCCAATCCCGCCGGGATCGCGGCGATTGTCGAACAGCAGTTCCAGGTCGCGAACGAGATCGTCGACGCCGGTCTGATGCCGATCATCGAACCCGAAATTTCGCTCAAGAGCCCTGAACGGGCCGAAGCCGACGTCATGCTCCACCGCGAACTGGTCAAGGCGCTTGATGCGCTGCCCGACGATCGCCGGGTGATGCTCAAGCTGTCGCTGCCTGCCAGCGCTGGACTGTATGACGATATCGTCGATCATCCGCGCGTGCTGCGCGTCGTCGCGCTGTCGGGCGGTTACAGCCGCGAAGACGCGTGCCGTGAACTTGCCAGGAACAAGGGCATGATCGCCAGCTTCAGCCGCGCGCTGCTGTCAGACCTGCGCTACGACATGAGCGACGACGCGTTCGACGCGTCGCTGGGCACCGCGATCGACCAGATCTCGACGGCCTCGGCGAGCTAGTCCGCAAAACTGAAATGCAGGCGATAGTCGCCGGGCTTGGTTTCCTGCCCGGCGAGCTTGCCCGGCTCGCCGCTGTCGAGGACGAGCGCGCCGCCCGCGATCGCGACCGGTTCGCCGAGCGTCAGCTCGCGCGTTTCTTGGGCCTCGCCGAACGTGACGCTGGCCCGCACCACCAGCCGGCCGGCCCAGACGCAGCGCGCATTGACCGGGCAGCGGCTGTCCTCGACGATCTTGGTCGGGCGAACGATGAGCGGGCCGGCGCGCGTCGGCTCGTTCAGGCGGGCATAGCCGTCGTCGCGCGCGACCTGCTGCGTCGTCACGCAGCCGGTTGTCGGGAGGAGCAGGGCGAGGGGCAGGGCGGCGAGCGGGATTCGATAGGTCATGGGATATTTTCCTCGGTCAGGGCTGCACCAGCGATGAACGGTATGATGTGCCATTTGCAACACGCCATTTGCGCGGGCGCCCAACCTCGCTAGAGCGGCGCCATGACCAAATCGCCCCCGCGCCAGCCGCCCTGCCAGCTCTATCTCATTTCGCCGCAGCACGTCGCCGGCGAGTTTCCCGATCGTTTGCGCCGCGCGCTCGATGCCGCGCCGGTCGCGGCGTTCCAGTTTCGCGTCAAGGGCGTCGATCCGCACGAAGCCGCTCGCCTTGCCGAGCCGCTGCAGCGGATTTGCGCCGATGCCGACACCGCCTTCATCGTCAACGATTCGGTCAGCCTGGCCAGGCGGCTCGGCGCCGACGGCGTCCATCTCGGTCGTTCGGACGGTGACATCAAGGAAGCGCGCGCCGAGCTCGGGCCGAGCGTCCAGATCGGTGCGACCTGCCACGACAGCCGCCATTTTGCGATGGAGGCGGGTGAAGCGGGGGTCGACTACGTCGCCTTTGGCGCGTTTTACGAAACGCAGACCAAGCCGAGCGAATATCGCCCCGAGCCCGCGATCCTGACATGGTGGAACAGCATCTTCGAACTGCCGTGCGTTGCGATCGGCGGGATCACGCCCGATAACGCGCGGCCACTGGTCGAGGCGGGTGCCGATTTCGTCGCGGCATGCGGCGCGGTGTGGAACGGCGACGAGGCCGCGGTGGTCAAGCAGTTTGCCGAACTGTTCGCGGAGATCCGGCGCTAGCGCCGCAATCGTTACGGAAACTCAATCGCTTGTCGTGCGTTTGATGCTGCGAAGGCGCCGCCTCCGCGCGCCGCGAACGATCCCGGAGTTTTCGTACATGACCAAATTCATCCTTCTCGCCGCCGGTTCCGCGCTGGCGCTTTCGGCCTGCAACTTCGCCGATGACGGCGACCAGAAGACCGAAGTCGCCGCTGCCGACAATTCCGAAGCGTTGCAGACCGGCTGGCAAGCCGACCCGATGGCGTCGAACGACGACATGACTGGCGACATGTCCGGCGTCGAAGGCGACGACAAGCCGCGCCCGATGATGCAGGCCCAGGTCGTGCTCGACCGGCTTGGCTTCACCCCGGGCGTGGTCGACGGCAAGATGGGCGCATCGACCAGGAACGCGATTACCGGGTTCCAGACCGCTAACAATCTCAAGGTTACCGGCGAACTCGACGAAGCGACCAAGCAGGCGTTGTCGCAGTGGTCGAAAATTCCCGCGACGCGCGTCGTGACGATCCCCGCCGACTTCGCCGAGGGTCCGTTCGTCAAGATCCCGCATGGCGACCCGCAGGCCGAAGCGAAGATGGACCGGCTCGGTTATGAAAGCCTCGACGAAAAGCTCGCCGAGCGCTTTCACACCACGATCGATGTCCTGAAGGAACTCAACCCCGGCGGGAAACCCGCGGGACTGGCTGCTCCCGCCAATGGTGACGCCATGACGTCATCGGCGAAGAGCGTCTCCAGCAGCGACATGGCGGGCAACGAGCAAGCCAAGGCCGACGCCGGAACCGCGTCGAAGTCGTTCTTCAGCGCAGGGCAGAAGCTGCGCGTCCCCAATATCGGCGGTGACAAGATCGATCCATCGCAGGTCGCCGACAGCAAGTGGCGCGATACGCTCAAGATGCTTGGCGTCGGCAGCGACCAGCCCAAGGCGGCCAAGATCGTCGTCGACAAGTCCGACGGCACGCTGCAGGCGTTCGACGACAGCGGCAAGTTGATCGCCGCCTTCACCGCGACGATGGGATCGACGCACGACCCGTTGCCGCTGGGTAACTGGGGCATCACGGGCGTCGCCAAGAATCCGCCGTTCAACTACAATCCCGACCTGTTCTGGGATGCCAAGGACAGCGACGCCAAGGCGACGTTGCCGCCGGGTCCGAACGGCCCGGTCGGCGTCGTCTGGATCGACCTGACCAAGGAACATTACGGCATCCACGGCACTTCAGCGCCCGAGACGATCGGCAGCGCGGAAAGCCATGGCTGCGTCCGCCTGACCAATTGGGACGCGGCACGCCTTGCCCAGATGGTCTCGACCTCGACAAAGGTCGTCTTTCAGGCTTAAACCCCAGCGATGAGCGACGCGACCCCAGGCTGGCGGCGGACGACCAAGACGATCGCGCTAACCGCGGTCGTCACGTCGGCGCTGTGGATCGTCGCGGGCGCGTATCTGTACGTCAGCAGCGGGGGCGATTTCGGTGTCGCCGGTCCGCGCGGCGATGCTGCGGCGCCGGGAGAGGCAGCTGCTCCAGCTGCTTCTTCCGCGCCTAGGTTGCGTCCCGCGCCGCGAAAACGCGAACCCGTCTACCCCTCGCCATCGGGCAGGTTGACGATCCCGGTTGCGGGGGTGAGGCCCGGCGACCTCGTCGATACCTTTACCCAGGCGCGCGCCGGCGGCGATCGTGTGCACGATGCGATCGACATCATGGCCGCCGACGGGACGCCGGTTGTCGCGGCGGCACCTGGAACGGTCGAGAAACTGTATTTCAGCAATGGCGGGGGCGGGATCACCGCCTATGTTCGCTCGCTCGATCGGCGCTGGATGTATTATTATGCACATCTAGAGGCTTATGATCCGACCTTGAAAGAAGGCGACAAGATCGCTCGCGGCGCGCCGATCGGCCTTGTCGGACACAGCGGCAACGCCAGCGTCGACGGTCCGCATCTCCATTTCGCGATCAACCGCATGGCGCAAGGCGAGGACTGGTGGGAAGGTACGCCGGTCAATCCCTATCCCTTGTTGACGCGCTGAAACGACAATTTTTCCGGCCAATTTTTCCGATTGCCTTTCGATACTGCGGGCGTAACACCTTCCGCAACATCAGGGGGAGATCGACATGGCAACTGCAGCACCGGGAGCGGCGGCACCGCTGCGTGAACTGACGCTACGCGGGATCGTGCTTGGTGCGCTGATCACCGTGCTGTTCACCGCCGCCAACGTCTATCTCGGTCTCAAGGTCGGGCTGACCTTCGCGACCTCGATCCCCGCCGCGGTCATCTCGATGGCGATCCTCCGGATGTTCCGCGACGCCAACATCCTTGAAAACAACATCGTCCAGACGATTGCATCGGCGGCGGGGACGCTCGCGGCGATCATTTTCGTCCTGCCGGGGCTCGTTATCGTCGGCTGGTGGCAGGGCTTTCCCTATTGGACGACGGCGGCGGTGTGCTTCGTCGGGGGCGTGCTCGGCGTCATGTTCTCGGTCCCGCTGCGCCGTGCGCTGGTGACCGGGTCGGACCTGCCCTATCCCGAAGGCGTGGCGGCGGCCGAAGTGCTGCGCGTCGGATCGCAGTCGGCCGAGGGCGCCGAGGAAAACAAGAAGGGGCTGGCGACGATCCTCGCGGGCAGCCTTGCCAGCGCCGGATTTGCCATCCTGATCGCGACGAAGCTCGCGGCGGGAGAGGTTGCGCGCAATTTCCGTCTCGGCGGCGGCAGCGCGAGCGGTGCGAGTGCCAGCCTCAGCCTCGCATTGATCGGCGTCGGCCATCTCGTCGGCCTGTCGGTCGGGATCGCGATGTTCGTCGGCATGCTGATTTCGTGGGCCGGACTGATGCCGATCCTGACCGCGGCATTGCCGGGCGGCGGCGCGATGCCCGTCGACGACCTCGTTGGCACGGTGTTTTCCACGCAGGTTCGCTTCATTGGCGCGGGTACGATCGGCATTGCGGCGCTGTGGACCTTGCTCAAGATCCTCGGCCCCGTGCTTGGCGGGATCAGGGATTCGATGGCGGCATCCAAAGCGCGCGGCGCGGGCGAACTGGTCGATATCACCGAGCGCGACCTGCCGGTTTCGATCGTTGCCGGCACGATCCTCTTGTCGCTGATCCCGATCGCGATCCTGCTCTACATGTTCGCGCAGGGCGGGCCGATCGCGGCCAACCCGGTGCCGGTGATCCTTGCCAGCCTTGCCTATGTCCTCGTCGTCGGCGCGATCGTCGCGGCGGTGACCGGCTATATGGCGGGCCTGATCGGCGCGTCGAATTCGCCCGTCAGCGGCGTCGGTATCCTCGCGGTGATCGCCGCAGCGCTGATGCTCGCCGCGTTTTTCGGCAGGTCGATGGGAGAGAACGACACCGCCGCGCTGGTCGCCTATGCGCTGTTCGTCACCGCGATCGTCTTTTCGGTCGCGACGATTTCGAACGACAACCTGCAGGACCTCAAGACCGGGCAACTGGTCGGCGCGACGCCTTGGAAGCAGCAGCTCGCGCTCGTCCTTGGCGTCGCCTTCGGTTCGCTGATCATCCCGCCGGTGCTCGACCTGCTCAACGAAGCGTTCGGTTTTGCCGGGGCCGCCAATGCCGGGGAAAATGCGTTGCCCGCACCTCAAGCCGCGTTGATTTCGGCGCTTGCCAAGGGCGTTCTTGGCGGTGACCTGCGCTGGGATCTGATTGGCTATGGCGCGGGAATCGGCGCGATCGTCATCCTCATCGATGTGCTGCTCGGCAAGGCGGGCAAAATGCGGCTCCCACCGCTGGCCGTCGGGATCGGGATTTATTTGCCGATGTCGATCACCATCCTCGTGCCAGTCGGCGCGGTGCTCGGCCATCTTTGGGAAAAGCGGGCGGCACGGGCCAGGAACCCTGAATTCTACAGCCGCATGGGCATC
Organism: uncultured Alphaproteobacteria bacterium; assembly: GCA_963800335.1. Taxonomy (GTDB): domain Bacteria; phylum Pseudomonadota; class Alphaproteobacteria; order Sphingomonadales; family Sphingomonadaceae; genus Flavisphingopyxis. The sequence continues at coordinate 534,122 of CAWDAN010000007.1, read as the reverse complement.
TTGCTCGCAACCGGGCTGATCGTCGGCGAAAGCCTGTTCGGCGTGGTGTTTGCCGGTATTGTCGGCGCCACCGGGAGCGACGTGCCGCTCGCAATCGTCGGCGAGGATTTCGCCTTCGCCATCCCGATCGCGATCATCGTCTTCGTCGGTATCATCGCCTGGATGTACAATCGCACCCACGCGTCGGCGCGCGACGCCTGAGGCCGATCAACGATCCGGTTGCGGTGATCCGCGCCGCCCGCTAAGGCGCGCGGCAACCGACCGCGCAGCCGGTCAGCTCTTTCCACCGTCAACCAGAGGTTTCGCCCATGAAGATCAGCGGCGTCGATATCCGTCCCGGCAACATCATCGAATACGAAAAGGGTATCTGGAAGGTCGCCAAGACCCAGCATACCCAGCCCGGCAAGGGCGGCGCGTTCATGCAGGTCGAGATGAAGAACCTCATCGACGGTCGCAAGACCAACGTCCGTTTCCGCAGCCAGGACACGGTCGAGAAGGTCCGTCTCGACACCAAGGACTTCCAGTACCTCTACATGGACGGTGAAGCCCTGGTGTTCATGGACACCGACAATTACGAACAGATCAACCTCGACGCCGACATGCTCGGCGATGCGGTCGCCTTCCTCCAGGACGGCATGACGGTCACGCTCGAACTCTACGACGAACGCCCGATCTCGGTCGCGCTGCCCGAATATGTCGAGGCGACGATCGTCGAGGCCGATGCGGTGGTGAAGGGGCAGACTGCTTCGTCGTCGTACAAGCCCGCCCTGCTCGACAACGGCGTGCGCGTCATGGTGCCGCCGCACATCGGCAGCGGCACGCGGATCGTCGTCGACGTCTACGCGCAGGAATATGTAAAGAAGGCCGAATAACGATGGCACAGATTTCCGGCCTGATCACCGTCATGGAACGCGCCGCGCGCAAGGCGGGCTCGAAGCTGCGCCGCGACTTCGGCGAGATCGAGCATCTCCAGGTGTCGAAAAAGGGCCCCGCCGACTTCGTCTCGAAGGCCGACCAGCGGTCCGAGCGGATCCTTTACGACGAGCTCAAGCATGCGCGTCCGGGCTGGGGTTTCCTGCTCGAAGAGGGCGGCGACATTCCCGGCGACGACGACAAGCCGCGCTTTGTCATCGACCCGCTCGACGGCACCACCAACTTCCTCCACGGCATCCCGCATTTCGCGATCTCGATCGCGGCGCAGGAGCGCAAGCCCAATGGCGACTGGGGCGCGGTCACCTCGGCTCTGGTCTACCAGCCCGTCACCGACGAGAGCTTCTGGGCCGAAAAGGGCAGGGGCGCGTGGCTGCACGATCGCCGCCTGCGAGTCTCGGCGCGCCGCAATCTCGAAGAGGCGGTGATCGCAACGGGCACGCCCTATGCGGGCCATGGCAATGTTGCGCAGTGGCAGGCGATTTTCGACACGCTCGCGCCCGAAATCGCGGGCATCCGCCGCTTCGGCGCGGCCAGCCTCGATTTCGCCTGGCTCGCCGCGGGCCGCTATGACGGCTTCTGGGAAACCGATCTCGAGCCATGGGACGTCGCGGCCGGGCAGTTGCTCGTGCGCGAAGCGGGCGGCTTCGTTACCGATTTCCGCGGCGGCGACCAGACGATCGAACGGCGCGAATTCCTCGCCGCCAACGACCAGCTGCATTCGCGCCTGCACAAGATGATCGCGGGCGCGGTGCGCAAAGCCTGATCGCTTCGTCGCCAAGGCGATTTTTGGCCGATCTAAGGGTTGCGAGCCTCCCTCCCGCCGCCTAGAAGCGCGGCAACCCCGGGACCGGAATCGCCGGCGACGGGATCGTTAGCAGCAACGGGTACGCCTTGACCGACCTATCGCAATATCTGCCGATCCTGATTTTCCTCGGTATCGCCGTGGGATTGTCGGCCCTGTTCGTGTTCCTGCCGATGGGCGTCTCGCGCCTGACGGGCACGCACAATCCCGATGCGGCCAAGCTGAGCGAATATGAATGCGGCTTTCCCGCGTTCGAGGATTCGCGCAGCCAGTTCGACGTGCGCTTCTATCTCGTCGCGATCCTGTTCATCATCTTCGACCTCGAAGCCGCCTTCCTGTTTCCCTGGGCGGTGTCGTTGCAGGATATCGGATGGGCGGGCTGGACGACGATGATGGTGTTCCTAGCCGAACTCGCGCTCGGCCTCGTCTATGCGTGGAAAAAGGGAGCGTTGGACTGGGAATGACCGGCTCGATCATCACCGACACGCGCGGGCTCACCCCCGAAGGCCATGTGCCCGAGCTGCATCCCGCCGAAGGGACGCCGCCCGACCGCGCCTATTTCGACGATCTCAATGGCGAGCTCGGCGACAAGGGCTTCCTCGTCACCTCGACCGAGGACCTGTTCAACTGGGCGCGCACCGGCTCTCTGTGGTGGATGACCTTCGGTCTCGCCTGCTGCGCGGTCGAGATGATCCACGTCAACATGCCGCGCTACGACATGGAGCGCTTCGGCGCCGCGCCGCGCGCATCCCCGCGCCAGTCCGACGTGATGATCGTCGCGGGCACGCTGTGCAACAAGATGGCCCCCGCGCTGCGCAAGGTCTATGACCAGATGTCCGATCCCAAGTACGTGATCAGCATGGGCAGCTGCGCCAATGGCGGCGGCTATTACCATTACAGCTATTCGGTGGTGCGCGGTTGCGACCGCATCGTGCCGGTCGACATCTACGTGCCCGGATGCCCGCCGACCGCAGAGGCGCTGCTCTATGGCGTCATGCAGTTGCAGCGGAAGATCCGCCGCGTCGGCAGCTTCGACCGGTAACGCGCATGGCATCTCCCGCACCCAAATTCGCGCCCAACGACGGCATTCTCGACACGCTGGTTCGCGCGCTCGGCGATGCCGTGCGCTCGTCGAAGGAAGCGGTTGGCGAGATCGCGCTGACCGTCGACCGCGACAGCCTCGTCGCGACGCTGACGACGCTGCGCGACGATCATGACTATCAGCAGCTGATGGAGATCGCCGGGGTCGACTACCCCGCGCGGCCCGAGCGGTTCGAAGTCGTCTATTGCCTGCTCAGCCTGACCAAGAACCACCGCATCCGCATCCATGTCACGACCGACGAGGATAGCCCGGTGCCGAGCGTGACGGGGCTGTGGCCCAATGCCGGCTGGTTGGAACGCGAAGTGTTCGACATGTACGGCGTGCTGTTCGCGGGCAATACCGACCTGCGCCGCATCCTCACCGATTACGGCTTCAAGGGCCACCCGCAGCGCAAGGACTTCCCGCTGACCGGCTATGTCGAACTGCGCTATTCGGAGACCGAAAAGCGCGTCGCCTACCAGCCGGTCGAACTGGCGCAGGATTTCCGCACCTTCGATTTCCAGTCGCCCTGGGAAGGCGCCGAATACGTCCTGCCCGGCGATGAAAAGGCGCCGCAGGAACCGGGCGCGCCTTCGGAGATCAAGTCGAAGGAAGCCGCCGACGCCAAGGCGAGCGAAAGCGATGCGAAGGCGCCGCCAGCCACGCCCAAGACGACCGACAACGCGTCCGAAACCGGCGCGGGCAAGGCGACCGACAAGAAGGCGGCCAAGCCCGTCGATGACGTCGACAAGGCGCTGAAGACGAAACCCGCCGGCAAGAAGCCCGCTGCGAAGAAACCCGCAGCGAAGACGCCTGCGCCGAAAAAACCGGCCGCCCGGCGCAAGCCTGCTGGCAAGCCGAAGAAGGAGGGATAATCGATGGCTGACCTCCTCGAAGAAATCGCGCACGAACGCGACGCCGCCGATCCGACGATCGGCGATACCGAGATCCAGAACTACACGATCAACTTCGGGCCGCAGCACCCGGCCGCGCATGGCGTGCTGCGCATGGTGATGGAGCTCGACGGCGAGATCGTCGAGCGGATCGATTGCCATGTCGGGCTGCTCCATCGCGGCACCGAGAAGCTGATCGAGTACAAGACGTATCTGCAGGCTTTGCCCTATTTCGACCGGCTCGATTATTGTTCGCCGCTTGTGCATGGAGCACAGCTACGTGCTCGCGATCGAGAAGCTGCTCGATCTCGAAGTGCCGCTGCGCGCGCAATATCTGCGCGTGCTGTTCGCCGAGCTGACGCGCATTTCGAACCACATGCTCAACATCGGCTCGCACGTCATGGACGTCGGTGCGATGACGCCGAACCTGTGGGTGTTCGAACTGCGCGAAGACTGCATGAACTTCTTCGAGCGCGTCTCGGGCGCGCGGATGCACAGCGCCTGGTTCCGCCCCGGCGGCGTCCACCAGGATGCGCCGCTGAAGCTGCTCGCCGACATCGGCGACTGGGTCGATACGCGCCTGCCCAAATTGTTCGGCGACGCGATGAGCCTCGTCATCGACAACCGCATCTTCAAGCAGCGCAACGTCGATATCGCCGTGGTCAGCAAGGACGATGCGGTCCGCTGGGGCTTTTCGGGGCCGATGCTGCGCGGATCGGGCATCGCCTGGGACCTGCGCAAGTCGCAGCCCTACGACGTCTACGACCGGATGGATTTCGAAGTGCCCGTCGGCACGCGCGGCGATTGCTACGATCGCTTCATGGTCCGCGTCGAGGAAGTCTACCAGTCGGCGAAGATCATCAAGCAGTGCCTCGCCGAGATGCCCGAAGGCCCGATCGCCAGCCTCGACCGCAAGGTGGTGCCGCCCAAGCGCGCCGAGATGAAGCAGTCGATGGAAGCGCTGATCCATCACTTCAAGCTCTATACCGAGGGCTTCCACGTTCCCGCCGGCGAAGTCTATGTCGCGACCGAAAGCCCCAAGGGCGAATTCGGCGTATACCTCGTCGCAGACGGCAGCAACAAGCCGTACCGCTGCAAGATCCGCCCGACCGCGTTCTCGCACTTGCAGGCGATGGACTTCATGACCCGCGGCCACATGCTCGCCGACGCGACCGCCATTCTCGGCGCGATCGACGTCGTCTTCGGGGAGTGCGACCGGTGAGTGAATTTCGGGAGCTTTGTAATCCAGCTGCGATTTGGCGCGCACAACCGGCTTGGTCGAAGGGAGTTTCTGCTCTTCGTAGCAATTCCAGCGTTTCTGATTTTCTTGGTTTCCACGACATCGGACGCAGCCAATAGGGATCAGCTTTCGACAATTTCGTTCTTCGTTTTCGTTGCCTCAATAGCGATATCAACTTTCTACGCTTGGTGTGCGCTTTGGACGAATGAGCTTGGACATAAACACGATGGCTGACGCACCCCAAATTCCCGACGAAGCCGAAACCCGCGCCCGCTGGGGCGCGTTCGCGTGGACGCCTGAGAACGCCAGGGAAGCGCAGCGGCATATCGACAAATATCCCGCCGGGCGGCAGGCATCGGCGGTGATGCCGCTGCTCGACCTCGCCCAGCGTCAGGTCGGCGCAGAGACCAATACGCAGGGCTGGCTGCCGATCCCGGTGATCGAGTACGTCGCCGCGCAACTCGACATGCCCAAGATGCGCGTGATCGAGGTCGTCAGCTTCTACACGATGTACAACATGGCCCCGGTCGGCAAATTCCACGTCCAGGTCTGCGGCACGACGCCGTGCATGCTGCGCGGGTCGGACGACGTGTTGGCCGCCTGCTATGCCAAGGGCATGAAGAAGGGCGCGACGACGGCTGACGGGCTGTTCACGCTGACCGAGGTCGAGTGCCTCGGCGCCTGCGCCAACGCGCCGATGGTCCAGATCAACGACGACAATTACGAAGACCTGACCGAGGCGAGCATGACGTCGATCCTCGACGATCTCGCCGCGGGCAGGCAGCCGGTGATCGGATCGCAGATCGGGCGGCGCACCAGCGAGCAGGTCGGCGGGCCGTCGACGCTCAAGGACATGAAAAAAGAAAACCACGATTATCGCGGGGAATGGGCATGAGCCAGCTCGCCATTATCGTCATCGCGCTGATCGCGATCGGCATCGCGTGGAAAGTCCTGAAGGGCGTGGTCAAGACCGTCGCGCTGATCGCGATCCTGCTGATCGCCTTCGGCGTCGTTTACGGCGGGGGATTCTGAGATGCTGCAGGACAAGGACCGCATCTTCACCAACCTCTACGGCTTCCAGCCGTTCGGGCTCGAAGGCGCGCAGCAAGCGTGGCGACTGGGACGATACCAAGGCGTTGATGGCCAGGGGCCAGGACGCGGTGATCGAGGATATCAAGGCGTCGGGCCTGCGCGGCCGCGGCGGCGCGGGCTTCCCGACCGGGCTCAAATGGAGCTTCATGCCCAAGGAGCCGGTCAAGGATCGCAACGGCAACCCGCGGCCCAACTTCCTCGTCATCAATGCCGACGAATCCGAGCCGGGTTCGTGCAAGGACCGCGAGATCATCCGCCACGATCCGCACAAGCTGATCGAGGGCGCGCTGATCGCCGGTTTCGCGATGCGCGCGCGCGCCGCGTACATCTACATTCGCGGCGAATACATCTTCGAAGCCAAGGTGCTCCAGCAGGCGATCGACGAAGCCTATGCCGCCGGGCTGATCGGCAAGAACGCGGCGAAATCGGGCTATGATTTCGACGTCTTCATGCACCGCGGCGCAGGCGCGTATATCTGCGGCGAAGAGACCGCGATGCTCGAAAGTCTCGAGGGCAAGAAGGGCCAGCCGCGCCTCAAGCCGCCGTTCCCGGCAGGCGCCGGCCTCTATGGCTGCCCGACGACGGTCAACAATGTCGAGAGCATCGCCGTCGTGCCGACGATCCTGCGGCGCGGCCCTGCCTGGTTCGCCGGTTTCGGCCGCGAAAAGAACCAGGGCACCAAGCTGTTCCAGATTTCGGGCCACGTCGAAAAGCCGTGCGTCGTCGAAGAGGAAATGGGCATCCCGTTCCGCGACCTCATCGAAAAGCATTGCGGCGGCATTCGCGGCGGCTGGGATAACCTGCTCGCGGTGATCCCCGGCGGATCGTCGGTGCCGCTCGTCCCCGCGCACGAGATCATCGACGCGCCGATGGACTTTGATGGCCTCAGCGCGCTCAAGTCGGGTCTCGGCACCGCGGCGGTCATCGTCATGGACAAGTCGACCGACATCGTCCGCGCGATCAGCCGGCTGAGCTATTTCTACAAGCACGAGAGCTGCGGCCAGTGCACCCCGTGCCGCGAAGGCACCGGCTGGATGTGGCGCGTGATGGAACGGCTGCGCACCGGCGATGCCGAGATCAGCGAGATCGACATGCTGCTGCAGGTGACCAAGCAGGTCGAGGGTCACACGATCTGCGCTCTGGGCGATGCAGCCGCTTGGCCGATCCAGGGCCTGATCCGGCATTTCCGTCCCGAGATCGAACGGCGGATCGAGGCGCACAGCGGCGCGATGATGGAAGCCGCCGAGTAGCCCCTTCGTCTGGGCTGCATGCAAATACCGATCCTAGGAATCTCGCCACCACTCTGTTACTGCCAGGAACGTAAGTTTGGCAGTCCAGGGGGATGATGATGCTGCGTTTTTCGAGATGTTCGATCGCTACGATCGCATTGGCGGCGACGACCGTGTTCGCCCCCCAGGCGTTTGGCACAGACGACGCCCGCACCTCCGCCGATTACCGGGACGGCAAAAGGGATCCAGTCGCACGTCGACATGGATTACCAGAACCTGCGCGACCGCGACCAGAATTCGGGTTTCTATCTCAATCTGAAGGAACAGTCGCAGGCCTTTGCCAACGCCAAGCGTTTCGCGCGATGTGCCGTCAACATGAGCGCGGAGCGTTCGCGGCTCTTTCTCGACCAGGATGCACCCTACAAGAGTCCCAAGAAGTTGACCGACCAGCAGTTTTTCGGTCGGTTCAAGGGCTGCGCGCCGGCTCAGATGCATGTCGATCGCGACTTTATTCGCGGGACGTTGGCCGAGGAGGTCGTGTTGCAGACGATTCCCGTCGACGGACTGAAGGCCGCGACGAGCGGCGCGCAAGTCACCGAATTCGTCAAGAAGGTGGCGGTCGAAGACCCCTCGACCGACAAGCCGCTCACGGCGACGCAGCTGACGACCGAATGTCGCGTTGCGATGGCGCCTGGGCCTGCGCGTTCGGTGCTCGAGACCGAGCCTGGCTCGGACGAGGAAAAATCTGCCCTTGCCACGCTGGCCGTGCTGACGCCGCAATGTAATCTGTTTGTGGATGTCGCGCCGATGACGGGGTATTTCCAGCGCGCTTTTATTGCACGCGGGTTGTATTACTGGAGTGATTTCGTCAGCCGCAATAAATAGCGACGATAGATAGCTGCACCAAGCTGCCGTTCACCTGATATTCATCGACTTTTTCGTCTTTTAAGCTCTCGACGATCTGGGGAGCGATCATGAATAGACGGGTTTTACTGGGAACGATTGCGGGTCTCGCATGGGTGGCGTTCTTAGCGTTCGCCCCCGGGGCAATGGCGCAAAGGACGAGCGCTCCTGCACGTATTGGCGGGATGGCGCCGGTTTTTGAGGGCGATTCGCTCGATGCCTCGCTGTTGATGCTCGAACAGCTCAAGCCGTATGTCTATCGCGGCAAGGTCGCCCAGGAGGAGGGCTTCTACGTCGCCGACCGCTTTGCCCGGTGCGCGGTGGGTCTCAATCTCGACCGCGCGCGCAATCTGCTCGACGCCGCGATGACCCCCGAAGGCCACAACCTTTCGGACGAACAGCGATATTACACCCGCCTCCGCGGCTGTGCGGTCAAGCGGATCTATATTGACCGAGATTTCATGCGTGGTGCTTTGGCGGCCCATATCATCGCCGCCCGTCCCGAGGTGGCCGACACCGTCCCGGTCCAGAGCCAGGACGAACTTATCGATTATCTTCAGGCGATCGAGGTTGCGGAGCGATCGACGACCAATCTGTTGACGATGACACAGCTCGGCTACGAATGCCGCGCAGCACTTGCGCCCAAGGAAGCTTATTACTCGCTGATGCGCGAACCGGGCAGCGATGAAGAGGGAGCTGCGCTTCGCCAACTCGAGCAGAAAACGCCTTTGTGCAATGTCTTCTTTGGCGAAGAACAACTTTCGAACTGGTTTCAGCGAACCTTCGTCGCCAGCGGCCTGTACCATTGGCAACAGTATCGTGCCGGGAAGCCGTTCACATTCTGAACACACTACCCTGACGGACAATTCATTGAGACAGCGGGGATCACCCCGCCGTTACGACCAAAATCGCTTTCAATCGAACGATATCGGCTGAAAATTTCGGTTTTAGGGCCCTTTGGACATTTAACATCGCCTTGACGGCTGCTAGTGGGGGCCGGGTTTGGCGAGTCGGAGGCAAGCGCATCAGCGCGACGCACCCGTCACTCTGCAAAGTTGCCCCAGCGACCGGCGAATTTTGGTGGGATATTGAATGCCTAAAGTCACCGTAGACGGCACCCAGGTCGACGTACCTGACGGCGCAACCGTGCTGCAGGCGTGCGAGCTTGCCGGCAAAGAAATCCCTCGCTTCTGCTATCACGAGCGCCTTTCGATCGCGGGCAATTGCCGCATGTGCCTCGTCGAAGTGAAGCCCGGCCCGCCCAAGCCGCAGGCGAGCTGCGCGCTGCCGGCGACCGAGGGGCAGGAGATCCGCACCGACACGCCAATGGTCAAGCATGCGCGCGAAGGGGTGATGGAATTCCTCCTCATAAACCATCCGCTCGATTGCCCGATTTGCGACCAGGGCGGCGAATGCGACCTGCAGGACCAGTCGATCGCTTATGGCCGTGGCCATAGCCGCTACGACGCCAACAAGCGCGCGGTGACCGAGAAATACATGGGCCCGATCGTCAAGACGGTGATGACGCGCTGCATCCAGTGCACCCGCTGCATCCGCTTTGCCGAGGAGGTCGCCGGGGTCGAGGATATCGGCGCGCTGTATCGCGGCGAAGACATGCAGATCACGACCTATCTCGAGCACGCGATCCAGAGCGAGCTGTCGGGCAATGTCGTCGATCTCTGCCCGGTCGGTGCGCTGACATCGAAGCCCTACGCGTTCGAAGCGCGGCCGTGGGAACTCAAGAAAACGCTCGCGATCGACGTCATGGATGGCGTCGGCAGCAACATCCGCCTCGACAGCCGCGGCCGCCAGGTGCTGCGCGTGCTTCCGCGGATCAACGAGGACGTCAACGAGGAATGGGCGCACGACAAGACGCGCCACCATGTCGACGGTCTCGTTCGTCGCCGGCTCGACAAGCCGTTCGTTCGCCAAGGTGGCAAGCTTGTCGCGGCGAGCTGGGACGAGGCGTTTGCTGCCATCGCCAAGGTCGCCAGGTCGGCCAAGGGCTCGGTCGCGGCGATCGCCGGCGACCAGGTCGATTGCGAGACGATGTTCGCAGCCAAATCGCTGGTCAAGGCGCTCGGGTCGGACATGCTCGAGGGACGCCAGACCGGTCTGGCTTATGACGTGTCGAACCTTGGCGCAGTAAATTTCAACAGCACGATCGCGGGCGTCGAAGATGCCGACGCGATCCTGTTGATCGGCAGCAATCTGCGCTGGGAAGCGCCGCTGATCAACACGCGCGTGCGCAAGGCGATCAAGCGCGGCGCCAAGGTGTTCGGCATCGGCCCCGAGGTCGATTTGACCTACGCGGTCGAATGGCTGGGCAACGATGCGTCGCTCATTGCCAAATTGCCCAAGGCCGCGACCGACGCGTTCAAGGACGCCAAGCGGCCGATGGTCATCGTCGGCGGCGGGGCGCTCAAGGTCGACGGCGTGCAGGGCGCGGCGATGGGCCTGATCAAAACGCTTGGCCTGGTGTCCGAGGGCTGGAACGGCTTCAACGTCGTTCACGCCAGCGCGAGCCGGATGGGCGGACTGATGCTCGGCTTTGCGCAGACGGGCGGCATCGCCGACATCGTCGCGGCGAAGCCCAAGCTCGCCTTCTTCCTCGGCGCCGACGAGGTCGATTATTCGGGCTTCGATGGCAGCTTCAAGGTCTATATCGGCCATCACGGCGACGCCGGCGCGCATGCCGCCGATGTCGTCCTGCCCGGCGCGAGCTATGCCGAAAAGCACGGCACCTGGGTCAATACCGAAGGACGCGTGCAGTATTCCGACAAGGCGGTGTTCGCGCCCGGCGACGCGCGCGAGGACTGGAGCATTTTGCGCGCACTCGCCGATGCCTGCGGCGTCGATGTCGGGTTCGACAGTTTCGATGGCCTGCGCGCCGCGATGATCACCGCCGTGCCCGCACTCGGCCGCGAAGGGCTTGCCGGATACGACTTCAGCGCGCCCAAACTCGATGCGAAAGCCAAGGGCGAGATCGCCTATCCGATTGCAGATTTCTACCTGACCAACGCGATTTGCCGCGCCAGCCCGACGATGCAGCGCTGCTCGTCCGAAATTCTCCACGGTGACGAACTGCTGGAGGCCGCGGAATGAGATTTTTTCGTTTCTCAATGCGCAACGCGTCGCCCATTCTTTTTTGGATCGGGATTATCGTGGCGATAACGACGCTTGGTTCCACACTTGGAACGATGTGGGAAACGGTGGAGCGTGCCTTCGGCAGTGCTTACGCCGACCACAGCCTAGCCGAATTCATGCTTATTCTGCAGGCCGTGGGATCGTCGCTGCTTTATGCAGCATTTCCATTCTTTGGCGCAGCGGCTCTTTATCTGCTGGAATCGCGAATGAAATCACAAGGGGTGATGGCATGACCGCGTGGTTCCAATCGTTTAGTATGACTTACGACTGGGCGTGGTTCCTCGCGACGATCATCGGCATCCTCGCGATCGCGCTGCCGCTGATGCTCGCGGTGGCGATGATCATCTATGCCGATCGCAAGATCTGGGCGGCGATCGCGCTGCGTCGCGGGCCCAATGTCGTCGGTCCGTTCGGCTTGCTGCAATCGTTCGCCGACGGCCTCAAGGTGTTCCTGCAGGAAACGATCATCCCGTCGGGCGCCAATCGCGGCCTGTTCCTGATCGCACCGATCATCACCTTTACCGTCGCGCTGATGGCGTGGGCGGTGATCCCGTTCCAGGCGGGCGTGGTCTTGCCGAACATCAACGTCGGCCTGCTCTACATCCTCGCGATCAGCTCGCTCGGCGTTTACGGCGTCGTCATTTCGGGCTGGGCGTCGAATTCGAAATACCCGTTCTTCTCCGCGCTGCGCGCCGCCGCGCAGATGATCAGCTACGAAGTCTCGATCGGCTTCATCCTGATCTCGGTCGTGCTCTATGCCGGCTCGTTCAATCTGAGCGTCATCACGCTGGCGCAGAAGGGCAACATCCTCGGCATATTCAGCGCCAATGGCCTCAACCCGCTGCTGTTCCCGATTGCGGTGATGTTCCTGATCAGCTCGATGGCCGAAACCGCGCGCGCGCCGTTCGACCTGACCGAGGCCGAGAGCGAGCTCGTCGCGGGCTATCAGACCGAATATTCGTCGATGAGCTTCGCTCTGTTCTGGCTTGGCGAATACGCCAACGTCATCCTGATGTGCGCACTGAACGCGATCCTGTTCTGGGGCGGCTGGCTGCCGCCGATCGACTGGGCGCCGCTCTACGCGATCCCGGGCATCATCTGGCTGTTCGCCAAGATACTCCTTTTCTTCTTCATCTTCAGCTGGGTCAAGGCGACCGTCCCGCGCTATCGCTATGACCAGCTGATGCGGCTGGGCTGGAAGGTCTTCCTGCCGATTTCGCTGTTCTGGGTCTGCCTCGTGTCGGGTTGGCTGATGCTGACAAGGTACTCGTAATGATCGCCCACCTTTTCAAATCCTTCTTCCTCGTCGAGTTCGTCAAGGCGCACTGGCTGACCTTGAAGTATTTCTTCAAGCCCAAGGCGACGATCAACTATCCGTACGAGAAGAACCCGCTCAGCCCGCGTTTTCGCGGCGAGCATGCGCTGCGCCGCTATCCCAATGGCGAGGAGCGCTGCATCGCGTGCAAACTGTGCGAGGCGGTGTGCCCGGCGCAGGCGATCACGATCGAGGCCGAGCCGCGCGACGACGGCAGTCGCCGGACGACGCGCTACGACATCGACATGACCAAGTGCATCTATTGCGGCTTCTGCCAGGAAGCGTGCCCGGTCGACGCGATCGTCGAGGGGCCCAATTTCGAATATTCGACCGAAACCCGCGAAGAACTGATCTACGACAAGGGCAAATTGCTTGAGAACGGCGACAAATGGGAACGCGCAATCGCGGCGAACCTTGCCGCCGATGCGCCCTATCGCTAACCGGCTCGCACGACTCAAAAGGGGCACCAGAATCACGTGATCCAGACGATCGCCTTTTACCTGTTCGCTACGCTGGTGATCGCCAGCGGCGCGCTGACGGTGTTCGCGCGCAATCCGGTCCATTCGGTGCTGTGGTTGATCCTCGCCTTCTTCAACGCGGCGGGATTGATGATCCTGCTTGGTGCCGAGTTCATCGCGATGCTGCTGATCATCGTCTATGTCGGCGCGGTCGCGGTGCTGTTCCTGTTCGTCGTCATGATGCTCGACGTCGATTTTGCCGAATTGCGCGCCGGTTTCGTGCGCTACCTGCCGTTAGGGGCGTTGCTTGCGATCGTGCTGGCGGTCGAGATCGTCTTTGCCATCGGCGCATGGAGCGCGGGCGCGATCGACATGGGCGCGCGGATCGCACCGGTGGCGAGCGACGTTTCGAACACGCAGGCGATCGGGCAGTTGCTCTATACGCGCTACATCTTCCTGTTCGAGGCGGCAGGGATCATCCTGCTCGTCGCGATGGTCGGCGCGATTGTCCTGACCCATCGCAAGCGTGGCGGCGTCAAGCCGCAGGATATCGGCCACCAGGTCCGACGTCGTCCCGAAGACGCAACGCGCCTGACGCGGCCCGAAAGCGGGCAGGGGGTAGAACTGTGATTGGTTTGACGCATTACCTCGTCGTCGGCGCGATCCTGTTCGTGCTCGGCGTGCTCGGCATCTTCATCAACCGCAAGAACGTGATCATCATCCTGATGGCGATCGAGCTGATCCTGCTCAGCGTGAACATCAACCTCGTCGCCTTCAGCGCCTATCTCGGCGATCTCGTCGGGCAGGTGTTTTCGATGTTCGTCCTCACCGTCGCAGCGGGCGAGGCGGCGATCGGACTTGCCATCCTCGTCATCTATTTCCGTGGCCGCGGCACGATCGCCGTCGACGACGTCAACCGGATGAAGGGATAGATCCGGCGTGATCAAGCTTATCGTTTTCCTGCCGCTGCTCGCCGCGCTCGTCGCCGGGCTCGGCAACCGCATGCTCGGCAACGTCGTCGCCAAGGCGATCACGACCGGCGCGCTGCTGACCTCGTGCGCGCTGAGCTGGCCGATCTTCCTCGCCTTCGTCGCGGGTAACGCATCGCCAAACGTCACGCCGCTGTTCACCTGGATGCAGTCGGGCGGTCTCGATATCGCCTGGAGCCTGCGCGTCGATACGCTGACCGCAGTGATGCTCGTCGTCGTCACGAGCGTGTCGAGCCTCGTCCATATCTACAGCTGGGGCTATATGGACGAAGACCCCGACCAGCCGCGCTTCTTCGCCTATCTGTCGCTGTTCACCTTCGCGATGCTGATGCTGGTCACCGCCAACAACCTGGTCCAGATGTTCTTCGGCTGGGAAGGCGTCGGCCTGGCCTCGTATCTGCTGATCGGATTCTGGTTCAAGAAGCCCAGCGCCAACGCCGCCGCGATCAAGGCGTTCGTCGTCAACCGCGTCGGCGATCTCGGCTTCATGCTGGGTATCTTCGGCACCTTCCTCGTCTTCGGGACGGTCTCGATCCCCGACATCCTCGCCGCCGCACCGGGCATGGCGGGCAGCGCGATCACCTTCCTCGGCATGCGGCTCGACACGATGACGATCCTCACCCTGCTGCTGTTCGTTGGCGCGATGGGCAAGTCGGCGCAATTGGGCCTCCACACCTGGCTGCCCGACGCAATGGAAGGCCCGACCCCGGTCAGCGCGCTGATCCACGCCGCGACGATGGTCACCGCCGGCGTGTTCATGGTCTGCCGCCTGTCGCCGATGTTCGAAGCCGCGCCCGTCGCGCAGGGCTTCGTCATCTTCATCGGCGCGGCGACCTGCCTGTTCGCTGCCACCGTCGCGACGACGCAGACCGACATCAAGCGCGTCATCGCCTATTCGACCTGCAGCCAATTGGGTTACATGTTCTTCGCCGCGGGCGTCGGTGCCTATGGCGCGGCGATGTTCCATCTGTTCACCCACGCGTTCTTCAAGGCGCTGCTGTTCCTTGGCGCGGGCAGCGTGATCCATGCGATGCACCATGAACAGGACATGCGCTATTACGGCGCGCTGCGGAAACGCATCCCGCTGACCTTCTGGGCGATGGTTGCCGGTACGCTGGCGATCACCGGCGTCGGCATTCCCGGACTTGCGGTCGGTTTCGCCGGATTCTGGTCGAAGGATGCGATCCTCGAAAGCGCCTGGGCGGCCGGATCGCTCGGCGTCGAAGGCGGCCATGTCGCTTTCCTCGTCGGCGCGTTCGCCGCTCTCCTAACGAGCTTCTACAGCTGGCGGCTGATCTTCCTGACCTTCTTCGGCAAGGCGCGCTGGACGCAGAGCGAGCATATCGCGCACGCGCTGCATGATGCGCATGGCGATCATCACGCCGACAGCGATCACGACAATCCTCCGTCGCAGGAAGATGCCGGGCACGAACCCGCGCAACATGGCCCCGCTACAGCCGATCTGAGCGACGGAACCGGCGGCTATCACCCGCACGAAAGCCCATGGTCGATGCTCGTCCCGTTGATCGTCCTGTCGATCGGTGCGGTCGCCGCCGGACAGGTGTTCCACCATGTCTTCGTCGATCCCGAGGGCGGTCTCGCCTTCTGGAACGGCAGCATCGCGTTCGACGCGCATCTCGCGCACGCAAGCCACGAAGTGCCGACCTGGGTGATGTTCACGCCGTTCGTCGTGATGCTGACCGGTCTGTGGATAGCGTATAACAACTATATCCGCGATCCGGGCGCGCCTGCGCGCTTCACCGCGATGTTCGGACCGCTCTACACCTTCCTGCTCAACAAATGGTATTTCGACGAGCTCTACAACGTCATCTTCGTGCGACCCGCTTTCTGGTTCGGTCGCCTGTTCTGGCAGCGTGGCGACGTCGGTATCATCGACCGTTTCGGCCCCGATGGCGCAGCGCGCGCGGTGCAGGGCGGCAGCGTCCTGACCGGACGGCTCCAGTCGGGTTTTCTTTATACCTATGCGCTCGTGATGCTGCTGGGTCTCGCCGGTCTCGCGACCTGGGCAATGGTGCGTTTCTGACATGATCGAGTCCAGTCTCCCTATCCTCAGCCTGATGCTCGCGGTGCCGTTTGTGGCGGCGCTGGCCTGCCTGTTCGTCGGTGATCGTGCCGCACGCTGGATCGCGCTCATCGCGACGCTGGTCGATCTTGCGCTCGGCGCCGTGCTGTGGGCGAATTACGACATTGGCGGCGCTCAGTGGCAGTTTGTCGAAAGCATCGCCCTGTTCGGAACCTTCAAATGGGCGCTCGGCATCGACGGCATCGCGCTGATGCTGATCATGCTCAGCGTCTTCCTGATGCCGATCTGCATCGGCGCCAGCTGGGTGGCGATCAAGACTCGCGTCGGCCTCTACATGGCGTGTTTCCTGCTGATGGAAACGCTGATGATCGGCGTATTCGCGGCGCAGGACCTGTTCCTGTTCTATATCCTGTTCGAGGCCGGGCTGATCCCGATGTACCTGATCATCGGCATCTGGGGCGGAACCAACCGGATCTACGCCAGCTACAAGTTCTTCCTCTACACGCTGCTCGGATCGGTGCTGATGCTGATCGCGATGCTGTGGATGGCCAATGCTGCGGGTACGACCGACATCCCGACGCTGATGCAATATGATTTCCCGGCGCAGGCGCAGACCTGGCTGTGGCTCGCCTTCTTCGCCAGCTTTGCGGTCAAGATGCCGATGTGGCCGGTTCACACCTGGCTGCCCGACGCGCACGTCCAGGCGCCGACCGCGGGCTCGGTGATCCTGGCCGGCGTGCTGCTCAAGATGGGCGGTTACGGCTTCCTGCGCTTCAGCCTGCCGATGTTCCCCGATGCCAGTGCCCAGTTCATGTGGCTGATCTTTGGCCTGTCGATGGTCGCGGTGGTCTACACCAGCCTTGTCGCGCTGGTGCAGTCGGACATGAAGAAGCTGATTGCCTATTCGAGCGTAGCGCACATGGCGATCGTCACCGCCGGGCTGTTCGCGTTCAACCAGCAGGGCATCGAGGGCGCGATCATGGTCATGCTCGGCCACGGTCTCGTTTCGGGCGCGTTGTTCCTCTGCGTCGGCGTGATCTACGACCGGCTCCACACGCGCGAGATCGCGCGCTATGGCGGCCTGGCGATCAACATGCCGCGTTATGCGCTGTTCTTCATGCTGTTCACCATGGCCAGCGTCGGCCTGCCGGGGACGAGCAACTTCGTCGGCGAATTCCTCGGCATCATGGGTATCTA
The DNA here is from genome assembly GCA_963800335.1 of uncultured Alphaproteobacteria bacterium. GTDB lineage: Bacteria > Pseudomonadota > Alphaproteobacteria > Sphingomonadales > Sphingomonadaceae > Flavisphingopyxis. The sequence goes on along the minus strand of CAWDAN010000007.1, from coordinate 516,799 downwards.
CCAGGCATCGAGCTGGATGGCCTTTGTCGCGACGACGGGAATCATTCTGGGCGCTGCCTACATGCTCTACCTCTATCGCCGCGTCGTCTTTGGCGAGCTCGTCCATGACGACGTTCGCGCGATGCCCGATCTTTCCATTCGCGAATGGGCGATGCTCGCGCCGATCGCCGCCGCCGTCCTGTGGATGGGGGTCTATCCCGAAAGTTTCCTCGCGCCGATCCGCGGCGACGTCACCGCGCTGACCGCGCGCCTTGCCGCGACCGCACCCGCCGGTGACGCGCATCTTGCGATCGGCAAGCCGAAGCTGACGCCCAAGGGCGAAGCGCTGCACGGCGCCGCGACCGGCGAGGGCCATTGAGATGAACCACGATATGTCCGCCTCGCTGTTGCTCGTTGCGCCCGAACTGGCGCTGACGCTCGCCGGTCTCGCCTTGCTGATCTGGGCGGCCTTCTTCGGTGATCGCCACGCGACCGGCATCAGCATCGCCGCAGTCGCTGCGCTGGTTGGCGCGGGCGCGCTGACCTCGCTTGCGCCCGCCGCTGGCGGCAACGCCTTTGACGGCCTTGCCCGCGTCGATGCTTTTTCGACCTTCGCGCACGTCCTGATCTATTTCGCAGCAGCCGTCGCGATCATCATCGCGCCGCGCTTTTTCCGCGCGCACACGCCGGGCGGGCACGGGTTGATGCGCGCCGAATATCCGATCCTGATCGTCTTTGCCGCGGTCGGCATGGGGATGATGGTTTCGGCAACCGACCTGATGACGCTCTATGTCGGGCTCGAGATGAACAGCCTCGCGGCCTATGTCCTGGCGAGCTTTATCCGCACCGATACGCGCTCGGCCGAGGCGGGCCTCAAATATTTTGTCCTCGGCGCGCTCGCCAGCGGCATCCTGCTTTATGGCATGAGCCTGCTCTATGGGTTCAGCGGCACGACGAACTTCGCCGGCATCGCCGCCGCGATGGGTGCCGATTTCTCGGGCGGGCTTGTCTTCGGTCTCGTCTTCGTCCTCGCCGGCCTGGCCTTCAAGATCAGCGCGGTGCCGTTCCACATGTGGACGCCCGACGTTTATGAAGGCGCGCCGACGCCGGTCACTGCCTTCTTCGCCAGCGCGCCCAAGGTCGCGGCGATGGCGCTGACCGTGCGCGTCTGCATCGAGGCGTTCGGACCGACGACGCTCGACTGGCAGCAGATCATCATCTTCCTCGCGCTCGCATCCACGATCCTCGGCGCAGTCGGCGCGATCGGCCAGCGCAACATCAAGCGACTGCTCGCATATTCGTCGATCAACAATGTCGGCTTTGCGTTGATCGGTCTCGCCGCCGGTAGCGAAGCGGGTGTTGCCGCAACGATGAGCTACATGGCGGTCTATGTCGTGATGACGCTCGGCAGCTTCCTGTGCATCCTGCAACTGCGCGATGCGGGCGGCGCCTATGTCGAGGATCTCGCGCGGATGGCGGGTCTCGGCAAGGCGCGGCCGTGGCTCGTCGGGGCCATCGCGCTGTTCATGTTCAGCCTAGCGGGCATTCCGCCGCTGTTCGGTTTCTGGCCCAAGTTCCTCGTCTTCGATGCCGCAGTTCGCGCGGGGCTGCTGCCGCTGGCGATCATCGGCGCACTGAGCTCGGTGATCAGCGCCTTCTATTATCTCAAGGTGATCAAGACGATGGCGTTCGATGAAGCGCCCGCCGACGCGCCGCAGTGGACCGCCGAGGGCAATGCGGTCGAGACCGGGCTGATCGGCTTTACCGCCACCGCGATTTCGCCGCTCGGCTATCTTGCCATTGCGCCGCTCGCCTATCTCTCGGGCAACGCCGCGCTCGCGCTGTTTCGTTGATCGAACACCTCGCCGAGACAGAATTCGACGAACCGCCTGTTGGCCGATCGTGCCGCCGAAGGCGTGTCCGAAGGCAGCTGGGTCCGCGCCGATCGCCAGACCGGGGGCAAGGGGCGCCAGGGGCGCCGCTGGGAAAGCCCGCCGGGCAATCTCTATGCTTCGACGCTCGTGCGCCTGCGCGACGGCGACCCGCCCGCGCCGACGCTAGCGCTCGTCGCGGGCGTCGCGATGTGGGAGGCGGTCGCGCTATCGCTTCCCGATCACGGGAGCCTCAGGATCAAGTGGCCCAACGACCTGCTGCTCGATCGCGCCAAGCTCGCGGGCATATTGCTTGAACGCCATGACGATGCGGTGATCGTCGGCATCGGAGGCAATCTCATGCAGGCGCCAGCGATCGAAGGCCGCGCGACCGCCGCGCTCGCCGATCGGGGTCCGGTGCCCGAAGCTGCCAGCTTCTGCGAAACGCTCGCCGATATCTTCGCGCGTGAGCTGACGACCTGGCGCATTGACGGGCTGGCCGAGACGCGCCGCCGCTGGCTGGCGCGCGCGCTGGCGCCGGGATCGCCGCTCGGTTATCATGGTGAGGACGGCCGCCGCCACGACGGACTGTTCGAAACGCTTGACGAAAGCGGTGCGCTCGTCCTGCGGCTCGCGGACGGGAGCCGGATGACGGTGAACGCCGGCGATGTCGACCTGCTGACCGAAGGATAATTTATGCTGCTTGCCGTCGATGTCGGTAACACCAACGTCGTTTTTGCGCTGTTCGACGGCGATGCGATCAAGGCGCGCTGGCGGATCACGAGCGATCCGCGCCGGACCGGCGACGAATATGCCGTATGGCTGCTCCAGCTGATGGAGCTCGAAGGCTTTGACCGCGCCGATGTCGGGTCGGTCATTGTCGGCAGCGTCGTCCCGCGCGCGATGCACAACCTCAATGTCCTCGCCGAGAAATATTTCGGAACGACGCCGATCGTGGCGGGGCAGGGCAGGGCCGACTGGGGCTTCCTCGTCGATGTCGACGAGCCCGCCAGCCTCGGCGCCGACCGCGCGCTCAATGCCATCGCGGTCCATGCGCAGCATCCCGGCGACGCGATCGTCGTCGATTTCGGCACCGCGACGACCTTCGATTTCATCGATTATTCGGGCAGCTACAAAGGCGGGATCATCGCGCCGGGGCTCAACCTGTCGCTCGACGCGCTGGTCGGCGCGACCGCCAAGCTGCCGCGCATCGCGATCGAGGCGCCCGCGGGCAAAAGCGTACTTGGCCGCAATACCGAGGACCAGATGCTGATCGGCGTCTTCTGGGGCTATGTCGCGATGATGGAAGGGTTGATCGTGCGGATGCGCGCCGAAATCGGCCGCCCTGCAAAGGTCATCGCCACAGGGGGCCTTGCCGTGCTATTCGACGGAAAGACCGACCTGTTCGATCAGGTCGAGCCCGACCTCACGCTCCACGGCCTACGGCTGCTGGCGCAGCGGGCGAGCGACTGAATTATCCCATACCCCCCGCGTTCGCAGACCGAGCGCCAGAAGGAAATATCATGACTCCCGGCAAGGAACTGCTCTTCGTCGCACTCGGCGGATCGGGCGAAATCGGCATGAACGTCAACCTCTATGGTTGCGACGGCCAATGGCTGATGGTCGATCTCGGCATCAGCTTCGGCACGCCCGAATATCCCGGCATCGACATCGTCCTGCCCGACATCCAGTTCATCGAGGACAACAAGCACCTGCTCGCCGGCATCGTCCTGACGCATGGTCATGAAGACCATATCGGCGCGCTGCCCTATCTCGCCGCCGATTTGGGCGTGCCGCTGTACGCCAACCGCTTCACCGCGGGCCTGATCGCGACCAAGCTTGCCGAGGAAGGACTGACCAAGAAGGTCAAGGTTCACGTCCAGGACCTCGACGCCGATTTCACCGTCGGCAATTTCGGCATCCGCTTCGTCCCGCTGGCGCATTCGATCCCCGACATGTGTGCAGCATTGATCCGCACGCCCTATGGCAACGTCTTCCATTCGGGCGACTGGAAGCTCGATGAGGATCCGCAGATGGGCGAGCCGTCGTCGGAGGGCGAACTGCGCGAGATTGGCGACGAGGGTGTCCTCGCGCTCGTCTGCGATTCGACCAATGTGTTCAACGAGGATGTCTCGGGCAGCGAAGGCGACGTCCGCGACAATTTGCTCAAGGTGATCAAGGAAGCGCCCAACCGCGTCCTCGTCACAACCTTTGCCTCAAACGCCGCACGACTGCGCACGCTCGGCTGGGTCGCCAAGCAGACCGGGCGCCAATTGTGCGTCGCCGGGCGCAGCCTCGACCGGATCATCGGCATCGCGCAGGAAAACGACTATCTTGGCGAGTTTCCCGACACGGTCGATTTCCAGACCGCGATGAAGCTGCCGCGCGACAAGGTGATGATCGTCGCGACCGGCGGGCAGGGCGAATCGCGCGCCGCGCTGGCTCGCATTGCCGAGGGCAACCACCAGCTCGCGCTCGCCGAGGACGACTGGGTCGTCTTCTCGTCGAAACAGATCCCGGGCAACGAAATGGCGATCGGCCGGATCCAGAACCGGCTTGCCGAACGCGGCATCGTCATGGTCACCGAACGCCAAGCGCATATCCATGTGTCGGGCCATCCCGGTCGCCCAGAGCTGGCTGCGATGTACGAATGGATCCGGCCCGAAATCCTCGTCCCCGTCCATGGCGAGATCCGCCACATGAAGGAGCATGAGCGCTTTGGCCTGTCGCAGGGCATCCCCAAGGCGGTGTTCCAGAAGAACGGCGACGTCATTCGCCTTGCGCCCGGCAAGCCAAAGAAGATCGACGAAGTCACGGTCGGGCGTCTCGTCCTCGATGGCGATGTCATCCTCGCCGCCGACGGCCCGGTGATGAACGAGCGGCGCAAACTGTCGCTGAGCGGGCATATCTCGGCCGCAGTCGCACGCGATTCGGACGGCAATCTTGCAGGAACGCCCGAATTTCGCATGCTCGGCGTGCCCGTCGAGGACGAGCGCGAACAGTTCGTTGCCGATCTCGGCAGCGCGGTCGAGCAGGTCTTCAACCAGCGCCACAAGGCCAAAAGCAAGGGCGACGACGCGTTCCGCGAAGCGCTACGCCTCGCCGTCCGCCGCGTCGCAACCGACTGGACAGGCAACAAGCCGATCGTCGACGTCCTGCTCGTCGAGGTCTGAGGCGCGATGCGACGGTAAACGATCCTGATTTTGGCCCCTTTGCTATGGTGGCCAAGGAGAGAGACAACACGATGCCCTGGTATTCCGCACTCGCCATTTACATCCTGTTTTGGGTTGTCTGCGCCTTCATGGTCCTGCCGATCGGGGTGCGGACTTCGGATGAGCTCGGCGAGGAGAAGGTGCCGGGACAAGCCGACAGCGCGCCAGCCAACTTTCGCCCGGGTCGCGTCATCCTGTTGACCACGGTGCTATCGGGACTGTTGTTTGGCCTGTTCTACCTCAACTTCGTCTATCGCTGGATCGAAGTGCTGGCGTTCAGCCGGACCTGACAGTAGCCGCACTCGATCGGCAATCGAGCCGGTAGGTCATACCAAAGGCCTGGCTACGTCGACCGAGACGGGCTAGGGAAAGGCTGCCGCCTAATGAGCGGACAGAGCCGGGGGTGGGTATCAGTCGCGCAGGCGTTCGATCGCCTGGGCCAGTGCGACGTAAAGCTTGCCCATATCCGACGACAGCAGCGTAACGCTGAGCGCCTGACCGTCGCGCGTGCCGAGCAGCGTGCGCAGCATTGCCTCGAAATCGTGGATGTAGCGATTGACGTACTCGCGGAAATCCGCGTCGTTTTCGTAATAAGCGAGGATTTCGCGCGCGTCGGTCGCATCGAGCAGGCGGACCGCGCGGCGCGTGAAAACGCCGCGATCGCCCTTGAGATATGCCGCCCAGGCGGTGTCGGTGACCTCGTTCGACAGGATCTTGGTGACATCGATCGCGGTCGATTTGAGCGATTCGGTCAGCAAGGTGACGTGGCGGCTGAGACTTTCGTGATCGGCATCGCTGACCGCGGCGCGGGCATCGGCGACGCGCGCCTCGATGGCCGAGCTGGCATCCGAGATCGTGGTCATCTGCTGCATCAGCTGTTCGGTTGCCGCACGCGCCGCCTCGACCGCGCGCTGCGACCCCTGGGTGATCTCGCTCATCCGGTCGGCGACACCGGCCTCGAGCGTTTCGCTGAGGCCCTTCATCGTCGCTTCGCGCATCGTGTCGGCGGCATCGGCGACGACGCTGGCGAGCGCGGTGCGCGCGTGCGCGATCGCCTGGCCGGCGGTTTCCTTGACGCGCACCATCGCCTCGACAAGCTGCGGCGCGGCGCTGTCGGCGACCGACTGCGATCCGCTTTCGATGTCGGCGATCAGCGTTTTCATGTCGCGCAGGGCGTTGCCGTTGGCGGTCGCGAGCTCTCCCAATATGTCGCGCTGGCGTTCGGTTTCCTCGCTCTGGTTGGCAAGCAGCGCCTGCGCTTCCTTGAGCCGTTCGAGGGCGGCGTTGCCGACCGCTTCCATCGTTTCGACCGCGGGGGCGATATCGTTCATCAGCGTGCGGCTCTGGCCGATCGTGCCATCGAGTTGTGCAAGCGCGCGCGGCAACGTCTCGTCGATCTCGCGCGCCACCGAATCGAGCGCGAGCATCAGGTCCTCCGAGCGCGACAGCAACCGTTGGGCAATGGTTTCGCTGTCCGACAGCCGGGCCGCCATCGTTTCTGTCTTGCCGCTCAGCGTCTCGATTGCCGCACCGAGCCCCCCGAGCGTGGCGGTCCAGTCCGAATCGAGCGTCGCCATCGCCTCGCGCGATTGTTCGATGCCTTGGGCAAGGCCTTCGACGATGCTGTCGGCCTGGTCGGTCTGCTCGTTCAACCGATCGCCGATCGCCGCGACGACGTCGTCGCATTCGGCAAGCCGTTCGCGGGTCGTTTCGGCCAAGCCGTCGCCCGCCGCAACGAGCCGGTCCCGCGCGCTTTCGGCTTCGCGAACCATCGCCTCGATCTCAGCGCGCGCAGAGTCGCGCGCACTCGTCAGCGCCTGCTCGATATTGGTCAGCGAGGCGCCGATCGTCGCCAGCAATTCGCCCTGCGTCGCATCGAGCCGTTTGGTCAGGCCATCGCTCTGCTCGCCGAGTTCCTCGATCTGGGCGGCCAGCGCGACGGTACTGGCGGACAGCCCCTGTTCGGACTGCGCCGCAGTTTCCTCCAAGGTTGCGATCTGCGCCTGCAGCGCCGATCCGTGCTGGTGCGCGGCCAGCCCGGCCTGGCGCAGGTTCTCGGTCAGGCGCGCGGCAACCGCGTCGACTCGCGGCAGGCCGGCAAGCAGTCCCTCGACCTGATCGAATGCGCTTTTCGCGCGCTGCGCCATGGTGTCGCTGGCCCCCAGCGTTGCGGTCATTTCGCCGCGAATGCGTTCGCTCGCCTCGACGATCCGGCCGCCGACGTCGATGCCCATTGCGCTCAGCCGCTCGCCGTCGTCGCGCATCTGGCGATGGGCGAGCGCAAGCGACGCGTTGACCGCCTCGAGCTTGCTGTTCAGTGCGCCGGTTTGGCTATCGAGGTCGCGGACCAACCGGCCATAGCGGTTGGTCTCGGCCGCGCTCGACCGCTGGAAAATGAGATAGAGCGCAGCGAGCAGGATCAGCGGGATGCTCGCCGTCGCCAGTGCGCTGGCCCAGGCGGCCGCGTCGGTGAGGGCGATGTCGCCCCGCACCAGCAGCCATGCGTAGAAGCCGATCCAGCGCCGCCGCCGCGACGCCGATCAGGATCGCGACCCATGGCGTTCCAGCCCCGGTTTCCGGGGAATTCGGCGTCGTCCCAGGCGGAATCGGTCCACGGCTGGCTGTCCGGTTCGGCTGGCGCTGTGGCAAAGCCTTCGTCGGATGCCGTCATGGTCGCAAGGGCGTCGCCATTGTCGCCTAGCGGAGCCGGCGCCTCGTCGATTGTCGCCGGATCGTCCATGTCGGACCCGGTCTGGTTGGAACGCGGCCATATGCCGATGATTTTGGATTCCCCTGCCATAGGCGCACTGTATCGCCTTTTGACCGGGGGCGAAACGCTAAGTTAACCACGAAACTGCTAAGGGCACGGACATGGCAGTCGAATCCACCCCGTTTAATGCCCTGCTTGCCGCAGCGGCAGGTGACGATGCCGCGCTGGCGAATGAGCTGCGCGGCTCGGTGATAGCCAGTGCGCGGGGCCATATTGATCTGCTCCGGCGATCGCGCTGCGATGCCAACTGGATCATGTCGGCACGGCGGCTCAAGAGCCTTGCCGAGACCTTTGGTCTCGACGATCTCGTTGCGCTGGCCGATACCGCGCTCGACGGGGCCCCCGGCGACCCGCGCGTGTTGATGGACTTGGCGCGTCACCTCGATCAACTATAAAGCGGCGGATTGGGCTGCGACACTGCCGGTAAAGTTGCGCTTGTCGATCCCATTCAAAAATGGTTCATGCCGGCCCTCATATAACAGGGACAACCGGCAAGCCCCGCGATCATTCGCACCCGCCGGACCGTTTTTCGCGATTGTGCGTTAGTTGTTGGAACCGCGTGCAGATGCGACGCGAGAGAATTTTTCAGGAGATAATAATGCGACGTATTTCTGGACGCCTGTTGGCCTGCACGATGATGGTCGGAAGCCTCGGGCTCGTGGCAACGCCGGCGATGGCCAAGAACAATAAGGCCGACGAGGTCAAGGCCCCCGAGATCAGCGCCGCATTCCGTGCCGCCGCCGAGCCCGTCGAGAAGGCGATACTTGCCAAGGATTTCGCAACTGCGAATGCTGGGATCGCTGCCGCCGAGGCTGCGGCAGCTACGCCTTACGAGAAAAATATCGCTGCTCATTTCCGCCTTCAGATTGCTGCCAACCTGAATGATACCGTGCAGCAGTACAAAGCTGTTGAAACGATCCTATCGACGGGTCTTGCCGAGGCGGTCGAGCTGCCCTCAATGTATTTTTACAGCGGCAATTTTGCTTTTGCGGACGGAAAGTACGAACTCGCGGCCGAACGGCTGACGAAGGCAATCGAGCTTGGCTACACGAAGAACAACGTTGAGCTCATGCTGGCCGACTCTTACCTCAAGACCAACCGGCTCGACGAGGCGTTCGCGATTGCTCGCAAGGCGATCGCCACGAAGCGCGCGGCCGGTGAGCAGGTCCCCATCGATTGGTACAATCGTCCGGCAAGTGCAGCGCAGAAGGCTGGTCGTTCGGCCGACTTCATCGATTTTCTCGCGTTGCGCAACCAGTCGTATCCGACGCAGGAAAACTGGCGCAACACGACGATCCTGTATCTCCAAACGTACAAGCCTGAAAAAGGCGCGACGCTGGACGCTCTGCGGCTGCTCGATGCCAGCGGCGCGATGCAGACCCGTCAGGAGTTCTACGAATGGGCTGCCGTTGCTTCCGAATCCGGCCTTCCGGGCGAATCGGTGAAGGCTTATGAGGCAGGAATTCGGTCGGGGGCGGTTACCAAGTCCGACGCAGAGTTCGCAAAGCTGTCGAAGGACCAGGCAAATCAAGTCGCGAAAGACAAGGGCGGCTTAGGCGATGCCGAGAGCACCGCTGCGGCGTCAGCTACCGGCAAGATTGCTAGCGCAACCGGCGATGCCCGGCTCGGTTACGGCGAATATGCCAAGGCTGCCGCTATGTACCGCCTGGCGTTGCAGAAGGGCGGGGTCGATGTGCCGGCTGTCAACACGCGCCTCGGCATCGCGTTGGCGCAGTCTGGCGATTACGCTGGCGCGCAGCAGGCCTTCGCAGCCGTGACCGGCCCCCGAGCCAGCCTCGCGCGTCTGTGGTCGGTCTATGTAGCACAGAAGCAGGCTGCATCGGCCGGTGCGACCGCGACCACTCCGGCGAGCTAAGACCGCGCGATAATCGAATCGAAAAGGGGCGCAGTTATGCGCCTCTTTTTAGGTTCGGCCGTCTCCGCTATCAGTCGATCGGGAAACCCGGATCGTATTTCGAGCGGCGGATCGTCAACGATGTTTTGACGCTTGCAACATGCGGCGCAGAAGTCAGCTGCGACGTCAGCAGCTCCTGAAAGCTCCGCAAGTCCTGTGCGACAATCTTGATCAGGTAATCGATCTCGCCGTTGAGCATATGGCATTCACGGACCTCGGGGATCGTTCCGATATGCGTTTCAAATGCCTTCAGTGCCGTATCGGATTGCGATGAGAGGCTGATCATCGCGAACACGGTGATCGAATATCCGAGGGCGGTGCCGTTGAGATCAGCGTGATAGCCCTCGATGACACCCGCCTTTTCGAGACTGCGGACGCGGCGTAAGCATGGGGGGGCCGTCAAACCTACCCGTTGCGCCAGCTCGACGTTGGTCATGCGACCGTCCGCTTGTAGTTCGCGGAGGATCGCGAGGTCGATGTCGTCAAATTTTACGAAAGCCATAGGTAATTATCCCATCGAATGTGGCTTCACGTAATAATTTAATTTCTGACTTTTGCAATTGTGCCACATTGCTACGTATCGCTCGGCCCCCTATCGTAAGCGGGGCAAGCGGCCTAGAGATTATCCATTCGCTAACCAATCGGCATAGGCAAACGCAATGCGGTTCGACGACATGCTGGCGACCGTGATCGCAAGTGACCCTGCGTCACCGTTTCTGCGCCGGAACAGATGGCGCCAGATCGCCGATATTGTTGCGCAAAAAGGCGCGCTGATCGAACGCAGGATTGCGGCTCGTGCGCTCGCCGAACTGGCGCGTGAACGCGACTTTATCCCGCTCGCCGACCGCATCGCGACCGCGCACGCGCTGGCATCGCATGCGCGATTCGCGCCGATCGTCGCGCTGTTCGCGCACGATGCACCCGATGTGGCGCGGGCAATGCTGCGTTCGGTCAGCCTGCCAGACGCCGACTGGGCGATCGTGATCCTCGCGCTCGGACCCAGTGGGCGAGCCATCTTGCGCGCTCGCGAAGACCTGTCTTCCGCCGCCCGACGCGCGCTCGACGCGATGGGGCCAAGCGATATGCGGCTGACCGATACCAGTGCCGCTGCAGAGGGCGCGGTTGGCAAGCACATAGAGGAGCCGGAGGAAGAACCTGCACCCGCAGCCGATCAGATTCGCGACCTGGTCCGGCGCATCGACGCGTTTCGCGAATCGCGCGAGAGCGCGGCCGCACGCCGTGCAGATGAACCGCTCGGAATTCATGCTTTTCAATTCACAACCGGACCCGACGGCGCCATCAACTGGGTTGCGGGCGCGCCTCGCGGCGCGCTGATCGGCCTCGACATCGCGACTCCTGCGAGCGGAGGCCTGAGCGGGCCCGACGCGGGTGCGGTCGGTGCATTTCGCCATCGGGGCCAGATCCACGATGCACGAATTGTTCTCCCGCCGCTGCCCGGCTTCGCCGGCAGCTGGCGGTTTTCGGCAATTCCCACATTTGACCCTGCGAGCGGCCGGTTCGAAGGCTATCGCGGTACTGTCCGTCGCGCTGCTCCGGGTGAAGACGCGCGCATCGCCGCGGTCGAAGCCGCGGTCGATCGCGGCGACGCCATGCGCCAGCTCGTCCATGAACTGCGCACGCCGCTCAACGCGATTTCGGGCTTCGCCCAGATGATCGAGGCCCAGATGATGGGACCCGCGAGCGACCGCTATCGAACCATCGCCGACCGCATTGCGAGTGATGCCGCCGCCTCGCTGGCGATGATCGACAGTCTCGATCTCGCGCTGGCACCGCGCGACGCGCCGGCGAGCGACGGTGCGACCAGATGCACGATTGGCGAAGTGACAAAGGCGGCGATCGGAGATCTTGCCGGTGCTGCAAGCGAACGCGATGTCGAGATCGATCTTGCCGAGGATAACTTCGATGCCGTTGTGGGCATTGCGGCCGACCGGGTCCTTCGACCTCTGGTGCGGCTGGTCAGCGTGCTGATCCAGGCCGCGGACCCGGGTTCGAAGATTGCGATGGCGATCGGTGCCAGCCAACGTGCGCAGGGGGCGGTGCTGGCGATCGCGTTGCCGGCGCCGCTGGCGGGCCTGTCGTCCGATGCCTTGCGTGATCCGCCGCAGGATGACGAGTTCGGCGCGGCGCCCGCACGACTGGCGCTCGCCTTCGTACTGCGGCTGGTTGATCGCGCGCTCGATCAGGTGGGCGGCACGCTGATGATGGTGGAAGATAAGCTGATTTTAAGACTGCCCGGCGATATTGCGGCCCAACGCGTCGGCCAGACGATCGGCTGACAAACGAGGGGCCGCAGGTCCGAAGGGGGAACGGGTGCGGCCACAGCCAGTCTATCGCCAGGGACCGGCTATCGCTTTCGATCCTGCGCTGGGTCGTCGCTTCCTCGTCACGATCGACACCGAAGAGGATTTCGACTGGGGAGCTCCGTTTTCGCGCACCGCGTATTCGCTCGTCTCGACCGCTGCGCTTGCCGAGGGACAGGCCTATTTCCATGGCGAAGGGGTCAATCCGCTCTATCTCGTCGATTATCCCGTCGCCTTCGATGCGACCGCGCGCGATATCCTCGGCCGCGCAACTGCCGATGGCGAGGCTGAGATCGGTCTCCAGCTCCACCCATGGGTAACGCCGCCGTTTGAGGAGGCGGTCAACGTACACAACAGCTACACGGGCAACCTTCCCGCAGCGCTCGAACGCGCCAAGCTGCGCGCGCTGTACGATGCGCTGGTGGAGGCCTTCGCGGTCAAGCCGCGATCATATCGTGCGGGGCGCTATGGCCTTGGCGGCGAGACGATGGCCATGCTCGCCGAGCTTGACGTCGCTTGCGACACGTCGGTGCGCGCGCATTACGATTACCGCGCTGTCGGCGGCCCCGATTACAGCACCGCGCCGCTGCGACCGTACTGGACGGGTCCCGATAACAGCATCGCCGAACTGCCTCTGACAAGCCCGTATGTCGGCCTGTTACGGCGTTTCGGCGGTTCGCTCTTTCACAGTGTGTCGGAGCGGTCACGCGTGCGATCGCTGCTGTCGCGGGCGCGGCTGGTCGAACGCGTCCCGCTGACGCCCGAGGGCACGACTGCAGCCGAGGCCGTGGCGGCAATCGCCGAATGCGCCGCGCTCGATCTTCCCGTCCTCGTCCTGTCGTTCCATTCGCCGTCGCTCGCGCCAGGCAATACGCCCTATGTTCGCGACGCGGCCGATCTCGCGATATTCTATGGCTGGTGGGACAAGGTGCTGCGCGCGTTGAGCGATCACGGCTATGCCGCCGCGTCGCTCGATCAGATCCTGTCGGCGATATGCCCCGACGGGGAAAGCTCACCGCTTGCCAAGCGCTCGCGGGCTCCGCTATCGCCGTGAGCGTTCGGGGGCGGTAAAAGTCTCTCGAACATGGGCCTGTAGCTCAGTTGGTTAGAGCTGGCCGCTCATAACGGCTAGGTCGGGGGTTCGAGTCCCTCCGGGCCCACCATAGAAATCCAGTCCGGGGGACTGGATTTCTATGGTCCGAGAAACGCATGTTTCGAGTGCCTTGCGTAACGAACTTGAAAAGGATTGCCATGCCCGGTCTGTGGTTCGACGAAATGACGGTCGGGACCGTCATCCAGCATCCCATCCGCCGGACGATCACCGAGGCGGACAACGTATTCTTTTCGGCGATGACGCATAATCCTGCGGCGCTCCATCTCGACGAGGAATATTGCCGGACGCAGACCGAATATGGGCAACGGCTCGTCAACAGCTGCCTGACCCTGTCGTTCATGGTCGGCATTTCGGTCGGTGAAACGACAATGGGCACCGCGGTCGCCAATCTCGGCTGGGATGAGGTGCGCTTTCCCAAGCCGCTGTTCCACGGCGATACGATCCATATCGAGACCGAGATCCTCGAAACGCGGCCCTCCAAATCGCGCCCGGGGCAGGGGATCGTCGTGTTCGAACATCGCGCCTTCAACCAGCGCGACGAGCTCGTCGGCATCTGCAAGCGCAGCGGCCTCATCCATTGCAAGCCGACCGCCTGACGATGGCGTCGACGCGCCACCCCGAACTGCGCAGCTGGTTGTTCATTCCCGGCGACAGCGCGAAGAAGCTCGGCAAGGCCGACGACTGCGGCGCCGACGCGGTGATCATCGATCTTGAGGATTCGGTTGCCGCCGCGGCACGGCCCGCTGCGCGCGCACTGACCGCCGATTTCCTCACGCAGCGCCCGAGCGGCGAGCGCGCGAGCCAGTTGTGGGTGCGGATCAATCCGCTCGACGGCAATGACTGGAAGGCCGATCTGGCTGCCGTCGCCGGTGCTCGCCCCGACGGTTACATGCTGCCCAAATGTGCCGGACCCGCCGACGTTGCCACTTTGGCCGAGGCGCTCGGTGACACGCCCGGCGCTATCCTTCCGGTTGCAACCGAGACGCCAGCCGGGGTGTTCGCGCTGGGCGATTATGCAGGTGATGCCGATCCGCGTCTCGCGGGCCTGACCTGGGGAGCCGAAGACCTCGGCGCGGCGATCGGTGCCTCGGGCAACCGCTGGCCCGACGGCAGGTTTCACGAGACGTTTCGTATGGTTCGATCGCTGACGTTGCTTGCCGCGCATGCGGCAGGCGTCCAGGCGATCGACACGCTCTACGCCGACTTCCGCGACAGCGACGGCCTGCGCGACGATTCCGAACGCAGCGCGATCGAAGGCTTTGCCGGCCGGCTCGCGATCCACCCGGCGCAGGTCGCGGTCATCAACGCAGCCTATCTCCCGTCGCCCGCTTCGATCGACGCCGCGCGGCGTATCGTCGAGGCGTTCGCGGCCCAGCCCGAGGCCGGGACGATCGGCCTGGACGGCAAGATGATCGACCGTCCGCATCTCGTCCAGGCAGAGCGCCTGATTGCGCGCGCCGAGGCTTTCGCCGGGCGGTAAGGCCCGGCAAGCCCTGGCGCCGGAAAACCCGGCCCCTATTTTTTCGGCCAGGTTACCGGGAATTGCTGCTGAGGATTGAACGATCCGCCCTGATCGGCGCGTTCGGCCGCGGCGATTTCGCTCGCCGAGAGAAACTCGCTCGGTTCGAGCGCGAAAACGTCGAGCCCGCGCGCGATCTCGGTCGCGTAAATCCGGCCCTTGTACCAATAGGCCGACCAGTATCCTCCCGTGACGAGTTGATCCTTGTCGATAGGCCCGCGATCGAAATAGGCGATTTCAAACGGATTTTTGGGATCGGTGAAATCCATCACCGATATCCCGCCCTGGTACCAGGCCTGGACGAAGATGTTGCGTCCGGGGACCGGGATGATCGATCCGTTGTGCGCGACGCAGTTTTCCTTGTCGCCCTGCGGCGCCGAGAGCTTGTAGGTGCTGCGAAATTCGAGCTTGCCGTCGACGATTTCGTAAATTGCGTCGGCGCCCCAGTTCTGCGGATCCGATGCTCGGCAGCGCGGTCGCCCGCCGCCGCCCCACTCGTCGGTGAACAGGACCAGCGTGCCGTCGTTGTTGAATGTCGCCGAATGCCAATAGGCGAACCCCTTGTCGACGACCTCGTCGATCCGTTTGGGTTTGCGCGGATCGGAGATGTCGAAGATCACGCCATTGCCCGAACAGGCGCCCGCGGCGATGTTCTTGGTCGGGAACACCGTGATGTCGTGGCACTGGTCGGTGCGGCTGGTTTGCTGCGTATCGTCGCCATGGTCGCCGCCTTGCCAGAGGCCGGCGAGGCGCCCGGTCTTGGGATCGGCGAACACCGCAGGACTGTCGACGATCCGTGCC
The DNA here is from genome assembly GCA_963800335.1 of uncultured Alphaproteobacteria bacterium. Taxonomy (GTDB): domain Bacteria; phylum Pseudomonadota; class Alphaproteobacteria; order Sphingomonadales; family Sphingomonadaceae; genus Flavisphingopyxis. The sequence goes on along the minus strand of CAWDAN010000007.1, from coordinate 501,297 downwards.
TGCGATGGATCGGCCAGCGGAATTTCGATGACGTCGATGCGGAACAACGCAGTCCGATCATCGCCGGGTACGTCGCCGATGCAGCCCGCCAGTTCTTCTTCGTCGCGCACGCGCGAGGTGCCAGAATTATAGACGATCAGCGAGGTCGCGGTTTTCTTGACGACCGAATGGGTATGCGATCCGCGACAGGTCTGGACCTGGCCGACCTGGACCGGGCGAGTGATGTCCGAAATGTCGAAAATGCGTAGTCCGCGGAAGCGCTCCTTGCTGACCTTCTCGTTGACGCCCTGCAGGCCGCAATCGGTCCGCGCGCGATTGTCCTGGACGCTCATCAAGAGCAGGTTGCCGACGATCGACACGTCGCCCTGGCCGCCGGGGCAGACGACCGAGCTGACGAGGCGCGGCACGCCGTCCTTGCCCAGGCGATAGGCATTGAAGCCATGGTAATTGCCGGCGACGAGCAGGTCGCCCGAAAAGGCCATGTCGGTGTTGGCGAACGAGAGCAGCGGGGAGCGTTCGCCGAATTCGGGTTTGTCGTCGGGTTTGGCATCTTCGGTCGGCTTGCGCGGTTGCAGTCCGCCGGGATTGGCGGGGTCGAAAAAGCCCGCCGGCTTTCCGAGCGCAGCGACGAGGCGCAGGTGATTGATCGCCTGTCCGGCATCGGTCAGCCCGGCGGTCAGCGTCGCGCGCGGATCGTCCGACAGGCTCTCGAGCAAGGCGGTCATCCGCTCGATTTCGGCATTCTGGTCATTCTTGACGTCGTCGGTAAATTCAAGCGTGACGGGATCATAGGCGGTCCCCGCATGGCCGAGCAGCGCATCGACCATGTCGACTGCGCCCCGGTGGTGAGCGATCATCAGCGTCAGGAACTGCCGGTCGAAGGCGACGCCGCGCGCAGCGGCGAGGCGCGCGAGATCTTCGGCGCTGGCCATGCCCTTCATGCCCGAATGGTCGGCGTGACCCATGCCCGTCATCGCGGTCGGCTCGCCGCGATCGGCCAGCCATTTCTCCATGAATGCCATTTCGTCGGCCTGGCCCTTGTCGATGCGACCAGCGACCGCAACGATTTCCGCGCGGCTGGTGCGGTCACCGACCAGCGCGGCCATTTCGACCGCCTGGCGGTGATGGACGATCATCTGCTGCATGAAATCGACGTCGGCGGCGGTATATTGCTGACCGGCGAGCTTGAGCGCCTGTTCCTTGGTCACGACGCGCGGCGCCTCGCCGAGCGCGCCGGGCTGCACGATCGGTGCGCTCTGGGCGAGCAAGGGGGATGCCGAGGCCAGCAGCACCGCCGCAAGCGAGCAAGTCCCCGCGCGTGCCGTGAAAACTCTGTGCAAATCGATCATAAGTCGGCTCCCCTGTTTCTTGCGCAGTCTGCCTGCGCACATCCAGCGGGCAGTGTTCGGCAAAAGGGGAGGTTTGCCAAGCCCCAATTGCCGACGGCCATGATGCGGGCACGCACAGGAGGTCATGGGGGAGAGAGCGGGGTTATGAAGGGCTAGGGGCGCGTGCTTTGCAAATGCGTCGCGCTGGACCCGCGTGGATAGCGGCGTTGCCAGCCCTCGACGCATTCGCGCCTTGGGATCATCGAAAATTCATCCGCCGGATGAACTTTCGATGATGGTCGGGGAGACAGGATTCGAACCTGCGACCCCCTGGTCCCAAACCAGGTGCGCTACCAGCCTGCGCCACTCCCCGACGCCTGCGCCCCTAGAGCGCGGCGCGGCGCGAGGCAAGCACTAGTCGGGCATAGTTGCGCTTGCTTCGTTGCCGCGCGCATCGGCTTCGGCAACGCGCGCTTTGACCAGCGCCTCGGTATCCGCCGAAATCTGGCTGGCGGTCGCATCGATCTGCGCTTCGTCGACGGTGCCGCCATTGCCGCAGCCGGCAAGCACCAGGCCGAGTGCGACGATGGACGCCCGCGTCATTCGCCGTGCGGCGTTACGGCAGGGGCAAGCTCCGGGGCGTTGCCCAGAACCATCAGTGCCGCGACCCATGCCGCGACATTCTGGCGCAAGTCGACCGGGTCGATCTTGTCGAGCGTGTCGTCGGGGGTGTGATGCAGGTCGAAATAATGCGTTCCGTCCTGGCTCAGATCGACGACCGCCGTTTGCTGTGCCTCGATGATCGCGCCGACGTCGGCGCCGCCATGCGCTTCGCCGGTCCCGCGGGTGATGCCGAGCGGTGCGAGCGCCTGTGCGACCCTTGTTTTGAGCGCTTCGTCGGCAAGGTTGAAATTGACCCGCCAGACGCGATCCGCGCCGAAGTCGCTTTCCATCGCCAGGACATGGGCTTCGCCGCCATGCGCCTTGCCATAGGCCGCGCCGCCGAACACGCCGACCTCCTCGGCTCCGGCCCACAGCAGGCGAATCGGATGCCGTGTGCCACCCGCCGCCATGATCCGCTTGGCGGCTGCGGTGATGATCGCGCAGCCGCTGGCATCGTCGATCGCGCCGGTGCCGAGGTCCCAGCTGTCCAAATGGCAGGCGATAACGATCGCGCCCGCTTTGGGGTCGGTCCCGGGTACTTCCGCGATGACATTGCCCGACTGAGTCTCGCCGAGCCAGCGCGGCGTCATTACGAGCTTCATCGTCACCGGCTTGCCGCGCGCCAGCATCCGCTCGAGATTCTCGGCGTCGGGCCGGCTCAGTGCGCCCGCTGCGGTCGCGGTCTGGCCGTCGGCCCAGCCGGTGTTGCCGGTATGCGGATTGCGATGAAGATCGGTGCCGACCGACTTGATCACGGTTGCAATCGCGCCCTTCGAGGCGGCGAGCGCGGGTCCGGTCCAGCGCGCGGGGCCGGCAAAGCCATAACCCGATCCGTCCTGCGTCGGCTGCATGTTGTGGCTGATAAAGGCGATCTTGCCCTTGAGACTCCCGGCAGGCGCGGCTGCGAGATCGGCGTAGGTCGGGAAGTAGGCGATCGGGGCGGTAACGCCGTCGGGCGGCGTCGCGCCGCTGCGGCCCAGCGCGGTGATCGCCATCTTCTGCGGGAAGGGCGAGACGATCTCGGCGGATTCGGCGCCGCGCACCCAGGTTTGCATGGCATAGGGTTCGATCCGCACCGATTTGAAGCCGAGGCTTTCAAGCTTGATTTTCGCCCAGCTACGCGCACGCGCTTCGGCCTCGGTTCCCGCCATCCGCTGGCCGACTTCGGTGGTCAGGCCTTCGACGATGTCCCATGCCACCGTGTCGTCGGCGAGTGCGGCGTCTCGGGCTGCGGCAACCGCCTTGGCCGCCTTGACCTCGCTCGGCGTCGGCGGCTTGGGCGCTGCTGTCTGCGCCAGGGCGATCGAGGGGAGGACCAGCGCGAGACTGGTGACGGAGGCGAAGAGCGCGAGCTTGAGTGTTTTCATGGAAAGTATTGCTAGTGTGCATTCGCGGCTTTGCCAATGGTCGGTTGATGCGCGCCGCCGCCACCGCTAGGGGAGGCGGCAAATTCAACCCTCTCCGTAGCCCTGGACCGCTCGAACTGCGTCAAACGCGACGCACCACCGATATTCGACCCGTTCAGCCCTACGCAAAACCGTCTGAAGGACACAGCATGGCCGCCCAGTATTCGTTCGTCATGAAGGACATGACCAAAACCTTCCCCGGCGCGCCCAAGCCGGTGCTGAGCAACATCAACCTGCAATTCTACCAGGATGCCAAGATCGGCATCGTCGGCCCCAACGGCACGGGTAAGTCGACGTTGATGAAGATCATGGCGGGGATCGACAAGGACTTCACAGGCGAGGCTTGGCCGGGCGAGAACATCACCGTTGGCTATCTCGCGCAGGAGCCAGAGCTCGACGCGAACAAGACGGTGAAGGAAAACGTCCTCGACGGCATTCGTCCCGTCGCCGACCTGGTCGAGCGCTTCAACGAGATCGGCAACCTGATGGCCGAACCCGATGCCGATTTTGACGCGCTCGGTACCGAAATGGGCGAACTGCAGGAAAAGATCGATGCGGTCGACGGCTGGACGCTCGACAACCAGCTCGAGATCGCGATGGACGCGCTGCGCTGCCCGCCGGGCGACAGCAGCGTCGAAAACCTCTCGGGCGGTGAGAAGCGCCGCGTCGCACTGACCCGCCTGCTGCTCGAAAAGCCGGGCATCCTGCTGCTCGATGAGCCGACCAACCATCTCGACGCCGAAAGCGTCGCCTGGCTCGAAAAGCATCTCGCCGACTACAAGGGCAACGTGATCCTCGTCACGCATGACCGCTATTTCCTCGACAATGTCGTCAACTGGATCCTCGAACTCGATCGCGGCCGCTATTTCCCATACGAGGGCAATTATTCGACCTATCTCGAGAAGAAGGCCAAGCGGCTCGAGCAGGAGGACCGCGAGGACCAGAGTCGGCAAAAGGCGATCAAGGACGAGCTGGAATGGATTCGCCAGTCGCCCAAGGCGCGCCAGACCAAGTCGAAAGCGCGTATCAAGGCGTTCGACCAGCTCGTCGAGAATGCTGAAAAGCGCACGATCGGCAAGGCGCAGATCGTCATCCAGTCGCCCGAACGCCTTGGTTCCAAGGTCATCGAGGCCGACGGCCTGACCAAGTCCTATGGCGACAAGCTGCTGTTCGAGAATCTCTCGTTCAGCCTGCCGCCGGGCGGCATCGTCGGAATCATCGGGCCCAACGGCGCTGGTAAATCGACGCTGTTCCGCATCATCACCGGGCAGGAAACCCCCGACGAGGGCTCGGTCACGATCGGCGACACTGTCCATCTCGGCTATGTCGACCAGAGCCGCGATGCCCTCGACCCCAATCATAATGTCTGGGAGGAAATCTCGGGCGGCCACGAGCTGATGACCGTCGGGAAGCAGGAAATGCAGACGCGCGCCTATGTCGGCGCGTTCAACTTCAAGGGCGGCGACCAGCAGAAGAAGGTCGGGCAGCTATCGGGCGGCGAGCGCAACCGCGTCCATATTGCAAAGATGCTCAAAGAGGGCGGCAATGTCCTGCTGCTCGATGAACCGACCAACGATCTCGACGTCGAGACGCTGCGCGCGCTTGAAGAAGCGCTCGAGGTCTTCCCCGGCTGCGCCGTGGTCATTTCCCATGACCGCTTCTTCCTCGATCGCCTCGCCACGCACATCCTCGCCTTCGAAGGCGACAGCCACGTTGAATGGTTCGAAGGCAACTTCGAAAGCTACGAAGAAGACAAGCGCCGCCGCCTCGGCGACGAAGCCGACCGCCCCCACCGGATGACGTACAAGAAGCTGACGCGTTAGGTTTCCCGCCCAGTCATAGCCGTGCCCGATCGGACATGAACGGGTCGCACGACCGCTCTTAGCGAGGTTGCCTCATCGACTTGTTGCGCAGGCATAACAAATCGGTGGGTGCGACTCGGATGCCGGGTGTATCTCGGTCGCGCTAAGCGGAACCTGGGTGGGGACGTGCCATGAAAATCTACGACAGCGAATATTACCGCTCGTGTGCCGAGCGCGAGGAGCGGGCGGCCGATACGGCGGAAAGCGCGGTGATCGCCAAGGTCCATCGCGAGCTTGCCGATCTCTATCGCAAGCGGATCGACTTGCTGAGCAAGGACCTGGACGCCGTTTGACCTTCAGGCGTCGGGGATGATTTCGAAGTTCGACAGCTCCTGGGTCGCCTCGGGCACCGCCATGACATCGTCGACGCGTGCGCCGCGCGGGCCTTTTTCCGATGCCGTCAGAAATGCCTCGACCTTGGCGCTCGCGCCTTGGACCAGCGCCTCGACTGTGCCGTCTTGGCGATTGCGCACCCAGCCGAGCAGGCCGAGCCCGCGCGCCTTGCCCTGCGCCCACATGCGATAACCGATGCCCTGCACGCGGCCGGCGATCATGACCCTGACGGCAGTTTCGCTCATCTCAGCCTCTTCACCCACATTTGCCCGTCGTCACGCCGTTCGGCGGTGAAATTGGGAACTTCGGCGATCAGGTCGGACAGGCGCGCGAAACCGAAATTGCGCGTATCGAAGCTCGACCGGTTGCCTGCGCGCTGGCCCACTTCCGACAGCTTGGTAAAGCCGCGCTCGTCGCGTTTCGACTGGCCATAGGCGTCGAGCAGCAGGTCGATCAGCTCCTTGGTCACCGCGCGTTTCTTTTCGCCACCCTGACCTTTCGGGCTATCTTCTTCTTTGGCTGCCCGAATCAGCTCGTCGACGTCGATCCAGCGACTGCACGCCTGCTGGAACGCTTCGGGCGTCTTGGCGCCGCCAAAACCGTAAACGGGCACACCAGCCTGTTTGATCCGCATTGCGAGCGGGGTGAAGTCGCTGTCGCTCGACATGATGCCGAAGCCATCGACTCGGTCGCGAAACAACAGGTCCATCGCGTCGATCGTCATCTTCATGTCGGTCGCGTTCTTGCCCTTGGTCAGGTCGAACTGCTGCTGCGGCTCGATGCCGAAGCGGTGGACGATATCGGCCCAGCCCTTGAGGCTCTGCTTGCGCCAGTTGCCATAGACGCGGCGGATATTGACCGAGCCCAGTTCGGCCAGGACCGTAAGCACGGGGTCGATACCCGAAGGCGACGCATTATCGGCGTCGATCAGCAGGACAATGTTGGGCGAGTTGCGGTGATCGGTGTCGGACATGGAGTGTCTCATCGCGCCGGGGGCAGGGGATTGCAACCCAATCCCGCTGCCGCGCAGCAAATGGGCTAATCTACTGGTTCGGCCGCGAAGGTGCCGCGCGTTTCGTCGAGCCGGTGGAGGATTCCGTCGGAGATCGCGAACCACGCGCCGTGCAGCTCCAGCGTACCGTTCGCCTCGGCATCGCGGACGAACGGGAAGCTGCGCAAATTGGCCAGGCTGACGCGCACAGCTTCGTGTTCGACCGCACGCAGCGCGGTGCGGCTTTTTTCGCTGCCATGCTCCTGGCGGACGCGGGCCACTGCGTCGTCGAGCATGTCGACCCAGTGCGCGATGAAGCCGCCGCTGCCTTCCTCGGCATCCGCGAACGATCCGGTAAACGCAGCTTCGCAGCCGCCGCATGCACCGTGGCCCATGACGACGATGTCGGCGACCTTGAGCTGCGTCACGGCGAACTCCAGGGCCGCCGAAACGCCGTGGCGGCCACCGCCCTGTTCGAACGGGGGGACGAGATTGGCGACGTTGCGCACGACGAACATCTCGCCGGGATTGGTATCGAATATCTGCGCCGGATCGACGCGGCTGTCCGAACAGGCGATAATCATCGTCTTCGGCGCCTGGCCATCCTTGAGTTCGTCCCAGCGCGCGCGCTGTTCGCGCCAGCGGGTGTCACGGAAACGGCGATAGCCCGCCAGCAGTTCGACGAATTTGGTCATGGCCGCCCATCTGCCGCCAACCGCCGTGTCGCGCAAGACTTTGGTTGAGATGCGGACCGACCATCGCTATCTGCGCTGACATGAACGATCCCGCACCCGTCATCGCCGCTCCGCCCCGTCCTGAGCGCCAGCGCAAGCCCGACTGGATTCGCGTCAAGGCGCCCGGCGGCACCGGCTTTGCCGAAACGCGCAAGCTGATGCGCGACCTTAGTCTCAATACCGTGTGCGAAGAGGCGGCCTGCCCCAATATCGGCGAGTGCTGGACCAAGAAACACGCGACGGTGATGATCCTTGGCGATGTCTGTACGCGCGCCTGCGCCTTCTGCAATGTCAAGACGGGCATGCCGCGCGCGGTCGATCCGTTCGAGCCTGAGCATACCGCCGAGGCCGCGGCCAAGCTCGGTCTGAAGCATATCGTCATTACCTCGGTCGATCGCGACGACCTGCCCGACGGCGGCGCGTCGCAATTCGTCAAGGTGATCGAGGCGCTGCGTCGGTCGACGCCCGACACGACGATCGAGATCCTGACACCCGATTTCCGCAACAAGTCGATGGCCGCGGTCGAAGCGATCGTCGCCGCGCGGCCCGACGTCTACAACCACAATCTCGAGACCGTCCCGCGGCTCTATCCGACGATCCGCCCCGGAGCGCGCTATTACGCCTCGCTCCGCCTACTCGAGACGGTCAAGCGGCTCGATCCGACGATCTTCACCAAGTCGGGCATCATGCTCGGCCTCGGCGAAGAGCGACTGGAAGTGCACCAGGTGATGGACGACATGCGCAGCGCCGATGTCGATTTCCTGACGATGGGCCAGTATCTCCAGCCGACCCCGCGCCACGCCAAGGTGATCGATTTCGTTACCCCGCAGGCGTTCGACGCCTATGCCCAGATTGCCCGCGCCAAGGGCTTCCTCCAGGTCGCATCGTCGCCGCTGACGCGCTCAAGCTATCACGCCGGCGACGATTTCGCCCAGATGAAGGCGGCACGCGAGGCCAAGCTGGCGGCGCAGTCCGCACGCGGCTGACGATGCCCCGCCATCACGAAACCCGGCACCTGCCGTACACGCCCGAGCAGATGTACGCGCTCGTCGCCAATGTCGGCGCCTATGACGAGTTCCTCCCCTGGGTGATGGCGGTGCGCGTACGATCGGACAGCGAGACCGAAATGGTCGCCGACCTGATCGTTGGGTTCAAGGCGCTGCGCGAACAGTTCACCAGCCGCGTCGTCAAGCAACGGCCAAGCAGCATCTGCGTCGATTATCTCGACGGTCCGCTCAAGTACCTGCACAACGAATGGACCTTCAGCGACGACGGGCACGGCGGCTGCGAGGTCGATTTCTGCGTCGATTTCGCGTTCAAGTCGGGCCTGTTCAATCAGCTTGCGGGGACGATGTTCGATTCGGCGCTGCGCAAGATGATCGGCGCGTTCGAAACCCGCGCCGATGCGCTTTACGGTGCCGATTTGACCGCGCACTCGGCGTCTTTGGAGGGGGACAGCAGCTCGAGTGCGAACAGCGTGGCCTGACGCCGGATCGCACCACGATCATCGAGATCGAAGTGCATCCGTTCGGCATAGATATTGTCGGGGTTCTGCCCACGGATGGCACGCGCGAACACGACCGTGCCGACGGGTTTCTGATCGCTGCCACCGGTCGGGCCGGCAATCCCAGTGACCGCGACCGCGATATCGGCGTCCGAATTCTTGAGCGCGCCGAGCGCCATCGCCCACGCGCCGGCCAGACTTACCGCGCCGAAAGTCTCGATAATCTCCGAACTGACGCCGAGCATGCGCACCTTGGCGTCGTTCGAATAGCTGACGAAGCCTTCGGTAAAGACGTCCGAGCTCCCCGACACCGCGGTCAGGCAAGCGGCGACGAGTCCGCCGGTGCAGCTTTCGGCGAGCGCCACGGTCCGTTCGGCCACGCGATTCTCGTCGATAACCCGCGCGGCGGTATCGATCAGTTCACGTGGCAAGTTATAGATCGGGTCGGTCATGTCGCTGGTTCCGTGATCTGTATGGTAGCGATCGCCTGGGCGGCGATGCCTTCGCCTCGTCCGGTGTAGCCCAATCCTTCGGTCGTCGTCGCTTTCACGCTGACCTGCGTTACGCTCAACTCGAGTATCTCTGCTATCCTAATACGCATGGCTTCGCGATAGGGTCCGATCCTGGGTTCCTCGCAGATGATCGTGACGTCGAGCGCCTCGATCGCTCCATTTGCGGTGGCAACGAGATCGCCCGCATGTTTGAGGAATCGGTCTGACCGCGCGCCGCGCCACTGCGGATCGCTCGGCGGGAAGTGCACGCCGATATCACCCGCGCCGATCGCGCCGAGGATCGCGTCAGTCAGCGCATGGAGCGCGACATCGGCGTCGCTGTGTCCGGCTAGTCCCTTGTCGTGCGGGACGCGCACGCCGCCGAGCCACAGTTCCTCGCCCCCGACGAGGCGATGGACGTCGAAACCCATGCCCGTCGTGGTACGGCGGTTCGCGCCGACCTGCGTCGCCATTCGGGCGAGGTCGTCGGGCCAGGTGATCTTGTCGAGCATTTCTGTCCCTTCTACGATGCCGACGCGTCCGCCCGCCTGCCGCACCATCTGCGCATCGTCGGTCGGCTCTTCGCCCTGCCAGCCACGATGGGCGGCCCTGAGCGCATCGCTACGGAAGATCTGCGGCGTCTGGATGCGAACCAGCGCGCTGCGATCGACGACCGCGCCGAGTGCCGCTTCGTCGCGCGCCGCCAGCGTGTCGGTAACGGGCAGGGCAGGGGTCGCCCCGGCAAGCTCGCCGTCGTCCATTGCGGCAATCAGCCGGTTGAGAATACTTGCCCCAAGAAAAGGACGCGCCGCATCGTGAACCATGACAAGATCGCCATCGACTGCGGACAAGCCACTTGCGACACTCTCCCGCCGGGTGGTGCCGCCATCGGCAAATGCCAGTCCTGCTAGGCCTTCGAGGATCGCGGCCGCATTGTCGCGGTTATCGGGGTGCGTCACAACCACGACCGAAGATATGCGCGGATCGCGCGCCAGCGTCTCGACGCTCCAGCGGAGCACGGGCTTGCCCGCCAGCCGCGCGAATTGTTTGGGCGCGCTGCCGCCTGCGCGCTCGCCCTTGCCGGCAGCAAGAACGATCGCGGCAATAGTGGGGGCGGTTAAGCGAGCCGTCATGCCAGCGCGCCTAGCGCAGGGCGCGCTTGCCCGCCAGAGCGAATAGGGTTAGAGGCCCGTGCCTAAATTTTGAGCAGCTTATGACCAGCCCCCAACCTCTTTCGACACCGCATCCTGCGGTCGGCCCGATCCGCGTCGGCAATATCGACATCGCCATGCCCGTCATCCTCGCGCCGATGACCGGGGTGACCGACATGCCGTTCCGTACGCTCGTCCGGCGCTATGGGTCGGGGCTCAACGTCACCGAGATGATCGCCAGCCCGGCGATGATCCGCGAAACGCGCCAGTCGTTGCAAAAGGCGGCATGGCATCCGCTCGAAGAGCCTGTCTCGCTCCAGCTAGCCGGTTGCAATCCCGATGAGATGGCCGAGGCGGCCAAGCTCAACGAGCAGCGCGGCGCGGCAATCATCGACATCAACATGGGCTGTCCGGTCAAGAAGGTTGTCAACGGCGACGCCGGCTCTGCGCTGATGCGTGTCCCCAAGCTCGCCGCCGCGCTGATCAAGGCGACGGTCGAGGCGGTCTCGGTTCCCGTGACCGTCAAGATGCGGATGGGCTGGGACCACGACAGCCTCAACGCACCCGAACTCGCGCACATCGCAGAGGATCTCGGCGCCAAGATGATTACCGTTCACGGCCGCACGCGTTGCCAGATGTATCGCGGCAGCGCCGACTGGTCGTTCGTCCGTTCGGTCAAGGACGCGGTTTCGGTCCCGGTCATCGTCAACGGCGATATCACGAGCATCGATGACGTCGCGACCGCGCTCGACCAGTCGGGGGCCGACGGCGTCATGATCGGGCGCGGCTGCTATGGCCGGCCCTGGCTGCTTGGCCAGATGATGCACTGGCTGGCGACCGGGGAGCGGCGTGCCGACCCGAGCCTGGCCGAACAATACGCACTGATCGTCGAACATTATCGCGCGATGCTCGACCATTATGGCGAAATGACCGGGGTCAATCTCGCACGCAAGCATATCGGCTGGTACACCAAGGGACTGACCGGCTCGGCCGAGTTCCGCAATGCGGTCAACCAGGTGCCCGAGGCGGCGAAGGTGCTCGATATGCTCGAGGCATTCTACACCCCACTGCTCGCCGGACCCGCACCGGCGCAGGCGGCGGCGTGACGACACTTGCCCCCGCGCGAGACGGCGAGGGCAGGCAATTCGACGCGCATCCCATCGCCACGATGATGCTCGACCCGACGGGCACGATCATTGCGGTCAACCCCGCCGCCCAGAACCAGCTCGGACTGGCCGATCGCCAGCTCGTCGGGCGACATTTCGGCGACATCGCGCCCGATTTTGCCGGCCGAGAGTATGCGCCGTCGCAGGTCATGCGCGCGTTCGACGTCGCGCTGGCGCTCCCCGGTCGCACGCTGGCGCTCGACATTCTCGCCGAGACCGACGAGGCGGGGAGGACCGTCGTCGCGCTCTTGCCGGCGCGGAATGTCGATGCAACGCGCGCCGCAATCGCGCAGCCCTCGGCTCAGGGGGCGGCGGTAATCCTCGCCCACGAGATCAAGAATCCGCTGTCGGGCATCCGTGGCGCGGCGCAGCTGATCGCCAGCGGCACGCCCGACCCGGCGCGTTTCACGACGCTGATCTGCCGCGAGGTCGATCGGATTGCTGCGCTGATCGACCGGATGGAAATTCTCTCGTCGCAGCGCTCGCTCGATCTTCATGGGGCCAGCATCTTCCCACTAATCCGCCATGCGCTCGATCTCGCACGCGCGGGCTTCGCTGCCGATGTTGCGATCGAGGAACGCCACGATCCGTCTTTGCCAAAGGCTTCGCTGGATGAGGATGCATTCGTCCAGATCTTGCTCAACCTTGTAAAGAACGCGGCGGAGACGCTGGCAGGCCAGGATGATGCGAAGATTATCGTGTCGACCGGCTATCGCTACGGCCACAGCGCCGGGCGCGGGCCCGACGACCGTCCGCGCGACGCGCCGATCATGATTTGCGTCAGCGACAACGGCCGCGGGGTTCCGGGGGAGATCCTGCCCGATCTGTTTCGTCCCTTCGCCAGCGGGCGCAGCGGCGGCACGGGGCTGGGCCTCGCTCTGGTCGACCGGCTCGCGCGCGACATGGGCGGCACGATCGAATATGCCCGCGACGACGCACAGGGGCTGAGCCATTTCCGCCTGATGCTGGCGAGGGCAGGGTGAGCGGTTCGCCCCACATCCTGCTTGCCGAGGACGACAACGCTGTGGCGACGGTCATCCAGGCTTCGCTCGAAGGGGCGGGCTATAGGGTCGCTCTGGCCGAAACACGTGCGGCTCGCGATGAGATGCTGGCGGGCACGGCATACGACCTGCTGATTACCGATGTGGTTTTTCCCGACGGCAACGGCTTCGACACGCTGACCGACGCGCTGGCGCACACGACCGACTGTTCGGTGATCGTGGTGTCGGCGCAGAACACGCTCGATACCGCGATCCGTGCAGCGCGGCTCGGCAGTTACGACTATCTGCCCAAGCCGTTCGATCTCGACGAATTGTTGAAAACCGCCGCTGCGGCAATGCACCGCGAAGCCTCGCCGGCCGAACCGGCGCAGGACCCCGATGGCGGCGAGCAATTGCTGATTGGCCGCGCGCCGCCGATGCAAACGCTCTACCGCGTGATCGCGCGGCTCGCCGACAACGATCTCGCGGTCCTCATCGGCGGCGAGTTGGGCACGGGCAAGGAGCTCGTCGCGCGTGCGATCCATCATTCGGGACAACGCGCGCAACGACCGTTCGTCGCGATCAACATGGCGGCAATCCCGCGCGATCTCGTCGAATCGGAGCTGTTCGGCCATGAGAAGGGCGCCTTCACTGGCGCCAACGCACGCACCGAGGGGCGTTTCGGTCAGGCCGAAGGCGGCACGTTGTTCCTCGACGAGATCGGCGACATGCCGCTCGATACGCAAACGCGGCTGCTGCGCGTCCTCCAGTCGGGCGAATATTCGCCGGTTGGCGGGTCGGAGGTGCGTCGCTCGAACGTCCGCATTATCGCCGCCTCGCATCGCTCGCTGCCCGATCTCGTCGCTGCCGGACGGTTTCGCGAAGACCTGTTCTATCGTCTCAACGTCGTTCCCGTTGCGGTGCCCGCGTTACGCGGGCGGCGCGGCGATATCGCGGATCTGTGCCGCCATTTCCTGGTCGAGGCGCAAGATCGCGGCCTGCCCGCCAAGACGATCACCACCGCGGCGTTGAAACTGATCGAACGACAGGACTGGCCGGGCAATGTTCGCGAGCTTGAGAATTTCGTCTATCGCATGTGCGTTCTGGCGCGCGGCGACACAATCGGGGTGAGCGACGTCCGCGGTCAATTCGTTACAGCGACGGATGGGGCTGGCAACGATGTCGACGGTATCGATGGCGCGATCGCCCGCTGGCTAGCTGATCGACCGCCGAGCGCTGCCGGCGCGCTTTATGATGACCTGCTTGCTCGAATAGAGCGACCGCTGTTTGCGCATGTTTTGGCTGAGACCGGCGGCAACCAATTGCGCGCGGCAGAGCGACTTGGGATCAATCGCAACACGTTGCGCAAGCGACTGGCCCGCTACGATTTGCCGTGATCGTCGCGGTGCGGCGAACCGATCGCCGCAATATCCTTTGCAAGCCCGGCAAAAGTCGTAAAAGGGCAACATGGATGGCGAAAATGCAACACCTGTCGGCCGGACTGGCTGGCTCTACCGCACGACCACGATTTTGCAGGATCGACTTCCCCCCGCCCGCATAGTCGAATTTGTCGCGCTGGCGACGATGGTCGCGATGGCGGGGATTTCTTATTTCGTCGTTGTTTCCAAGGGCCAGTCGGGCGCATTGCTGACGCCCCCGCTCGTTGCAGCCTTGCTGGTTGCCAACCTCGTTCCCGCCATGGCGCTGATGGTCCTGCTCGGGCGCCGGATTGCCAGGCGGCGGACGCCGCACGCCCAGACCGGTCGCCACAGCCTGCACGTCCGGCTCGTCGCCCTGTTCAGCCTCGTTGCGGCGGTGCCGACACTGCTCGTCGCGATCTTCGCCTCGCTGCTGTTCCAGTACGGAGTCGATTTCTGGTTCTCCGACCGGTCGCGCGGCATGCTCGAAAATGCCGCCAGCCTGGCGCAGGGCTATTATGACGAAAACGTCAATGCGGTGCGGGACAATACCCCGCAAATGGCGATGGATCTTGCGCAGTGGAGCGAGCGCTCGCCGATCGGAAGCAGCGATTTCACCGACTATTATCTCTACCAGATGGTCGCTCGCAACCTGACGCGATCGGCGATCATCCAGATTGGGAACGACGGCATTGCACGAGCCCTGTCACTGATCGATCCCGAAAATCGCGAGGCTGATAACCTCATCCCGCCCGAGGTCGCCAATCGTCTGTTGGCCGGCGAAGAGGTTATCGTCGTTGCCGATTCGAACAGAATTGCCGCGGCGACGCTGTTCGACCGCGAGCGACGGATATTCCTGTACGCGAGCCGCGACGCCAATTCGCTCGGACTCAACCAGATAGAGACAGCGCAGGCAGTGTTGACCGATTACAATGCGTTGTTTGCCCGATCACGGCAGCTCCAGCTGCAGTTCAACCTGTCGATCTACATCGTTTCGCTGATCCTTGTCGGATTCGCGGTGTGGACAGCACTGGTCGTTGCCGATCGCCTTGTTCGCCCGATTACGGATCTCGTCACGGCGGCGAGGCGGGTCGCGTCGGGCGACCTTGAAGCGCGCGTGGAACATAGTGCCCAAGCCGATGAGATCGGCGCACTGTCGACCGCATTCAACCGAATGACAGAACAGCTCGGTGTTCAGACACGCGCGTTGCTCGATGCCAACACCCAGATCGAAAGCCGCCGTGCGTTGATTGAAGCGGTCCTGTCGGGCGTCTCGGCGGGCGTCCTGTCGATTGGGCGCGACGGGCGAGTCCAATTGCTCAATGTCGGTGCGCAGGTGCTGCTCGATACCGACCAGGAGCGTGCAGTGGGCCAGACGCTTGCCAGCCTGCGCCCCGAACTTGCCGATGTCGTGGCGAGCGGCGACAAACGCGCAATCGTCAATATCGGTTCGGGTGCCGACGAGCGGACGCTGGCGGTACGCGTGTCGAGCGAACATCAGGGCCATGTCGTCACCTTCGAAGACATCACCCAGCAATTGACCGACCAGCGCCGCGCCGCCTGGGCAGATGTCGCGCGCCGCATCGCGCATGAGATCAAGAACCCGTTGACGCCCATCCAGCTCGCCGCCGAGCGTTTGCAGCGCCGCTATGGCCGGACGATCGAGGACGACGGGACATTCGCCAAGCTAACCGGCACGATCGTTCGCCAGGTCGGCGACCTGCGCCGCATGGTCGATGAATTTTCGAATTTCGCCCGCATGCCTAAGCCAGTCTTTCATGCCGAGAACCTGGTCGATATCGTCCGCCAAGCGGTCTTTCTTCACGAAGTTGCTCATCCCGAAATCGATTTCTCGCTCGCTTCGGCCGATGATTTGCAACCTGTCGTTTGCGACCGGCGCCAATTGACCCAAGCGCTGACCAACGTCGTGAAAAATGCGGTGGAGGCGATTCAGCGCAATCCCAAATCATCGGACAAGACGATCGAGGTAAGCCTCGTCGAACGCGGCTCGACGCTCGTCATCGGCGTGGCCGATAGCGGGGTCGGCCTGCCGCAGCAGCGCGACACGCTGGTTGAACCTTATATGACGACGCGCGAAGGCGGCACCGGCCTGGGGCTCGCGATCGTCAAGAAAATCGTCGAGGATCATAAAGGCCGAATTGCCTTTTCGGACCGTGACGGGGGCGGGGCGATGGTGGCGATCATCTTCGACCGCGACCAGCTGGCGGCACTGGGCAGCGAGACCAGCGACGCTGGGACCGAAGACGACGAAAAGCAGCAAGGAAATTAGCCAGATGACGCTCGATATCCTGATCGTCGACGATGAAAAGGACATCCGTGATCTCGTCACGGGGGTGCTCGAAGACGAAGGCTATACCGCACGATCGGCCGCCGACAGCGACGGTGCGTTGCAGGCGATTCTCGAACGTCGCCCGTCGCTCGTTCTGCTCGACGTCTGGCTGCAGGGGTCGCGGCTCGACGGTCTCGACCTGCTTGATGAGATCAAGGCGCGCGATCCGACGCTGCCCGTCCTCGTCGTATCGGGCCATGGCAATATCGACACCGCGGTTGCCGCCGTGCGCAAGGGTGCGGCCGATTTCATTGAGAAGCCATTCGAGGCCGAACGATTGCTCCATCTCGTCACGCGCGCGACCGAGACCGAACAGCTCAAGGACGAGAACCGCCGGCTCAAGGCGAGGGTCGGGCAGGTCGACGAACTGACGGGTAACAGCGCGCCGATCAACGCGGTCCGTGCGACGCTCAAGAGGGTTGCGGGGACCGGCAGCCGTGTCCTGATTTCCGGCCCGTCGGGGGTTGGCAAGGAAGTCGCCGCGCGGATGCTGCACGCGTGGAGCGGCCGCAATGCGGCGGCGTTTCATATCGTCACGGCAGCGCGAATGTCGCCCGACACGGTCGAGGAGGAACTGTTCGGCGTCGAGGAGCAGGGCGGACTGGTCCGTCCGGGCCTACTCGAACAGGCGCACGGCGGCACATTGTTCCTCGACGAAGTGGCCGACATGCCGCTCACGACGCAAGGCAAGATCCTGCGCGTGCTGACCGACCAAGCGTTCGTTCGCGTTGGCGGCAGTCGACAGGTCCATGTCGACGTCCGGATCGTATCGGGCACATCGCGCGATCTCGAAGCGGAGATAGCGCAGGGAAACTTTCGCGAAGACCTGTTTTACCGGCTCAATGTCGTGCCCGTTATATTGCCACCGCTCAAGGACCGGCGCGACGATATCGCCACGCTCGCCGATCATTTCCTCGCGCGATTTGCCGCCGACCGGCGACTTGGCCCGCCGTCACTGTCGGCCGACGCGATCGGCGCGCTCGAGGCGCATGACTGGCCGGGCAACGTTCGCCAACTGCGCAACGTTATCGAGCGGGTGATGATCCTCAACCCGGTCGAGGATCTCGGCAACATCACCGTCGACATGTTGCCGTCGGAAATCACCGGTGAAAGCAGCCAGAACGCGAATTCGCAGATGTTCATGGTCGGCGCGCCGCTGCGCGAGGCGCGCGAATCCTTCGAACGCGAATATCTGCGCGTTCAGATCAAGCGCTTTTCGGGCAATGTCTCGCGCACCGCAGCATTCATCGGAATGGAACGATCGGCGCTGCATCGCAAGCTCAAGACGCTCGGCATCGCGGAAATTCGAGGTGCCGCCGATGAAGATGCGAGCGAGTAAGCGCGCGGCCCCTGTTAAAGTGAGCAGCGGCGACCTATACTAGGCAGAGAGGCGTAACTTGTCTGTGCTGCAGTTGTGTTTGCTGCGCGCGACCTGCCGCCATCGTTAAGGATCGACGATGCCCGATAAACAGAACAACTTGCAGGATGTGTTCCTCAATTCGCTGCGAAAGACCAAGGCGCCGGTAACGATGTTCCTTGTCAAGGGCGTCAAGCTACAGGGTATCGTCACCTGGTTCGACAATTTCTCTGTGCTGCTGCGGCGCGATGGCCAGTCGCAGCTGGTCTACAAGCACGCCATTTCAACCATCATGCCTACGCAGTGGGACGGTTTCGACGATCTCAACCTATCCCCGCGGCCGGCCGGACGAACGCCGTCGCTACAGGAAATCTTCCTCGGTGCGGTGCAGGGGGAAGAAGAGCCGGTGACGATGTTCCTCGTCAACGGCGTCATGCTGCAGGGCCGGATCGCCGCGTTCGACCTGTTCTGCATATTGCTCGAACGCGACGGCCATTATCAGCTTGTCTACAAGCATGCGGTTTCGACCGTCCAGCCGCAGTCGCCGGTCAAGCTGTCGACGGTGCCCGACGATGACGATGCCGATACGAATGAAGCATCCGGGGAAGACGACGCTTGAGCGCACAGCCCGGCGATGAACGCAGCGAGGTCACGCGCGGTGCGAAGACTGCGGTCATCGTACCCGATTCAAGCGAGGCCGGTGCGCGGGGCGGCGACGCGCGGCTCGAAGAGATTTGCGGTCTCGCCGAAGCGATCGCGGTCACCATCGTCGCACGCGACGTCCTGCGTGTCCGCACGATACGCCCCGCGACCTATCTCGGCCCGGGGCAGATCGACACGCTCAAGGCCGATTATGCGCAGCGCGAAATCGAACTCGTCGTCGTCGATGTGGCGCTGACCCCGGTCCAGCAACGCAATCTGGAAGAGGCATTCGGCGCCAAGGTGATCGATCGCACCGGCCTGATACTTGAAATATTCGGCGAGCGCGCGGTCAGCGCCGAGGGTCGGCTGCAGGTCGAACTGGCGCATCTCGATTACCAGCAGGGGCGCCTGGTGCGCAGCTGGACGCATCTCGAACGCCAGCGCGGCGGCTTCGGATTCCTCGGCGGCCCGGGCGAGACGCAGATCGAGGCCGACCGCCGGATGATCCGTGATCGCATGGCGCGGCTGAGTCGTGAACTCGAGACGGTCAAGCGCACCCGCGCACTCCATCGCGACCGGCGCCAGCGCGCGCCGTGGCCGGTGATCGCGCTGGTCGGCTATACCAATGCTGGCAAGTCGACGCTGTTCAACGCGCTGACCGGGGGCGACGTGCTAGCCGCAGACATGCTGTTTGCAACGCTCGACCCGACGATGCGCGCGATATCGCTGCCGGGCATTGACAAGGCGATTTTGTCGGACACCGTCGGCTTCGTGTCGGACCTGCCGCCGCAGCTCGTCGCGGCGTTTCGCGCGACGCTCGAGGAGGTGCTCTCGGCCGACCTGGTCGTCCATGTCCGCGATATCGCGCACCCCGACAGCGAACTGCAGCGCGATGATGTAATGACCGTCCTTGCCGAGCTCGGCATGGATTTCGCCGACGAGGATGCAGCGGCTTACATCGAGGTCCTCAACAAGATCGACCTCGTCGAGGATCCCGAGCGGCGTGCGGCAATAGCAGACCTTGCGTTGCACAGTGCCGATAGCGCGGTTGTCTCGGCAATCACGGGGGAGGGGATCGCGTCGTTGCGCGAGGCGATGTCCGCCGCGCTGACGGCACTCAGCCCCGAATACGCGCTTTTGATCCCGGCCAATGACGGTCGCGCGCGCGCCTGGCTGCACCAGAACGGCGAAGTGCTTGAGGAAACTGCCGATGGCAAAGGCGGCATGGTGATCAGAGTTCGCCTGTCACGTGCCGATCACGCCCGCTTCACCGCGACCCAGGAAAATGTCGCAGGCTAGTCCAAAGCTGGCGAATGTCTGACACATATGGGCCATAGCGGGTTGTTCGAACACTGGCTGGATCGAACATCTCATGAAAACCCTGTATGCATGCACGTCGCTCATCACGCTTGCTATTCTTCTGGCCAGTGCCGCCTCGACTCCCGCAATGGCGCAGGACGCGCCGCCACCGTCGCCGGACATACCTCCTGTCGACGGCGCCGCCACTCCGGCTGAGTCCGGCGATGCTCCGGCGAACGAGACGCCATCGGGTGAAATCGTCGTGGTGGGCCAGCGAATCCGGGGCGCGGTCGACACCGACGTCAAGCCCGAACTGCAGCTCAGCGAAGAGGACGTCGCGTCGTACGGCGCGTCGACGATCGGCGATTTGCTCGCGGCAATTGCGCCGCAGGTGGGCGGTGGTCGGGGGAGGGCCGGCGGACATCCCGTCATCCTCCTCAGCGGGCGACGCATTTCGAGCTTTGGCGAACTGCGCAACATTCCGTCCGAAGCTATCCTTAGAGTCGATGTCCTGCCCGAACAGGTTGCATTGAAATTCGGCTATCCGGCCGATCAGCGCGTCGTCAATTTCATCCTCAAGCCCAATTTTGCCGCGGTCACGCTCGAGGTCGAGGCCGGAGCCCCGATCGACGGAGCTGGCGGATTTCACCAGCAATACGAAGGTTCGGTGGTCAAGCTGGCGCCTAACTCACGGATCAACCTGTCGAGCGAGTACAAGCGCGACAACGCGATTACACAGGCGCAGCGCGGCATTGTTACCGTGCCGACGACCAGCGATGCCACCAACCAGACTTCCTACCGAACGCTGCAGAGCGCATCGGACGATTTCACGCTCGAAGGCACCGTAAATCGCTATTTCGGCGACGTCACTTCGGCGACGCTCAATGCTACGCTCGAACTGGCCAGCCGCAACCCGCTGCTCGGGCTGGCGTCGGTGCCGTTCACCCAGGGCGACGGCAGCGTTTTTACTCGCAGCTTTCCCGAATATGGCGCGCTCGACCAGTCGAGCCGGACGACGTCAGGCCATCTCGGCGCGCTGGTCGACAGTTCGCTCGGCAAATGGAAGGGTTCGCTGACAGGCAATTACGATATCGTTCACAGCACGACCATCACGCAGCGCGGCATCGATCCTGTCGGGGCTCAGGCCTATATTGCGGGCGGGGGCGATCTGAACGACATCTTCCCGCCGGTCGCACTGGTTCCGCGCGATTCCGACACTGCGGACAGCCGGAATCGCACGTTCGAAATCGTCGCCAACGCCAATGGCCCGATATTTGATACCGCCGCTGGCCCGGTGAACCTGTCGCTCGCGACCGGCTTCCAGAAGTTTAACATTCGCAGTCGATCGGTCCGCAGTGGCGCGGTTGCTACCGCCGACCTGACGCGCGGGCAAAAGAACGCGCAGGCCAGCCTCGACATCCCACTCGCCAGCGACGGTGAGGGCGTATTGGGCTTTGCCCGTTCGCTATCGGTCAACGCCAACATCGCCTATCGTGACCTCAGCGATTTCGGCGGCCTGACCACCTATGGCTACGGGCTCAATTTCGCGCCGATCGAAGCGGTTCAGTTCACCGCCGCTTCGTCGACCGAACAGGGCGCCCCTAGCCTGTCGCAGCTCGGCAGCCCGGTCATCGTAAATCCCAACAGTTTCGTTTTCGATTACGTGACCAGCACCACCGTCGTCATCCCAACGATTACTGGCGGCAATCCCGCGCTGAGCGCCGACAAGCGCAACGTTCTCGACTTCGGCGTCAACGTTCGCCTCAAGAAACCCGATGGTCTGTCGCTCGTCGCCAACTATATCCGCGAGCGCAACGACAACCCCATCTCGTCATTCCCCACGTTGACCGCCGCAATCCAATCGGCCTTTCCAGACCGCGTCGTCCGCGATTCCTCGGGCCAGCTTGTCACGGTCGATTTGCGACCGATCAATTTCCAGCGCGAAGAGACCGATCGCATCCGCGTAGGCCTCAATTATTCGAGCGGCGGCGGCCGAGGTGGCCGTGGCGGTGGACGCATGATGGGGAGGGGAGGGCCTGGGGGCGGCGAAGCCCAGAAACCTCAGCTCAACTACCGTTTTTCACTCTACGACACTGTCTACCTGCGCGACCGGATATTCATCCGTGACGGGCTACCCGTGCTAGATTTGCTGGGTGGATCGGCAACGGGATCGGGCGGCGGGCAGGCGCGCCATACGGTCAGTGCGGACGCCGGAGCGTTCTACGACGGATTGGGCGGTTTTCTGAGGCTTTCGTACGGCAGTGCGACCCGCGTCGATGGCGGTACCGCGATCGCTCCCGTCGGCTCTACGCTCGATTTCGGCAGCAAGTTCAACCTCGACTTGCGTGCCTTTTTCGACTTCGACCAGAAGGAAAAGCTCGTCGAGGCGCACCCTTGGCTCAAGCACACGCGTCTGCGCCTGTCGATCAACAACCTGACCAACAGCTTCCAACGTGTCAGCGACGAGAACGGTGCTGTCCCGCTCAGCTATCAGCGAGGCTTCATCGACCCCGTCGGCCGCTATGTGGAGATCAGCCTGCGCAAGCAGTTCTAGGAAATCGGCGAGCGAGCCTGATCGTCAGCTTTGCGAGGCTTTGGCCTGTTCCCACAGCCTATCGAGCGCCTCGGGCGACAGGTCGGCGAGGGTGCCGTCATGGTCGCGCTCGACCGCGTTGAAACGGCGTTCGAACTTGGCGGTGGCATCGCGCAGCGCGTGTTCGGCATCGACGCCGATATGGCGCGCATAATTGACCACCGAGAAGAGCAGGTCGCCGAGCTCTTCATGGCGTTCGGCATTGCCCGTCGCGGCGTCGATTTCAGCCAGTTCCTCAAGGATTTTGGCGCGCGGTCCGGCGACGTCGGGCCAGTCGAACCCGGTGCGTGCGGCGCGACGCTGGATTTTCTGCGCGCGCATCAGGGCAGGGAGGCCTTGCGCGACGCGGGCGAGCGTACCGACATCTGCGCCGCCACGTTCGGCCGCCTTCATCACCTCCCAGGCCTTGACCTGGTCGCCCGCGGTGGCGATCGCGCTATCGTCGTTGGCGGGATCGAACACGTGCGGATGGCGACGGATCATCTTGCTGACGATCGCGTCGGCGACATCGGCGATGTCGAACGCACCGCGCTCGGATGCCATTTGCGCGTGAAAGACGACCTGGAACAGCAGGTCGCCGAGTTCGTCGCGCAGCTCGGCCATGTCGTCGCGCGCGATCGCGTCGGCAACCTCATAGGCTTCCTCGATCGTATACGGTGCGATCGACGCGAAATCCTGTTCCAGGTCCCAGGGGCAGCCACCGTCGGGATCGCGCAGCTGCGCCATGATCGCAATTATCTGCGAAAGGGGATGGTCGGGAACCATAGGATCGTCGCCGTTACTTTCCATCAGTTAGTCCGATAATATATATTATGTAAAATATCCGGTGTCGGGGACGTCACGGCGTGAGTGTTAACGATGTCCCTTCTACTCGCCACGCCTTGAGCCCCGACAGAAAATTCATTCCCAGAACACCGACATCGCCGATCGCGTCGCCGACCAGCACGGGATGGTCATCTACCACGATCGAGCCCGACAATGAGCCGGTCAATGACTCCGCGGCGCATCATCGCTGTGCCATTGGCAGTATCCACAAGCACCGGGTATCCGTCACTATCGATATTCAGCTTTACGTGTTCGGCAAATTCGCGCGAAATCGAGGTCGTGGTCGCACCGCTGTCGATCAGGAAACGCGCCGCCACGCCGTTGACGCTGGCATTGACCCAGAAATGGCCGTCTGCATCGCGCCGGATGATCACTTCGCTGCCCGACACGCTCGCTTCGGGCGCACCGCCCATGTCCGCGCGCGCGCGCGCCCAGACGCCAGCGAGGTCGTCGCGGAACAGGAACAGTCCATAGGCGACCATGAAAATAGCGATCCATATCAGTATGTACCGCAGCATGGCTGAGAACTTTATGCGGCGTGAAACGAGCGCGCTGCCGACCAGCACTAGCGCGCCGACGTACCAGACCAGCTCGGGCCATTGATCGCCGCTCATGGCGTCACCACCTGCCCGTCATGCCCCGGCACAATACCAGCGGGAAGGGTATCGATCAGCCGCGCATAGTCCATCGATTGATCCATATGGGTGAGGATGGCCTGTTTGGGCTGACATCGCTCAATCGCGGCGAGCGTCAGCGCAAGGTGCGGATGGGTCGGATGCTCGCGTTCGCGCAACGCATCGACGATCCAGGCATCAAGCCCGGAAAAGAAGGCGATCGCATCGTCGTCGAGCGAGGAGAAGTCGGTCGCATAGCCGATCGTAGCGGCCTCGCCGGCAAAACGCAGCCCCGCGGTGGTGATCGGACCGTGTGGCAGGTCGATGACGTTGACGTCGATGTCGCCGATCTGCATTGCGTCCTCGAGCAGGCGCGGCTCGCACGTTGCCGGATAACCCGCATTGCCCGCAAAGACGTATGCGAAGCGCCGAGTCAGGCTGTCGAGCGTGGCTGCGCCGCGCAAATCCCCGCACCGGCATTCCGCTGGCGTGATAGAGTTGGCGCAGGTCGTCGATGCCGTGGCAATGGTCGGCATGGTCGTGCGTCCAGATCACTGCATCGACGTGATCGATCCGGGCAGCGAGGAGCTGCCCGCGCAGGTCGGGCGAGGTATCGACCAGGATCCGGGTCGTCGCGCTCTCGACGACGATCGACGCGCGGCTGCGCGCGTTGCGCGGCTCGTTCGGATCGCAATCGCCCCAGTCGTTGCCGATCCGCGGGACACCCGACGACGTTCCGCAACCGAGGACGGTCGCCTTCATGCGGGCGCGGTTGCCTTGGCGAACAGGCGGAAGAAATTGGCGCTCGTTGCCTGTGCCAGCACGTCAAATTCGATTTCGCGCAAGCTCGCGAGGAAGCGCGCGGTGTCGGCGGTATAGGCCGGCTCGCACGGTCGTCCGCGATGCGGCACCGGCGAGAGGAAGGGCGAATCGGTTTCGACCAGCAGCCGGTCGAGCGGGATCGTCTTTGCCGTATCCTGCAGGTCGCGCGCGTTCTTGAACGTCACGATTCCCGAAAGCGAGATATAGGCACCAAGGTCGAGCGACTTGCGGGCGAAGTCGGCACTCGCAGTGAAACAGTGGATGACGGCGGGAAAGGCCCCCTTCCCCATCTCCTCGGCCATGATCGCGGCGGTGTCGTCCTCGGCATCGCGGGTATGGACGATGAGCGGCAGGCCGGTGGCACGCGAGGCCGCGATATGCGCGCGAAACGAGCGTTTCTGCTGCTCACGGTCGCTGTGGTCGTAATAATAATCGAGCCCGGTCTCGCCGATTCCGACGACGCGAGGATGGCTGGTGGAATCGACCAGGAGAGCGGTGTCGATGTCGACATGGGCATCGGCTTCGTGCGGATGGATGCCGACGGTGGCCCAGACATTGTCATGGCGATCGGCGGTGGCGATCACCGCATCCCATTCCGACTGGCGGGTGGAGATGTTAAGAATCGTCTTGATTCCAGCAGCTTGTGCGCGTTCGATCGCGCCCGCCTGATCGTCGACGAGCCCTTCGTAATTGAGGTGGCAATGGCTGTCGACGAGCATGCGGTCAGGCCTCGACCAGCTGGAGCCGGGGAAAAACACCGCTCGGTGCGGGCAGTTGGGTCCCGGAGGTAATCGGTCGATCGAGCGCGGCGAAGTCGCGATCTCCTACGCCGACCGCAAGCTGGTCGAGCAAGGCATCGGCCGAGCGCGGGATCGCCCAGTGCGCCATGATCGCGAGGCGACGGACCGCCTCTGCGGCGGTGAACAGCACGGTATCGGCGCGCGCGGCATCGGTCTTGCGCAGCGCCCAGGGCGCCTGGTCGGCGAAATACTGGTTCGCGGCAGAGGCTGCCTCCCAGATCGCCTCAAGCGCCTGATTGATAGCGAAACCCGCCATCTTTTCAACCGCTTCGCCGTGACAGCGATCGATTGTTGCAAGCAATGCCGCGTCGGCGTCGTCGGGTGAGGTGGCAGCGGGGATCGCGCCGGCGCAATTCTTGGCGATCATCGACAGGCTGCGCTGCGCCAGATTGCCGAGATTGTTGGCCAGATCGGCATTGCAGCGCGCAACGATCGCTTCTTCCGACGCGCTGCCGTCGTTGCCGAAGCCGACTTCGCGCAGCAGGAAATAGCGGACGGCGTCGGATCCATAGCGCTCGACCAAGGTCATCGGATCGATGACGTTACCGGAGGATTTCGACATCTTTTCACCGCGATGAAGGATGAAGCCGTGGCCGAATATGCCATGCGGCAAGTCGATCCCCGCGCTCATCAGGAAGGCGGGCCAATAGACGGCGTGAAAGCGGACGATGTCCTTGCCGATATTGTGTACGCAATGTGGCCAGTAACGTGCGACCATATCGGGATTATCGGGATAGCCGAGACCGGTCAGATAGTTGGTCAGCGCATCGACCCAGACGTACATGACATGGCCGTCGCTGCCCGGCACAGGCACGCCCCAGTCGAAGCTGGTGCGCGACATCGACAGGTCGTTGAGCCCGCCCTCGACGAAGCGCCGAACTTCGTTGAGCCGGCCGGCCGGCCGCACGAAATCCGGCCGTGAATTATAAAGATCGAGCAGTTTCTGCTGATAATTTGACAGGCGAAAGAACCAGCTTTCCTCGGCGGTCCATTCGACCGCGGTGCCCTGTGGCGAGAGCTTTTCGCCGGTCTGCGCGGTAACCAGTTCGGACTCGTCGTAAAACGCCTCGTCGCGCAGCGAATACCAGCCCTCATACCGGCCGAGATAGAGGTCGCCATTGTCGGCCATCGCCTTCCACAGCGCGGTGGCGGCGGCGTAGTTGTCCGCGTCGGTGGTTCGGATAAAGCGATCATAACCGATGTCCAGGCCATCGCACATTGCCTTGAATTCCGCGGTCATTTCGCGCGCATAATCGGCAACATCGCGGTCATGGTCGCGCGCCGCCTTGGCCATTTTCAGGCCATGCTCATCGGTGCCCGTCTGGAAACGGACATCCTGGCCCTGCGCCTTGCGGAAGCGCGCGATCGCATCGCTCGTGATGGCTTCATAGGCATGGCCGATATGCGGCGCAGCATTGGGATAGCTGATCGCCGTGGTGATGTAGAAAGGGGCGCCAACGGCGGGATCTGTGTTCATCGCCCTCCCCTAGCCCGCCGCGAATTGGTTGGAAAGGGCGGCCATGTCGCTGCGATGCGTCAGCAGGCGGCACAATTCGAACACCGTCAGGGCCTTGTCGGGGGACGTGGCAATCGCCGACGAGGCGATCCGGCTTGCCTCGCGCCAGCGATCGACGAGCAGCGCCGCGCCGCGGCCGTCGGCAGCGCGCGCGGCGCGCGACAACAATGTCGGGGCGAGTTCGAGAAAGGCTTCGTAGCTTTCATTCGCGCCCTTGAGCGAAAGCGATTGCGACAGGCGCGTGGTGATCGAGAGATCGGCGTCGCCCTGTCCACCCAGGCGTTCGAGATCGCGCCACACCGAGGCAAGATCGCTGTCGCGAAACCGCAGCGCGCGCGCCGGCGCTCCGCCCGCCAGCGCGGTGAGCGAGGCAATCGCGTCGGCCCCGGCATCGGGCATCGTTTCGCGCAGCCATGACGCCATGACGTCATCGCCAATCGCACGGAAATTCAACAATCTGCAGCGCGAGCGAATGGTTGGCAGCAATCGTCCGCTGTTGTGGCTGACGAGGAAGAAGATGGTATTGGCGGGCGGTTCCTCGAGCGACTTGAGCAGCGCATTGGCGCCGGCAGCTTCGAGGTCGTCGGCGCTGTCGACGATGATCGTTCGATAGCGGCTGATCGACGTCGTCGATGTCAGCAGCGCGCTGGCCGCGCGGACCTGATCGACCGAAATGCTCCGCGCCAACGAGCCGGTCTTTTCGTTCTCGAGGCGTTCGAGACGCTTGAATTCGGGATGTGCGCCGGCGTCGATGAGATGGCTCGCGGCGCTGTCGTCGAAACCTTCGAGTGTGGTCGCCGTCCGGTCCTCCGCGTCAGCCGCCGCCGATCCCTGGGCGAGGAGAAAGCGCGCCGCGCGGAGCGCGAACGCCGCCTTGCCAAGCCCCTTTGGCCCCGCGAGCAGCCAGGCGTGGTGCATCCGTCCGCCGTTCCAGGCGTCGAGAAACGCCTGTTCGGCAGCTTCGTGTCCGAGCCAGGTCATGGTAGCAGATCGGCGAGTTCGGCGACGATCCGGCGATGGACCTTTGCTACGTCTCCTGTCGCATCGACCAGCCGCACACGGTTGCTTTCACCTGCTGCTATACTTTCAAAGGCGTCGACGACAGCCTTATGATAAGCATGCTCTTTCTGTTCAAACCTGTCGCCGCCATCGGCGTCGCGTGCACGCGCGCGCTGGCGCGCTTCGTCGGCCGAAAGCGAGAGCACGATCGTCCGGTCGGGCAACAGTCCGCCGCTGCCGATGGCGTGCATCGCCATGATCGCGTCGTCGCCGAGCTGGCCGGCAATACCCTGATAGGCGCGACTGCTATCGATAAAGCGATCACAGATGACCCAGGCGCCGCGCTCGATCGCGGGACGGATCGTCTTTTCGACGTGGTCGCCGCGGGCCGCGGCAAACAACAGCGCCTCGGGGCCTGCGCTCCAACGATCGACATCGCCGCCGAGCAGCACCTGCCGGACCAGTTCGGCGCCCGGACTGCCGCCGGGTTCGCGCGTCGCAACGCAGGCAATGCCGCGCTCTTCGAGCAGCTCCGCCAGCAGCCTGAGCTGGGTCGATTTGCCGACCCCCTCGCCGCCTTCGAGCGTGATGAAGCGCGCGGTCACGTGAAGAGCGAGGTGAATCCCACCCATGCGCGCCGGAAAAAGCCTGCTTCATCGACCGTTTCCGCCGCGACGAGCGGCATCGTCTGGACCGGCATGTCGGGGGTCCGGACGACCAGTTGGGCGATCGCGTCGCCCGCCTTGAAGGGCGCCTTGACCGGGCCGTTATACGCGATCGACATCGTTACATTGGGACTGGTGCCCGACGGAACGGTCACGGCGAGGTTGCGCGGTGCCTTGAGTTCTACCGTCGCGCTGTCGCCCATCTGGACCTGGGCCGTGCCGACGATCGCGCCCTTGTCGAACAACGGCTTGGTCTGCCACGCGCGGAAGCCCCAATCCATGAAACGGACCAATTCTTTGGCGCGTCCCCCGAAGCTGTCGAGCCCGGCGATGACCATTACGATCCGGCGGCCATTCTGTTCGGCCGATCCGGTGAAGCCGTAACCGGCTTCTTCGGTATGTCCTGTCTTGAGGCCGTCGGCGCCGGCGATCTTACCGAGCAACGGATTGCGGTTGCCCTGCGAGATCGCCTCGCCGCCCATCGTCTTGCCCCAGCTGAATTCGCGCAGACCGTAAAATTCGCTGTAGAGGCGCGGGAAATTTTCGATCGTCGTTGCCGCGATCGTCGCCAGATCGTGCGCCGAGCTGTAGGTTACGCCCTCGTCGGGCCAGCCCATCGAGTTGCCGAAATGGCTGTTTTTCAGGCCGAGTTCTTTCGCCTTCTGATTCATCAGCCCGGCGAACGCCTCTTCGGTCCCCGCGATCCCTTCGGCCAGGACGACGCACGCGTCGTTGCCCGAGAGCGTCACGATGCCGTCGAGCAGATTGCGAACCGAAACCTGTTCGCCGGGCGAGAGGAACATCGTCGAGCCGGCCGACGGGCCGTGCCATTTCTGCCATGTCTCGGGACGAACCGTGATCTTCTTGTCGAGCGACAGTTCGCCGCGCGAAATTAGGTCGAAGGCGACATAGACCGACATCATCTTGGTCATCGAGGCCGGTGGAATGCGGCGGTCGGCATCGCGGCTGAAGAGCACGGCATTCGATGACAGGTCGATCATATAGGCGATCGGCGCTTCGCTGTCATAAGGTGGCGCGGCAGCGCTGGCGGGAAGCGCGAGCAGCGCGACAAAAGCGGACGATGCAGCAAGACGGGAGATAATGGTCATGGGATTCCTGAGAGACGAATTGATGGCGCGCCTGATGGCGCAAACAATGGCGATCGATACCCCCTACCCGCCCGCGCGGCCAATGGTTTTTTAGTGCGAAGCCGGGCGCGGGCGGCGCGTTTCGCTCTTCATTTCGATACCTCGTCGGCCAGCAAGCCGACCGACAGCGCATAGAAATTCGAGCAGTTGTAATCGAGGATCACACGATAATTGTTGGTCAGCAGATAGGCGCGCTGGCCGGGGCCGTCGGGTTCGAGCAAGGTCGCCAGCGTATCGTCGGGCGCCCAGCGCCCTTCGGCCGGATAGACGCCGAGCGCGCGCCATTCGGCCATCGTCATCCAGCGGCTGTGTCGCTCATGCACGCGACTGCAGCGCGTCGGGACGGTCTTGTTGCCGAGGCTGGCGCGATCGAGCGAGGCGGGAACGCCGACCGGGACACCCCACGGCACGTTGGGACGCCAGCCGGCGTTGACCAGATAATTGCCGATCGAGGCGAGACCGTCGGCCTCGCTCGACCAAATCTGCTTGTCGCCGTCGCCGTCGCCATCGACCGCGAGACGCAGATAGACCGAGGGCAAGAACTGCGGATAGCCGAACGCGCCCGCCCAGCTGCCCTTGAGTGCGCTGCGCGGCACGCCGCGATCGATCATCTTGAGCGTCGCGAGGAATTCTCCCTCGAACAGGTCGCGGCGTCGGCCTTCATAAGCGAGCGTCGCGAGTGCCTGCGGCAGGTCGAAACCGCCGAGGACACGGCCGTAATTCGTTTCATGGCCATAGATCGCGACCATGATGCTTTCGGGCACGCCGGTCCGGCGTTCGATCCGTGCGAGCAGCGGACGCAGCGCGCGATATTTGGTGCGTCCATCGCTGATCCGCGCCGCGTCGACATGCGTCGCCTTGTATGGCGCGAACGGAGGAATCGGCGAGTTTGTCGATCCGCCAGGTTGGTCGCGATCGAGTTCGACGACGCGCGCATTGTAGGTCAGGTTCGCAACGGTCGAATCGAACGTCGTCGGGCTGATCCCCTGTGCGATGGCCTTGCCGCGCAGCGACGCTAGGTAGGTCTGGAACCCGGTATTGTCCTGTGCAGCCGCCGGAAGCGCGTAGACCGCAAGCGCCAGCAGCGCGAGGCCGGCCTTGAGCAGCGAAGATCGGATCGTCATGGATTGCCTCAAAAAATCGAGAAACGTTCGGGTCGCTCCGCTTGTTACACAAAGCTTGCAGTGTGCAAACGTCCGTCTTGCCGCGATCGGCCCAATCGTGCGTGAGAGCCGTTGGACGCAACGACCCTTTACGCGGACCTGCCCGCTCGCTTAACAGGGCGCGCGTCGTGGACAGGTGGCCGAGTGGTTTAAGGCACTGGTCTTGAAAACCAGCGTGGGTTTGCGCTCACCGTGGGTTCGAATCCCACCCTGTCCGCCAACGACCTTTTGTTATCTTTGAATACGTTCGATCGCTTCGTCGATCGCGACGTCGCCTTCGATGATTTCAAACGTCGTATTTTTCAGATCTGTGGCGGTGCTGACGATCGCGAGGGTTTTGGCGACGTCGGCGCGGGTGATCTGCGCATCCTTGGCTTCTAGGTCGTGTCCTACGCGGATGTGCCCCCTTCCCTTCTCGTCGATCAACGCCGCGGGACGGACGATGACGTAGGTGAGGCCGCTGCGTTTGAGATAGCGGTCTGCCGCCTGTTTCGCCTTTAGATACGATTTGAGCTCGTCGGGACCGTTTTCGGGCGTATCGGCCGACATCGAACTCAGCATGACGAACCTGTCGACGCCTTCGCTTGCCGCGGCATCGATGAGGTTGATCGCGCCATCGCGGTCGACCTCTTCGACCGCCTTGCCGCCCGATCCGGCGGCGAAAATCACGACGTCCATGTTGGATAGGGGCTGTGCAAGCGTGTCCGGCTCGGTGACATCGGCGACGATTGCGCGGCCGCCCGCTTGCTCGACGCACGATATCTTGTCCTGCGAATGGACGAGCCCGGTCACCTCGTGTCCGGCTTCGACCAGATCGCTTACCAGCATGTTCCCGACCGCTCCGGCCGCGCCTGCCACCAATATCTTCACATTCGCCTCCTGCATTGCACTTATGGTTTACAATGCATGGTTGGCGCGAAGTGTCCGCACCTTATTCGGATCGAGGGCGGCTGGTGGTGGATACTATGGGACCGGCGCTCCGCCTGCCGCCTGATACAGCCCGATCAGCGTTGTCAATCGATCTGCACGCAGCTGGACGAGCGACAGTTCGACCCCGAGCAAGGCGCGCTGCGCATCGACCTGTTCGATATAGGGCGTGTAACCGGCGCGGTAGCGATTGCGGGCATGGCGGAGTGCATCTGCCACGGCGGCGCGCTGCGCCGACAGCGCAACGTCCTGTTGATCGAGGCGCGACAGGACGACCATGCGATCCTCGACTTCGCGAAACGCATTGAGGACGGTCGAGCGATAGGCCCATGCGGCCTGGTCGCGCTGCGCGGTGGCTCGATCGAGTTGCGCTTGGAGCCGGCCGCCCTGGAATATCGGGGCCAGCACACTCGCCCCCAGCGACCAGACCGAGATCGGGTTGGCGAGGAGGTCCGACAGAGCCAGTCCAGCGCTCGCACCCAGGTTGATCGATGGCAGGAACTGCGCGCGCGCCGTGCGCATCTGTGCATCCGAGGCCGCGATGCGATATTCGGCTGCGGCAATGTCTGGCCGCCGCCGGAGCAGCTGCGACGGAAGGATGGCGGGCGCAGCGGTTTGCCTCAAGTCGGCCAGCGTGCCGCCACGGTTGATCGCTTGCGGCAATTCGCCCGTAAGGACCGACAGCGCGTTCTCCTGACGCGCAATCTGCGCCTCGATCTGCGGCATCAGTTGCGCGGTTGCCTGATATTCGGCCTCTGCCTGGCGCAGTTCGAGCTGCGAAGTATATCCGACCTCGGCCCGGTCGCGCGCGAATTTGAGCGCGTCACGCCGCGACTGCAGCGTCGCCTTGATCACGTCGAGCCGCGCGTCGAGCGCCAGCAGCGTCACATAGCCGCTCGCGGTGGCCGCGGTGACCGACAGTCGCGTCGCTTCCCGGGCGGCCTCGCTGGCCGCCACGCCGGCTTCGGCGGCATCGATCCGGGCGCGGTTCTTGCCGAACAGATCGAGCTCATACGAGGCGCGGAAGGTGGGCTGCGCGACGATCGATTCCTGACCCTTGCCGAACGGCGATACCTCGCGGCGGACGCCGCCCTCGGCGCCTGCAGCCAGCGAGGGCAGCAACAGCGCCCGCGAACCGCGTTCGGTCGCGCGCGCTTCCTCGATCCGTGCCGCGGCAATCATGACATCCGGATTGTTGTTGCGCGCTCGCTCAACCAGGCGGGTCAGTTCGGGATCGCCGAATCCCCTCCCACCATTGCGTCTCGACCGGAGCCGTTGCGGCGAGCTGCGTGCGCCATTCGAGCGGCGGTGCAACTGCAACACCCGCAGGAGCATCGGCCAAGGTCGGCGCACAACCCGCCAGGACAACAGCCGCCAAGCTGGTCGGAAGGAATGCTTTGCGCATCGTCGTCACTCCTTCACATGCACGGTGGCGATGACCGACATTCCCGGCCCGAGGCGCTCGGCGGCCTTTTGCCCGGGATCGAGCGTGATGCGCACCGCGATCCGTTGCGGCACCTTGACGAAATTGCCCGCTCCGGTGTCGGGTTTGACGAGGCTGAATTCGCTGCTCGCCGCAGGTGCGATGCTCTGGACGCGACCGGTCAGCTTGATGCCTCCCAGCGCGTCGACCTTGAGCGTCGCGCGCTGCCCAACGGCCATATTGGCGGCCTGCGCTTCCTTGAAATTCGCGACCACCCAAAGGTCGTCGGGGACGATATACATCAGCTGCGAGCCGGCACTGACGAGCTGACCTTCGCGCGCGGCGATCTCGCTCAACCGACCATCGCGGGGAGCGCGAATTTCGGTCCGCGACAGCTCGAACTGGGCGAGACCCTGTGAAGCGTCGGCGCTTTTGACCTGTGCTTCAAGCGCGCCGCGCCCGACCTGGACCGAACGCACCTGTTCGACAGCGATGGCGCGTTGGGCCTGAGCCTGCCTGACGCCCGCCTGTGCCTGTTGGAGCGCCGCCCTCGCCTGATCGCGCTCGCGCAGCGATACCGAACCTTCGCCGACGAGTTCGACAATCCGGTTCATGTCGGCCTGCGCTTTCTGCAAGCTGGCGCGCGCGCTGGCGACCGCGGCATCCTGCAGTTCGATCTGCGCCTGAGCCGAGCGCAAGCTCTGCTGGCTGTTGGCGAGGTTCGCCTGCTGGGCGGCGGTGTTCGCAGTTCCCTGCAAGACCTTTTCGCGGAACGGCGTGTCGTCGATCCGGGCGAGCAGGTCGCCCTTCTTGACGCGCTCGAAATCGGTCACCGGTACTTCGACAAGATAGCCCGCGACCTGCGGACTGATCACGGTGGTGCGGCCGCGAACATAGGCGTTGTTCGTCGTTTCACCTCCGCCGTCGAACGGCGGCAGTCCCCACGCGAACAACGCCGCCAACACGCCGACAATGATCAGCGTCGCGCCGATCGCGATACGGCGAGGCGAGCGATCGGGCGACCAGCCGGTAGCGGTCTCGTCGGATGCGGGAGCATCGTCGAGCTCGTTATCCTGGGGCGAGCCGGAGTCGATTTGGGTGTCGGTCATTGCTTGCTCCTTGCGAGCATGGCCTCGAGAAAGGCCAGCTCCTTGGCGAGACGGTTGTGTCCACGGATGCGGTTGATCAACCACGGGATGAAGAGGACCGCGAAGGCGATTGCCGCCAGCGTCCCGATCAGGAAGAATACATCGTTGAAGGCGAGCACGGCCGCCTCGCGACCGACCTCTTGCATGACGTTCGCGGATGCCGTTTGCTGCCTTAGGAGCGTGTCTCCCTGGATCGGCGCCACGCGCCGAACGGCGTTACCGAGCGCGTCAACCAGTTGCGGATTGGCCAGAGTCAGCGTGTCCCCGGCGTCGATCAGATGCGTCTTGAGCCGGATTGTATGGAACGCCGACAGGATTGAAATGCCGGCCAGCCCGCCCAGCGATTGGGAAAGCGAGAAGACGGCGATGAAGCTGATGACAAAGCTCGGTCCGGCGGCCAGCGCTCGCAACATCCCTTCCATCATCACCGGCCCCATGGCGAAGACGGCGGCAAAGGCGATCGCAGCCTGCGTCCAGTAAAGGTCCTGCGGGCGTGTCATCACGCCGGTTCGCGTGTCGGCAAATGCCGCTATGGCGATAACCAGTATCGCGAACAGCACCGGTCGGGTCAGGTCTTTGGGATCGAGGCGAATGACCGACAGGACCATCCCGGCCAATGCCGCCCCCGCCAGAATGAAAAAATAGCCGGTCAGCTGTTCGTTGCCATATCCCAGTGCGCTGAACATCCCGCTCGCGCCAAAGCCCTGTTCGCCAACGAGTATGCGGACCGTCGCCCCGATCAGCGCCAGCGAGAGGATCGCCCGGCTCGACAACCAGCTAAGGTCGAGCATCGGGTTCTTGCGATGGGCTTCGATCAGGAAAGAGCCGCCGAGGCCGATCACGGCGAGCGCGAGCGCGAGGCCGAGCCACGGCGTGTCCCACCACTGGATCCGCCCCTGGATCAGGAACGCGCAGAGTGACCCGACACCGACCACGAACAGCGTGATGCTCGGCAGGTCGAGCTTTTCGAACGTCTTTTGACGAATGCCCGGCGGCAGGCGCAGCAGGTAAACCGCTCCCAGAGCGAGCAGTGATACGGCGAACTGGAACTGGAAAACCTTGCTCATATCGCCGTCGACAAGCAGTGCGGGGGAAATCGCGCGTGTTAGCGGGAAGGCGACCTGGACCAGACCAAGCGAGATGACCAACCCGCCAACGCGGACCGCCGCGGGCAGTCCCTGCATGAGGTAGTAGAGCGACAGAGCTGACAGGCCGCTCGCGACGATCCCGGCGACCGCACGCGCGCCGAGCTCGGGATAATATCCAGGTTCGAGCATCTGGACGAAATTTGCCAGGACAAGCCCAAGCATCGCCCAGCGGACGAACGGCTGGATCCCGAATTCCTGGCGGACACGAAACAACAGCATGCTCATGCACGCGTAGGTTGAATAGAAGGCCACGGTAAGCCAGCCCGTTTCGACCGGGGTCAACGCCATTTTTGCCTGCACCGCTGCAGCGTTGGCCAGCAGGAAGCCGTTTTGCGCTCCACCGACCAGGCCGAGGAACACGCCGATCAGCAGATAGGCCACGCGCCGGCGCGCCGGGTGATCGGGATTGGCCGGCGAGCCGGGAAGGATCGGCATCTCGTGAGGCTTGAACCGGTAGCCTCCCATATCATCGATCAATGGTTTCGCCTCAGCCATGATGGAACACCGGTTCGATCAGGACGGCATTGAGCGAGGCGCGGAACTGGCTATCGTCGGCCACGCCCGTGACCATCTGGGCCAGCCGTTCGCGGCGGGCGACGGTGCTCGACGCGGCATAGACGAAATTGGCCATGCGAAACGCGCAGTGATCGCGGTCGATTGCGCCTTCATGCGCTGCGGCCTCGGCAAGTGCGACGAAGTTTTCGTGCAGCGGGATCGTCAGCGACTGGAGCAACCAATTGGTCCGCTCGTCGTCGGTCGAAAGGTCGCGCAAGAGAAAGCGCGGGACGAGCGGGCGGGCAATCAGAAAATCGATGAAGCCTTGCATCGCGCGACGAAGCGCCAGTCCGCGGTCACTCTGCGCGTCGGGTATCCGCGCGGCGTCGAGATGAGCGAGAAGCTCTTCGCTCTGTCCTGACACTATCGCCTGCCAAAGCGCGAGCTTGGACCCGAATTGATACGAGATTAGCGACACGTCGACGCCAGCATCTCCAGCGATCTGGCGCAGCGACGTGGCATCATAGCCTTGCGCCGCGAACCGGCGCATCCCGGCGGTCAGGATTTCGGTCGCAGTATCCCTGTCGGTTTTGGTGGGCCTGCCAGGCTTACGGGGTTTCGACATGGTTCGCTCCAGGTGGCCATGTCATTTAGGGCGCACGGATGATAATTCAATGCCTGTTTAATAAACCCTTGAAATTGATGGCGTCATTTTTGGAGATTGGGCTTCACCTGGCGGGTATTTTGAAAGGGCGGTGGCGGTGCCTTGGATCGAATGATCCTCTTCCGAACAACCAGATATCAGCCCGGTAATCTCGATCGTCAAACAGCTCTCGATCGTTCCTTCGACCGCTCAAGTTGGGTGATGAAGTCGAAAAAATGGCGATATTCTAGTTCCCCGCTGATCGCTTAGCCCAACTGACGATCGCACTGGCGGGCATCGCGCCGGATTGGCGCGCGATCTCCCGTCCTTTCGAAAACAATGCTAAAGTAGGGATCGAGCGGATTTGGTACCGGCCGGCAATCGCCTGCTCCGCTTCGGTGTCGAGTTTACCCAAGCGGACATACGGCTCGAGCTGCGCCGCAGCCGCCTCGAAAGCGGGCGCCATCTGGCGGCAAGGGCCACACCAGCTGGCCCAGAAATCGACCAGGAGCGGAATGTCGCTTTTCACCATATGGGCTGAAAAGTTTGCCGAGGTCAGTGCCAGCGGATGCCCTGTGAACAGCGGCGAATGGCATTTCCCGCATGTGCCGCCCGCTCCGAGCTTCGCCACGGGCACACGGTTAAGTGCTGCGCACGAGGGGCAGGCGATGATTTTGGATTCTTGGCTGGTCATGGCGCGGTCTCCAGTTGCTGGTTCAGTCACTTTCGGTGGCATACTCCTCACTCAGGCGATCAGCCACGTTGCCGACGTCGCACTGAGATCCACCTTGACTGGCGGCGTATTGGAAGTGAACCTGTGAGCAATCCACCTAGCAGTCATTGGTAGGGATGCACCAGAACGGGGTGTCACAGTCTCTTGAAGGGAAAAGAAGCATGAGTTTACACATCGGAGATACCGCGCCGGATTTCACCGTCGAAACGCAAAACGGGATGATCAGCCTGCATGAATGGGCCGGCGATAGCTGGGTATTTTTCTTCAGCCATCCCGCAGACTTTACGCCTGTTTGTACAACCGAAATGGGGCGTACGGCGCAGCTCTCCAGCGAGTTTGCGAAGCGGAACGTCAAGCCGCTCGGCCTATCGA
Source organism: uncultured Alphaproteobacteria bacterium (assembly GCA_963800335.1). GTDB lineage: Bacteria > Pseudomonadota > Alphaproteobacteria > Sphingomonadales > Sphingomonadaceae > Flavisphingopyxis. Next base: position 463,588 of record CAWDAN010000007.1, on the reverse strand, counting down.
CCGATGCCGCCGAAGAGCATCGCAAATGGATCAAGGATGTGAATGAGACCCAGCACACCAAGCTCGAATTTCCGATTGTGGCCGATGCGGACCTGGCGGTTGCAAAGCTCTATGACATGATTCATCCAGATGAGAGCGAGACGGCAGCCGTGCGTTCGGTGTTCATCATCGATCCGAACAAGAAGGTTCGGCTCACAATGACCTATCCGATGAATGTAGGACGTAACTTCGACGAGATCCTTCGCGTTATCGATGCGCTTCAACTCGGCGATCGCAAACGGATCGCCACTCCTGCAGACTGGCAACTGGGCAAGGATGTTATCATCCCTCCTTCAATCACAAATGAAGAAGCGAAAACACTCTTCCCGCAGGGTTGGACGGAACATCGCCCGTATCTTCGTACCTTAAAAGTCGATTGATGCGCCAAGGCGGGGTGGCCCGAAGGCCGCCCCGCCCCACGATCCCGTCGAGGTTTGAAGGAGGGCGCGCATGACGTTGACGATTGGCCTGTTGCTGGGTTTGAGCTTCTTCGCGTCGCTGCTGGCGCTGGCGTTCTTGATCTGGGCCGTTAACAATCGCCAACTGACAATCACCCAACACGACGCCTATACGATCTTTACCGAGGGCGAGGCCGGCCATCCGGACGACGCCACGACCGAAGGTTCGCAGGACGAAGGGGGCGCCGCACGGGCCCATCATTTCGATACCGAGCGTGCCGGCATCGATGCAGTATCGCGTCCGGCCGTGGTCACGCTCATTAGCAGCGGTATAGCATGGCTCGCTATCGGTTCGATTTTCGGGCTGATCGCGTCGCTCAAGCTTCACTGGCCTGACTGGCTTGTTGGGGAAGCATTGCTGACCTTTGGGCGGGTTCGCACATTGCACCTCAATATGGTCATCTACGGCTGGCTGTCGATGACGGGCATCGGCGTAGCAATGTGGGTGGCGCCGCGCATATTTCACACCGCGCTGCGGTATCCCAAGCTGCCGATCATTGGCGCCATCCTGTGGAATATTGGGGTTGCGGCAGGCGCAATCGCGATCGCTTCGGGATGGAACGATGGCCAGGAGTGGCTGGAAATTCCTTGGCAGATCGACATCCTGATCGCGATCGCCGGAAGCTTCTTTGTCCTACCGCTGCTCGCGACCGCTGCTCGCCGCAACGTCAAGCATATCTACGTGACGGGATGGTATTATACCGCAGCGTTATGCTGGTTCCCCATCCTGTTCTTCATCGCGAATATCCCCTATATTTACAGCGGGGTTCAAGAAGCCACGGTCAATTGGTGGTTCGCGCACAATGTCCTGGGCCTGTGGCTGACCCCACTCGGCGTCGGCGCGGCCTATTATTTCATCCCCAAAATCATCGGCAAGCCGATCTATTCGTACAGCCTGTCGCTCCTGGGATTTTGGGCGCTGGCCCTGTTCTATAGCCAAGTGGGCATTCACCATTTGATTGGCGGGCCGGTGCCAACATGGGTGGTGACGCTGTCGATCGTCCATTCGGTAATGATGTTCGTGCCCGTCATTGCGGTTGCTATCAATCACCACGTTACCGTCGCGCGCAATCTATGGGCGCTCAAGGCCTCGGTGCCGCTGCGCTTCATCTCGCTCGGGGCGGTGATGTATACGCTGGCCTCGTTCCAGGGATCGATCGAGGCACTGCGGTCGGTCAACAGCGTTACCCATTTCACCCAGTATACGGTCGCCCACGCACATCTTGGCGCCTACGGATTCGTGTCGTTTGTGATGTTCGGTGCCGTCTATCACATGTTGCCTCGCATCACGGGCCGCTCTTGGCCCTGGCCATCAATGATCCTTGCCCATTTCTGGCTCGTGGTTGTCGGGTTCGCGATCTATTTTATCGGGCTGACGATCGGCGGAGTGCTTCAGGGTTTTGCCATGCTCGACGTCGCCCGGCCTTTCTCCGACAGTGTGCAGGTGGTCTTGCCCTATCTTGAGATTCGGTCGTTAGGTGGCGCGGTGATGGTGGTCGGCCATCTGATTTTCGCGGCGCACTTCCTCGCGGCGCTGATCCAGCGCGATGCGCAGGCGCCGGCTGCCCAGCCCCATGACACGCGATCGGCGGTGTCGACATGAACCGCATGGTCCCGCTTGCCATTCTGGCACTTGCCATCCTCGCATTTGCAACGCTGATGCTGGTGATCGCGCCCGCGATCCAGATTAGGAGCGAGGAGCCGACCCCAGGCCTGAAGCCCTATACAGCGCAACAATTGCGCGGTCGGACGCAGTATGTTGCACAAGGCTGCATCTATTGTCACAGCCAGCAGCCGCGCTCGATCGATCAGGCCCCCGATGCAGAGCGTGGCTGGGGTCGCGCCTCGGTTGCATCGGATTATGCCTATGATCGCCCTCACCTGCTCGGCACGATGCGGACCGGGCCTGACCTGTTCAACGTCGGCGCGCGCCTGCCCAGTCGCGGCTGGCATCTCACCCATCTCTACCAGCCGCGTGCAATCTTCGGCTGGAGCATCATGCCGGCCTATCCCTATCTGTTCGAGCGCAAAGAGCATGCGGAGCCGGGCGACGTCGTTGTCATCCTGCCGGCCGATCGCGCGCCAAAAAAGGGGGTGATCGTGGCCAAACGCGAAGCGCTCGACCTGGTCGCCTATCTGCAGTCGCTCGATCATACGTTTCCCGCGCCGACGCGAGCGGTCCGCGATGACGGTTACGCCGAGAAAGGGGAGCCGCGGTGAAGCCCCCGCCAACTACGACCTCCGTGCCGCCAATGGAAAGCTTTGAACCCTACGAGGAGTTCAAGCCAATCCCGCTACCGGTCCTGATAGTCGCGGTCGCACTCGCCTTGTGGGGAGTTTTCACGCTGCTCGACAACGGCAAGGCGGTGACGGTCGGGCGGGCTGAGCGATCCGATCAAATCGCCGACCAGCACGCCAACCGGCAGAACGGTGCCGAGCTGTTCGTATCGCGCTGTGCGACCTGTCATCAGCCTAATGGCAGCGGAGTCGAGGGAGCGATCCCACCGCTGGCCAGCTCGCCGTTCCTCAAGGCATCGCCCGAAGTCGCGATGCATATCCTGCTCAACGGGATCGACGGCCCGATCCGCGTCGGTGACGCGACATTCGAAGGCCATATGCCCAGTTTCGCGAGTGTATTGTCCGACGCCGATATTGTTCGCCTTGTAACATACGTTCGCGGGACCTTCGCAGACCGCCACGATCTCTTGACCGAGGGCGACGTTGCGACCGCGCGCTTGCTCGCGGGGCGTCGCGGGGCCTGGCAGGGTGGGCAGGAAATCGTGGCGCGCCTCGACGCATCGTTGGGACCGCAACCGCAAATGAGCTCCGCTACTCAGGCTGCCGTCGATCCGATCGCCCAAAAGCTCGTTTCACAGGGCAATGGTCAGACATGGGCCTGCGCATCATGCCATGGCATGCGCGGTCAAGGATCGGCGAGCGTCCCTCGCCTGGCTGGCCTTCCTGCCGCATATATCGTCAAGCAGCTCGGCGATTACGTCACCGGGAAGCGGCGCAATGAGACCATGCAGCTTGTGGCACGGACGTTGAAACCACAGGACAGACGGCGGATCGGCGATTATTATTCTGTCATGCGGGCGCCGTCGAACGCACGGGCATCGCTCGGCGGGGACCTGGTTCGCGGTGAGCGCCTCGTCCTCGACGGCGACTGGGCGCGCGGCTTGCCTTCGTGCGTCTCGTGCCATGGGCCATCGACATTCGGGGTCGCTCCGCGTTTCCCGGCGCTGTCCGCCCAGCATCCCGAATATACCGCGGCCCAACTGACGGCTTGGGTATCGGGAACCCGCGACAATTCGACCGGCAGGTTGATGAACGGGATCGCGGCCCGCCTGGACGATGCGGATCGCCGCGCGGTGGCGGATTATCTGGCTACGCTTCCTCCCGTTCCAGCGCCAGCAACAAGGGATCGAACCAATGGCAAATGAAGAGCGCGAGCGAGTTGAAGGCGGCGCCGAGCGCGCCCGCCCGCTCATGGGACGCGGTGTCAGGACCGCCATCATCGCTGTTGGAGGGGGCGCTGCGCTGTTCGTGATAGCGTCATTAGCGTTCGATGCAGGGATTTTCAGGGATCGTGGAGGTGCCACCGTGGGCCCGGACATTGCCCAAGCCCCGCCTTTCCAGCCGCCTGCCGAACTCTTCCATACCAGCCGGTCCGGCAGGCGATGCAGTCCGGCGTGGGCAGGCGATTTTCGCCAATACCAAGTCGAACGCTGGCGATTTCGTCGGTAACGGCCTCGCTTGCGCGAGCTGTCACCTCGACAGCGGTCGCCGAGCAAATTCCGCACCGATGTGGGCGGCGTGGGTGGCCTATCCAAAATATCGTTCGAAGAACAAGCAGATCAACACGATGGAGGACCGGATAAAGGGGTGTTTCACCTATTCGATGAACGCCCAGGCATCGAAGTCGGGTGGCCCACCCCCGGCAGGCCATGCGGTATACAAAGACCTCGAGACATATATGCACTGGCTAGCAACCGGTGCCCCGACCGGTGCCGACATGCCCGGAGCAGGCTATCCCACGCTGGAAAAGACTTCGCTCGGCTATGAACCCGCCCGCGGGCAAAAGGTCTTCGTTGCACGCTGCGCTGCCTGTCATGGCGCCGACGGTGCCGGCCAGTCGGACATTAACGGCCGGATTGTCTTCCCCCCTCTCTGGGGTCCGAATAGCTTCAATTGGGGGGCTGGCATGGCGAGGGTGAACACCGCCGCAGGCTTCATCAAGGCCAATATGCCGCTTGGCCAGGGCAACAGTCTTACCGATCAACAGGCATGGGACGTGGCCGCGTATATCGACAGTCAAGAGCGACCCAAGGATCCACGCCAGACCGGCAGTATCGAAGAGAATGCCAAGGCCAACCATGGCGGCGATAGCTATTACGGAAAGCGTATTGACGGCCGGTTGGCTGGCGTCGGCACGCCGTGATGCCCGCTGCACAAGTGCGGTCGTCCGGCGGCCAGACCGAAGCGTACCGGATATCAAAAGGTCAGTGGACCGGAACACTGCTGGAAATTGAACCCCGATAAGATTTCCGAGTCCTACGATCGGAGGATCATCCTAGTTTACACTAGTTTAATCACGTTGCGCTAATCGATGACTATGCAAAGCATGAAGCTTTCCCAGTCGCAGTTCATGCGTCAACTTGCGACCAGCGGTCTCGATCGGCCGTCGTGGTGCGACCATGGCGATGATCGTCGCAGTGCGCGCCGCGAACCCGTGGTCATCGAGGGGATCCTGCACCAGGCCAAGCTAAAGCCCGTCACGGTGACCGTGCTCGATTTCTCGCGCGAGGGGTGCTCGTTCGCCTGCGCCGGCAATTTTCGCGAAGAAGAGCCGTTCTTCGTCCATATCGACGGGATCGAACCGCTCCGTGCTACGGTCGCATGGAAAGGCGACATGCGCTACGGCTGCCGCTTCGACAAGCCGATCTACCAGGCGGTCGCAAACCACATCACGTCGACGCTGTCGCGCCAGAACAACCGGCGCGATTTCCAGAAACGCGTCAACGTCATCAAGTCCTCGATCGCGCGCTAGGCGCGGCCATCCCAATCAGCTACCGCAATCAGATGTGCACCGCGCGGTCGTACGCCGCGAGGACGCTTTCGTGCATCATCTCGCTGAGCGTCGGATGCGGGAAGATGCTGGTCATGAGCTCTACCTCGGTCGTTTCGAGCGTCTTGCCGACGACATAGCCCTGGATCAGCTCGGTGACCTCGGCGCCGATCATGTGCGCGCCGAGCAGCTCGCCGGTCTTGGCATCGAACACCGTTTTCACGAACCCTTCGGCCTCGCCGAGCGCGATCGCCTTGCCGTTGCCGATAAAGGGGAAGTTGCCGACCTTGAGCGTGTAACCCGCCTCCTTTGCCTTGGCTTCGGTCATGCCGACCGAGGCGATCTGCGGGTGGCAATAGGTGCAACCGGGGATATTGTTGCGGTCGAGCGCGTGTGGGTGGACGTCGGTGTTGCCCAGTTCCTGCGCAATCGCCTCGGCGGCGGTGACGCCTTCGTGGCTCGCCTTGTGCGCCAGCCAGGGGCCGGGAACGCAATCGCCGATCGCCCACAGGCCCTTCGATTTGGTGCGGCCATAGGGATCGATCTGGATGAAGCCGCGATCCATTTCGACGAGCTTTTCCAAGCCGATATTCTCGGTATTGGGGACGATGCCGACCGCGACGATGACGTGGCTGAACTCTGACTTGGCGACCTTGCCGTCTTTTCCCTTGATCGCGGCGGTGATGCCCTTGGCGCCGACGTCGATGCTCTCGACCCCTGCCCCGGTCATGATCGTCATGCCCTGTTTCTTGAGCGATTTTTCGAGGAATGCGCTGACTTCGGCGTCCTCGACCGGAACGACGCGGTCGAGCATCTCGACGACGGTAACATCGGCGCCCATGTCATTGTAGAAGCTGGCAAACTCGATGCCGATCGCGCCCGATCCGATGACCAGCAGCTTGGTCGGCATTTCGGGCGGCGTCATCGCGTGGCGATAGGTCCAGACGCGCTTGCCATCGGCCTTGGCGAAGGGAAGGTCGCGGGCGCGCGCGCCGGTTGCGACGATGATGTGCCTGGCGGTGAGTTTTTCCTCGCCCTTGTCCGATTTCACCGTCAGGCTGGTCGGGCCGGTCAGTGTGCCTGTGCCCATGTGCACCGCGATCTTGTTCTTTTTCATCAGGTGCGTGACGCCCTGGTTGAGCTGTTTGGCGACGCCGCGGCTGCGCTTGACGACGGCGTCGAGGTCGGCGGTGATCTTCTCGGCCGCGAGCCCGTAATCCTTGGCGTGGTTCATGTAGTGGAATATCTCGGCCGAGCGCAGCAGCGCCTTGGTCGGGATGCAGCCCCAGTTGAGGCAGATCCCGCCGAGCAGCTCGCGCTCGACGATCGCGGTCTTGAGACCAAGCTGGCTCGCGCGGATCGCAGCGACATAGCCGCCAGGCCCCGATCCGAGCACGATGACGTCGTAAGTTTCGGCCATAACTCTTTGCTTTCGTTCAAACCGTAGGAGTAATTTCGCGTTTTTTGCCGTCCGCGCCGATGGCGACGAAGGTGAAGCGGCCGCTGGCGACGCGGGTTTCGGTTTCGCCGTCGCGTTCGCGCGCGATCGCTTCGACCGCGATCGTCATCGAGCTCGTTCCCTGCTTCTCGATCACCGGATAGCAGGACAGCTCGTCGCCGACCGCCATCGCACCGGGAAAGCGCAGCTCGTCGGCCGCGATCACGACCGCCTTGCCCTTGGCATGGCGCGAGGCGAGCGAGCCCGCCGCGAGCGCCATCTGGCTCATGATCCAACCGCCGAAAACGCCGCCATAGGGGTTGAGATCGGCGGGCATCGCGGTGACGCGGATGGCGGGATCACACTCCCTCAAGACGCAAGTCCAGAAAACCTAAATCGGTCAACGCCAATATCGCCAACAACAAAATCTAGCTAACTCACCGCAGTTGTGGTAGTTTTCAGCACTCTTCGAGCGACGTAAAAGCAAGGCTAGCAAGAGCGAAACTATTCCCTATGTCGGAATAAGGAGTGCGTCGACAGCCAAGCTATCCGCGATACCGGGTGCGCCTAACTCGAACGCTGTTAAAGCGCAGACACGAATGTCGTCGCGTCACCGACGCTCAAAAGCAGAGCAAGGCTTACCCGGCCGCTCGGCAGCGAGGCTGGCTCATCCAACATCAAGCCAACATCCCCAGCGGGTTCTCCACGAGGTCCTTGAACGCCTTCATCAGTTGCGCGCCGTCGGCGCCGTCGATGGCGCGGTGGTCGAAGCTGCCGGTGGCGCTCATGACGGTGGCGACGCCGAGCGCGTCATCGACGATATAGGGGCGCTTCTCGCCTGCGCCGATCGCCATGATCATGCCCTGCGGCGGGTTGATGACGGCATCGAACTGCTTGATGCCGAACATGCCCATGTTCGAAATGCTCGCGGTGCCGCCCTGGTATTCGTGCGGCTGGAGCTTGCCCTCCTTGGCGCGTCCGGCGAGATCCTTGACCTCGGTGGCGATCGCCGAGACCGATTTTTCGTTGGCGCCGACGACGATCGGCGTGATCAGGCCGCCCTCGATGCTGACCGCGACCGATATGTCGGCGCGGCTGTAGGCGATCAGGCTGTCGCCGGCGAAGGCGACGTTGCACTTGGGAACGATCATCAGCGCCTGCGCCAGCGCCTTGATCAGCAGGTCGTTGACGCTGAGCTTGATCCCGCGGCTTTCGAGGCCGGCGTTGAGCTCGCTGCGCAGCTTGAGCAGCGCATCGATGCGGATATCGACGGTCAGGTAGATATGCGGCACGGTCTGCTTCGCCTCGGTCAGGCGGCGCGCGATCGTCTTGCGCATGTTCGACAGCTTCTGGACCTCGTGCGGGATCTCGCCTGGATCGACCGGGGCCGATTTGGCTGCGCGCGGTTGCTTCGGCGGGCTCAGCCTGAGCGGATGTTTGCGGCGAGCCGGCGCCTTCGACGTCGGCCTTGACGATGCGGCCGCCGGGACCCGAGCCGGTCAGCGCGGACAGGTCGACGCCGGTGTCGGCGGCGATGCGGCGTGCGAGTGGGCTGGCCTTGATGCGCGTTCCGTCGTCCGATTTGGTCGGTGCGGGGGTCGTGCTGGCGGAGGCAGACGCTCGCTTTGGCTATGGCAGGCTGGGTAGCGGGGGCTGGCTTGGTCCCCTGGCGTTCCGACTGCCGCAGGCGCGGCTTCGGATTTGGGCGTCGGTTTCTTCAGCCTTTGCACCTGCGCCGCCACTCGCCGCCGCTTCGGCGACGTCTTCGCCCTCTTCCGCCAATATCGCTATGACGTCACCGACCTTGACCGCGTCGGTGCCGTCGGGGACGACGATCCTGGCAACAGTGCCTTCGTCGATCGCCTCGAATTCCATCGTCGCCTTGTCGGTCTCGATCTCTGCGAGCAGCGTGCCCGACGTCACGACGTCGCCTTCCTTGACCATCCATTTGGCGAGCGTGCCTTCCTCCATCGTCGGCGAAAGGGCGGGCATTTTAAGCTCGATGGCCATCGGCTGGCATCCTCGTAATCTGGCGGCGGCCCGGCGGTTGCGGGCGGCGATTGTTCGCGCCTTCCAGCCCGAAACGGGGCATCGGGTCAAGGCCTATGTCGGCTTCGTGCTTGCATCGTGCGCTATGCGCGCCCAAATTTGCGTGAAGGGCGTCCCGGCAGGGACACGCGACGCCCCGAGATTGGGGGGACGCTGCATGAGAAGTTATCTGGTCGTCATCGACGAGAGCGATGAATCGGCGCTGGCGATGCGCTTTGCCGCGCGCCGTGCTGCGCGCACCGGCGGCAAGGTCCATGTCCTCGCGGTCGTCGCGCCGCAGGAATTCGTCGCCTGGGGCGGCGCGCAGGCGACGATGGAGGACGAGGCGCGCGCCCGCGCCGAGGCGCTCGTCGCCGGCGCGGCTGGCACACTGGCGCTCGAAAACGGCATATCGCCGACGATTACCGTCCGGCTGGGCAAGGACATCGACGTCGTCCGCGACGTGATTGCCGACGACAAGGAGATCGTCGCGCTCGTCCTCGGTGCCGCCGCATCGGGCAATCCCGGGCCGTTGGTGTCGCACTTCGCGGGCAGCGATGCGGGCACAATGGGCTGCCCGGTGTTCATCATCCCCGGATCGCTGTCGATCGAGGACATCGACCGCTTGAGTTAGCGGCTTTTCTTGCCCTGGTGGCGGATGTTGGCGGGGCGGCCGCGTTTGCCCTGGATGGGCTTCTTGCCGCGCTCGCCGTCGCGCGTCTCAGCTTTGCCGGTGCGGGGTCCCTTGCCGGGGCTGCGGCGCGGGCCTTTATCGGGTCCTCCGCGATCGGAGCCACCGCCGCGAGGTCCCTTGCCGGGCTTCTTGCCGTAGCGCTTGTCGCCGCCGTTGCCGGGACGTTTGCGCGGATCCTTGTGCGGTCCCTTGGCGCCGCCCTTGCCGCGCGGTGCCGACGAACGCTCGTCGCGACCGCCGCCATTGGCATCGGTCCGCTCGGGCAGTTCGAACAACAGCGATGCCTTGATCGGATCGGCCTCGACCAGCCGCAGCTTGAGCCGCTGGCCACTGGTGAAGCGGGTGCCGGTGTCGCGTCCGGTCAGCGTCTGGCTGGCCTCGTCATATTCGAAATATTCGCGGCCGAGCGAGCGCACGGGGATGAGGCCGTCGCCGCCGATGTCATCGACCGTTGCGAAGAAGCCGAAATCCTTGACCCCGGTGATCCGCGCATCGACGATCTCGCCCTTGTGGCGCGACAGATAGGCGGCGACGTAGCGGTCGACCGTTTCGCGCTCGGCCTGCATCGCGCGGCGTTCGGCATCGCTGATCGCCTGGCCGATCTTGGCGAGATCCTCGATATCGTCGCGCGCCAGCCCGGTCTTTGCCGCGACCTTGTCGTCGGCGGGCTTGCCCTGTTCGAGGCCGTAGCCATCGACCAGCGAGCGGTGGACGAGCAGATCGGCATAGCGGCGGATCGGTGAGGTGAAATGCGCGTAGCTACCGAGCGCGAGGCCGAAATGGCCCATGTTCACGGGGCCGTAATAGGCCTGCATCTGCGTGCGCAGCACCTGTTCCATGACCTGCGCCTTGATCGCCTCGTTGGCGATCTTGCCGAGCACGCGGTTGAAGATCGCGGGGCGGACGACCTGGCCGAGCGCGAATTCGACGTCGAGCGTCTTCAAATAGTCCTTCATCGCGACGAGCTTGTCGCGGCTGGGGACTTCGTGGACGCGGTACATGACGGGGCGCGCCTTGCCTTCGAGGCCCTTGGCCGCGGCGACGTTGGCGGCGATCATGAAATCCTCGACGAGGCGATGCGCATCGAGCCGGTCGCGCGCCGCGACCGAGGTGATGCGCCCGGTTTCGTCGAGTTCGATCCGCCGCTCGGGCAGATCGAGATCGAGCGGTTCGCGCTTGGTCCGCGCCGCCTTGAGCAGCGCCCAGCACGCCCAGAGCGGCCTGAGTGCGCTATCGGTGAGATCGTGCGGCGCGATGCCGTCGATCGCTGCCTGCGCGTCTTCATAGGCGATGTTGCCGGCAAGGCGGACGCGCGCGCGGGTGAAACGCCACGCGGTGATCCGGCCGTCGGCGGCGATCGTCATGTGGCAGGCGAGCGCGGCGCGGTCCTGCCCGGCCTTGAGCGAGCACATGTCGGCCGAGAGGATCTCGGGCAGCATCGGCACGACCTGGTCGGGGAAATAGACGCTGTTGCCGCGCTTGCGTGCCTCGCGGTCGAGCGCGCTGCCGGGGCGGACATAGTAGCTCACATCGGCGATTGCGACGATCGCGCGGTAGCCGCCGGGGTTCTTGGGATCGTCGTCTTCGCTCGCCCAGATCGCGTCATCGTGGTCGCGCGCGTCGGCGGGATCGATCGCGACGATCGGGATATGCGTCAGGTCCTCGCGCTTGTCGCCGAGCGGGAGTTTCGCCACGCGTTCGGCCTCGCCGATGACCGCGTCGGGAAAGACGTGCGGGATGCCGTATTTGTGGATCGCGATTTCGCTGAAGCTCTTGGGCGCGAGCGGATCGCCGAGGATCTGTTTGACCGCGACGCTCTGCTGCGGCGGGCGACCGCTGATCGCGGCGAGGACGAGATCGCCGGGTTTGGCTTCGCCGAGGTCGGAGATCGCCCAGTCGCGGCGCGCCTTCTTGTCGACCGCACGCAGCCAGAACTGCTTGGCCTTGTTGCCCGGCTGCGCGGTGACGACGCCGAGGACCATTTCCTCGGTCCGCTCGAGCTTTTTCATCAGGTGCGCGACATGGCCCTTGCCGCGCTCTTCGGTGCGCGCGAGGATCCGGTCGCCGACGCCGAGCGCGCCCTTGCGCCCGCGCTGGATGACGCGAAGCATCGGCGGCGGGGTGCCCGCATCCCATTCCTCGGGCGTCGCAACGGGCTGATCATCGTCGATATCGACGATCCGCAGCACGGTGACCTTGGGGACTTCGCCACCGGCGGTGTAGGTGCGACCGGGCGTCAGATCGATCAGCCCGTCGTCGGTCATGTCGCGCAGCATCGCCTTCAATTTTATCTTCTCGCCGCCCTTGAGGCCGAATTCGCGCGCGATTTCGCGCTTGCCGGCGGGCTGGTGGCTCGACTTGATGAACGCGAGGACCTGGTCGATCGTCGGCATGGTGTCGGGTGCGCGTTGCTGCTTGGCCACCTTAATAGGCCCGGCCGATGAGGATGCGTTCGGCCGCCGCATCGCCGGTAAAGAAACAGGTCGATCCCGCCGCATCGCTGCCCTGGGGTACGTTGCGCATCGTCAGTTTGAGCGCCTTCAGTTCCTCGATGATCGCCTCCAGCCCGGCGCCGGTCGGTTTCGACCAGCTGACCTCGACCCAGCCCGGATAGGCGGCCGCATCGGCGAAATGCGCGGCGAGCGCAGCGCGGTCGGTAATGTCGCGGGTGATGTTGGCGTCGAGGCGTTCCTTGGCTTCGGCGTGCAGCTGTTGCTGGATCGCTTCGAGCCGTCCGGGCGCCGCGGCGGCGAGATCGGCGGGCGTCATCGCCTTGCTCGCGAGGCGGCCGTCGTCGCCATAGAGCGCAGTGCGTTCGATGACCGTGACGAGACCCGCGGCCATGTCGCGGCCGCCGATTTCGAGGATGATCGGCGCGCCCTTCTTGACCCACGACCAGCGCTTGTTGGCGGGCTTGAGCGCGCGCTTGTCGAGATGGACGCGGACGGGCTCGCCAAACGCCCTGCCCTGTTTGAGCGAGGCGACGAGCGCGTTGCAGTAATCGAGCAGCGCTGCATCCTCGTCATTGTCGCGCAGCATCGGCACGATGACGATCTGGTGCGGCGCAATCAGCGGGGGAACGCGCAGGCCGTCGTCGTCGCCGTGCGTCATGATGACGCCGCCGATGAGGCGCGTCGAGACGCCCCAGCTCGTGGTGTGCGCGAGTTCGAGTTCGCCCTCGGGTGACTGGTAGCGGATGTTCTGTGCTTCGGCGAACGCGGTGCCGAGATAGTGGGTGGTGCCCGCCTGGAGCGCCTTGCCGTCCTGCATCATCGCTTCGATCGAATAGGTCGCGACCGCGCCGGGAAAGCGCTCATGCTCGGGCTTTTCGCCGGCGATGACGGGCATTGCGAGAACATCTTCGGAAAAACTGCGATAGAGTTCGAGGATCGCGAGCGTTTCCTCCATCGCCTCGTCGCGCGAAGCGTGCGCGGTATGGCCTTCCTGCCAGAGGAATTCGCTGGTGCGCAGGAACATGCGCGTACGCATTTCCCAGCGGACGACATTGGCCCACTGGTTGATTTTGACCGGCAGGTCGCGCCAGCTCTGGATCCAGCGCGCAAAGGCCGTGCCGATCACGGTTTCCGAGGTCGGCCGGATGATCAGCGGCTCTTCGAGCCTGGCATCGGGATCGGGGACGAGCGTACCGTCCTGCTCGATCAGGCGATGATGCGTGACGACCGCCATTTCCTTGGCGAAGCCGTCGACATGTTCGGCTTCCTTGGCGAAATAGCTCAAAGGAATGAAGATCGGGAAATAGCAGTTCTCGTGGCCCGTCGCCTTGATCTGGTCGTCGAGCAGGCGCTGGATCCGCTCCCACATGCCATAGCCCCAGGGGCGGATGATCATGCAGCCGCGCACGCCCAATTCCTCGGCCATGTCGGCTTCGGTGATGACTTCCTGGTACCAGGCCGAAAAATCGGTCGCGCGGCGGTTCTTTAACGCGTGCTTGATCATGAAACTGGGGTCCGATTGACGGGGTTATTTTTTGCTGGCGCTCGATTTCCTGAGCGCTTCGAGTTCGGCCTTGAGCCGGGCGATTTCGGCATCCTTGTCGTTGCCGTTCGCGGTTGCCTCTGTATCGGGCGCCCCGCCGCCCATCGCAGGCATGCCGAACGCGCGCGCGGCCGACTGGAACATCGCCATGTTGCGGCGGGTCATCTCGGCGAGCGTGTCGCTGCCGAGCGCGCCGCCCATCGCCTTGCCGACGCGCTGCTGGTTGTCGCGAAAACTGTCCATCGTCGCGTCGAGATAATTGGGCACGATCGATTGCACGCTGTCACCATACAGCGCGATAATCTGTCGCAGGAACTTGACCGGCAGCATCGTCGGGCCGCGCAATTCCTCTTCCATGATGATCTGGGTAAGGACGCTGTGCGTGATATCGTCGCCCGATTTCGCATCCTCGACGGTGAACTCGCGTCCTTCGCGGATCATGCCGGCGAGATCGTCGAGCGTGATGTAGCGCGACTTGTCGGTGTCGTAGAGACGACGATTGGCGTATTTCTTGATAACGATGATATCGTTGTCGCGATCGCTCTTGGAACGATGCTGCGCTTTTGCCATGACAGTCTCTTGCTGGACGGGGGTGGAAGGCCGTGGATCATTTAGCATCAAACGATGATGCACCGCAACATCGCCCGCGCCCACTGCCGCTGTTCCTCCAGATGGTCGCCGAGGTCGCACGCAGCGACCCCGCGACCGCGGCCGCCGCGCTCGACGGCTTGCAGCGATACCAGCAGGCGCCGCGGTCTGCCCAGCGCTGGCCCGACGTCCCCGGCGAGGCGATCGGACGCGCGCGGCTTCATTGCTATCGCAGCGATGGCCCGCCGGTGCTGCTCATCCCGTCGCTGATCAATCCGCCGCGCGTGCTCGACATGGCCGCGGACAATTCGCTCGCTCGCGCGCTCGCCGATGCCGGGTTCGGCGTCCACCTGCTGACTTGGGGGACGCCGTCCCGCGCCGACGCGAGCGACGGCCTGAGCGAGCATATTGAACGCTATCTGTTGCCCGCGATCAAGCGGCTTGGCGGGTCGACCCAGCTCGTCGGCCACTGTCTGGGCGGAACGCTTTCGCTGGGCGCGGCTGCCATCACATCCGTTGCGAGCGTCGCGACGATCGCCGCGCCGTGGGATTTCGACGCCTATCCCGGCACGATGCGCGTCCGGCTCGCACGGCTGTGGCAACACAACCGCCATGCGCTCGAAGGTGTCGGGCTGGTCCCGCTCGAATTGCTCCAGACCGCCTTCTGGGCGCTCGACCCCGATCGCACCGTGGAAAAGTTCGCGCGGTTGGCCGATCCGCAACTGGATCCGGCGATGCTTGCTACTTTCGTCGCGCTAGAGGACTGGGCGAACGGCGGCGATCCCCTGCCCTATGCTGCGGGCGCCGGACTATTCGACGACCTGTTCGGTGCCAATGCACCAGCCAATGGCGATTGGCGCGTCGCGGGCAAGTGCATCGATCCTCGACCCGATGATGTCCCCTCGCTCCATTTCGCATCGACCAGCGATCGCATCGTCCCGCTTGCCGCGGTGCCCGATTGGGGCGAGCGCCGCGATGTCGCATCGGGACATATCGGCATGGTCGTCGGGCGCGCGGCACCCGAAACCCTGTGGCAACCGCTGATCGCCTGGCTCGGCGCGCACGCCTAAGACCAGGCACGGTCCCAGCGCTGGCCGAGGCCGGTCAGCAGTTCATATTGCGACATCGGCGAATTTTGCGCGAGAACGGCGAGGTCGAAGTCGATCCCGACCCAGTCGCCTTCGCAGGCATCGTCGGGCAGTTCGATCGCGATGAGGTCCATCGAGATCCGCCCGATGATCGCGCAATGGTCCCCGCGATAGGAGAGCGTCATGGAAGGCCCAAGCGAGCGGTAGAGCCCGTCGGCATAGCCTGCGTTGACGATCCCCACGGTCATTGCCGCTGGCGAGGTGAAGGTCGCGCCATAGCCGATCGTCTCGCCCGCGGTCAGCGACCGGAGCTGGAGAATTTGCGTCTCGGGATAGGCGACAGGCGTGATATTGCCCACTCCCTCGAGACGCGGAATGCCGCCATAAAGCGCCAGGCCCGGACGCGTCAGGGCAAAGGCGTATTCGTCGCCGAGGCAGATGCCGGCGCTGTTGGCGAGGCTGGCTCGGGCGGCAGGAAATTGCTCGGCAATTACGGAAAAGCGGTCGCGCTGACGTGCATTCATTGTGCTGTCTTCATCGGCGCAGGCGAGATGGCTCATCAGCGTTTCGATGGTGAGTTGATCAATGGCTTCGTCGCCGATGTCGTCGAGGGCAAGGCCCAGGCGATTCATGCCCGTGTCGACCATGATGTCGCACGGCCGGTCGGGGCAATTCGCCAGCCAGCGCTGCACCTGCGTGAGGCTGTTGAGCACGGGCCGCGCCTGGCTGTCGACCGCATACGCCATGTCGTTATCGCGTACGCCGTGGAACACAGAGAGCGAGAGGCCTTCGGCAAGCGGCATCAGGGCATCGGCTTCAGCCCAGGTCGAGACGTAGAAATCGCGGCAGCCCGCATGCGCCAGCCTTCGCATGACGTCGCGCGCGCCGAGGCCGTAGCCGTCGGCCTTGATTGCAGCGCCGCACGCAGCGGCGCCGCTCTGCCGGGCAAGCCAGCGCCAGTTCGACTGGAGCGCGGCGCCGTCGAGGCGCAATTTCAGGGGCGGTTGAAAATCATCCATCGCCTGCGGATAACCCTCGCGCGCTGCGGCGTCCATCACCGTCCGCTCGTTCAGGCGGGGCTTTCCCTCGAATTGTCGAAATCGGTGGGCGGCCCGGAGGGGATACCCCACCAGCCGACGACCAGGGCGATCGCGACGAACACCCAGGTGTACCACAAGCCAGCATAGGCATTGCCTGTCTTGGCGATGATGTATCCCGCGATCAGCGGCAGGAACCCACCGAAATAACCCGCGCCGATATGATAGGGGATCGACATCGAGCTGTAGCGGATCTGCGGCGGGAACATCTCGGCGAGCAACGCCGCGACCGAACCGTAGGTCATGCCCGACAACATTCCGAGGACGAGCAGCACTGCACCGATCGCGATGAGGTTGGCGAGCGGCGGGTTCTGCGGCGAGAAATCATAACCGGCGTCCTGCAGGGCGGCCTGCAGGGTCGTGCGCCGCGCCGCCGCATAGTCCCACGGATAGCCATCGAGCGGTAGCGCCATGGGCCCCGCCGCGACGCCGAGCGTATCGCTCGTCTCAAGCGCATAGGGAACGCCGCTTGCCGTCAGGTCCTGGAGCAATCGCCCGCAGCGCGTTGCCTGTTCGCTGGCGAAGGGATCATAGCTGCAGTTGGGGCCCGACACGACCACGGGGGCCGCGCTGGCCGAATGGTTGAGCGCCGGATTGGCCAGTTCACCCATCGCCCAGAAGGCGGGAAACAAGAGGATTAGCGCGAGGATATTGCCCCAGATGATCGGCTTCTTGCGCCCGATCCGGTCGGAGATCCTGCCCCAGATGAGGTAGAAGCCCATCGACAGGAATCCCGCGATGCCGACGGTAATCTCGGCCACCGTCGCATCGACGCGCATTGGGCCCTTGAGGAAAGACAGGCTCGAAAAAAATGCGGTGTACCAGATCGTCGTCAGGCCCGCGGTGATGCCGAACAATGCGACGAACAGGCGTTTCTTATTGCCGGGATAGGTGAAGCTTTCGACGAACGGGTTCTTCGCCATCGTGCCCGCTTCCTTCATTGCCTTGAAGACCGGGCTCTCGCTGAGCTTGAGCCGCATCCACAGCGACACTGCAAGCAGCAGCAGCGACAACAGGAAAGGTACGCGCCAGCCCCAGGCGGCGAAATCGTCGGCCGGGATCAGGTAGCGACAGGCAAGCACGACCGCGACGCTGAGCGCAAAGCCGCCTACGACGCTCGCCTGGATGAAGCTGGTGTAATAGCCGCGCTTCTCGACCGGGGCATGTTCGGCGACATAGGTCGTCGCACCGCCATATTCCCCGCCGAGCGCGAGCCCCTGGAGAATACGAAAGGCGATGACGATTGCCGGCGCCGCAAGGCCGATCGAGGCCGCGCTCGGGATCAGGCCGACGCCTGCGGTTGCGACTCCCATGAGTGTGACGGTGACGAGGAAGGTGTATTTGCGCCCCAGCCGATCGCCGAGATAGCCGAACAGGATCGCGCCGAGCGGGCGAAAGCCGAAGCCGACGGCAAACCCCGCCCAGACGAGAAGAAGCTGCAAAGTCTCGTTGTCGGCGGGAAAGAAGGCTTTGCCGATCAGGCTGGCGAGCGTGCCGTAGATGAAGAAGTCATACCATTCGAAGACCGTCCCGATCGACGACGCGGCTATGACCAGCCGGATCTCGCGCGCACTCGGTTCTCCCGGAGCGGACTGTCGATCGGCCGCAATGGCTCCCTGTTCACTCATCTTCCCTCCCCCAACTGATGTGGCGAAGAGGTTATGCGCGCTGGGAGCCGCGATGCAAGCCGGACGTGTCTGTCGCGGGCAGGCCGATGGCGACCCAAAATACCGCAATTGGAAAACGCCATATTAACTGTTCAAAACTAGGCATGGCGCGTGACCAGACGATTCACCTTCGGCCTTGGCGGTGCGTGGTTGCGCGCCATAATCATCGGCCTGATCTATTTCGTTGCCGCTTCGGCAACGATCATGTCGACGCGTTTCGGCGGCGGTGTCGCATTCATATGGGTCGCGACCGCTGTATTGCTCGCTGAACTGTCGTTGTCCTCGCCAAGGCGTTGGGTCCGACCATTGGTCACGTGCGGCATCGCCAGTTTCATCGCCACCAGCGTTTTCGGGTTCGGCTTGTGGGCGGCAGGCCCGCTTGTCATTTTCAATCTCGCCGAGGCGGTCATTGGCGCGTCACTTTTGCGACGCCTTAATCATCGTCGCGGTCCGCTCGCCTCGCTCCACGACGTCGGCTCTTTCGTCGTGGCCGCAGGTATCGTGGCTCCTGCGATTTCCGGACTGGGCGGCGCTTCGATCGCCGCTGTCCTAGGGCTCGATTACTGGTCGAACTGGGCCAGTTGGTTCGCCGGCCATGCGCTTGGCACGGTCGCGTTTGCGCCCATCGTTGGCGCAATTATGCGAAGGGAATCGCACAAGATTGCGCCAGGAGCCAGGCGGAAAGCTCTGATTCAGAACGGCACGATGCTGGCGCTGATCCTCGTGACCGACGTGGCAGTGTTCTGGAACAACTCGCACCCGCTATTGTTCTTGCCGATCCTGGTGGTGATGATGGCGACGATCTGGCGCGGCCAGTTCGGCGCGGGCGTTTCGATCCTCCTGCTGGCTCTGGTTGGCGGCTTCTTTACTATTGCAGGTCCCGGTTCGACAGCGGAGTCGACCGAAGCCATTGCCAGTGCAACGGTGTTTTTCCAGTTCTACCTGGCCGTAACCGTTCTCACCGTCTTGCCCGTGGCCGCCGACCTCACGCGCCGCAAGCTGCTGCACGAAAAACTGTTGGCGAGCGAGGCGCGTTATCGCCTTGTGACTGAGAATTCGAGCGATCTCATCCTCAATCTCGATCCAGAAGGGACAATCCTGTACGCTTCGCAATCGATTGCCGAACTTGGCGACTATAGCGCCCGCGACCTTGTCGGGATGCGTGGTTCGGACCTCGTCCTCAAGGAGGACCGTCACGATACCAATGCGATTTTTGTCCAAGCGCTGTCTCATCCGGATAAGACGTTTACTTCAGAATTTCGGGGCGTGGGTCGAGATGGCACAACCATATGGTTCGAAATGCGCTGTCGCGGCGTCGTCGACGACGACGGTTCGATATCGGGCGTGGTGAGCTCGATTCGCGACATCGCCGATCGCAAGGTCCTCGAGGACCAGTTGACCCACGAAGCCTCGACCGACTTCCTGACCGGCCTGCCCAACCGGCGTGCCTTCATGGGCCAGCTCGAAACGCTCTCGAACGATTTGTCGACCAGCAATCGGGGGTGCGTGGCGATCGTCGACCTCGATCATTTCAAGTCGGTCAACGATCTCCATGGCCACCTCATCGGTGACGAGATTCTTCAAAGCTTTTCCAAATGCGCATCGAGTGTCCTGCGCGGGGCCGATGTGATCGCGCGCATCGGCGGGGAGGAGTTCGGCCTGATATTCTACGGCGCGAGCATCGAACAGGCCACGGCGATCTGCGAACGATTGCGAAGCCAGATCGAAGGCATGCGGTTCCAGGGCGCGAGTGAAAATGTCCCGATCAGGTTGACGATCAGTGCTGGCGTCGCCGAGCTCAAACCCGGCAAGCTTATCGGAGACGTATTGGCCGGCGCTGATGCTGCGCTCTATCGCGCCAAGGCGGCCGGCCGCAACCGGCTTGCACTCGCCGCCTAGCGCAGCAGGACGAGCTCTTCCGACATGCTAGGATGGAGGGCCACTGTGTTGTCGAAATCGGCTTTGGTCAGCCCTGCCTTGACTGCGACCGCGGCGGCCTGGAGGATTTCGGGAGCGTCGGGGCCGATCATATGCAGGCCGACGACCCTGTCGTTGGAAGCATCGACGATCATCTTGTAGAGGCTGCGTTCGTTGCGACCGGCAAGGACGTTCTTCATCGGGCGGAAGTCGGACGAAAAAACCTTTATCGCGCCAAGCGTGTTGCGGGCTTCGCCCTCGGTCAATCCGACACCGGCAAGCGGCGGGTGCGAAAATACGGCCGATGGAATGCAGTCGTAATCGACCGTGGTGGGATTGTCGTTGAACACGGTTTCGGCAAAGGCCTGACCTTCGCGGATCGCGACGGGAGTGAGCTGGACGCGGTCGGTAACGTCGCCGACGGCATAGATGCTCTGGATGTTCGATTGGCTGTATTCGTTGACCTTGATCGCTCCATTGTCGGCACGTTCGACCCCCGCGGCACCGAGGCCCAGGCCTTCGGTATGCGGACGGCGCCCGATTGCGAACAGGACGAGATCGACATCAAAGCTGTCGTGTTCCGCGAGCTTGACGCCGAGGCTGCCGTCCTTGTGCTTGACGATCTTTTCAAAAGGGCAGTTTAGGCGAAAATCGATCCCTTTCGTCATCGATATCTGGAGCAGGCGGTCGCGCAGCGTCTCGTCATAGCCGCGCAGGATCTTGTCTGAACGGTTGACGATCGTGACATGGCTGCCGAGCGCGTTGAAGATGCCGGCAAACTCGTTTGCGATATAGCCCGCGCCAGCAATGACGACGCGCTTTGGCAGGGCATCGAGGTGGAAGACCTCGTTCGAGCTGATGCCATGTTCGGCGCCAGGGAATTGCGGCATTACTGGCCAGGCACCCGTAGCGACGAGGATCGTTTTGGCCGTCACGGTCTTGCCGCGGGCGAGTTTGACTTCATTCGGCCCTGTCAGCACTGCGCGTTCGTGCAGGATTTCGACGCCATGGCTTTCGAGGGTGTTGGTGTAGGCGTCATTGAGCCGGTCTACATCGGCGAGCACGTTGTCGCGCAGCGTCAGCCAGGTGAATTTCGGCGTGCCCACATCCCAGCCGAAGCGCTTGGCGTCTTCTAGATCTTCGGCGAAGTGCGCGCCATAGACGAGCAGCTTCTTGGGCACGCAGCCGCGAATTACGCAGGTCCCGCCAACCCGAAACTCCTCGGCGATGGCAACCTTGGCACCGAACGAGGCTGATACGCGCGCGGCGCGGACGCCGCCCGATCCTGCACCGATGACAAACAGGTCGTAGTCGAACTTGGCCAAGGTATTTTCCTCAATTTACGTAAAATGATCGGTCGAAGGCGCATATGGGGTGGCCTGTCCGCTTGTGCCAATCGACTTTGCCGATCAGCGCAATCGCGGCCCTGCCCAATGAGCCAGCGATGTCAGGGGGTCAGCCCGGCGAGCTTCATCAGCGAGGCGGTCGAGGGATCGATATCGCCTGCCCCCTCGCCCATCCGCCGCGCCATATCCTTGCCGAGTTCAACGCCGAACTGGTCGAAGGGATTGATCCCGAGCAATGTCGCATTGACGAACGTGCGGTGCTCGTAAAACGCAAGCAACGCTCCGAGTGTGCGGGCATCGACATCGTCAAGCAGGATCGTCGTCGAGGGGCGGTCGCCGGGATAGTCGCGCGTCCGATCGCCGTCGCTCGCCCTGCCCATCATCAGCGCTGCGCCTTGCGCAAAGCAGCTGGCGAGCAGCATCGCGTGATGCTCGGGATCCAACCCATCGCCCGCAGCAATCGACGCGACGAATTCGACCGGTACGACGTGAGTTCCCTGGTGGAGCAGCTGGAACACCGCGTGCTGCGCATCGGTCCCCACCCCGCCCCAAACGATCGGCGCGCTCGGCCGGTCGAGCAGCTTGCCGTCGCTGGTCACGCGCTTGCCGTTACTCTCCATTTCGAGTTGCTGGAGATATGATGGCAGCAGGCGCAGCCGTTCGTCATAGGCGAACACTGCTCGCGTCGCATGGCGGCCGACCTGAGCATAATAAAGGTCTGCAAAGGCGGCCAGCGCGGAGGCATTGAGCGACCAGTCGGCGAGGCGGAAATGACGGTCGATCTCAGCCGCGCCCTCGAGCAATTCCTCGAACTCCGACCAGCCGAGCGCCAGCGCGATAGGGAAGCCGATCGACGACCACAGCGAATAGCGACCGCCAACCGTTGGTGCGAATGGCAGGATACGCGTTTCGTCGATGCCCCAGGCGAGCGCCTTTTCCGGGTCGGCAGTGAGCGCGACAAACTGGCCATAGGGATCTGCCACCCCTTCGGCGCGCAGCCATTCGAGCGCCGAAGCGGCGTTACGCATCGTTTCGCTGGTCGTGAAGGTCTTCGAAGCTAGGACGACCAGCGTGTATTGGGCATCGAAGCGCTCGATTGCGTCTTCAAGCGCGAGGCCGTCGACGTTTGACACCACGGCCACTCCATAGCGGTCGCTGGCGCGAAAGAGCGCGTCGATGACGAGATCAGGGCCAAGCGCCGATCCGCCTATGCCAATGTGGACGATGTGTCGGATTTCGCCGAGCGCACCGGCCTCTATTGCATCGACCAGTGCGCGCATCCGGACGTGGAGTTGGCGCGCGATCGCAACGCTGTCCGCCTTCCCTTCGCCGCGTTCGGCGGTGTGCTCCGCCGCGCGGTCTTCACTCGGGTTGACTATCTCACCGGCGAACAGGCGCTTGCGTGCGCCATCGAGATCCACGGCATCGGCAAGTTCGACGAACCGTTCGACCAACTCGCCGTCGAGGTGCGTCTTGGTAAAGTCGAAGCGGATCGCCGACTGGTCGACGACGAGCAGCTCCTGCCGGTCGGCATCGCCTTCGACCAGGTCCGCGATCGGTCGCACCGCGTAATCTTCGATTGCGGTCCAGAAACCGTCGATGTCGGGCATTTTTCCTCCGGGTGCGAATTGAACCGCGGGGTTTAGCCTCCCGACCGGCGCTTCGCCAGCCATTCTCCACCGCGGGGCGATCGCGCCAACAAAGGCGCTTGACGCAGGCTTGCCGTCGCCTGCAATGCGCTAGCCATGACCACACGTGACGCGACCAGCCCTGCGACGGCACCGGTAAACGGCGCAAAACCTGCGCTTTCTGCCAGGCAAGAGCAGGCCGATTTCCTCAAGTTCCTCGTCAAATTGGCGCTGTTCGTGCTGATCGTGAGATCGTTCCTCTTTTCGCCGTTCAGCATCCCATCGGAATCGATGCAGCCGCGGTTGCTGATCGGCGACTATCTGGTCGTCAACAAGATGGCCTATGGCTACAGCCGCTATTCGCTGCCGTTCGGTGTACCGCTGATCCCCGGGCGCGTCTTTTCCAGCCTGCCCCAGCGCGGCGATGTCGCCGTCTTCAAGGCGCCGCCGACGCAGGAAGAGGACTATATCAAGCGCGTCATCGGCCTGCCCGGCGACAGGATCCAGGTGACCAACGGAGCGGTTTCGCTCAACGGCAAGCCCATCGCGCGCGTTCGCGTTGCCGATGCGATCCTCCCGGTGACCGACAATATGCGCGCCGCCGCCCAGCGCGACGGGACGCTGCCATGCTTCCTGCCGATCTATCAGGAGGTTGCGGGCGAGCGCGATGTCTGTCGCTATCCGCGCTATCGCGAAACGCTGCCCAACGGGCGTAGCTACGACACGCTTGACGTCTACGATGGCGGGCCGTCGTTTCCAGACACGACACAGGTATACGTCGTGCCAAAGGGGCACCTGTTCCTGATGGGCGACAACCGCGATCGCAGTGCCGACAGCCGCTTCCCTGCCGTGCGCGGCCGCGGCATCGGCTTCGTCCCGGTCGAGAATCTCGTCGGCAAGGCAATGTTCACGGTGTTTTCGACCGACGGTGCGGCGCAGTGGTACAATCCGCTGAGCTGGTTCTCGGCCGCGCGCTGGGCCAGGGTCGGGAAAGGGTTTTGACGCAGCAGGAACGCCTCACCGCGCTGGCATCGCGCCTGGGCATCACCGCGCATGACGCGGCGCTTTATATCGAGGCGCTGACGCACGGCTCGGGCAACGGGCGCGATTATCAGCGGCTCGAATTTCTCGGCGACCGGGTGCTCGGGCTGTGCATCGCCGACATGCTCTACCAGCGCTTTCCCGAAGAGCCCGAGGGCATGCTGTCTCCGCGGCTCAACGTCCTCGTCTCGGGCGAGATATGCGCCGAAATTGCGCGCGAAAACGATCTCGGCTCGCTCGTCATCCTTGGCAAGCAGGCCAATGACGACGGCGGCCGCGAGAGCGTCAACATTCTCGGCGACGTCGTCGAATCGCTGATCGGTGCAGTCTATCTCGATCGCGGCCTCGATGCAGCGCAGGAACTGATCGCGCGCCTGTGGGGCGAACGCATCACCGCGCAGCATCGCGCCCCTCGTCATCCCAAATCGGCGCTGCAGGAATGGGCTGCGGCGAACAATCGCAAGCCGCCCGAATACCGCGTCACCGATCGCGGCGGCCCGGCGCATGCGCCGCATTTCACCGTCGAGGTGTCCGTCCCCAATCTCGCCAAGGCGAGCGGCGACGGCGCTTCGAAACAAGAGGCCGAAAAGGCCGCGGCGCACGCGCTGCTTACCCAGATCGATCCGGAGGCGATGTCATGACGTCACATTGTGGGCTCGTCGCCATTCTCGGCGCGCCGAACGCGGGCAAATCCACGCTCGTCAACGCGCTGGTCGGGCAGAAGATCGCGATCGTCAGCCCCAAGGCGCAGACGACGCGCACGCGCCTGCTCGGCATTGCGATGGAGGGCGAGACGCAGATCATGCTGGTCGACACGCCCGGTATTTTCGCGCCCGAACGCCGGCTCGACCGCGCGATGGTCCAGGCGGCATGGGGCGGCGCGCAGGACGCCGACCTGCTCGCGCTCGTCATCGATGCCGAAAAAGGTATCGGCCGGCGCACCGAGCGTATCCTCAATGGCATCGTCGACCGGCCCGAGCGCAAGATCCTCGTCCTCAACAAGGTCGATGTCACGCGCAAGGACGCGCTGCTCGATACCGCCGCACGGATCAACCAGGGTGCCGCGTTTGACGAGACGTTCTTCATCAGCGCGACGACGGGCGACGGCGTCGCCGAGCTCAAGACCTATCTTGCCGGCCAGATGCCCGAAGGACCGTGGCATTTCCCCGCCGACCAGGTGTCCGATGCCAGCGAACGGCTGACCGCGACCGAGATCACGCGCGAGCAACTCTATCTCCAGCTCCATGCCGAACTGCCCTATGCGAGCATGGTACGCACCGAAACCTATGCCGAGCGGCCCGACGGGTCGGTCGAAATCCACCAGCAGATCCTCGTCGCGCGCCCGACGCAGCGCGCCATCGTCCTCGGCAAGGGCGGCAGCCGGATCAAGGTGATCGGTGCCGCCGCGCGCGAGGAACTGAAGCGGATATGGGGCGTGCCCGTCCACCTCTACCTCCACGTCAAGGTCCAGGAAAACTGGGACGACAGCCGTGACGCCTATCGCGAAATGGGCCTCGACTGGGTCGAGTGATCGCGGCTCCTTGCCCCCTCTTCTGAAGGGGAGAGGGGGAGCGACCTATTCGGCCTTGGGCGCTTTCTTTGCGGGCAACTTTTTGGCCGCCGGCTTCTTCGCGGCAGGTTTCTTCGCCGCGGGCTTCTTTTTCGCCGGCGCCTTCTTCTTGGCAGGCGCCTTGCGCTTTTTCTTCGCCGGCCCCTTGGCCGCGCGTTCGTCGATCAGTTGCGCCGCTTCTTCGAGCGTCAGCGCGTCCTTGTCGATCGACTTGGGCAGGTCGCATTGGTCGTGCCATCGGTGACATAGGCGCCGTAGCGGCCTTCCATCAGCTTGATCTCGGCCTCGGTGCGGGGATGCGCGCCAAGCACCTTCAACGGTTCGCGCGCGGTGCGTCCGCGCCCGACGGGCGCCTCGGCGATCTTCACGACAGCCGCGTTCATGCCGATGTCGAAGACTTCCTCGGTCGTCGAGAGCTTGGTGTACTTGCCATCGTGGAGCAGGAACGGGCCGTAACGTCCTATGCCAGCCTTGATTTCCTTGCCTGTCTCGGGATGGATGCCGACCTCGCGCGGGAGCGAAAGCAGCTTGAGCGCGCTTTCGAGCGTCAGCTCGCCACCGGGCAGGTCACGCGGGATCGAAGCCCGCTTCTTTTCGTCGCCCTCGCCCATTTCGAGATACGGGCCGAAGCGTCCGACCTTCTTGGTGACGGCGAGGCCGCTGGCGGGATCGGTGCCGAGCTCCTCGGGGCCGGTGTCGGCGCCGTTGCCCTCACCGTCGGGTTGCGCGAAGCGGCGGGTGTACTTGCACTCGGGATAGTTCGAACACGCGACGAACGCACCAAAGCGCCCGCCGCGCAGCGCGAGCCGCCCGTCGGCGCAGGCGGGACAGGTACGCGGATCGGTGCCGTCATCGCGCGGCGGAAAGAGGTAGGACGACAGGAATACGTCGAGCTCGGCGGTCACCTCCGACGGTTTGCGCTCCATGACCTCTTCGGTCTTGGGTTTGAAATCCTTCCAGAAGGCGCTCAGCACCGCCTGCCAGTCGGCGCGCCCGCCGCTGATCTCGTCGAGCTGGTCCTCGAGGCCGGCGGTGAAGTCGTAGGCAACGTAGCGTTCGAAGAAGCGTTCGAGGAACCCTGTGACGAGTCGCCCGCTTTCCTCTGCAAAGAAACGGTTTTTCTCGATTTTAACGTATTCGCGGTCCTTGAGGACCTGAAGCGTCGAGGCATAGGTCGAGGGACGGCCGATGCCGAGCTCCTCGAGCCGCTTGACGAGGCTTGCTTCGGAATAGCGCGGCGGAGGCTGGGTGAAGCTCTGCACCGCATCGACCGACTTCTTCGCCGGCGCATCGCCGACCTTCATCGCGGGGAGCAGCGAATCGTCGTCGCTGTCGTCCTTGTCATCACGGCCCTCGGTGTAGAGCGCGAGGAAGCCGGGGAACTTGACGACCTGGCCGGTCGCGCGCAGCGCGTGCTGGCCGGTGCCGTCGACGAGTTCGACCGCGGTACGCTCAAGCGCAGCAGACTCCATCTGGCTCGCCATCGCGCGCTTGAAGATCAGGTCGTAAAGCCGGCCATGGTCGCCCGAACCGGCGCGGTCCTTGGAAAAATCGGTCGGGCGGATCGCTTCATGCGCTTCCTGCGCATTCTTCGCCTTGGTCTTGTAGATACGCGGTTTATCGGGAACGTAACCGCCGTCATAGCGCTCGGCGATCGCCTTGCGCGCCGCCGAGATCGCGCTGCCGTCCATCTGGACGCCGTCGGTCCGCATATAGGTGATCGCGCCGTCCTCGTAGAGGCCCTGCGCGACGCGCATCGTATGGCTGGCCGAGAAACCGAGCTTGCGCGCGGCTTCCTGCTGCAACGTCGAGGTCGTGAACGGTGGCGGCGGGTTGCGCCGTTGCGGTTTGACGTCGACGCTTTCGACGGTGAAGTGGCCGCCCTCGATATCGGCCTTGGCGCCATCGCGTCGCCCTCAGCACCGATCGTCAGCCGGTCGATCTTGTCGCCGCGCCAGCGCGTCAGCCGGGCGACGAAGCCCTGCCCGCTCTGCTCCATTCGCCGCCGAGATCGACCAGTATTCCTGTGGTTTGAACGCTTCGATCTCGCGTTCGCGCTCGACCACGAGGCGCAGTGCGACCGACTGGACGCGACCCGCCGACTTGGCGCCGGGCAGCTTGCGCCACAGCACCGGCGAGAGTGTGAAGCCGACGAGATAATCGAGCGCGCGGCGCGCGCGATAGGCGTCGATCAGATCGTGATCGAGCTCGCGCGGATGCGCGATAGCCTCGGTCACTGCCGCCTTGGTGATCGCATTGAAGGTCGAACGCCCGACGCTCGCGGGGAGGACCTTCTTCTTCTTGAGCAGTTCGAGCACGTGCCAGCTGATCGCCTCTCCCTCGCGATCGGGATCGGTCGCGAGGATCAGGGCTTCGGCGCCCTTGGCGGCGTCGGTGATTGCCTTCAACTGCCGCGACTTGTCGGCATAGACCTCCCAGTCCATTTCGAACCCGTCGTCGGGGCGAACCGAGCCGTCCTTGCGCGGCAGGTCGCGGACATGGCCGTAGCTGGCGAGGACGGTGTAACCGGGGCCGAGATATTTCTCGATGGTCTTCGCCTTGGCAGGCAATTCGACGACGACAAGTTTCATAGGGTTTTCTGTACTTTCCAGGCGCCGCAGACTGCGGCCTCACGTATACGCGCGAGGATGGTGTCGCAAATGGTGCTGCGTCAATAGGCGCGAATGCACGCCTAGGCCGACAGGCTCACCCGTCCGCCGGCATGGCGTTCGAGCCGCCCGGCGAGTTCGAGTTCGAGCAGGACGGTCTGGACGGTGGCAGGCGCGCGGCCCGACTGGCGGATCAGTTCGTCGACCGCGACGGGGGTCGGGCTGAGCAAGCCGGTGATCGCGCCGCGCTCCGCATCGGACGCATCGGGCGACACGGGCTCCGGGCCATAGGCGTCGCTCGGCGAGCGGGCGGCGCGCGGGTCGATCGGGCCGATGCTCTCCATGACGTCATCGGCCGACTGGACCAGCGTTGCGCCGTCGCGGATCAGCGCGTTGCACCCCTGCGCGCGCGGATCGAGCGGCGATCCGGGTACCGCCATCACCTCGCGGCCGAATTCGCCCGCCAGCCGCGCGGTGATCAGCGATCCCGAACGCGGCGCCGCCTCGATGACGACGGTGCCCGCGGCGAGGCCGGCGATGATCCGGTTGCGAAACGGGAAGTGGCGCGCGAGCGGCTCGGTTCCTGGCGGCTGTTCGGCGAGCAACAGCTGTTCGTCGGCGATACGTTCCTGCAGGTCGGCGTTGTCGGGCGGATAGGCGATGTCGATGCCGCTCGCGATGACCCCGATCGTGCCGCCCGCCCCGTCGCTGCCGCCGATCGCCCCGACATGCGCGGCGGTATCGATCCCGCGCGCGAGCCCGCTGACGACGACCGTGCCGGTTGCGGCGAGCGCTCCGGCAAGCTCGCGCGCGAAGCGACACGCCGCCGCCGATGCATTGCGCGCGCCGACCATCGCGATCATCGGACGGGCGAGCAAGCCGGTGTCGCCGCGCAGCGTCAAGGCCGGCGGGGCGTTGTCGATCTGCGCGAGTGCGGCGGGATAATTGCGCTCGCCGAGGAACAGGTAGCGCGCACCAGCGGCGCGAACCTGCGTCATTTCGCGCTCGATATCGGCAAGCCTCGCGAGCCGCGGCGCCCTGCCCCCGCCGCGTGCGGCCAGATCGGGCAATGCGTCGAGCGCGGCGCGGGCGCTGCCGAAGCGCGCGAGCAGCTGGCGATAGGTCACCGGCCCGATATTGGCCGACCGGATGAGCCTGAGGCGATCGACCGCATCGTCGTTGCGGGTCGCGCCGTCGGCCATCAGGCGGCGCTGGCCTTGTTCCCGCCGATCTTCGGCTCTTCGCCGCGCATGCAGGCGGCCGATATTGCTGCGGTGCTTCCACAGCACCATCAGCGCGAAGGCAATGCCGACCGGGACGAGCTCCCAGCGATCGACGATCGCCGCCGCGAACGGGCCGGCGATCGCCGCGAGCATCCCGGCGAGCGAGCTGAGCCGCGTGATCGCGAGAATGACGAGCCAGGTTACGGCGTAGACGAGCCCGACCGGCCAGGCGAGCGCCAGCCAGATGCCCGCCAGCGTCGCGACCCCCTTGCCGCCGCGAAACCTCAGCCAGATCGGATAAAGATGCCCGACAAAAGCCCCCACCGCCGCCAGCAGCACATCATTGGGCGAGACCGCGTGCGCGATCCATACCGCCGCCGCGCCCTTGAGCAGGTCGAACAGCAAGGTCAGCGCGGCCAGGCCCTTGCGCCCGGTGCGCAGCACGTTGGTCGCGCCGATATTGCCCGACCCGATCGTGCGCAGGTCGCCCGCGCCGCTCAGCCGCGTGAGGATCACGCCAAAGGGCAACGAGCCGAGCAGATAGCCCATCAGCAGCATCGCCGCGGGGGTTTCCCAGAGCAGGTTGGTCGTCGCCATCGTTTGCAGTTTCCCCGAGTCGCCCGTTGCCGGTCATTGCGCCAGCCGTATTCCTACACCCGCTCAATGCGCTGCGGCAAATCGCGCTTTGACCAAGAGCCTCGTCCCGCTACCACGCTCGCGACATGACCGCTTCAATCCACTCCCCAGACGCGCCGATCCTGATGTTCGATTCGGGCATTGGCGGCCTGTCGGTGCTCGGTCCGATCCGCGCCCTGCTGCCGCTCGCGCCGATCGTCTATGCCGCCGATTATGCCGCGATGCCCTATGGCACCAAGAGCGAAGCGGAGATCGCGGCGCGCGTCCCTGCGCTGCTCGGGCGGCTGGTCGAGCGCTTCCGTCCGCGGATTGCGGTGATCGCGTGCAACACCGCCTCGACGATCGCGCTCGACCATGTCCGCGCTGCGCTCGATATTCCCGTCGTCGGCACGGTGCCCGCGATCAAGCCCGCCGCCGCGCTGTCGCAAAGCCGCGTCATCGGCGTGCTCGGCACCGAGGCGACGGTGCGTCAGCCCTATGTCGAGCGGCTGGCGCGCGATTTCGCCGCCGATGCGACGATCCTGCGCCATGGCAGCGCTGACCTTGTCCTGGCCGCCGAGGCAAAACTGCGCGGCGAGACCCCCGACACTGCAATTTTTGCCGACGCCATGGCCGGACTGACCGAGCAATCGGGCGGTGACGTCATGGATGTGGTGGTGCTGTCGTGCACGCATTTCCCGCTCGTAATCGACGAACTTCGCGCCGCGGTTGGACGCGACATGCACTTCATCGACGGCGGCGAGGGAATCGCGCGGCGCGTCGCCTATCTGACGCGCGACCAGGACTGGCCCGCCGCTGCCAGCGAAGGCCGCGCGGTGTTCACCCGACTCGACGAAGCCGAGCGGCGCTATACTGACGCGCTTGCGACCTACGGGCTTGGTGCGCCCGCAATTGTTGTGACCGAATTGGCGCGCCAGTTGCGAACGGTTATCACTGGAAATTGACGCCCTTGCGCCTTATGGCGCAGCCAGCACCGGACCATAGAGTTGCATAGGCGGACCCATGAATTACGCGGATGTTTTCACCAAGGCGATCGACCGGCTCCATGCCGAAGGGCGGTATCGGGTGTTTATCGACATCCTCCGAAACAAAGGTGCCTATCCCAATGCGCGCTGTTTCGGCGGCCATAACGGCCCCAAGCCGATCACCGTGTGGTGCTCGAACGACTATCTCTCGATGGGCCAGCACCCCAAGGTCACCGCGGCGATGGAAGAGGCGCTGCACGACGTCGGCGCGGGATCGGGCGGCACGCGCAACATCGGCGGCAACACGCATTATCATGTCGATCTCGAGGCCGAGCTCGCCGACCTCCATGGCAAGCAGGGCGCGCTCCTGTTCACCTCGGGCTATGTCTCGAACGACGCGACGCTATCGACGCTGGCCAAGATCCTGCCCGGCTGCATCGTCTATTCGGACGAGCTCAACCACGCCTCGATGATCGCGGGCATCCGCAATGCCGGTTGCGAGAAACGCGTCTATCGCCACAACGACATGGCGCATCTCGAAGAGCTGCTCGCCGCCGACGATCCCGAAGCGCCCAAGCTGGTGGCGTTCGAAAGCGTCTATTCGATGGACGGCGACATCGCCCCGATCGCGGACATCTGCGACCTGGCCGACAAGTACAACGCGCTGACCTATTGCGACGAAGTCCATGCGGTCGGCATGTACGGTCCGCGCGGCGGCGGCATCACCGAACGCGACGGCCTGGCCGAACGGGTGACGATCATCGAGGGAACGCTGGGCAAGGCGTTCGGCGTGATGGGCGGCTATATCACGACCGACACGATGATCATCGATGTCATCCGCAGCTATGCGCCGGGCTTCATCTTCACCACCAGCCTTTCGCCGGTGCTGGTCGCGGGCGTCCTCGCTTCGGTCCGGCATCTCAAGGCATCGAGCGCCGAACGCGACGCGCAGCAAGCCAACGCCGCCATGCTCAAGGCGCTGTTCGCCGAGGCGGGCCTGCCGGTCATGCCATCGACGACGCACATCGTCCCGTTGATGGTCGGCGATCCGGTCAAGACGAAGAAGATCAGCGACATCCTGCTGGCCGAATACGGCATGTACGTTCAGCCGATCAATTTCCCGACCGTCCCGCGCGGGACCGAGCGGCTGCGATTCACCCCCGGACCGACGCATGACGAGGCGATGATCCGCGCACTGGTGGGCGCTCTGGTCGAAATCTGGACGCGCGAGGAGCTGCGGCTGGCTGCCTGACCGCTTCGATCAATCGCGGCAGTAACCCTCGCCATTCTTGACCATGAGGCACTGCATTTTACCCGCGAGATATTTGAGCCCGGTTTCGTTGCCCGACGCGCGGTACAGCGACAGCGTTTCGCCGTCCCGGGTGAATTTTATCCCATGCTCTGAATCGCGGCCCTCGACCGTTACCTTGTGATCGAGGTCGTACTGCATTTCGAGGCTGTAGCGTTCGGCGGTGGTCGGCGAGATGACGAGGTACATGCCTTCGACGCCGGTCCATTTCCCCGCCCAACTGGCAAAGCGGTGCGTCGCATTGGCCGGCGGCGCATCTGCCTCGTTCGTCGCAGTCGGGGTGATAGTCGGATCATTTTTCGCAGGTTCGGCGGACATTGGTACGGTATCGTTTGACGTCATGGGGTCGGACGCGGCGTCGGCCTGGTTGGCCGAAGGGGATGAGTCGCACGCGGCGAGCGTGGTGACGAGCGGAAGCACTACGGCAAAGGCTAATGTTTTCATGCGCATTCAACGCACAGTTGACGACCGGGTTGCACCTATCGGTCGGATAGGGCCGCACGAAAGACGAGCCGATCGACATTGCCGCCCGAAAGCGTGACGAGCGTGTGGCGGCCTGGTGCGGCCTTGTTCGTCATCGCCGCAGCGAGAGCGACCGCGCCACCGGGTTCGAGGACCAGCTGCAGCCGCTCGAACGCAAGCCGCATCGCCGCCTGAGCCTCGGCATCGCTGACCGATACCGCCTGTGCGTGGCGCGCGCGCAGGATGTCGAAGGTCAGCGGCGAAACGCGCGGCGTCTGCAGCGCGTCGCACAGGGTATCGGGTGCATCGACCGCGACGGGAACGATCGTGCCACCTCGCAGCGAAATGCCCATGTCGTCCCAGCCATCGGGTTCGACGATCGTAACCGCGGCACCAGGCAGCGCGAGCGCGTTTCCGCTCGCCAGCCCGCCGCCGCCGCAACAGGCGATGACATGATCAAAGGTCGCGCCATCGGCCTGTGCGGAGAGTTGTGCTGCCGCTTCGATGCCGAGACTCCCCTGTCCTTCGACAACCCAAGGATCGTCGAAACTCGGCACGACGGTCGCGCCGCTTTCGGTTGCCAGCGATGCGGCGATTTCCTCACGCGATTCGCTGCGGCGGTCGTAGGTCACGACACGCGCGCCGAGATTTCGGGTCGCCTGCATCTTCGCCTGCGGGGCGTCGGCGGGCATCACGATCGTCGCGGCGATGCCTAGCCGTCGCGCCGCCCAGGCGACGCCCTGCGCATGGTTGCCGCTCGAAAAGGCGACGACGCCGCGCGCGCGCTCGGTATCGGACAGATCGGTCAGCCGGTGCCAGGCACCGCGAATCTTGAACGCGCCGATCGGTTGCAGCCCCTCGGCCTTGCACCAGATCGTGACGCCATCGATAGTGAGCGGCAGCAACGGCGTGGGCGGCAGGATCGCCGCGATCTTGGCGGCGGCGCGCTCGACACCGGCGCGTGATGGCGTGCGAAGCGGGGAAACAAGATCGGCTGGGCTTTGTTCTGTCATCACGTCCCCCTATAGGCGGCGACGAAGCATTGAACAGGAGGCAGATTTGGGCAAGGTTTTGGTGATTGGCGCTGGCGGCGTCGGATCGGTCGCGGTCCACAAGATGGCGATGAACGCGGAGATTTTCGAAGAGATCACGCTGGCGAGCCGTCGTCGTTTCAAGTGCGACGCGATCGCCGAATCGGTCAAGGCGCGCACCGGCGTGACGATTGCGACGGCCGAGATCGACGCCGACGACGTCCCCGCGACGATCGCGCTGATCCGCGAGGTCGGTCCTGATCTCGTCGTCAACCTCGCGCTGCCGTACCAGGACCTCAACATCATGGACGCGTGCCTCGAGACGGGGGTCGATTATCTCGACACCGCCAATTACGAGCCGCGCGACCAGGCGAAGTTCGAATATCACTGGCAATGGGCGTATCACGACCGCTTCAAGGCGGCGGCGCTGACCGCGTTGCTCGGTTCGGGCTTCGATCCAGGCGTAACCAGCGTATTTTCGACCTATCTCGCCAAGCACCATCTCGATTCGATCGAGACGATCGACATCCTCGATTGCAACGGTGGCGACCACGGCCAGCATTTCGCGACCAATTTCAATCCCGAGATCAACATCCGCGAAGTGACCGCGCCCGCGCGCCATTACGAGAACGGCGAGTGGATCGAAACGCCCGCTCTATCGACCAAGCAGCGCTTCGATTTCGCCGAGGTCGGCGAAAAGAACATGTATTTGATGTACCATGAGGAGCTCGAAAGCCTCGCCAAGCATATCCCCGGCCTCAAGCGCGCACGCTTCTGGATGACCTTCGGCGATGCGTACCTCACCCATCTCGAGGTGCTCCAGAACGTCGGTATGACGCGGATCGACCCGGTGATGTACGAGGGCCGCGAGATCGTGCCGCTGCAGTTCCTCAAGGCCGTGCTGCCCGAGCCGTCGAGCCTTGGCGAGACGACCAAGGGCAAGACCAATATCGGCGTCATCGCCACCGGCATGAAGGACGGCAAGCCCAAGACGGTCTATATCTGGAACGTCTGCGATCACGAGGACGCCTATGCAGAGACGGGCAACCAGGCGGTCAGCTACACCACCGGTGTCCCCGCGATGATCGGCGCGGCGATGTTGTTGACCGGCAAATGGGCCGGGGACGGCGTGTTCAACATGGAAGAGTTCGACCCCGATCCTTTCATGGATATGCTGAACGAGCAGGGCCTGCCGTGGCAGGTGAAGCAATTGGACGGACCGCTGGCGTTCTGATCCCGGCAAGCAAGGACGAGAGGGACATGGAAACCAAGGCCGGCGACCCGGGCGCCTTTACCCAATTCGACCTTAGCCGCGTCCCATCGCCGTCGTTCGTCGTCGATGCCGCGAAGATCCGCGCCAATTGCGCGGTGCTGCGCGATATCGGCGACCGATCGGGGGCCAAGGTGCTGTCGGCGCTCAAGGCATTTTCGATGTGGTCGCTCGCCGACACGATCGGCCAGTATCTCGACGGCGTCTGCGCCTCTGGCCTCAACGAGGCGCTGTTGGGGCGCGAATATTACGATGGCGAGGTCGCGACCTATAGCCCTGCCTATAAGATCGAGGACCTGCCGGTGATCTGCGCGGTCAGCGATCACGTCATCTTCAATTCCCCCGACCAGCTCGAACGCCTCTTGCCGATCGTCGAGCGGATGAAGTCGGGCGGGGAGGATTTCGATCTGGGCCTCAGGATCAACCCCGAGATCCCGCTCGGCGAGGTCCCGCGCTACGATCCCAGCGCGCCCGGA
The DNA here is from genome assembly GCA_963800335.1 of uncultured Alphaproteobacteria bacterium. Lineage (GTDB taxonomy): Bacteria > Pseudomonadota > Alphaproteobacteria > Sphingomonadales > Sphingomonadaceae > Flavisphingopyxis. The sequence goes on along the minus strand of CAWDAN010000007.1, from coordinate 427,944 downwards.
TCGCGGCTCGGCTTCCCGATCTCGCAGCTGACCGACGAGCATGTCGAGATGGTCCGCGGCATCCATTTCCACAACCTGTGCGAACAGGGATTCGAGCCGCTGATGGAAACCTGGGAGCACGTGAAGGACGAGCTTGAACCTTATTTCGATCATCTCGACTGGATCAACGTCGGCGGCGGCCACCACATCACGCGCGCCGATTACGATCGCGAGGCTCTGGTCGAATTCCTCGCCGAAATGGCCGAGGAAACAGGCTGCCAGATATATATCGAGCCCGGCGAAGCGGTCGCGCTCGACGCAGGCATATTGGTCGGCGAAGTCCTCGACGTGCACGACAATGACGGCCCCGTGGCGATCGCCGACATCAGCGCGACGTGCCACATGCCCGACGTCATCGAGGCACCCTATCGCCCGGCGATGCTCGGCGAGGAGGATGGCGGCGTCGCGACGCGGATCGGCGGGCCGTCGTGCCTTGCGGGCGACGTTATCGGCGATTACCGCTTCGGCGGCGTACCGGAGATCGGGCGGCGCTTCGCTTTCCTCGACCAGGCGCATTATTCGATGGTCAAGACCAACACCTTCAACGGCGTGCCCTTGCCCGACATCTGGCTGTGGGACAGCGAGACCGACGAACTCGCGCAAATCCGCAGTTTCGGCTATGACGATTTCAAATCGCGCCTGTCCTGACCTCCGCTGATCGATCTCTTGGGCAAAAAAGGGGGAGACTGGCCTTTACACTCGGTCCCCGCCACCCATATATGCGCGGTCCGCTGCCCCATGGGGACTCCCAATAACCGCAAGGCAGCCTTGTCGTTTTACCTAGTTTCTGGGGGTCTCTTGAATTGCACAGCCATCACAGCGCCAAAGGTCTAGTTTCCGACCTTCGCCCGGTCGAGCCAGTCACGCTCGTCCGTCCTCACGCCGCCCGGCGTGCGGCCCGCTATTTTGTCGAGAATTTTCCCGGCAAGTCGCTCTACGCGGTCAAGGCGAACCCGTCGCCCGACCTGCTGGCGATCCTGTGGGATAGCGGCATCACGCATTACGACGTCGCCTCGATCGCCGAGGTCCGGCTGGTGGCGCGCACGCTTCCGCAAGCGACCTTGTGCTTCATGCACCCGGTCAAGGCCGAGGAAGCGATTCACGAGGCCTATTTCAAATACGGCGTGCGGACCTTTTCGCTCGATACGCTCGACGAACTCGACAAGATTGTCCGCGCGACGAATGCCGCCGAAGACCTCAATCTGTGCGTGCGCTTGCGCGTCTCGTCCGATCTCGCGCAGCTGTCGCTCGCGGCGAAGTTCGGGGCCGAGGCCGACGAGGTCAAGGAACTGCTGATGGCAACGCGCCAGGCGGCCGATGCGCTCGGCATCTGCTTCCACGTCGGAAGCCAGGCGATGAGCCCGCACGCGTACGTCCAGGCACTCGAGCGCGTCCGCGCGGCGATCGTCGAGGCATCGGTCACGGTCGATATCATCGATGTCGGCGGCGGCTTCCCCTCGACCTATCCGGGGATGGAACCTCCTCCGCTGGCCGATTACTTCGCCGCGATCGACCGCACCTATGAAGACCTGCCGATCAGCTATTCGGCCGAACTGTGGTGTGAGCCGGGTCGCGCCTTGTGCGCCGAGTACAGCTCGCTGATCGTGCGCGTCGAAAAGCGGCGCGGCGACGAGCTTTATATCAACGACGGCGCCTATGGCGCGCTGTTCGATGCGGCGCATGTCGGCTGGCGTTTTCCCGTCGAATTGCTCCGCGAGGCCGAAGGCGAGGAGCAGGCATTCAGCTTCTACGGGCCGACCTGCGACGATCTCGATCACATGGCGGGGCCGTTCTATCTCCCCGCCGACGTCAAGGCAGGCGATTATATCGAGATCGGCATGCTCGGGGCCTATGGCTGCGCGATGCGGACCAAGTTCAACGGCTTCGGCAGCGATGTCGGCTACACCGTCTCCGACGAGCCGATGGCAAGCCTCTATCTTGGCGACCAGCGCCCAGCACAGGGTGCCACCGTCACCGCATTGTTCCCGGCGGGATGAAGCCGATAGGCGGCGATTGACAAGCGATAATGCCTGACCCACGCTCTCCTCCTGACATCAGGGGGGAAAATTATGGTTATGCAGGCAATGTTGGGACCGGTCGTTGCACTGGTCATGTGGTCGATGATCATGTGGTTGTGGATGTACGTGACGCGCGTTCCGGCGATGCGACGGGCAAAGATCGACATCAGGAACCTGGTCGGTGGCAAGGGCAGCGACCTTGACCAGGTCCTGCCGCCGCAGATCCAGTGGAAAGCGCATAATTACAATCACCTGATGGAACAGCCAACGTTGTTCTACGCGATCGCCATCACGCTCGCTTTGGTTGGTGCTGCCAGCCCGTTGGCGGTCGCTTTGGCCTGGAGCTACGTCGCGTTGCGCGTCGTTCACAGCCTCGTTCAGGCAACGGTCAATCGCATCGCGATCCGGTTCGCGATCTTCGCGCTGTCGAGCCTGGTCCTGATCGCGCTCACCATCACGGCGGCACTCGCGGTTTTCTAGCGTTCGAACCGCGCCGCGAGTTCGATGTGCGTCGACCAGCGGAACTGGCCGACCGGCTGGATCGTCGTCAGCCGATAGCCGCCCGCGACGAGCACCGCGGCATCGCGCGCAAAGCTCGACGGGTTGCAGCTGACATAGGCGATGCGTGGCGTCGTTGCGGCCGCGATCTCGGCGACCTGATCCTGCGCGCCGGCGCGCGGCGGATCGAGCACGACCGCGCCGAAGCGCGAGAGTTCGGCCGTCGTCAGCGGACGGCGATAAAGATCGCGATGTTCGACGAAAACCTGGCGCTGCGTCGCATTGGCTGCGCCCTTGAGCGCCATCACCGCATCGCGGCCTGCCTCGCCGGCATAAACCTTGGCACGCAACGCCAGCGGCAAGGTGAAGGTGCCGAGGCCTGCAAACAGATCAGCGACCGTCGCGGCCTCGCCGACGGCTGCGGTGACAGCGGCTAGCAGCGCCTGTTCGCCATCGGCGGTTGCCTGGAGGAAAGCGTTGGGCGGGAGTGCCACGGCAACGCCGCCGAAGCTGATCGTCGCGGGGTCGGGCGCCCAGTGCGTTTCGGGCCCGTCGCCCTGGTCGATCATCAGCCGCGCCAGCGCGTGCTCGGCGGCAAAGGCCCCGATCGCCTCGATCGCCGCGAGGCCGTCGAGCTTGATCCCCTCGATCAGCATGTCGACGCCCTGGTCGGCGAGCGGTCATCGACACCTGCCCGACCGCGCGCTTGGGCAGGCACGAGGCGAGCAGGCGGCGCAGCGGCGCCACCAGCGCGAAGAGGGCCGGGTGGAGCACCTCGCATTGCTTCATGTCGACGACCTGGCGGCTGCGCGCCGCATGAAAGCCGATCGTCACGCCATTGCCCGACCGCAATGCGGTCAGCGTGGCGCGGCGCCGGGTACGCGGCGGCGAGATATGCGCAGGCGCGACATGCTCGGCCGCAATACCTTGTGCTTCGAGCGCGCCGATGACGCGGTCGCGGACATAGTCGGCATAGGCATCGTCGGACAGGTGCTGGAGCTGGCATCCGCCGCATTCGGGAAAATGGCGGCAGGGCGGATCGACATGGTGCGGCCCGGTTTCGATCGATCCGTCGGCGCGCAGCAGGTCGCCCGGTGCGGCGAGCGCGGCATAGCGGCCGTCGGCGGTGACGCCGTCGCCGCGCGCGGCAATGCGGATGATGGTGCCATCGGATGTGGGGAAATCGGTCACAGGCAGCGGGCGATAGCAGCCCCGAGCCGCGGCGCAAGCGCGTCGGCGATAAAAGCGGGTTCCGATAGCGACGCCGCCTCGCCATGGAGCCAGACCCCTTGGCACGCCGCAGCGAAGGCATCGCCCGTTGCAGCGAGCCGCGCGCCGATCACGCCGGCCAGGACATCGCCGGTGCCTGCGGTCGAAAGCCACGGCGATCCGGGGCGCGCGACGCGAACCCGGCCATCGGGGGCGGCGATCACCGTGTCGGCGCCCTTGTGGACGACGACCGCGCCGATGGAGCGCGCGGCGGCAAGCGTCCGCTCGATCTTGCTGGCGTCCGAAGCGCCGAACAGCCGGTCGAATTCGCCCGCATGCGGCGTGAGGATGTGCGATGAAGATATCTCTGCCACCTGCGCGATACCGTTTTCAGCGATCAGCGTTAGTGCATCGCCGTCGATGACCATCGGCTGGTCGGCGGCGAGAGCGAGCGAGAGACGTTCGCGCGCCATCTCATCACGACCGAGGCCGCAGCCGATCACAACCGCTCCGATCCGATCGTCCGACAGGGTTTCGGCATCGCAACGTCGGCGCACGAGCGCGTGCGGCCCGCCGAGGCTCTTGCCGCCGAGCAGCGCGACATAGCCCGCGCCGGCGTGCATTGCCGCCTCGGACGCGAGCAAGGCTGCGCCAGCCATCGCGCCGCCGACCACCGCCACCATGCCGCGCGAATATTTATGCGCGTCGGGCGCAGGGGCGGTCAGCTGCGGCCGCTCGAGTACCGAGACATCGCTCACAGCCGACAGGCCGATGTCGCCGAGCAGGACACGTCCGCAGTGCTCCGCGGCGGGCAATAACAGATGCGAAGGCTTGATCGCGCCGAGCGCGAGCGTCGCGTCGAACCGCGCGACGTCGCCGAGGCAGCGTCCGTCGTCGCTCGCAAGTCCGCTCGGCAAGTCGATCGCGAGGCTGTGTTGCGCGGCACCGACGAGGCGGATGAGGTTGGCCGACAGGTGTAGGTCGAGAGCGCGCGTCAGACCGGTCCCGAACAGGCCGTCGACGATCAGCGCAGCGGGCTCGGTATCGGGCGAAAGCGTTTCGACCTCACCCGTCCACCGCTGCGCCGCGGCAATGGCACCGTCGCTCTTGGGTTCACAGAGCGCGGCGACGCGGACAGCAATGCCCTGCTCGGCCAGCAGGCGGGCGGCCACATAGCCATCGCCGCCGTTGTTGCCTGGCCCGACGAGTACGAGGACCGAGCGTCCCGCCGCCATCCGCTTGGCGGTTTCGGCAACCGCGTCACCTGCCCATTCCATCAGGCCGGCGATTGTCGCACCCGCATCAATCGCCGCAGCTTCGGCGTCGCGCATCCGCGCGGCAGTGAGGATCGCGCCGGTCGGCGGGCCGATCATGGGTCTTCGATCTTGGCAGGAACGGCTGCGGCGCCCTGAATTGTCGCGGGCAGGCGATAGCGGTCTTCGCCGACCGCGACCTCGACCTCGGCATCGCCGACGATCGAAACGCGCGCGGCTTCGGCGCCGTCGGCCGTGATCAGTCCGCGTCCGTCGGCGGTCATGACGAAGCGACGGAAGCCGGCATCGCCGCGGCCCAGTACGATCGTCGTTCGCTCCGAGCCGACAAGCCGCTGGAGCGTGCAGCTGTCGGTGAACTGCTGTTCGTCGCCGAGCGCGCAGGCCACCTTGGCGACGCTGCTCGCCGCCCCTTCCTCATCGTCGATCAATGCCTCGTCTCGCGATTTGCAGGCCGACAGTGCGGAAAGCGTCAGGAACGTTGCCGAAAGGATGAGGATCGTGCGCATGGTCGGCACTTTGCCGCGCTTCAGGTCAGGCGGCAAGCCATCGTCCAATAGTGTGGATGGTCTTGGGACATCGCTCTGGATGCTCGATCGCGCAAAACATCGCTTTCGTAGAGCGCGAAACATGTCGCGCCCGATCCCGACATCCTCGCGAAGTATGCGCCGCTGCCGATCAGAGCATCGAGCAAGCGATTGATATCGCCCGTTAGTTCCTGTGCCGGGGTGGTGAGATCATTGCGGCCATGTGCGATAATGTCGCTGACCTCCCCGGCCGGTAACGGACCGCGATCGACGCCGTCCCATTGCGCGAAGACCGCTGCGGTCGACAGCGCGACGCCCGGATTGGCGATGAGCACGGGCGTCCCGGCGAGGTCGTTGGCGATCGGCACCAGATGCTCTCCCCTGCCCGTCCCGATCGCGGTCCGGCCGAGGAGGCAGGCGGGAACGTCCGAGCCCAGCGCGACCGCGATCGGCATCAGACCTTCGATGCCCAGATCGAGACCCCAGAAGCTGTCGAGCAGCCGCAGCGTAGCGGCAGCATCGGCCGAGCCGCCACCGATCCCAGAGGCGACCGGCAGGCGCTTGTCGAGCGTCAGTGCCGCGCCCTTCGCGATACCAGCCTGCGATTGCAGCAGGCGCGCGGCCCGCAGCACGAGATTGTCGTCGCCGCCGCCAAGGTCGCATGCAAACGGTCCCGTCAGCGCCAGCGACAGGGCATCGCCTGGCGCGACCGAAACGACATCGCCCTGGTCGACAAAGGCGAACAGCGTTTCGAGCGCGTGATAGCCGTCGGCGCGCCGCTCGCGGACATGCAGCGCAAGGTTGAGCTTGGCGGGCGCAGGCTCGCGCATCGCGGTCACCGGCAGGGCTTCACATGTTGGGATAATTGGGGCCACCACCGCCCTCGGGCGTGACCCAGTTGATGTTCTGCGTCGGGTCCTTGATGTCGCACGTCTTGCAGTGGACGCAGTTCTGCGCGTTGATCTGGAAGCGCGGCCCGTTGCCCTCGTCGATCACCTCGTAAACGCCCGCCGGGCAATAGAGCCGTGCCGGTTCGTCATAATGCGGCAGATTGTACGCGATCGGCCGGTCGGGATCGGCGAGGTGAAGATGGACCGGCTGGTCCTCCTCGTGATTGGTGTTCGACAGGAAGACCGACGACAGGCGATCGAAGCTGAGCACGCCGTCGGGCTTGGGATAGTCGATCGGCGTGACCAGGTCCTTGCGCCACAGGCTGGCGTGGTCGGGATGGTGCTTCATCGTGAAGGGCATGCGCAGCCCAAGATGTTCGGCCCACATCGTGATGCCGGCGAGCATCGACCCGATCAGGTCGCCGAATTTCTTGACCAACGGCACGACGTTGCGAACCTTGCTCAGCTCCTTGGCGACCCAGCTCACTCTCATAGGCGCTCTGATACGCATCGAGCGTGTCGTTGGCGCGGGTTGCGGCGATCGCATCGAACGCGGCCTCGGCGGCCATCATGCCCGTCTTCATCGCGGTATGCGTGCCCTTGATCCGCGGCACGTTGAGGAAACCTGCGCTGCAGCCGATCAACGCGCCGCCGGGAAAGACGAGATGCGGGACCGACTGGAAGCCGCCGTCGTTGATCGCGCGCGCGCCGTACGACACGCGTTTTCCGCCCGCGAGGATCTCGGCAATCGCGGGGTGATGCTTCCAGCGCTGCATCTCCTGGAACGGCGACAGATAGGGGTTGCGGTAATTGAGCCAGGTGACGAAGCCCAAAGCGACCTGGCCATTGGCCTGGTGATAGAGGAAGCCGCCGCCATTGGCGTCGTCGTCGAGCGGCCAGCCCTGCGTATGGATGACGCGGCCGGGGACGTGCTTGTCAGGGGCAACGTCCCACAATTCCTTGACGCCGAGGCCATAGACCTGCGGTTCGACATGCTCGTCGAGCGCGTATTTGACCTTGAGGTTCTTGGTCAGGCTGCCGCGCACGCCTTCAGCAAAAAAGGTGTATTTGGCGTGGAGTTCGAGCCCGGGCTGATAATCCGCCTTGTGGCTGCCGTCGCGCGCGACGCCCATTTCGCCCGTCGCGACGCCTTTGACGCTGCCATCGTCGTTGTAGAGCACTTCGGCGGCGGGAAAGCCGGGGAAAATCTCGACACCCATGGCTTCGGCGCGTTCGGCGAGCCAGCGGCACAGATTGCCGAGGCTGCCGGTATAGGTGCCCTTGTTGTTCATGAAGGGCGGCGTCAGGAGATGCGGCAGGCCCCATTTGCCCGACTTGCTCAGCACCCAGTGCTGGTTGTCGGTGACCGGCGTATCGGCCAGCGGGCAGCCCGCATCGCGCCAGTCGGGGATCAGTTCGTCGAGCGCCCTGGGGTCGATCACCGCGCCCGACAGGATATGCGCGCCGATCTCCGATCCCTTTTCGAGGATGCAGACCGAAAGCTCCTGGCCCTTTTCTTCGGCGAGTTGCTTGAGCCTGATCGCGGCGGACAGGCCGGCGGGGCCACCGCCGACGATGACGACGTCGTACGGCATCGATTCGCGTTGAGTTTCTTCGGCGCTCACTGGTCGTCTCCTTTGCCGCAATGCAGGTCGGCGAGACCGGAAACGTCCCCCGTTCGCACGCGATGCACAGTTCGTCGGGTATCCGATGCCTTTTGATTGACCTTGCCGTCAACACGCTGTTTCAAGCAAATGATGACAGGGGGCAATCTCGAACTGGCACATAGCGTGCTCGACTGGTGGTCGTTGGCGGGAGTCGACTGCGATTTCACCGACCATCCTGCGGACCTTCGAGTCCCGCCCAAGCCGATCACTATCACGCCGGCAAGCACCCGGCCCGTCGAGCTGCGATCGGCACCCGAGCCGGTTGCCGTCTCCGTCCAATCCGCCCCCGTGCAATCTATTCCCGCGCAATCCGCTCGGGCGAGACTGGAGCTGCCCGAGACGCTCGCCGAGCTGCGTGCATGGCTGGCAAGCTCGCCCGACGTTCCCGGCGCCGGCCCGTCGAGCAACCGCGTCGCCGCCAGCGGTCCCGATAGCGCCGACCTGTTCGTCCTGACCGCCGCGCCCGATGCGGTCGACCTGATCGACGGTCACGTCCTGGGCGGTGCGCCCGGCGCGCTGTTCGACCGCATGCTGAATGCGATCGATCTCAAGCGCGAAAAGGTCGCGATCGCCAGTATGGCGGTATCGCCGCTGGCGGGCACGCGACTGGCCCCAGAAGACATCGCCGCGCTCGCCGACATAGCCCGCCACCACATCGCGCTGGTTAGGCCCAAAGTGGTGCTGATCCTCGGCGACAAGGCAAGCCGTGCACTTTTGGCGACCGATGTCGTCAACGCGCGCGGAAAGTTACTCGAAATTAAAGTTAAAGGTGCAATTATACCTTCAATCGCGACTTTTCATCCGCGCACGCTCGATCGAAACCAGCGGTTCAAGCGTTCAGCATGGGAAAGTCTCTTGCAGGTACAAAAGGAACTGACGCGCTCATGACCGCCCCGCTCCGATCCTCGCTCATGCTCCTCATCGCCACCCCGGCATTCGTCGCAACCCCCGCTCACGCGAAGCAGGCGCTCGCGACCACCGCGAGCTACTCTTCGCTCGCGCCGAAACTGACCGTCGATAGCGGAATCGATGCCGGCGAACGCCAGCGCGCCAAGGCGATCCTGCAGGCGATCCGCGACCAACGCTGGAGCGATGTCGATCAGATGCTTGCCTCCGCGCAGCGCGATCAGCTGACGCCCCTGCTGACCGCAGAATATTATCTTGCCGCAAACAGCCCCGAAGTGCCCCTCGACCGCCTGATGGCGCTATTGCGCCAGGCACCTGACCTGCCGCAGGCAGCACAGCTTGGCCGCCTTGCTCAACGTCGCGGCGCCACCGAGCTTCCATCGATGCCGACCGAGACGAACTTGCGGTGGAGCGGCAGCGCTCCGATCCGCGGACGCGCCAAGTCTGTCACCGATGATCCGGTCGGTGTGGCGCTTGGCGAGATCGCGCAGCCGATGATCGTCAACGATGACCCGTCGGGGGCCGAACGCGCCCTCAACGATGTTGCCAGCCAACTCAGTCCGGCAGCGCTAACCGAATGGCAGCAACGGGTTGCCTGGTCATATTATATCGAAAATCGCGACGCCGATGCCTTGCGTCTCGCGCGTTTGGCGCAACAGGGTACGGGCGACTGGCGCGTCCAGGCCGACTGGATCGCCGCGCTCGCCGCCTGGCGGCTCGACGACTGTCGTTATGCGGCTGCGTCGTTCGACAAGGTCGTCCAGGGAACCAGCGACGCCGAACTCAAGGCCGCAGGTGCCTATTGGGCATCGCGTGCCTATCTCGCCTGCGGTGAGCCGCATCTGGTCCAGTCGCGCCTTCGCACGGCGGCGGGACAGCGCGAAACATTCTACGGATTTCTTGCGATGGAAGCGCTCGGCCTGCCCGAGCCGTCGCCCGCCGTCGCCGAAACCAGTGGACGCGGCATTGCCGGCAAGCCCAACGTCCGCATGGCCGCAGCGCTCGCCGAGATGGGCGAGCACAAGCTTGCCGACGAACTCCTCCGCCACCAGGCGAAGATCGGTCCCGCGTCGGACCATGACGAGCTGCTTGCGGTGGCGCGATCGCTCAACCTTGCCGAAACGCAGCTCTACCTCGCTTACAACACCCCCGGCGGCAAACGCCCCGACGAGTTCGCGCGCTATCCGGCGCCGAGCTGGCAGCCCGAAAACGGCTGGCGGGTCGATCCAGCGCTGGTTTACGCGCACACGCTCCAGGAGTTGGGTTTTCGCCGCGACGTGGTCAGTTCTGCAGGGGCCTATGGCTTGATGCAGGTCCGGCCGGGCACCGCTCAGGACCTCGCCAAGGTGCGCGGTTCGTTCCTCGAAAAATCCGATCTCGCGCGGCCAGAGGTCAATATCGAATATGGCCAGAGCTACCTCGAGAAGCTCCGCGACTCTGCGGTGACCGGCGGTTTGCTGCCCAAGGTGATCGCCGCCTATAACGCGGGGCCCAGCCCGGTTGCGCGCTGGAATACAGAGGTCAACGACAAGGGCGATCCGCTGCTCTACATCGAATCGCTGCCTTATTGGGAAACGCGCGGCTATGTCGCGATCATCCTGCGCAATTACTGGATGTACGAACGCCAGGCAGGACGCGGTTCGCTGACGCAGAACGTGCTCACGCAGAATCGCTGGCCACGCTTTCCTGACGCCAGGGGTGGTACGCGGCTTAGTCTCAACCAGCCCTGAGAACGCCCGACAAGGACGAGCCTATGCCGATCGACGAAACCAGCACGTTCACTCCGCTCAATATCGCCGTTCTCACCATTTCCGACAGCCGCAGCCCGGCCGAGGATGTCTCGGGCGACCGGCTCGCCGCGCTGATCGTCGAAGACGGCCATAACCTGGCCGGACGGGGAATCGTGCATGACGAGGCCGACCTCATCGTCGCGCGACTGCACAACTGGATCGACGATCCCGCGGTCGACTGCATCGTGACTACCGGCGGCACGGGGGTCACCGGTCGCGATGTTACCCCCGAGGCGATGCAACGCCTCGATGGGCGAGACATTCCGGGCTTCGGCGAACTGTTCCGCTGGCTCAGTTACCAGAAAATCGGCACCTCTACGATCCAGTCGCGCGCCTGCGCCTGCGTCACGCGCGGCACGTTCGTCTTTGCCCTGCCCGGCTCGCCCGGAGCGGTCGTCGACGGTTGGGAAGGCATTTTGCGAACCCAGCTCGACAGCCGCCATCGGCCGTGTAACTTCGCAGAGCTGATGCCACGACTGACCGAGGAATAGGGCTCAACCTTCGGCTCGTTGCCAGGCGCCAAGCAAATGGCCGTCCGGATCGGTAAAGTGAAACCGCCTGCCGCCGGGGAAATCGAATATGTCGCGATCGATCGTGCCGCCGGAGGAAAGTATCGCCGCGCGGCAGGCATCGAGATCGTCGACTTCGATCACCGGCAGCGGTGCCTTGATCCTTGTCGCCTGTTCGCCATCGCCATCGATTCCCAGATCGGTGTCGTCGCTGGTCGTCGCGGCATAGGTCGGACCGAACGCGGTCATGCTCCAGCCGAACGCGCGCTCGTAAAAGCCGCGTGACCGGGCGAGATCGTCGCTGGGAAGTTCGAGATAGTTGAACCGTGCCGCCATGACCGTCCTCCGATATGTTCTTGTTACGTTCGCATGGATATCCTAATGGTCGAACGATGGCAACCCGGCCCGATCCAGACAGCCCGATCTTCGCGACCAAGGGACGCGGCGCGCCGCAGAACCTGACGCCGTTGCGCTTCAACCTTGCCGATCGCGAGGTCGACCGCGAATGGCTCGACGAACGGGCGGCAATCGACGGAGACGCCGCGCCCGTACGCACGACGGTGACCGTCGAGCGGGCACGAACGATCATCTCGCGCAACAGTTCGCCCGATCTCGGCTTCGATCGTTCGATCAACGCCTATCGCGGGTGCGAACATGGCTGCGTCTATTGTTTTGCGCGGCCGACCCACGCCTATCACGACCTGTCGCCGGGGCTCGATTTCGAAAGCCGGCTGTTCGCCAAGCCCGACGCAGCCAAGCTACTGCGCGGCGAGCTGGCGAAACCCTCCTATCGCTGCGCGCCGATGGCAATGGGGACCAATACCGATCCCTACCAGCCGATAGAACGCGACTGGCGGATCACGCGCGAGGTGCTCGAGGTCCTTGCCGAAACGCGCCACCCTGTGATCATCACGACCAAGTCGGCGCGCGTCTGCGACGACATCGACCTGCTCGCCGAGATGGCCGCGCAGAATCTTATCGGCGTGGCGATCTCGGTAACCTCGCTCGATCCGGTTGTAGCGCGAACGCTCGAGCCGCGCGCCTGCACGCCGGCGAGAAGGCTCGATGCGATCAGCCGACTTGCCGAGCGAGGCATCCCGGTCGGCGTCAATGTCGCGCCGGTTATTCCCGCAATCACCGATCACGAGATGGAACACATCATGGAACGCGCCGCCCAAATGGGTGCGCGGGCGGCTTCGTACATACCGGTGCGCCTGCCACACGAGGTGGCGCCACTGTTCCGTGCCTGGCTCGATGCGCATTATCCGGACCGCGCCGAGAAGGTCATGCACATCATCAATGATTTGCGCGGGGGGCGCGATAACGATCCCGGCTTCGGCATACGGATGCGCGGGCGCGGTCCGTGGGCCGACCTACTGCGCACGCGGTTCAAGCGCGCCGCGCGGACCTATGGGCTCGACGGGCCGCGTACCCGGCTCGCGACGGAGCTGTTCCGCAAGCCGCAAGGGCCGCAGGGCGAGCTGTTTTAGGCTCAGACACCGGGCAGGCGATAGTCCGCATATTCGTCGCGCAGCTTACGTTTGAGCAGCTTGCCGGTCGCGGTGTGCGGCAGTTCGGTGACGAACTTGATCTCGTCGGGCAACCACCATTTGGCGACTTTGTCGGAGAGATAGGCGAGGATGTCGTCGGCCGAGACGCTGCTGTCGGGCTTGCGGATAACGAGGAGCAGCGGGCGTTCGTCCCATTTGGGATGATGGACGCCGACCGCAGCCGCCTCGGCAACGCCGGGGCAACCGACCGCGGCATTTTCGAGTTCGATCGAGCTGATCCACTCGCCGCCCGATTTGATCACGTCCTTGGCGCGATCAGTGATCTGCATGACCCCGTCGGGATGGAGGATCGCGACGTCGCCGGTGTCGAACCAGCCGTCCGGATCGATCGTCGGACCCCCCGCATCACCGAAATAGGTATCGATGATCCACGGGCCGCGGACTTCGAGCCGGCCGCTGCTTGCCCCGTCGCGCGGCAGCACCGTGCCATCGTCGTCGAGCGTCCGCAGTTCGACGCCGAACGGCACGCTGCCCTGTTTGACGACGATATCGACCTGTTCGTCGAAGTCGAGTTCATCCCAGTTCGCGGGCCGCGATCCGACCGTGCCGATCGGCGAGGTTTCGGTCATGCCCCAGGCGTGCGCGACATTAATGCCGGCGCGCATCAGTCGCTCGATCATCGCGCGGGGCGCCGCCGACCCGCCGATGATGGCGCGCCTGAGCTTGCCGTAATCGCCGCCATTGGCGTCCATGTCCGCGAACATCGCAAGCCAGACGGTCGGCACGCCTGCGCTGTGGGTGACCCCCTCCTGGCGAAACATTGCCCACAGCGCACCGGCGTCGTTGGTGCAGCAAAAGACCAGCTTTGCGCCGACCATCGCGGCGGCGAAGGGGATGCCCCAGCCATTGGCATGGAACATCGGCACGACGGGCAACATCACCGAACGGGTCGTCATGTCGAACACGTCGGGCTGGAGGCTGGCGAGCGCGTGAAGAACATTCGACCGGTGTTCATAGAGCACCCCCTTGGGATGGCCGGTGGTGCCGCTGGTATAGCACAGGCCGCACGGGTCGCGTTCGTCCCCGCCGACCCAGCTAAAATCGCCGTCCTCGCCGTCAATCAGCGCGCGAAACGTTCCCTCGCCTGCACCATCGAAAACGACATAATGTTCGATCGTCGTCAGCTCGGGGCGAAGCTGTTCAACGAGACCCGCGAACATTGCGTCATAGAGCAGCACACGACCGCCGGCATGGTTGATGATGTAGACAAGCTGTTCGTGGAACAGACGCGGATTGACCGTGTGAAGCACCCCGCCCATGCCCGCCGCGCCATACCAGGCGGCAAGATGGTGGGCGTGGTTCATTGCGAGCGTGGCGATCCGGTCGCCCGGCTTCATACCGAGCGCGACTAGCGCGCTGGCAAACTTTCGCGCGTCCACGGCGACTTCGGCCCAGCTCGACCGGGTCACGCTGGCATCGGCCCAGCGTGTGACGATCTCTCGCGCGCCGTGTTCGCGCTCGGCGTGATCGATCAGGTCGGTCACGCGCAAGGGCTTGTCCTGCATTCCGCCGATCATCCGTCTCTCCCTTTCGTTTATGGGAGAGGTTGACCGTAACCGATGGTCTTAAGCAAGCCCCGTCGGCGGGCGCGTGCCGATATTCGTATCGATCACGCCGGGGATACGGCCGATCAGCGCGGCAAGGTCGGCGTCGATCGTCAGCTTCGTGCCGATCACGACGCGGGCGCGTTCGATGTCGTTGTCGAGTGCGCGGATGATTGCCGCATCGCCACCTGGATCGCGTGCGCCGAGCAGGCGAGCGATGCCGTCGAGAGCGTCGGCGTCGGTGACCGAGATTTCGAGCAGCAGCGGCGTATTGGCGTGGATCCGCGCCAGAGGCGTTGCTTGGCGGATCGCGATACGCGGCACCTCCTCGCCTTCGGGCAAGTCGAGTTCGACCTGGAGCAGCGCGCATTCGCCCTTGGCAGCGAGCTCGGCGAGCGTTTCATTGACCGTGTCTTCAAAGCAGCTTGCCTGGAACTGTCCCGAGCGGTCGGACAGGGTGACGACGCCATAGGCCTTGCCGCGTTGCGACACGCGCTGACGCGCCGATTTAACGAGGCCTGCCATCACCGCCGGGCGCCGCGCGCCGGGCTGAAAACCGCTCAGTTCACAAATTTCGGCAAAGGTGCGGGCACCGTTGGCGGCGGCGACGGCACCGAATTGTTCAACCGGATGGGCCGAGAAATAGAAGCCGAAGGCGTCCTTTTCGTGCAGCATCCGTTCGGCGATCGACCATTCGGCGGTGCGCGGAAGCTGGATCGTCGGCGCGGTCGCGATGTCGCCGCCAAACAGACCACCCTGCCCGCTTTCACGCGCGCTCGCCGCGCTCGATGCGACCGACAGGATCGTATCGGCGGCGGCAAAGACCTGTTCGCGCGAGGCGTTGAGGTCGTCGAACGCGCCGCTGCCGGCAAGCGCTTCGAGCTGGCGGCGGTTGAGCTGGCGCGGTTCGACGCGGTCGGCGAAATCGTCGAGGTGCTTGAAGCGACCATGGGCCTCGCGCTCCCTTACGAGGCTCTCCATCGCTTTTTCGCCAACGCTCTTGAGCGCGCCGAGTGCATAGCGCAATTTCGGTTCGCCGTTCGCAACCTCGACCGAGAAATCGGCATGGCTGGCATTGACGCACGGCGGCAGGATCTCGCATCCCGACCGCCTGAGATCGTCGACAAAAACACACAGTTTTTCGGTCTGGTGTGTGTCGAAAGTCATCGACGCGGCGAAGAATTCGTGCGGATAATGCGCCTTGAGCCAAGCGGTCTGATAGGCGAGTAGCGCATAGGCCGCGGCGTGGCTCTTGTTGAAGCCATAGCCGGCGAACTTGTCGATCAAGTCGAACAGCTCGTTGGCCTGTTTCGCTTCGATGCCGTTGACCGCCAGGCATCCCTCGACGAAGCCCGCACGCTGGGCGTCCATTTCGGCCTGGATCTTCTTGCCCATCGCCCGGCGCAGCAAATCGGCCTGTCCGAGCGTGTAGCCGGCAAGAATCTGCGCGGCCTGCATGACCTGTTCCTGGTACACGAAAATCCCGTAGGTCTCGGCCAGCACGGGTTCGAGCAGCGCATGCGGATAGGCGATCGGCTCGCGCCCGTTCTTGCGGGCTCCGAACAGCGGGATGTTGTCCATCGGACCCGGACGATAGAGCGAAACGAGCGCGATGATGTCACCGAATGCGGTCGGTTTGACCGCCGACAGCGTGCGGCGCATGCCTTCCGATTCCAACTGGAAGACGCCGACGGTATCGCCGCGTTGGAGCAGTTCGTAGACCTCGGGATCGTCCCAGGCGAGCGTGTCGAGATCGACCGCGATGTCGCGCAGCGCGAGCAGCCGCTCGGCCTCCTTGAGCACCGAGAGCGTCTTGAGCCCGAGAAAGTCGAACTTCACGAGGCCGGCGCTTTCGACATATTTCATGTCGAATTGCGTCACCGGAATGTCCGAGCGCGGATCGCGATAGAGCGGCACCAGCTCGTCGAGCGGGCGATCGCCGATGACGACGCCGGCGGCGTGGGTGGAACTGTGGCGCGGCTTGCCCTCGAGCTGCTTCGCCATGTCGAACAGGCGCCGCACCCCGGCGTCCTGTTTGTATTCGCGGGCAAGCTCGGAAATGCCGTTGAGCGCGCGCTCCAGTGTCCACGGGTCGGTCGGGTGATTGGGGACGAGCTTGGCGAGCCGGTCGACCTGGCCGTAGCTCATCTGCAGCACGCGGCCCGTGTCCTTGAGCACGGCTCGTGCCTTCAGCTTTCCGAAGGTGATGATCTGCGCGACAGTATCACGACCGTATTTCTCCTGGACGTAGCGGATCACCTCGCCGCGGCGGGTTTCGCAGAAATCGATATCGAAATCGGGCATCGACACGCGTTCGGGATTGAGGAAGCGTTCGAACAGGAGGCCGAGCTTGAGCGGGTCGAGCCCGGTAATCGTAAGTGACCAGGCGACGACCGAGCCGGCGCCCGAACCGCGCCCGGGTCCGACCGGAATGTCGTTGGCCTTGGCCCATTTGATGAAATCGGCGACGATCAGGAAGTAGCCGGGAAAGCCCATCTGGATGATGACGTCGAGCTCGAAATCGAGCCGGTCGAGATAGACCTGGCGTTCTTCGGCAGTCATCTCGCCATAGAGCGCTCAGGCGCTCGGCAAGCCCGGCGTGCGCATCGAGCCGCAATTGCGCCGCCTCGGCATCGCGATCGCCCGCGAGGCTTGGCAGGATCGGGTCGCGATGCGGCGCGGCGACCGCGCAGCGCTGCGCGACGACGACGGTGTTGCGGATCGCCTCGGGAATGTCCGAGAACAGGTCCTCCATCGCCTCGGCGGACTTGAGCCATGCTTCGGGCGAGGATTTGCGGCGATCGTCACTTTCGACGTACGACGACTGGGCGATGCACAGCATCGCGTCGTGCGCGGGGTGGAAGCCGGGTTCCTCGAAACAGCACGGATTAGTCGCGACGAGCGGCAGGCCGTGGCTGTCGGCGAGCCCGATGAGCGCGGCTTCGGCGGCGGTCTCGTCAGCGTCGCCGCGACGGCACAGCTCGAGATAAAGCCGGTCGCCGAACACGTCCTTGAGCCGCGCAAGATAGCGATCGGCGGAATGTTGCTGCCCCTGCGCAAGCATCCGCGTCAGGCCACCTTCGCCGCCCGCAGTGAGGCAGATTAGCCCAGCGTTATACGTTTCGAGCGCACCGAATGTGACATGCGGATCGCGTTCGATCGGGCGATCCAGATGGGCCGCCGAAACCAGCTTGCACAGGTTGCCATAGCCCGTCTCGTCCTGCGCATAGAGCGCTAGCCAGTCCGTCGTCGGTTGCGCGCCATCGGGCGTGTCGGGTCGAGCCACGGCCAGCATCGTACCGATGATTGGCTGGACACCGCCCGCCATGCACGCGTCGGAAAACGGCATCGCTGCGTAAAGCCCGTTGCGATCGGTCAGTGCGACCGCGGGAAAACGGCGCTGCGCCGCGGCCTTGCCGATCGCCTTCGGATCCATGGCCCCGTCGAGCATGGTGAAGCTCGAGAAGATGCGAAGCGGGACGAAGGGGGCATGCGACATGGTCGGTGCACCCTAGCGACCGGCGCGCGATTCGTAACCGTGCAAATGCCGATCGGGCAGCTTTAGACGAGGACGCCTTCGTGCAGTCGCTCGACGCGGTCCATTCGGGCTGCGAGCGCCTCGTTGTGCGTCGCGACGAGCGCCGAGGAACCGTGACCGCGGACGAGGCTCAGGAATTGGTCGAACACGATCTCGGCGGTCTTTTCGTCGAGGTTGCCGGTCGGTTCGTCAGCGAGGATCAGGCGCGGACGGTTGGCCAGCGCGCGCGCGACCGCCACGCGCTGTTGCTCGCCGCCCGACAGCTTGCTCGGCTTGTGATCGACGCGTTCGCCAAGGCCGAGGCGGCCGAGCAGGTCGCCCGCGCGCTCGGCTGCCTCGCTCGCGCTGCGGCCGTGGATCAGCTGTGGCAGGATGACGTTCTCGAGCGCGCTGAAGTCGGGCAGCAGATGGTGGAACTGGTAGATGAAGCCCAGCTTGTCGCGGCGCACGACGGTCCGTTCGTGGCTGTCGAGCTTGGCGACTTCCTCGTTATCGATACGGATCGAGCCGCCGAAACCGCCCTCGAGCAGGCCAACTGCCTGGAGCAAGGTCGATTTGCCCGAACCCGACGGGCCGAGCAGCGCGACGATTTCGCCCGGGGCTATCTCGAGGTTGAGCCCGCGCAGGACTTCGATCGTCACCCCGCCCTGTTCGAAGCTGCGCGTCAGCCCCGCGACTTTCAGCATCTCACTCATAACGCAGCACCTGCACGGGGTCGGTATTGGCCGCCTTGAAGGCAGGATAGAGCGTCGCAAGGAAGCTGAAGATGATCGCCATCGCGGCGATCCCGACGATCTCGACCGGATCGCTCTTGGTCGGCAGCTCGGTCAGCATGCGGATCGACGGGTCCCACAGGTCCTGGCCGGTCAGCAACTGGACGAAATTGACAACGCCCTGGCGGAAATAGAGGAAGATCGCACCGAGGATCAGGCCGGCAAACGTGCCGAGCACGCCGATCGACACGCCGACGGTAACGAAGATCCGCACCATCGATTTGCGCGTCGCGCCCATCGTGCGTAGGATCGCGATGTCGCGCATCTTCGAGCGGACCAGCATGATCAGCGACGACAGGATGTTGAACACCGCGACGAGGATGATGATCGACAGGACGACGAACATCGCCACGCGCTCGACCGCGAGTGCTTCGAACAGCGTCGAGTTCATCTGTTTCCAGTCCGAGATGACCGCCTTGCCCGCGACCTTCTGCGCGACGGGGGCGAGTATCTCTCCGACGCGGTCGGCATCGACGGTATCGACTTCGATCATGCCGACCGAATCGCCGATCAGCAGCAGCGTCTGCGCATCGGCCATCGGCATGATGACGAACGCCTTGTCGAAGTCGTAAACGCCGATCTCGACGATCGCGGCGATGCGATACGATATCTCGCGCGGAACGGTGCCGAACGGTGTGCTGCGCCCCGCCGGATTGATGATCGTGATGTTGCCGCCGGGCTGCGCGCCCAATTGCCGGGCGAGTTCCTTGCCGAGCGCGACGCACTGGCAGCCCGTCGTCAGTTCGGCGAGGTTGCCCGCAACCGCCTTGCCCTTGAGACTGGGATTGTCGCGGATGTCGTTCGGCTCCATGCCGCGCACCAGCGCCGCATCGACGCGACCGTTGAGGCTGGCAAGCAGGGGCTGTTCGATCAGCGGCGTTGCAGATGTGACGCCGGGCGTCGCGCGCACTTCCTTGAGGACATCGCGCCAATCGTCGAGGCGGCCATCATAGCCCTGGACGACGGCATGGCCGTTGAGCCCGACGATCTTGTCGAACAGTTCGGCGCGAAAGCCGTTCATCACGCTCATCACGATGACGAGCGCGGCAACGCCGAGCATCACCGCGACGAGGCTGATCGAGGCGACGAGGAAAATGAACCCCTCGCCCTTGCCCGGCAGGATGTAACGTTTGACGATAAGCCGTTCGGCGGGGGAGAGGATCATGACAGCCCGAAATTGCGCCAAAGGCGGGGATGCCGCTTTAGGCCCGCCTCCTGCGGCTGGCAAGCATCGCCCCTTCATCGTGCCTGTGGCGCATGGGACACAGGCCCGCACGATAATCGGCAGGCATCGGCTTCATCGCATGACAAAGGTGCAAACAGTTCATATCAAATGCCTATCCGAACGATGGAGCGCAGGAGAAATCCTTCGCCGTCGGAGCCGGACCAGGTCGGGGTCCGATCGTCGCCTTCGGCGGTGATCACTAAGGAATTACCGCCAAAAGGGGGATGGCGAAAGTTTCGTCACGCTGCGCCCGGGTTCAAAACCCGGGCGCTTTTTTTTGGTGCGTAACACGCGAACCACCCCTTGAAATCATACGCTATATTTCCACATCGATCGGCGCGGCGTCTCATTCGGGAGCCGCGCAACCAGAGGTGCCTTTTGGGCCTCGCAATATCGTCACTTTGCTTTGGAAGGATTTGACATGACCCGTATCGATTTCACCCCCTATCGCCGCACGATGGTCGGTTTCGACCGCTTGTTCGATGCGCTTGAAAACACCAGCGCGCGCTCGGCCGGAGACAATTATCCGCCGTTCAATATCGAAAAGATCGATGACGATCGCTTTCGGATAACGCTCGCTGTCGCCGGCTTCCGCCAGGACGAGATCGAGATTACCGCGCAGCAGAACCTGCTGCTGGTCGAAGGCAAGAAAGCCGAGGCCGATAACGACCGGGCGAATTACCTGCATCTCGGCATCGCCACGCGGAGCTTCGAACGGCGCTTCGAGCTCGCCGATTTCGTTCGCGTAGAGGGCGCCGATCTCGCCGATGGCATGCTGATCATCGACCTGCTGCGCGAAGTCCCCGAAGCGATGAAGCCGCAGAGTATCGCAATCAACACGCGCTCTACCGACGTCGTCGAGGACAAGCGCGACGCGGCCTGATTTTCGCGTCGCAGATGTGAAAGAGGATCGATATCGCGCGGTATCGATCCTCTTTTTTGGTGCTGGCGATACCCGATGATCGCCGCAGTCGCGTTATCCCGGTCCGGATCAGATCATCAGGACACCGCCGATTGGCGTCACGATCACCCCCAATAGCGTTGGATTGCCGGCCGGCGACGACGAATTGACCGTCATCGATCCGTCGGATGCGAAGGACACGTCATGCGTCCAGCCGCCCGATGCCGACGCCTCGAAAAACGGCCAGAAACCGGCTTCGATCGCTGTCTTTATCTGGGTTTGTTCGGACGACGAATACGACTGACTCGATGTCATCGAGATCGTGATACCGTCGACCACGACAAGTGCGCTCGATGTGCGGAGCATGTTGCCGTTCGGCCCGAAGGTATCGGTCCAGGTCGGCGGCGTGTTTTTCCACACGGTATTGTCATTGTGCTGGTAGGCGAGGTTGAGCGCGGCCGAACTATACCATGGCTTGTACTGCGAAAGGATCGGATCGCTGCTGACCGAAGACAGCGGCCCGGCGGGGAACGTCACGAGGCGCTGAAAATTGGCGTTGATGACCAGCCCGCCGCTGGTGAGCTTCATCGTCAGTTCGTCGTAGCTTGCATCGCCGCCGGCTTCGAAGAAATCGAGGATGCCGCCCGCCTCGGTCTTCGCCCAACTGTGCGACACGTCCGCGGACTCGCTCGCGGTATCGAGCGTGACCTGTTTCGACGGTGCCGATGCGATCATCGACTGCAACTGGTTGATCGTCGCGTTATAGGCCTTGCGCCCGCCGGTTCCACCGCCCGCATTCAGCCACATCTGCACCGCCACCGGCACCGCTCCCTGCGCCACCTGCTGATAATCGGTATAGCATTGCTGCGCCTGTTCGGGCGGCATGTGGAGCTGGGACCATGTCTCGAACAACGCCAGAATCCCGCCCTGGGGCAACTCGGTCACGCTGGCGAGATAGCTCGTCCACTGCGCGTAATAATCGCCCATGTCATTCTGAAAGCTATCGGCGTTCTGCGGCTTCAGGTTGTTGATGACCGCGCCATAGTCGGTTGAAAACACGTTGGACTGTGCCGGGTTGTAATAATTGCTCACCGAAAGCGGCGGAACAACGTCGAGCATGTTCCACAGCGTTTCGGACGTCGATCCGATCGGCGTGGCGCCCTGGACAAGCTGGAAAGTCGTCGGGTCGAGACCACAGCCTGCACACACCGCGTTGTACCACTGCGCGGTTAGCTTCGACATCGCCTGTTCCGCCGTATCGTCGCCGTCTTGTAACGCGAGAGCCTGCGCGTCGTCTTTTGCCGAGGAAGCCTTGCCGCCCTTCGCCCTGGGCAGTTTGGCGTTCAGTTTGATCACTCGGCCAACGGCATTTTCGCGGATGTCGGCATTGCGAATCGCGGCAGCGTTTTCATACAAGACCTGGACCTTGCTGGGGCAACCATTAGCGATCATGCCTGCGGCGCCGTTGATCGAGAAACTGGCGGTATGTCCGACGGCTAGGGGCGTCACGACGACAGCGCCGCCATCGGGTGCCCAGCCGACATTGCCCGGATCGGGATAGCCCTGACCGGTTCGATAGACATGCGCTATTCCGCGTATCGCCCCGGCACCGACATTGAAAACCGCACCTGGATTGAGATTAACTACTGGCATCGCACCCTCCATTTTTCGAGAAGGTGCGGGCAGGCCATGGCATCGCCGCAGCGGCAATATCGGTTGCGTCCGTTACGGACGCCGCTGGCGCGATCGAATCAACTTCAGAGC
Organism: uncultured Alphaproteobacteria bacterium; assembly: GCA_963800335.1. GTDB lineage: Bacteria > Pseudomonadota > Alphaproteobacteria > Sphingomonadales > Sphingomonadaceae > Flavisphingopyxis. The sequence continues at coordinate 405,304 of CAWDAN010000007.1, read as the reverse complement.
TTCAAACGCGCCTGTATTTGGCCGCATACAGGGCTTGGACCGATGCGGACGAGGAATTCGTCCGCGCTGGCAACGAAGCGTGCGTGGCCGCTCGCCGCTCAGACCAGTCGGCTCTGCTTGACCGCCGCGGCGACGAAGCTGGCGAACAGCGGGTGCGGGTCGAACGGTTTCGATTTCAGTTCGGGATGGAACTGGACACCGATGAACCACGGATGGTCGGGGCGCTCGACGATTTCGGGCAACTCGCCGTCGGGCGAGAGGCCCGAGAACATCAGGCCACCTGCTTCAAGTGCTTCGCGATAATGCGAGTTGACCTCATAGCGGTGGCGATGACGTTCGGAAATGTCGGTCGCGTCATAGATCGCCGCGACATGGCTGTTGGCCGACAGGCGCGCGGGATACGCACCGAGCCGCATCGTGCCACCGAGGTCGCCGTCGGCCTCGCGTTTCTGCAGGCCCTCTTCGCTCATCCATTCGCTGATCAGGCCGACTACGGGTTCGTCTGTCGTGCCGAATTCGGTCGTCGAGGCGGAACCGAGCCCGGCGGTATTCCGCGCCGCCTCAATGCATGCCATCTGCATGCCGAGACAGATACCGAAAAACGGAATGGCGTTTTCGCGGGCATAGCGCACGCTGGCGATCTTGCCCTCGCTACCGCGCTCGCCGAACCCGCCGGGTACGAGGATCGCGTCGAGCGGCTCGAGATCGGCGGCGAGTGCTTCGTCGCCGTCGAACAGTTCTGCATCGAGCCAGCGGACGTGGACCTTGACCCGGTTGGCCATGCCGCCGTGGACGAGCGCTTCATGGAGCGACTTGTAGGCATCCTGCAGCCCGACATATTTGCCGACCACGCCGATCGTGACCTCGCCTTCGGGATGCGAATGGCGATCGATGACGTCGTCCCAGCGACTGAGGTCGGGGCCGGGCGCGTCGGTGATGCCGAACGCGCGAAGCACCTCTGCGTCGAGCCCCTCGTCATGATACTGCATCGGCACGCTATAAATACTCGGTGCGTCGAGCGCGGGAATGACCGCTTCCTTGCGGACGTTGCAGAACTGCGCGATCTTGGCGCGATCACTATCGGGCAGCGGGTGCTCGGAGCGGCACAGCAGCAGGTCGGGCTGGATGCCCAGGCCGGTCAGTTCGCGCACGCTGTGCTGTGTCGGCTTGGTCTTCAGCTCGCCTGCCGCGGCAATATAGGGGACCAGCGTGACATGGACCGAAATCGCGTTGTCGTGACCCAGTTCGTTCCTAAGCTGGCGGATCGCTTCCATGAAAGGCAGCGATTCGATGTCGCCGACAGTCCCGCCGATTTCGCACAGGACGAAATCGAGGTCGTCGGTTTCGGCCAGCGCGAATTGCTTGATCGCATCGGTGACGTGCGGGATGACCTGGACGGTGGCACCGAGATAGTCGCCGCGCCGTTCCTTCTGGATGATCGTCTGGTAAATCCGGCCCGAGGTGATGTTGTCCGACTGGCGCGCGGCGACTCCGGTAAAACGTTCGTAATGGCCCAGATCGAGATCGGTCTCGGCGCCGTCGTCGGTGACGTACACTTCGCCGTGCTGATAGGGCGACATCGTCCCCGGATCGACGTTCAGATAGGGATCGAACTTGCGGATGCGGACCTTGTAGCCGCGCGCCTGCAGCAACGCCGCGAGGCTTGCCGCCATTAGACCCTTGCCGAGCGATGAGACCACGCCGCCGGTGATGAAAATGAACCGCGCCATGGGAGAAAAGACCTAGTCGTGCTTGGGGTCGCGTGGCAAGCGCGCGAATCCATCAAGTCATAAATATATTCGCGATGCGCACTCGTTCGAGTGCTCCGCTGCGGGCGGCTGTCGGGTGGCGTTAGCGCACCCGCGCGGCGATCATTCGATCGGGACGCCAGTATCCTTGGCGGGTGCGGCGGGCTTGGCCGCGTCGCTGTCCTTGGCGGCCTGTGCCAGCGGATCGTCGCCCTCCGGAACGCCGCTGTCGATCGGGACGCCCGCGCCGACATCGGTCGCCGGTGCCGGTGTAGCCGAAAGCGAATCGCCGATCTGGCCGGTGCTGTGGTTGACCGAGGCAAGTCCCGCGAGCGCAATGCTGAGGATGACAAAGAGGAATGCCAGGATTCCGGTTGCCCTGGTCAGTAGGTCCGCCGCGCCGCGCGCCGACATCAGCCCCGACGGGCTCCCGCCGACGCCAAGGCCGCCGCCCTCCGATTTTTGCATCAGGATGACGCCGATCATGGCTGCGCCGACAAGGGCCTGGACGACGACGAGAAACTGGAAAAGCATGAACGGGCACCGCTGGCTGGATAAGAAGATGGTCGGCGCGGCACATAGGCGCAATTGCTTTGCGCTTCAACTGGCAAGCCACAGCGATATCAGATCGCGGCGGCAGCCTCGATAATCGGCACGAATTTGGCGGCAGTAAGGCTCGCACCACCGACCAGCGCGCCATCGACATTGGCCGCGGCGAGCAGTTCGGGCGCATTGGTTCCATTGACCGAGCCGCCATAGAGCAGGCGCATGGTCTCTGCATCGTCACCGACCCGGCCGGCGAGCGTGTTGCGCAGCGCGGCGTGCATCGCGACGACATCGTCGACGGTCGCGACATCGCCGGTGCCGATCGCCCAGATCGGTTCATAGGCGACGGCCAGCCGCACCGGATCGAACGACGCCGGGAGCGACGCGTCAAGCTGTGCCGTGACGTGCCGTTCGGCATCGCCAGCATCGCGGATCGTCTTGCTCTCGCCGACGCAGAGGATAACGTCGAGGCCATCGGCCAGCGCCCGTGCGGCCTTTGCCTTGACGATTGCATCGCTCTCGCCGCAGCCTTCGCGCCGCTCGCTGTGCCCGACGATCACGAGACTGGCGCCGGCATCGCGCAGCATCGCCGCCGAAATCGAGCCGGTAAATGCCCCTGACCTCGGCGTGGTGGCAGTCCTGTCCGCCGATCGGGAAATCGCCGGTCCGCGCTGCCATCGGCCCGACCAGCGTAGCCGGAGGACACAGCGCGACGTCGACGGCCCCTGCCTGCTTGGCCGCGTCGGCAATCGCGGCGGCCTCGCCAAGATCGGCTTGCGTGCCATTCATCTTCCAGTTGCCGACGATGTATTTGCGCCGTTCGGACATGCTGTCTTCCTCGCTTGATGCTGTGCGTGTTTGGGCGAACCCCCTCGACCGCTTGCTACGCGGGCTCGACCTCGGCGCGCAAGTCCCCCCGCGCCCCGATCGGGGCGCGCGGTTCATCGCGGGTTGAAGCGGCCTCGCCTAGGCCTTAAAGCCGCGCCAAACGAGGGCGCCTCGCGCTGCTTCAACCCCCACGCGGATAGTATTCCCATGATCATCTTCTTTCGCCGGATATTCTCTTCGAAGCTCGGCCTTTTCCTCAGCCTCGTGTTCATCGCGCTCATCGCGATCGCGTTTGCCGGCGCGGACGTCAGCAGTTCTTCGTTTAGCAGCGTTGCGGGCGGCAATGTCGCGCGCGTTGGCGACACGTCGATCGGGATTGGCGAACTGCGCGAGGAGGTGCGTCGCCGGTTCGACGCGGCGCGCCAGGAAAACCCCGCACTCGACATGAAGACGTTCGTCGAAAGCGGCGGCGTCGACCAGACGCTCGACGCCATGGTCAACAGCGCGGCGCTTGAAGGCTATGCTAAGGAGCTGGGCTTCGGTTCGACCAAGGCGCTCGAAGATGCCGAGATTCGCAAGATCCCGGCTTTCGCCGGAATTGATGGCACGTTCGACCAGACGCGCTTCGAACAGGCGATCAAGGGCGTTGGCCTGACCGAAAAGGCGTTGCGCGACGATATTCGCCGGCAGCTGCTGATCCGGCAGATGACCGCGCCGGTGACCGGGATTACCAAATTGGCTCCCGGCCTGACGCTGCCCTATGCTTCGTTGCTGCTTGAAGCGCGCGATGGGCGGGCGACCTTCCTTCCCGCCGCGGCTTATGCGCCGACCGGCGAACCTGATGCGAAAGCGGTTGCCGATTTCTATGCCAAGAACGGCGCGCGCTATACGATTCCCGAGCGCCGGGTCGTGCGTTACGCCGAATTCGGCGAAGAGACGGTCGGCAAGGCAGGCGCCGTGACCGACGCCGAGATCGCCAAGTATTACGCCGACAACAAGGCTGACTATGCCGCCAGCGAAACCCGCAAGATTTCGCAGGTCATCGCGTCGGACAAGGCGGTTGCCGACAAGATCGCGAGCGCCGCAAAGAGCGGCGCATCGCTTAAGGCGGCGGCCAGTGCCAACGGGCTCGCAGCCAGCGAGGCCAGTTTCGCCGCTGCCTCCGATCTGTCTTCAAGCATCGGCGCTGCTGCCGCCAAGGCGGTTTTCGCAGCGTCTAGGGGCGCAGTCGTCGGACCGCTCAAGGGACCGCTCGGCTGGGTCATCACCCGCGTCGAGGCAATTGATGGCAAGCCCGCGCGCGAGCTTGCCAGCGTTCGCGAGGACATTCGTGCCCAGCTCGTCGAGCGCAAACGGCAGGAAGCACTTATCGATCTTTATAACAGCCTGCAGGACCAGCTTGGCGGCGGTGCCGACATTGCCGAGCTCGCCGATGCACGCGGCCTCAAGGTCAATACGACCGAAGCGATAACTGCGGGTGGGACGCTGCCCGGTAACGATTCTCGGGTCCTTTCCGATGAGTATGCGCCCGTCGTTAGCGCAGCCTTTGCCGCGAGCGAGGAAAATTTCGGCGAAATTGTCCCGATCGAGGAAAACAAGCGCTATGCGTTGGTCGATGTCGCCCGCATCGTTCCGGCCGCGCCACCGCCACTCAAGAATATCAGCGATCAAGTCGCGCGCGACTATCGCCTCGCCGAAGGTGCCAAGAACGCGAAAGTGATTGCGCGCAAGATCGCCGCGCGGGTCGAAAAGGGCGAAAAGCTCGAAGCGGCCGTGGCGGCCGAAAAGGTGCCGACGTTTACGACGCAGAAAATCGGCGGCAAGCGCGCCGACATGGCCCGTGCCGAAAAGCGCATTCCGCCCGAGCTATCGCTGCTGTTTTCGATGGCACCCAAGTCGGTCAAGACGCTTGAGATTGGCGATAATGCTGGCTGGATGGTCGTCTATCTCGAACTCGATCGACGAGGGCGACGCGACCAAGGAGCCGGGATTGATCGACGCCGTTTCGAAGCAGCTGGCGAGCGCGATGGGCAACGAATATGTCGGCAGCCTGCTCAGCGCGGCGAAAAAGGCGATGGGGGTCAAGCTCAACGCCGACGCTATCGCCACGCTCAAGCGCGAACTGACAGGTAGCCAATAGGGCGTTGACGGGCCCTGCTAGGTCCGGCGAGGATATCGCATGATGATCCTCGTCATCGATAACTTCGACAGCTTCACCTATAACCTGGTCCATTATCTGGTCGAGCTGGGCGCCGAGGTCGATGTCCGGCGCAACGATGCGATCGGCGTGGACGAAGCGATGGCAAGCGGCTGCGACGGGATCCTGATCTCGCCCGGGCCAGGCACGCCCTACGATGCCGGGATCAGCCTCTCGCTAGTCGCTGCGTGCGCCGCTGCAGGCAAGCCCCTGCTCGGCGTGTGCCTCGGTCACCAGGCGATCGGGCAGCATTTCGGCATGACGGTCGCGCAGGGCGGGTTGATGCACGGCAAGACATCTGCGGTTCGTCACGACCGCAGCGGCGTGTTTACCGGCCTCCCCTCGCCATTCACGGCAACGCGCTATCACTCGCTGATCGTCGAGGGAGCTAGCGATCGCCTGATCGCCAACGCGCCACGACGATGCCCGGGCCATCATGGGGTTGCGACACCGCGACCTGCCGATCCACGGGGTCCAGTTTCACCCCGAAAGCATCGCTACCGAACACGGCCATCAGCTGTTAGGAAACTTTCTCTCGCTCTGCCTCCAGGACCGCTTTCACCTATGACCACCCTGCCCGATACCGCGACCGCCCTGAGCGAAGACGAGGCGCACCTCGCCTTTGCCCGGATACTCGACGCCGAGGTGTCGGAGGAGGCGATCGAAGGATTTTTGATCGGCCTGACCGAGCGCGGCGAAACCGCGACCGAGGTCGCCGCAGCTGCCGCGGCATTGCGTGAACGGCTGATCCCGATCGACGCGCCTGCCGACGCGATCGATGTTTGTGGGACCGGCGGCGATGGCCATCACACGCTCAATATATCGACCGCGGTTTCGCTCGTCGTAGCAGCTGGCGGCGTGCCGGTGGCCAAGCATGGAAACCGCGCGGCATCGTCGAAGGCGGGCGCCGCCGACGTGCTCGAAACGCTCGGTCTCGACATGACGCGCGCGGGCGAGACGGCCGAAGCGTCGCTGCGCGACATCGGCATCTGTTTCCTGTTCGCCGCCAACCACCATCCCGCGATGCGCCGGATCCAGCCGATCCGCCAGAAGATCGGTCGCCGCACCATTTTCAACCTGATGGGACCGCTGGCCAACCCGGCGCGTGTCGGGCGGCAGCTGATCGGGATCGCTCGTCCCGGCTATGTCCACCTCTATGCCAAGGCGATGGCCGCGCTCGGCACCGACATGAGCTACATCGTCTCGGGCGACGAGGGGCTCGACGAACTGTCGCTCGCCGAAGGCAACGAAGTGGCCGAAGTCACGCGCGCGGGCGTTCACATGATGCGCCTCTCGGCAGACGACGCCGGATTGCCGCACTATCCGACGACCGCGATCCGTGGCGGCGATGTCGACCACAATGCCGCTGCGCTGCGCCGCGTGCTCACGGGCGAGACCGGGGCCTATCGCGACGCGGTGTTGTTCAATGCCGCCGCCGCCTTTCGCATTGCCGACCGCGTCGAGGCCCTTCCCGCGGGCGTTGAGTTGGCCGCCGGGACGCTCGACAGCGGTGAGGCTGCCGCGTTGCTCGATCGCTGGATTGCTTACGCATGAGCAAGCTTGCAGAGATTTGCTCGACCAAGCGCAGCGACGTTGCACAGCGCAAGCGCGTGCATTCGATCGCCGACCTCGAAACCCGCATCGCCGAGCGCGACGATGCACCGCGCGGTTTCGCAGCGCGCGTCAGCGACAAGGCGCGCGACGGGATCGCGGTGATTGCCGAAATCAAGCGCGCATCGCCGTCGAAGGGCCTGATCCGCGAGGATTTCGATCCCGCCGCGATAGCGCGTGCATATGAGAACGCCGGCGCCGCCTGCCTGTCGGTGCTGACCGACCGCGACTATTTCCAGGGCGACGATGCGTTTTTGGAGGTCGCGCGCGCGGCGAGCGCCCTGCCCGCCTTGCGCAAGGATTTCATGGTCGATGCTTGGCAGATTGCCGAATCGCGGGCGCTCGGCGCTGACGCGGTGCTCTTGATCCTCGCGGTGCTTGACGACCAGGCTGCGAACGAAATGGCGGCAGCGGCGCGCGGTTACGGCATGGATGTCCTGATAGAGGTTCATGACGAGGCCGAACTCGATCGGGCCACCCGGATCCCGGATGCGCTGATTGGCATCAACAACCGCAACCTTGCGAGCTTCCACACCGATCTGGCGGTCAGCGAGCGGCTATCGCACCTCGCCCCGGCTGATCGCCTGCTGGTGTCCGAAAGCGGGATTGCGACGCGAAGTGATATCGAGCGGCTGACTGCACACGGCATCCGCGCCTTCCTGATAGGAGAAAGCCTGATGCGACAGGACGATATCGAGGGCGCGCTCGGCGCGTTGATCGGTCGCTCGGCATGAGCCGCCTGACGCATCTCGACGAGAGTGGGGCGGCACGCATGGTCGACGTTTCCGGCAAGGACGCGACGAAGCGCAGTGCGACCGCGCGCGGGACGATCTCGCTCAGTCCCGAAGCTCTCGAGGCGGTGCGATCGGGCAGCGCGAAAAAGGGCGATGTCCTTGCCGTCGCACGCGTTGCCGGGATCATGGCAGCCAAGCACACGCCTGCGTTGATCCCGCTGTGTCACGCGCTCTCACTGTCGTCGGCGAGCGTCGATTTCGAGCTGGGCAATGGTGACATTACCGCGACTGCAACGGTCACATGCACCGGCCAGACGGGTGTCGAGATGGAGGCGCTCACCGCGGTCTCGGTCGCGCTGCTGACGGTTTACGACATGGTCAAGGCGATCGACCGGACGATGGTGATCAGCCAGATTCGCGTGCTCGACAAGAGCGGCGGCAAATCGGGCGACTGGAGCGCTGCGTGACGCTGATCGCGCTGAGCGAGGCGGTTACAATCGGCCGAAGGACGTAAATCGGCCTTGTGGACCGACTTGACACGGCCCCATTATGTTGCATAAACGTTCCCTGTCCGTTCCACCGAGTTCGCTAGACGAGGATATGCGCCATGTTGACCAGCAAGCAGCACGAATTGCTTTGCTTCATCCACGATCGGCTTGAAGCCACCGGCATTTCACCGTCGTTCGAGGAAATGAAGGAAGCGCTCGATCTCAAGTCCAAATCGGGCATTCATCGCCTGATCAGCGCGCTCGAAGAACGCGGTTTCATTCGGAGGCTCGCCAACCGTGCGCGCGCGCTCGAAATCTTGAAGATGCCCGAGCGCACGCCGGTCTCGGGACGCGATGCCGACAATGTCGTGCCGCTGCGTGCTAAGGCGAAGCCGCGACCTATTGCCGCCAACGACATCATCGAAGTGCCGCTTCACGGTCGCATCGCCGCCGGCATGCCGATCGAGGCGTTCGAGGACGACCGCTCGCTTTCAGTGCCCGCCGCATTGCTCGGCTCGGGTGATCATTACGCGCTCGAAGTGTCGGGCGATTCGATGATCGAGGCTGGCATTTTCGACGGCGACTATGCGCTGATCCAGCGCGCCGATACGGCACGCGAAGGCGACATTGTCGTCGCACTGGTCGACGAACAGGACGCAACGCTCAAATATTTCCGTCGCGAAGGGCGGATGGTTCGGCTCGAACCGGCGAACTCGTCGCACCAGCCTCAGCTTTACGCCGCCGAGCAGGTGCGCGTTCAGGGCCGCTTGGCGGGGTTGCTGCGCCGCTACCACTGAAGCGGTTGCGCCTCGGCCCCTGATAGGGGCGTCGTTTCTGCGCCGCGCGTCTCCACGGGTGGCGATCGCGGGCATCGAAGGTCGTGCGAACGCGCGGCGGATCAAGATAGATCGCCAGCCCGCCGCTGCGTGCGAGCGCCCATCGATCGGCCTTAAGCCATCGCGGCGTGCAGCTTTTTGGGAGGCCGCGATCGGCGATGACGATGTCGACGCGTTCGCACGCGCGGATCAGGTCGAGCGCATCGACATAATAGCCGCTCGTCGTCGCCATGACGCTGTACTGCTGCGCCTCATCGCCGACCAGCCAGAGGCAGAATTCGCGGCTACAGCGCGCATCGGCGCGGTCGCGCAGCGGCAGCAGGTCGAGATCGCTGGCGACGCTCTCGGCGATCATGTCGCGGACGTAATCGCCAGCGCGATCGCGCAGCAGCGACACCCGCCCGCGGGCGTCGCGCGCCGCGACGTGGCGGCCATCGCCGGTGACGACGAGGTCGGGCGCGCGTGCACTCGCCATCGTGCCGACTCCGATCGCCAGGACGGGCAAGGCGATCCATCGGACCCTCGTGCGAAAGATCGCAAACCACAACCCGGCGAGCGCGCTTGCGGCAAAGGGCCATGATGCCATCGCCGGGAGCAAGGTGACCGCGCCGGGACGCGAGGCGGTATAGTGTGCGAGCGAGAGCAGCGCGTCGAGCGCCTGGCCGGTTAGCCACCAGACGGGTGCACCGATGCCGACCGCGTCGAGCAGCAGCGCGAGGGCTTCCAGTGGCATGATGACGAAGGTCGTCAGCGGGATTGCGACGACGTTGGCCAGCGCGCCGTAAAGGCCCGCCTTGTGGAAGTGGAACAGGGCAATGGGCATCAGCGCCAGCTCGACGACAATTCCGGTGAGAAATAGCGATGCGAGCCCCCGCAGCCAGCGCCTGCCCTGGCCTTCCTCGCGCCGCATGAACCAGGCCCGCACCTGCGGCTGGCGATGCAGCGCGACGATCGCGGTCACCGCGGCAAAGCTGAGCTGGAAACTCGGCCCCATGATCGATTCGGGCCAGAAGATCATGACGAAGATTGCGCCGGCCGCGATCAACCGCAAGGTGATCGCCTCTCGCCCGATTGCGAGCGCAATGAGGACGAGCATCGCGGCGACGCACGACCGGACCGTCGGCACCTGCGCGCCGGTCAGCAACGTATAGGCGATCCCCGCAACCGCGCCCGAAGCCGCCGCGATCAGCATCAGCGGCGCGTGGAGGGCGAGCCGCGGGCTGAGCGCGAGCAGCCGCAGCACGAGCAGAAATGCCGCGCCGACCACTGCAGTCACATGCAGCCCGCTGATCGATAGCAGATGCGCCAGCCCGCTGCGTCGCATCGCCTCGGCATCGGCTTCGGGCAGTGCGCCTCGGTCGCCGGTCGCAAGCGTCGCCGCGATCGCGCCTGCGGGACCATCGACCTGTGCCTGTACGTGACGAGACAGGCGATGGCGCAGGTCTGGACCGGGCGGCGCGGCGACGACAACGCGAACCGGTCCGATAACGCTTCCGGTCGCTCCCAGCCGATCGAACCAGGCGCGCCGCGCAAAGTCGTATCCGCCCGGCAGGGCGGGTTGCGCAGGCGGCATCAGCCGCGCGCGCAGTTCGACCCGCGCGCGCGCGCCCAATCCTTCGGGGACCTTGTCAGCGGGGATATTGATCCTCACCCGCCCCGGCAGGTCGGGCCGTTCGTTCGGTCGCGCCACGATCCGCACAATCCCGCGCGCGGCCAGCGGCTCGACGCTTTCAACCGTTGCGGTCATACGCGTCACCACCGGCCGGTCGAGCACCGGCGCGGCGACAATCAGGCTGCGCGTCCAGATCAGCGCGCAACCGATCGCCAACACGACGGCCCCGACCGTGACAATTCGCGCGAGCCGCGCACCTTGGCCGATTGTCACGCCTGCCATGGCAATGCCAGCACATCCGACCATGAAAGCCAGCCACCACCGGGCATCGGGCAGCGCGAACCATGCGGCAATTCCCCCGGCCAGTGCCACGGGGATCCATAGCGGCAACTGGTCACGCTCGGCCTCGAGCCAGTTCTCGATTGCTGCGAACACGTGGTCAGCGCCACCATCTCGCACTTGCGAAATGGCTGTTTGAAGCGCGCTGGAAGCCATGCTAGGACCTCGATCATTGGACCCGACCGGTCCAGAAAATCCGAAGTTTCGAAATCGTAATGTGGGAGATAGCGCGGGTGAGCGCAACCGAATTGACACGCCCCGTGGTAACCCGCTTCGCGCCCTCGCCGACCGGGTTTCTTCACCTGGGCGGCGCGCGCACCGCGTTGTTCAACTGGCTGTTCGCACGCCATCACGGCGGCGAGTTCAAGCTGCGCATCGAGGACACCGACCGCGCCCGCTCGACCCAGCCCGCGATCGAGGCGATCCTCGACGGGATGCGCTGGCTAGGGCTCAACTGGGACGGCGACGAGGTTTACCAGTTCGCCCGCGCCGCGCGCCATGCCGAGGTCGCCGAGGAGCTGATCGCCAAGGGCGCGGCCTATCGCTGTTTCCTCTCGACCGATGAGCTCAAGGCCCGCCGCGAAGCCGCACAGGCCGAGCGCAAACCGTTCCGCCTCGTCAGCGAGTGGCGCGATCGCGGCCCCGATGATGCTCCCGCCGGAGAAGCGGGCGTCGTGCGGCTCAAGGCGCCACGCGACGGCGAAACGACGATCGAGGACGCGGTTCAGGGCAAGGTCACCGTGCAGAATGCCGAGATCGACGATTTTGTCCTGCTGCGTTCGGACGGCACGCCGACCTATATGCTCGCAGTCGCGGTCGACGATCACGACATGGGCGTCACGCACTGCATCCGCGGCGACGATCATCTCAACAACGCCTTTCGCCAGCGTGTCCTGATCGACGCGATGGGCTGGGAGCGCATGATTTATGCGCACGTCCCGCTGATCCACGGCCATGACGGCGCCAAGCTGTCGAAGCGTCACGGCGCACTCGGCATCGAAACCTATCGCGACGAACTCGGCATCCTGCCCGAGGCGATGATCAATTATCTGCTCCGGCTCGGCTGGGGGCATGGCGACGACGAGATCATTTCGCGCGAGGACGCCGTTGCGTGGTTCGATCTGGCGCATGTGGGCCGCTCGCCCTCGCGGTTCGACATCAAGAAACTTGAAAATCTGAACGGCCATTATCTGCGCGAAGCAGCCGATGCACGGCTTGCCGACATCGTTGCACCCGATATCGCTGCAAAGCTGGGGCGCGACCTCGGTGCGGACGACATGGCCTTGCTCAATCGGGCGATGCCAGAGCTCAAGCCGCGCGCCCGCACGCTTCACGAGATCGCTGACGGCGCGCTGTTCCTGTTCAAGTCGCGGCCGTTGGCGATGGATGAAAAGGCGGCCCAGCTGATTGTCGATGCGCCCGCGGGCTTGCTTGGCGACATCGCGCTTGCACTTTGTGCACTTGCCGACTGGACCGTCGAGGCCATAGAGGAAGCCGTCCGCCTGGTGTCCGAGCAACGCGACCTCAAGCTCGGCAAGGTGGCCCAGCCGCTCCGCGCCGCGATGACGGGAACGACGATTTCGCCAGGCATATTCGACGTGCTGGCATTGCTCGGACGCGACGAAACACTGGCAAGATTGGACGACGCTTCCCATCTGCCCAACAACACGACCGCTTGATCAAGGAATGACTATGACCGACCGCACCGCAAAGCTGAGCATCGCCGAAACCGATCTCGATCTGCCGATTCTCAGCGGCACGATGGGGCCCGATGTCGTCGATATCCGCAAGTTCTACGGTGAGACCGACCGGTTCACCTACGATCCCGGTTTTACCTCGACCGCCAGCTGCGATTCAGGCCTGACATTCATCGACGGCGACAAGGGCATGTTGCTCCATCGCGGCTATCCGATCGATCAGCTCGCCGAACAGTCCAGTTTCATGGAAGTCGCCTATCTGCTGCTCGACGGGGAGTTGCCCAGCAAGGCCGAACTCGACGAGTTCGAATACACGATCAATCGCCACACGATGGTCCACGAGCAGCTCAAAACGCTCTACAACGGCTTTCGCCGCGATGCCCACCCGATGGCGATCATGTGCGGCGTCGTCGGCGCGCTGAGCGCTTTCTATCACGACAGCACCGACATCAACGATCCCGAACAGCGGCGCATTGCTTCGCACCGGTTGATCGCCAAGATGCCGACGCTGGCGGCGATGGCGTATAAATATTCGATCGGTCAGCCGTTCCTCTACCCCGACAACGACCTCAGCTATGCGGGCAATTTCCTGCGCATGACCTTCGGTGTCCCGGCCGAAGACTATGTCGTAGATCCGGTGATCGAACGCGCGATGGACCGCATCTTCATCCTTCACGCCGACCATGAACAGAATGCGTCGACCTCGACCGTCCGGCTCGCCGGTTCGTCGGGAGCCAATCCGTTCGCGTGCATCGCCGCAGGCATCGCGTGCCTTTGGGGCCCGGCGCATGGCGGCGCGAATGAAGCGGCGCTCAACATGCTGCGCGAAATCGGCACGGTCGACCGCATTCCCGAATACATCGCCCGCGCCAAGGACAAGAACGATCCGTTCCGCCTGATGGGTTTCGGCCATCGCGTGTACAAGAACTACGATCCGCGCGCCAAGGTCATGGCCGAGACCGCGACCGAGGTGCTCGACAAGCTCGGCGTCAGCGATCCGGTGTTCGACGTCGCCCGCAAGCTTGAGGAAATCGCGCTCAACGATCCGTATTTCATCGAGAAGAAGCTATACCCGAACGTCGATTTCTATTCGGGCATCATCCTTTCGGCGATCGGTTTCCCGACGACGATGTTCACCGCGCTGTTCGCGCTCGCGCGCACCGTCGGCTGGGTCGCACAGTGGAACGAGATGATTTCGGATCCCGCGCAGAAGATCGGTCGCCCGCGCCAGCTTTATACCGGCCCGACGCAGCGCGACTACGTGCCCGTCGACAAGCGCTAGGGAGCGGTTATTCGGGCCAGCGCGGGAGTGCGAGGCTGAACCGCGCGCCTTCGCCTGGCGCGCTGTCGATCGTGACATTGCCGTCCATTGCGCGTGCCAGCCGGTTCGAGATGTAGAGGCCGAGACCGCTGCCGCCGTGATCGCGCCGGCCGAGACGTTCGAACTTGTCGAAAATCCGTGCTTGGTCCTCCGGGGCAATGCCGGGTCCCTGATCAATCACCGTGACCCGGGCCTTGCCGTTCTCGCGATCGACTGCGGTTTCGACCGTGATGGTCGTATCGTCGGGCGCGTAGCGCACCGCGTTGCCGATGAAATTGATCAGGATCTGCAGGACGCGACGGAACTCGCCGACAGCCAAGGCGGCCTGATCGCGGGATTCTACCACGATCGTCATGCGCTTTTCCGCCGCCCGCATCGACAGCAGTCCGGCGGCCTGCGCGGCGACTTTGGACAGGTCTACGCGTTCGTGCGCAACCTCGAAGCCTTCGCGTTCGATCGCCTGGAGGTCGGCGAGGTCGTCGATCAGGCCGAGCAGGTGCTTGCCCGCCGAGGCGATGTCGCCGGCATAGCTTGCATAGTCGTCGGCGATCGGCCCCTCGACGCGGCGCGCGATCGTTTCGGCGTTCGCGATGATCCGGCCGATCGGCAGGCGCAGTGCTTCGTCCATTCGCCGGTCGAGCGCGCCCCAGTTCCCCGGTAGATAGGGCTTTTCGCCCCCTGCCCCGGCGCGCTTGCCCCGTTTGAGCGTCAGGCTGCCCGCGGCACCCGACAGCGAACCGTCGGCTGCGATCGAGGGGCGCGCATTGAGTTCGGCGCGCGCGACGACGCCGTCGATCAGCGCATCGACCGCGAGCGCATCGACGGTTTCACCGCGCGAGAGCGTAGCGGCGATCGTATCGGTGCCGACCGGTTCGAACAGTTCGTCGAGCGTCTTGCCGATCCAGTCGCGCGTGCGGATGCGTGCGGCCGATCCCTCGGCCCACAGGCCCACGACCGCGAGACGTCCGTCGCATTCGAAGGTCCAACCGGGTCCGTCGAGCGGAAACGCCGGATCCTGGCTGAGTTGCGGACGGAGCTTGGCCTCTTCGCTCCAGCCCGAAAGCGTCAGCGCGGCACCGTCGGCATCGGGCACGATGCGGACCCAGAAACGCAGGTCGAAGTCGGCTTCCCCGGCATAGACCGGACGCAGCATCGGCGCATTGAGGCGCAAGGCCGTGGCGACGATTGGCGGCGAGTTGCGGCATGACGATCGGCCCCGGCAGCTTGCCGCCGGCGCGCTGCTGCAGATGCGCCAGCGCGGCATCGGCGCTGACCAGCCGTCCCTCGCGATCGACCCGCGCCCTGATCGTTTCATCGGTCATCGCGACGGATCCCGATAGCGTTCGGCGAGGCGGACGATCCGGTCGGCCAGCGGTGCATCGACATGCTCATCGCCCAGCGCGCTGATGCTAACTTCGTCGCGTCCGTCACCGCGCGGCGGACTGACGCTTTCGATCGCGCGGCGGAGCGCCTCGACGGCGCGCGCGTCGAGTTCGCTGTGCGAGAGCCACGTCGCGATTTCGTCGGCGGTCGCGATACACAGGAAGATTGTCGTATCGCTCTGGTCGGTGCCGCTGAAACGGCTGACCAGCCCGATGATCGCAGGCCAGGCGGCGCAAGCAATCAGGTCGTCGATCAGCGCGGAGGGTGGGTGAATGGCAAGCGCGGCGTCGATCAGGCGCGCGGCGGCAAGGCCGATCCCCGTTTCCTCGCGATACAGCGAGATCGATTCGGCGCACGCGCGGGCATAGCTTTCGCCCTGCGCTGCCGGATCGGGTTGCTGGGAGAGCAGCGCGCTTGCGACGCATTCGGTCAACGCAGCCTGTGTCTCTACCGGCAGGTCGGCGGCGATGATCACCGGCGCATGCCAGCTGTCGCGCCGGCGGCGATCGGCGATGCCATACCGCATCCACAGGTCGGCAAGCTCGGCGTCGTCGTTGGCCCATTCGGGCAGCCCCGTCGAAATCTCGGGATCCTCGCGGCCATCCTCGAGACCGCGTTCGAGCGCGCGCGCCAGCACGGGGCGCGCAAGACCCTCGACCGGCAGGCCGCGTGCGGCAATCGTGTCCCACGCGGTTGGTGCTCCGTTCGGTTGGCACGGCAGGAAATGGCATAGGTCGATCTCGATCCCGTCGACCAGCTTGCGCACGATTTCGCGTGCCTCGGCGCCCTGGCGTTCGGTGAGCGTGATGCCGCGCGGGCGTGCGAGCAATGCTTCGATCGCATCGATCAGCGTGCGCCCGCGACGCGCGAGCGCCGCAGGCAAAGCCTGCGTTGCCGGCGTGGCAGACCCGCCATCGCTCGCTCGTGATCCCTGATGCGCGTTCATGTCACGCGCGGGATAGCCTTGTTAGCGTTAATTTGGGATAAACCTTGCGCCATCTTCGCGACGACGCGAAATCGCTCCGATCGCCAGCGCGACACTCGCAATCAGGGCTGCGATGCCAGTCCCGAGCACCAACTGGCCCAGCAGCGCACTGGCGCCGCACACGACGAACGCCAGTCCGGCGTCGGGCGCAATCCGATAAAACCAAGGCGATTGCGGCGTTCTGGCGGCTGCGTCGGCGTGGATCAGCGTGGTTGCCAGGATCAATGCGGCAATCGCACCCGACCAATCGCTACGGACCGAAAACGCCAGATACGCGCCAAGTGCGAGCGTCGCTGCGATCGGCAGGCCCGTCAGCAACCAGTCCCACCACGCACGGCGCGCGGGTTCGAGCGTGAACAGCGCGACATACCGCCCCAATGCGACGAACACCAATCCGACCAAGCCACTGAGCGCGCCGAGCGCGACCCAGCCCGTCGCCCAGCCGATGATCGCGACGATCAGCAGCGCGATGGCGACCCCGTCGAGAATGCTCGACCGCGCGCTGCGGGCGAGCAGTGCCGGTCCGACAATGCGGGCAATCGGGGCAAGAATATTGGCCATGACCACGCCGCTTTCACCGACTGCAGCGCTGTCATAAACGCGCGCGCTCAGGGCATTGGCCGCGCCCGCGCTGTCAACGACGACGAGATCGCCGCGCTCGAACAGGGCGGGCGCGCACGACAATCGCGTCGCCCCGCGCTGCACCGAACGGCGCAGCAGCGTCGAGGGCAGGTCCCAGTCGTCGGGCAGGTCGGCGAGGTCGGAGAGCAATTCGCAGCGCGTCAGCGCCAATCCCGCCCATCGCAGATCTGCATCGATCCGCTCGAGCCCGCGCGTCACGGGCGTGTCGGCGGTCACGAACACGGCATTGGCGGGGCCGGCGGCAAAGGCCGAGACCTGGTCGCCATTGGCATAGAGGCCATCGAGCACGAGCATCAGCGGATCGCGCGGACGCGTGCGGTCGAGAATCTCGCTGGCGCGTCGAACGGGTTCGACCGGCAGGCCGATCGCGCGCAGGCGGTCGAAGGCCCTGACCAGATCATCGGTCATACGATCAACGCAGACGAAGATCAGCGTCACGCCGGCATCGCGGCACAGCGCCGCCTGCCGCTCGATCAGGTACTGACCGGCGATCATTTGCGCGGCGCGCAACGTCTCGCCGTCATCGGTGGTTTCGGTGGCGCTCAACAGCGCATGCAGCGTCATGACGCCTCCCTATCGCCGTGCGCGCAGGCACAGCAACCGCTTTTGCCACAGGCGGCGTCGGAAGTTGCGTGCGCGGGGTGAAAAAACGCGAAAAAACGACCCGAAACTCTGGCTATCGCAGGCGCTTTGGGCTAGCGTTCGGCACCAGTAGAAAACACCGAAAAGGGCGCGTTTTGAGCGAAGAAAACCAGATGGTCGGCGAGCCGTCGGACATCCAGCCGATCAACATCGTCGACGAGATGAAGACGAGCTATCTCGATTACGCGATGAGTGTGATCGTCAGCCGCGCGCTGCCCGATGTGCGCGACGGATTGAAGCCCGTCCATCGCCGCATTCTCTATGCCAGCCTCGAGGGCGGATTCGTCCCCGGCCGGCCCTATCGCAAGTGCGCCAAGATCGTCGGCGACGTCATGGGCAACTACCATCCGCACGGCGACAGCGCGATTTACGATGCGCTCGCACGCCTCACCCAAGACTGGTCGATGCGCGTCACGCTGATCGACGGCCAGGGCAATTTCGGCTCGATGGATCCCGATCGCCCCGCCTCGATGCGGTACACCGAAGCGCGTCTCGCCAAGGTCGCGATGACGCTGCTCGAGGATCTCGACAAGGATACCGTCGATTTCACGCCGAACTACGACGCCAGCCGGACCGAGCCGCAGGTCCTGCCGGCCCGCTTCCCCAACATCCTCGTCAACGGCGCCGGCGGTATCGCGGTCGGCATGGCGACCAACATTCCGCCGCACAATCTCGGCGAAGTCGTCGATGCCTGCCTGGCCCATATCGATCGCGAGATCGTCGGCGGCGAAGTCATGTCCGACGAGGATTACATCGCGATCGTTCCCGGTCCCGATTTCCCGACCGGCGCGCTGATCCTCGGCCAGGCGGGGGCGCGCAGCGCCTACCTCACCGGGCGCGGATCGATCATGATGCGCAGCCGCCACATCATCGAGGAACGTCGCGGCGACCGCCGTTCGATCGTCCTCACCGAAATTCCCTACCAGGTCGGCAAGTCGGGCCTCGTCGAGAAGATCGCCGAGGCCGCCAAGGACAAGCGCATCGAGGGCGTCAGCGACATTCGCGACGAATCGAACCGCGAAGGCGTGCGCGTCGTCATCGAACTCAAACGCGATGCGACCCCCGAGGTCGTCCTCAACCAGCTATGGCGCCACACCCCCGCGCAGTCGAGCTTCCCCGCCAATATCCTCGCGATCCGCGGCGGTCGCCCCGAAGTCCTGAGCTTGCGCGACATCATCATGGCGTTTGTGAAGTTTCGCGAGGAAGTCGTTACCCGACGGTCGAAATTCGAACTCAACAAGGCACGCGAACGAGCCCATATCCTGCTCGGCCTCGTCCTTGCGGTAACCAATCTGGACGAGGTCGTCCGGATCATCCGCGGTAGCTCCAGCCCCGCCGAAGCGCGCGCCGCCTTGCTCGCCCGCCAATGGCCCGTTGCCGAGATCGCGAGCTACATCAAGCTGGTCGAAGCGGTCGAAACCGAGGTCGAGGGCGACACCTACCAGCTCAGCGAGCGCCAGGTGAAGGCGATCCTCGATCTGCGCCTGCATCGCCTGACCGCGATAGGCCGCGACGAAATCGGCGGCGAGCTCAAGGAACTTGCCGTCCTGATCGCCGAACTGCTCGCAATCCTGGGCGACCGCGCGAAGCTTTACGAAGTCGTGCGCGAGGAACTCGTCACCGTCCGCGCCGAGTTTGCCACGCCGCGCCGCTCCGAAATCGCCCCCGCCTGGGATGGCCTCGAAGACGAAGACCTGATGGAGCGCGAGGAGATGGTCGTCACCGTCACCCACGACGGCTATATCAAGCGCACCCCGCTCGCGACATTCCGCGCGCAACGCCGCGGCGGCAAGGGCCGCGCCGGCATGGCGACCAAGGACGAGGATGCCGTCACCGAGCTGTTCGTCACCTCGACGCACACGCCGGTCCTGTTCTTTTCGACGCACGGCAAGGTCTATCGCATGAAGGTGTGGAAGCTGCCGCCCGGCGGGCCGCAGACGCGCGGTCGGCCGATGGTCAACCTCCTCCCGCTGGCCGAAGGCGAGACGATCTCGACCGTCCGGCCGCTGCCCGAGGACGAGGCCGAGTGGAAGAACCTCCACGTCATGTTCGCCACCGCCAAGGGTACGGTGCGGCGCAATTCGATGGATGCCTTCACCAACGTACCCTCGAACGGCAAGATCGCGATGCGTTTCGACGACGACAGCGACGATCGCCTGATCGGCGTCGCGCTTGCTGACCGAGACCGACGACGTCCTGCTCGCGACGCGCCAGGGCAAGGCGATCCGCTTCTCCGCGACCGACGTGCGCGAATTCCAGAGCCGCACCTCGACCGGCGTGCGTGGCATGCGGTTGAAGGGCGACGACGAGATCATCTCGCTGTCGATCCTCCAGGGCTTCGATGCGACGACCGACGAACGCGACAGCTATCTGCGCGCCGCGCCGTGGAAGGACAACGACAGCGAACCGACGCTTTCGGTCGAACGCATGGCCGAATTCGCCGAGGCCGAGGAATTCCTCCTGACGATTTGCGCCAACGGATACGGCAAATTGTCGAGCGCCTATGATTACCGCCGCAGCAATCGCGGCGGCCAGGGTATCGGCAATATCGACAATATCGAACGCAACGGGCTCGTCGTCGCGAGCTTCCGCGCGACCAAGGGCGACCAGCTGATCCTCGTCACCGACCAGGCCAAGATGATCCGCATGCCGCTCGACAGCATGCGCGTCATCGGGCGCAACTCGGCCGGTGTGAAGCTGTTCGACGTCGCCAAGGGCGAACACGTCGTCTCGGCCGCGCGGATCGACGAGGAGCAGGATCCCGAAGACGAAGCCGAAGAGGCGGTCGTTGAAGAAATGGCCGAGATTGCCGAAAGCGGTGCGCCCGACGAGGTCAAGCTCGACGACGGTACCGGCCCCGACACGATCTCCGAGGAGATCCCCGAGGACGAGTGATCGCCCTCGGGCGTGCTCATCCTGCCCGTTGTGCTGAATAGGGTCGCCGGGCGAGAGTTAGGTCGGACTTGCCTTGCTTTCGGCGAGCCGCGTCACGACGCCCCAGGCGATCAACGCCTGTCCGCCGAAATAGAGCGGCCAGACGAGCAGATGCGGCAGGGGCGAAGCCGCGAGCGGGCCGAGACGACCGAAGATGAGCAAGTCGGACAGCGCGAACAGGACCGCGCCGATGCCAACGCGATAGCGCGAAAAGCGGCTCGTCCAAGCCGCGCCTGCCATCGCCCCGATCGTCAGGCCGTAGATCGCATGGCCCACCGCCTGCATCCCTGGTGGCGATACTGCATAGGCGATCGCCGGCACGCCGACGAGCAGGACGAGGCCGAGCAGCGCCTGGCTCGCGCTCGGCGTCGCGCGCCGGTTGCGGAGGTAAAGCACGACCGCGACGATATGCGCGGCCATGAATGCGATCCCGCCGGTCCTGAGGTTGACGGCATCGATCAGGACGTCGCCCGTCGCGCCGAGCGCCATGACGCCAGCGATCAGCCAGCCGTCAAGCGAGGACGCATGGCGCGCTGCCCACAAGGCCAGCAGTCCAACCCCCGCGCCCTTCCAGACGATCGCCGAGGGGCTGTCTAGTTCGAGCAGCACCGCTGCGTAATAGCTCGCGCCGGCAAATAGTGCGGCGAGGAATAGCGCGTCGAGCCTTGGCCGGTGAGCGTTCATCGTAACTTCCCTGTTCGTTTGCGGTCCGCGTTGCTATGCGCGCGGCATGACAGACACGGTCCATATCATCGGTGGCGGCCTCGCGGGAAGCGAAGCCGCGTGGCAGCTTGCCCGCGCAGGCGTTAAGGTTCGCCTATCGGAAATGCGCGGGGGCGGCGACAGCACCGCGGCGCACCATACCGACGGGCTTCGCCGAGCTCGTCTGTTCGAACAGCTTTCGTTCGGATGACGCGACGAGCAATGCGGTCGGGCTGCTCCACCAGGAAATGCGCGAACTCGATTCGCTGATCATGACCGCGGCCGAATCGGCCAAGGTTCCTGCCGGGTCGGCGCTTGCAGTTGATCGCGATGCGTTTTCCGATGCGGTGACCGCAGCACTTGAGGCCGAACCGTTGATCCAGATCGTCCGCGAACGGATCGACGCGCTGCCCGCCGAGGGCACGACGATCGTCGCGACGGGGCCGCTGACCGGCACCGCGCTCGCCGAGAGTATCGCGGCGGCAACGGGCGCCGACGCGCTGGCCTTTTTCGACGCGATCGCACCAATCGTCCACCGCGACAGCGTCGACATGGATATCTGCTGGATGGCGAGCCGCTGGGACAAGGGATCGCCCGACGGTGACGGCAAGGATTACATCAATTGCCCGATGGACAAGGAGCAGTATCTCGCCTTCCATCAGGCGCTGCTCGACGGCGAAAAGACGGTATTCAAGCAGTGGGAAGCCGACACGCCCTATTTCGACGGTTGCATGCCGGTCGAAGTGATGGCCGAACGCGGTATCGACACGCTGCGCTATGGCCCGATGAAGCCCGTCGGGCTCGACAATCCGCATGCCGCAACGCCCGAACATCCGACGGGGCGATGGCCCTATGCAGTCGTCCAGCTGCGCCAGGACAATGCGCTCGGCACGCTGTGGAACATGGTCGGCTTCCAGACCAAGCTCAAGCACGGCGCGCAGGTCGAGGTGTTCCGCATGATCCCCGGGCTCGAAAAGGCCGAGTTCGCACGCCTGGGAGGGCTGCATCGCAACACGTTCATCCGTTCGCCCGAACTGCTCGACGGCGAGCTACGCCTCAAGTCGGCGCCGCATATCCGTTTTGCCGGCCAGATCACCGGCTGCGAAGGCTATGTCGAAAGCGCGGCGGTCGGCCTCATGGCGGGGCGTTTTGCCGCGGCCGAAGTGACGGGCAGCACCCTGCCCTCGCCGCCCGATACGACCGCGATAGGCGCGCTGCTCGGCCATATCACGGGTGGTGCCGATGCCAGTAGCTATCAGCCGATGAACATCAACTTCGGCCTCTTCCCGCCGCTCCATGACGTCAAGAAGAAGCAGCGCAAGGAGGCCTATACATCGCGCGCCCGCGCTGATCTTGCCTACTGGATTGCCGAAACCACCCTGGTGGCTGCCTAACAGCGGCACTTCGGCTTGGCGCTTCGCCTGGGCGCGGTGGTCGCGAACTCGGCGCGGGTCAGCAGGCCGTTGCGATCAACGTCGGCGCCCGCGAAACGATCCGATGTCGCCACCGCCCATTCCTCGAAGGTCAGCAGGTTGTTGCCGTCCCTGTCGAGTTTCTTGAACGCGCTGGTCCGGCTCGACATCAGCTCGATCCGGCTGATCGCCTCGTCACGGTTACGGTCGTAGCGATTGAACCGGGCCTCTTCGCGCGTCGCTTTCTTCGCTTCGGGAGGCGCAGGCGGTGCCGGACCGCGACTTGGCGCATTTGCGGCAGGGGGATCGGGCAGCATGGGCACGCTACGCTCGATCGGCGGGGCAGCGGCGAGCGGTTCGGCGTCCTGGCTTGTTGCCTGCCAAACGAACAGCCCGCCGGCGAGCAACAGGATCGCCGCGATCGCACCCGCTATCGTCCGGTTCATCGTCGCCTCCCGTATCGATGGGGAGCGATGCTATTCAAATCATTGGCTGATGCCAAGTGCTTCAGCGACCGATTAATCCCATGCGAAACAGGTAGAGCTGGTCGTGGAAATGGGCGGGAGTGCCGCGCCGCATGGCTACCCGGCGAGACCATCCGGCGAGTGCGCGCAACGCACGGGGGGCGCTGCGGCGATCGGCAATCGACCGATCGGCATAGTCGAACAATGCCGATTTTACGGCTTCGTCGTCAATATGCATCGCCAGGTCGACCGCGGCCCAGCATGCCGTCATCGCCTCCCGCCTGGCATCGCCTGGAGCGAGGATGGAATCGGCGAGCGCCGACAACGTGGCGCCACGGCTTTGGGCATGGGCAATTGCCACGGCACGATCGAGCGGCTGGGCGAGCAAGAGCCGCTCCCAAATGTCCACCAGTTCGGCGAGCCGATCGATCTGGGCGGCGGACACGAACTGCGCGAGCGCAGCCAGCACGGGATCGGGCCGTTTCCTGGGTGTCGCCAGAACGGCGATCTCGTCGCGCCACCAGGCCAGCCTGAGCTGGGCCATGATCGCATCGCCGCCCCTGGCGCGGGCGACCGTCGCGGCCATCGCCCGGTCGAATGCCCAGATTGCCGACAACGGTTGCCGTTTCGCAGGCGAAACCATCGCCAGCAGCACCGGATTGTCGAGCGCGACGACGTCAGGCCGCACTTCCGGGAGGGTCTGCAAGGGCAGCGCTTCGTCTTGAGCTTTCATTAACCACACCGTTTAGGCTGCGATGAACCATCGCGCACTATGGGTCATGGCACGAAAGTGGGATGAGGCACAGCCGCCCGGCGCTGAGGGGTTCAGGGACCAATGATCCAGATGCTGAAAAAGACCGTTCGCGCCTTGCGTCGCCTTGCCCGCGATGAAGGTGGCAACACGCTCATCATCACTGCGTTCCTGCTCTTCCCGATGATCGGGATGATCGGTTCGGGCGTCGACATGAGCCGAGCCTATATGGTCAAGACGCGGTTGCAATCGGCCTGCGACGCCGGCGTCCTCGCCGGGCGCAAGGCGATGGGCCAGGTCGGGTCCTACAATACCGCGGCCAAGGCCAAGGCCGATACGATGTTCAATTTCAACTTCAACGGCGACGGCGTCAAGGTGACCAACACCAGCTTCAGCACCGCCGCGAATACCGATGGGCAAGTAACCGGGACAGCGTCGACCAGGCTGCCGACGTTGATCATGAAGACATTCGGCTATCAGAAATTCGATCTGACCGTGACGTGCAGCGCCGAACTTCAGATCGCAAATGCCGACATCATGTTCGTTCTCGATACGACCGGGTCGATGGCCTGGTGCCCTGATGGCAGCAGCAGCTGCAATGGCGGTTCAGGCTCGCGCATCGCCGGCATCCGCGAAGCCGTCGCCGATTTCCACAAGACGATCGCTGCGGCGGTGACCAACGATACCGAAACGCGCATTCGTTACGGCTTCGTCCCGTACAGTTCTTCAGTGAACGTCAGCGGCCTGATCGCCGCCGGCCAGTTCCCGACAAGCTACCTGGCAAACAGCAGCCTCTACCAGACGCGGCTCGCGGTGTACGACACGCCTGTCTACACAGTGACCAGCACCACCAACGTGGGTTCGGCGCAGAAGCAGGTGTACAACAGCGGCTCGGGCATCAGCAGCAGCAGATGTGACCAATATGCCGACAACCGCTATCCCTCGTACGGCGAGAACCCGGAAATTCTCAGCGGATCGAAACCAGGCACCGTGCGCCAGCGCACTTATTCAAATCCCGAATGGGGATATTCTGGCGCGAGCGATACCTCTGGAGGTTCTCGCTCTTGCCGTCGTACCTATCAAGACCGCGACGTCAAATATGCCGTTGGTGGGTTCGCCTGGACCAAATGGCGCTATACCGGGGACCCTATTTCGACTGCAGGGATTAGAACCGGCAGTACCATGATCGCAACCGGTACGGCGGGAACCGTGACCACTGCGGGGGTGTATGATCCGGTCGACTTGCTCACCGCTCCGGGCGCGGCGGGGATCATATCGACGACAAGCACCTGGGAGGGTTGCATCGAAGAGCGCTCCACGGTCAGGAACTTTGCCATGTCGCCGGTGCCTGCCGGAGCGACCGATCTCGACATCAACAGCGCACCGACCAGCGATGCGACACGCTGGAAACCGTTGTGGGATCATGTTGAATATTATCGTTATAACAACCTTACGAGCGTCGATTCGACCACCACGCTCGACAACGTCGATGCCAATTGTCCCGTAACAATGCGCGAATTCACTGCCGTCGATACGGTCAATGCAACGACCGTGCCGACGTGGCTGACCAACTATCTCAACTCGCTCGAGCCCGCCGGTTCGACCTATCATGATATCGGCATGATCTGGGGTGCGCGCCTCGGCAGCCCGCGCGGTATCTTCAAATCGATCGTCGACGACGGCGTGACCAAAGCCGTCAGCCGCCACATCATCTTCATGACCGATGGCGAAATGGCCCCCACAACGACCACCTATTCGGCGTACGGTCAGGAGTTGTACGACAACCGCGTCGCGCCCTCGGGCACCGGCAACAGCACGTTGACCGACTATCATTCGAACCGCTTCCTAGCCGCGTGCGAAGCCGCGAAGGCCGAGGGTTACATGGTCTGGACGGTCAGTTTCGGGACCGGGATGACAAACAATCTTCGCACATGTTCTAGCGACAACCGGGCTTATGAATCATCGAGCACCACCGCGCTCAAGGACGCGTTCAAGGCAATTGCGTCGCAGATCGCCGACCTGAGGCTCAACAAATGAGCGTGCTGCGGGCTTTTGCCAAGCGCCTCGGCGCCAATCAGGATGGCTCGTCGATGATCGAATTCGCGATGATCGGACCGATCTTCCTGATGTTCATCTTCGGCATTTTCGACATCGGTTATGCTGCCTACAACCATGCTATCCTTGAAGGCGCGGTCCAGAATGCAGGCCGCAACGCAGGCCTGCAAACCGGGGCGACGGAACAATCCGCGCTCGATGACATGGTCAAATCGCGCATCCGCGACGTCAACAAAAAGGCGGTCGTGACCTTCAGCCGCAAGAACTACCAGAACTTCGATGTGGTCGGCACGCCCGAGGATTTCGTCGATGCCAACGGCAACGCGAAATACGATCCGACCGAATGCTTCACCGACGTCAACGGCAACGACAAATGGGACGCCGACAGCGGTGCCGCCGGCCTCGGCGGCGCCGACGATGTCGTGGTCTATACCGTGACCGAGAAGTTCGACAGCATGTTCCCGCTCTGGAGCCTGCTCAACATGCAGAACAAGAACAATTATTTCCAGAAAAGTCGCCAGCTCACCGCGACGACGATCCTGCGCAACCAGCCGTTCGGCAGCCAGGCCGTCCGGCCGTCCAAGGCGGTGTGCCCATGACCCGTCGGTCAGGCCCCTTCGCCCGATACATCGGGCGGCTTCGCGCGCTGCGCCGCGACACGTCGGCACTCGCCTATGTCGAATTCGCCTATATGCTCCCGATCCTGATGGGCCTCGGCCTCGGCGGGATCGAGCTCGGCAACCTCGCGCTCACCCATATGCGGATCAGCCAGATCGCGCTGTCGCTCGCCGATAACGCCTCGCGAGCCAAGCAAAAGGTCGCCACCGGCCTGCCGCGCCTGCGCGAAACCGACATCAACCAGTCGCTGACCGCCGCCCAATTGCAAGCGGGTGGCCTCAACCTCAAGGCACATGGCCGCCTCATCCTGTCGAGCCTCGAAAAGAACGCCGATGGCGGTCAGTGGATCCACTGGCAGCGCTGTTCGGGCGACAAGAGCTATGCGTCGAGCTACGGCGTCCAGGGCGACGGCGCGAGCGGCACCGGCAAGACCGGCATGGGCCCCGCGGGCAAGCAGGTCGCTGCCGATACCGGCTTTGCCATCATGTTCGTCGAGGTCGCCTACGACTATCAGCCGATCATCTTCGGCACGCTGTTCGGCCCGCAGGTGATCAAGAAAACCGCCGCGATGTACGTTCGCGACGATCGCGACCTCACCGGCGATACCAGCAAGGCAGCCAAATACGGCAACGTCTATAACCCAGCGCCGGCGGTCCCCGATTCGAAGATCGGATTCTGCTGATCGTTAGCGGTAGCTGACCTTCTTGGCTGCAGCGACGACGCGCGCCGCATCGACCAGCGCCAGTTTCTCGAGGTTGGCCGCATAGGGAAGCGGAACGTCCTCATTGGTCACGCGCAGGACGGGCGCGTCGAGCCAGTCGAAGCCCTGTTCC
Source organism: uncultured Alphaproteobacteria bacterium (assembly GCA_963800335.1). Lineage (GTDB taxonomy): Bacteria > Pseudomonadota > Alphaproteobacteria > Sphingomonadales > Sphingomonadaceae > Flavisphingopyxis. The sequence goes on along the minus strand of CAWDAN010000007.1, from coordinate 377,926 downwards.
ATGCACACCGCCGAAATCTCGCTGGCGATCGAACAGGTCGGCCAACCTTCCTCGACGACGACGACGCGATTGGTCTTCTTGAGGCTTTCGAGCACGGTTGCGGTATCGAGCGGGCGCAGCGTGCGCAGATCGATCACCTCGGCGTCGATCCCCTCGCCCGCCAGCGTTTCGGCTGCTTCCAGCGCGACCCCGACACCGATCGAATAGCTCACCAGCGTGACATCGGCGCCTTCTCGGACGATCCGCGCCTTGCCGATCGGCAGGACATGGTCGTCGAGATCGGGGATTTCGAAGCTTTTGCCGTACATCAGCTCGTTTTCGAGGAAGACGACGGGGTCTTCGCTGCGGATCGCCGCCTTGAGCAGGCCCTTGGCGTCGGCTGCGTCGTAGGGCGCGATGACGATCAGGCCGGGAACGCTGGCGTACCACGGACCGTAATTCTGGCTGTGCTGTGCGCCGACGCGGCTGGCGGCGCCATTGGGGCCGCGAAAGACGATCGGGCAGCGCATCTGACCGCCCGACATGTAGTTTGTCTTGGCCGCCGAGTTGATGATGTGGTCGATCGCCTGCATCGCGAAATTGAACGTCATGAACTCGACGATCGGGCGCAGGCCACCCATCGCCGCACCGGTACCGAGACCGGCAAAGCCGTATTCGGTGATCGGCGTGTCGATTACGCGCGCCGGGCCGAACTCCTCGAGCAGGCCCTGCGTCACCTTGTAGGCTCCCTGGTATTCGGCGACTTCCTCACCCATCACGAAGACGCGGTCATCGCCGCGCATTTCTTCGGCCATCGCATCGCGCAAGGCTTCGCGGACGGTCGTCGTGACCATTTTGGTGCCATCAGGGATTGTGGGGTCCGACGGGCGCGGCTTGGCCGGCGGAGCGTCGTGCCTGGTAATCCCGGCCTCGGATTCGGCGCGACCGACATCCTTTCCCTCGCCCGGGACGTCTTTGATGGCAGCGGGGGCGGGCGCAGCTTCCGGCGCTTCGACCGTGCTGGCATCCTCGTCTTCACCGGCGATCATCGCGATGACGGTGCCGACCTTGACCGCGTCGGTCCCCTCGGCGACCAGGATTTTCGCGATCGTGCCTTCGTCGACCGCTTCGAATTCCATCGTCGCCTTGTCGGTTTCGATCTCGGCCAGGATGTCGCCCGATTTGACTTCGTCGCCTTCCTTGACCAGCCATTTGGCGAGCGTGCCTTCTTCCATCGTCGGCGACAGAGCGGGCATCTTGAGTTCGATCGCCATCAGTAGCTCTCCACCAGGACGTCGGTGTAGAGTTCGGCTGCCTCGGGCTCGGGCGAGTTTTCGGCAAAGTCGGCGGCGTCGCTGACGATCTTCCTGATCTCCTTGTCGATGTCCTTCATCGCCTCTTCCTTGACGCCCTGTTGTTCGAGCAGTTTCTTGACGTGTTCGATCGGGTCCGACTTGTCGCGGACTGCCTGGACCTCGTCGCGGCTACGGTATTTGGCCGGGTCGCTCATCGAATGGCCCCGATAGCGATAGGTCTTGAGCTCGAGCAGGATCGGTCCCTTGCCGCCGCGGACCCATTTGAGCGCCTCTTCGGCCGCGCCGCGGACCGCGAGCACGTCCATCCCGTCGACCTGCAGCCCCGGAATGCGAAAGCTCTCGCCGCGGCGGTAGAGCTGATCTTCGGCCGACGAGCGATTGACGCTGGTGCCCATCGCATACTGGTTGTTCTCGATGACGAAGATGATCGGCAGCTTCCACAGCTCAGCCATGTTGAAGCTCTCGTAGACCTGCCCCTGGTTGGCCGCACCGTCGCCGAAATAGGCCATGCAGACGCCGCCGTCCTTGCGGTATTTGTGCGCGAAACCGAGACCCGTGCCGAGCGAGACCTGCGCCCCGACGATGCCGTGGCCACCATAGAATTTATGCTCGACACTGAACATGTGCATCGAACCGCCCTTGCCCTTCGAAATCCCCGCCTGGCGGCCGGTCAGTTCGGCCATGATCAGCTTGGGATCGATACCGTAGGCGAGCATGTGGCCATGGTCGCGATAGCCGGTGATGACGCTGTCCTTGTCACCGTCCAGCGCCGACTGCAGGCCGATCGCGACCGCCTCCTGGCCGATATAGAGGTGGCAGAAGCCACCGATCAGGCCGAGGCCGTACAGCTGCCCGGCCTTTTCCTCGAAGCGGCGGATGAGCAGCATGTCGCGATAGAACTGGAGCAGTTCGTCCTTGCTCGCGTCGAACGGTTCGGGCTGGTCGGGGCGCTCACGATTGGGCAGCGCCGGCGGCGCGCTTTTGGTCGCAGCCTTTTTGGCCGGGGCCGATTTCGCGGCGGGGCGCGACGGAGATTTCGCCAAGGGACGGTCCTTTCGACGGTCGATAAGGGTCAGCGCCGGAACCGGCGCGGCTTTGGGTCAGCCTTGGCAAAGACTAGCCCGGGCTGCAAGCCGTAGCGTTAGCGCGGCGCGCTGTCGGGCGTGTTGCGTGGGATGATTACCTCGCCGGGATCGTTGACGTTGAGTTCCTTGCGCACCAGCTCGTCGACGAGATCGGGGTCGGCATGGCGCGGATCGACGAGCTTCGTGCGGTTCTGCAGACGGGCTTCCTCGGCCTTGAGCTTTTCCAGCTCGACCTTCTTTTTCGACAGCGACTGGCGATAATCGCCCCAGGCGTAGAGGCCGGTCGGTCCGAACACCGCATAGCTGACCATCGCCACAAGGATGACGACCGCCAGCGCGGGCCCGAGCGCCGACACGATCGCCCGTTTCCGCTTGGGCAAGGGTAACTTGCCGTTCTGCGGCTGCTTGCCGTCGGATTGGGGAGCGGATTTCACGGGTCGGGACTGAATCACAATCGCTGCGGGCAATCAAGCGGCGAAGATCGAACGGCCAGCATAGACCGCGGTATCGCCAAGCTCTTCCTCGATCCGGATCAACTGGTTGTACTTCGCGAGCCGGTCCGATCGCGCGAGGCTGCCGGTCTTGATCTGCCCGCAATTGGTCGCCACCGCGAGGTCGGCGATCGTCGTATCCTCGGTCTCGCCCGAGCGGTGCGACATGACCGCGGTATAACCCGCGCGCTGCGCCATCGCGACCGCCTCGAGCGTTTCGGTCAGCGTACCGATCTGGTTGACCTTGACGAGCAGCGAGTTGGCGAGGCCGCGTTCGATGCCGTCGGCCAGCCGCGCGGGGTTGGTGACGAACAGGTCGTCGCCAACCAGCTGGCAACGATCGCCGATCGCGCGCGTCAGCGCTTCCCAGCCGGCAAAATCGTCCTCGCTCATGCCGTCCTCGATCGACCGGATCGGATAGTCGTTGACGAGCTGTGCCAGATAACCCGCCATTTCGACCGGCGACAGCGAGATACCTTCGCCCGCCATGGCGTATGTACCGTCGCGGAAATACTCGGTCGCGGCGCAATCGAGCGCCAGGACGACGTCGTCGCCAGCAGTAAAGCCGGCCTGTGCGATCGATTCCATGATGAAGTCGAGCGCTGCACGCGTCGAGGCGAGGTTGGGGGCAAAGCCGCCCTCGTCACCGACTGCGGTCGCCAGATCCCTTCTGGTGCAGGCCCTTCTTGAGCGTGTGGAAGATCTCGGCACCCCAGCGCACGCCTTCGGCCAGGCTGTCGGCGCCGACCGGCATGATCATGAATTCCTGGATATCGATCGGGTTGTCGGCGTGTTCGCCGCCATTGATGATGTTCATCATCGGCACCGGCAGGACATGCGCCTGGACCCCGCCGACATAGCGATAAAGCGGCAGCCCGCGTGCGTCGGCGGCGGCCTTGGCGACCGCCAGGCTAACGCCGAGGATCGCGTTGGCGCCCAGCCGGCCCTTGTTGGCGCTGCCGTCGAGCGCGATCATCGCTCGTGTCGATTTCGCGCTGGTCCTCGGCATCGAGTCCGACGATCAGCTCGGCGATCTCACCCTTGACCGCGGCGATTGCCTTTGTGACCCCCTTGCCGAGGTAGCGTGCCGTGTCGCCATCGCGCAGTTCGACCGCCTCATGCGCACCGGTCGATGCGCCCGATGGTACCGCCGCGCGGCCCAGGCTGCCATCTTCGAGCAAGATGTCGACCTCCACCGTCGGGTTGCCCCGGCTGTCGAGAATTTCGCGGGCATGGATATCGATGATGGCGGTCACGGCAGGGTGCTCCGGGTCTGATGGGCGCGGCGCGGGCCGCGCGAATGGCTCGAACGATGGGCTGCCTCTAATCGCGTCGACACGCGGCGCGCAATGTTGACGGTACCGGCACAACCCATTGCTTGCGCCCGAACTCGCCAAGGTGTATTACTTGTATACGTCACCGGAACAAATGTCCTATCCGGTGGTTGTCGAGATGAAACGATTTGCTATCTCGATATTCCGTTCGAAAGGAGCCGCATCATGGCTGACAAGAAATCCCCGTCGAAACCCGCCGCCAAGGCAAATAAGCCCGTTACGGCCAAGACCCCGCCGCGCCCATCGGCCAAACGTGCCGCCGCAGCAAAGGCGCCGCGCCCCGCCGCCCCGGTCAAATCGGGTGCATCGCGAAAGGCCGCCACTGCTTCCGCTACGACCAGCGAAGTGAAACAGAATTTCGTCGCGACGCGCGACAGCGTCAGCAAGCTTGCCAACGAAAAGGCGGCGCAGCTGAAATCGGAAGCGGCGCGCATGACCGAGGACGCGGGTGCGCGCGCCAAGGTTATGGCGCGAGACGGCAAGGACAAGGCCGCCGGAGCGATTGCCAGCCTCGCCAAATATATCGACGAGAGCGCCTCGAGCGTCGATGATCGTCTCGGCGACCAGTACGGTGAATATGCCCGCACCGCTGCCGCCTCGATCGCCAGCCTCGCCGCGACGGTCGAGAAACAGGACGTCGACGAACTGATCGACAACACGCGCGAATTCGTCCGCAAGAGCCCGGCAATCGCCATCGGCGGCGCGGCCGTCGTCGGCTTCATCATGGCACGCATGCTGCGGGGCGGTTCTTCTGACGCTTGATCCCGATTTGACCGAGCACGCCGACATCCCTGCTCCGGCAATCGCGTCCATCACGGCTATGCGCCGCCGATCGACGACGAGAGCGAGGACCCGCGCCCGTCGGTCTCGCAGACGATCGAGGCGTTGGTCGAAGAGGGCAAGCGCTCGGCCAAGGCCGAACTCTCGCTGCTGCGCGCGACGGTCAATTTCGTTACCGATTCGACGGTTCACGCGGTCGTTTGGCTGACCGCCGCGGCGATGCTGAGCATGATGGGCGTCTTCGCGATCGCGGTCATCGCGGTGTTGGCGTTGAATCGCATCATGGCCTTGCTGCCGGCGGTTTCGATCGTCGCGGTTGCGCTCGTTGTCCTCGCCGGCGTCTGCGTGATGATCGGCCGGTCGAAAATCAGCGCGATCAAACAGGCACTGGGAGCGAAAAGCGAATGAAGAACACGATGCGCAGCGAACTGAGTGCCGCGAGGGGGCGCGCGACCGCGCACCGCCTGCTGCTCAAGCGCAATATCGTCGCGGCCAGGGAACGCCTCTCGCCCGGTGAGCTCAGGCGTGATGTCACCTACAAGCTGCGCGCGATCGGTCGTGATACCCGCGACAGCACTGTCCAGACGGTCAAGAGCCATCCCTATGCGATCGGTGCCGGTGCTGTCGCGATTGCCGCTTTTCTGCTACGCAAGCCGATTGCCACGGTTTCGCCCAAGGTCGCCCACTGGGCGTCGGATCGCTTTGCCGATACGCGCGCTGCGCTCGGCGGCAAGGATACGCGATCGAAGTGGTGGCACGGCGACCGCTTGAAGCAACTCTTCCGACGAAACGGCGTTTCCACGCCGACCCACGAAACCCCAGGAGACTGACCATGGCTCGCAAGATTTTCAAACAGTTCGGCAAGATCAAGGACGATGCCGGCGAGACCGCTTCGGCGGCGCGCGACCGTATCGCCGAAACCTACGGCAACGCCCGCGCCAAGGGCGAAGTGCTCGCCGAAAAGGGCCGCGTCGTCGCAGGCGAAGCGATCGAAACCAGCCGCGAGGCAGCAGCCCGCGCGCTGGAAACCGGTCGGGTCAAGGCTGGGCACGCCTATGAAGCCGGGTCGGAAAAAGCGCGCGAAGCCTATCAGGCGGGTCGCGGCAAGGCGGTCGAACTGTATGCAGACGGTCGCGAAAAGGCCGGCGAACTCTATGCCGAAGGCCGAGAATACGCCCGCGAGCTTCCCGCCAAGACGTCGGACGGGATCCAGCGCAACCCGCTGCTCGCCCTCGTCAGTGCGACGGCGGTCGGGCTGTTCGCCGGTATCATGCTGCCCAAATCAAAGCGCTAAAAGCTTTCGCGCCGCACAGTTGCGGTGCGGCGATGCGGTTGCTAACGGCGCGGGTGAAATTTCTCCCGCGCCAAGGCAATCGAACATGAGCAGCAAGTTACACCTGGTTTTCGGCGGACGCGTCAGCGATCCGCGCACGCTCGACTTTTCCGATCTCTCGACGATCGATATCGTCGGGGTCTATCCCGACTATAAATCGGCCGAAAAGGCCTGGCGCGGCGCCGCCCAGCGCACCGTCGACGATGCCGAAATGAAATATGTCGTCGTCCACCTGCACCGGCTGCTCGATCCGGCCGAAGGCGAAACGCCCGCCTAAGCTATTGCCGCGCTCGTCTCCTGCGCGCGCCATGATCCGACGCTCACGCAGGCGCAGCATCGGCACCGCGAGAACCAGCCCGGCGAGAAATCCGCCGACATGCGCCCAGATAGCGATCGCCATGCCGCTGCCGCCAAAGGCGTAGCCGACCATGACCTGCAGCCCGATCCAGGCCACCGCCAGCCAGGCGACGTGGAGCACGACGGGGGGAATGCCGAAGCGTCCGGCGACGCGCCGCTTGCTGAACAACAGCGCGTAAGCGCCAACCAACGCCGATATCGCCCCGCTCGCGCCGACCACGGGGACGATGCTGGCGGGATCGGCGAGATATTGCGCAGTCGCGGCGGCATAGGCGCCGACGAGGTACAGCGCGAGCATCAGCCAGCGGCCGAGGGCGAGTTCGACGAAGCGACCGCAGAACAATAGCATCAGCCCGTTGAAGGCGATGTGCATCGCGCCCGAATGGAGCAAGGTCGAGCTCAACGGCGTCAGCCAGACCGGCACCGCGCCGGGAAGGTCGATGAGGCCAGCGACGCGCGCGGGTATGAAGCCGCCCGCAATAAAGCCGTAATCCTGCCAGCCCGACAACGCCAGCGCAGCCCAGGCGATCACCGTCACCGCAAGGATGATGTTGGTCAAAAGGCCCGGCGGCATGCGCATGGCTATGCTCGGTGCGCCCCGATCAGATGAACTCGATCTTTCTCGATGACGTAATATTTGTCGCCCGACGGCACCGTCAGTTCGACCTCTTCGTCCACGCTGCGCCCGATCAGCGCGCGGCCGAGCGGCGAGTTGTACGAGATCTTGCCGCTCTTGGCATCGGCTTCGGCCTGGCCGACGAGCTGGTAGGTCACCGGCTTGTCGTTCTCGTCGAGCAGGTGGACCGTCGCGCCGAACACGACCTTGTCGCCCGACAGCGTCGTCGGATCGATGATCTGCGCGCGGCTGAGCTTGTCCTCGAGATCGCCGATCGACGCCTCGACCTGCCCCTGGCGCTCCTTGGCAGCATGGTATTCGGCGTTTTCGCTGAGGTCGCCATGCGCGCGCGCCACCTCGATCGCCTCGACGATCGTCGGACGTTCTTCCTTGAGCGCCTTGAGCTGGGCGGTCATCATCTCATAGCCTTCGACCAGCATCGGCATTTTTTCGACGGTTGCCATGGCGCGCGTCCTTTCCATTGGGCTTTGCACCGACTCAAAAGCCCTCTTGGCAGCGACGGCGAGGCCGGGCGCTGCGCGAAGGGGCATGTTGTCGGGATGTGTTACTGGGTGGAATAATAGGCCTGAAGCGGTTTCACTTCAAGGCTGTGCGAGCGCAGCGTGTCGATCGCCTGTGCAACCGCGTTCGAAGCGGGCGCGGTGGTGTAATAGGGAACGTGGCCAAGCAGCGCCGACGCGCGGATCGATTGCGAATCCTTGAGGCTCTGCCAGCCCTCGGTCGTGTTGAAGATAAGGTCGATATCGCCGTCCTTGATCCGGTCGACGATATGCGGGCGCCCCTGGGCGACCTTGTTGACGCGCTCGACGGCGATACCCTGCCCTTCAAGGAACGATGCGGTGCCGTCGGTGGCGACGATCGTCCAACCCATCTGCTCCATCAACCGCGCGGCGGGGATGATGACGGGCTTGTCGCTTTCCTTGACCGAGATGAACACCGTGCCATCGAGCGGGACCTTGATGTTCGCGCCGAGCTGCGACTTGGCGAAGGCCATCGCGAAATTGCTGTCGATGCCCATCACTTCGCCGGTCGATTTCATCTCGGGGCTGAGCACCGGGTCGACCCCGGCGAAGCGCGCGAAGGGGAACACCGCCTCCTTCACCGCGACATAGGAGATGTGGCGATCGATCTTCGGCAGGTCGGCGAGCATTTCGCCCGCCATGACGCGCGCGGCGATCTTGGCGATCGGCGCGCCGATCGCCTTGGCGACGAACGGCACCGTCCGGCTGGCGCGCGGATTGACCTCGATCAGATAGACCTCGCCGTCCTTGACCGCGAACTGGATGTTCATCAGGCCGCGGACCTTGAGCCCGTGCGCGAGCAATTCGGTCTGCCGCTCGATCTCGGCGATGATGTCCGCCGACAGGCTGTGCGGCGGGATCGCGCAGGCGCTGTCGCCCGAATGGACGCCGGCTTCCTCGATATGCTGCAGCACGCCGGCGACGACGACGTCGGTGCCGTCGCAGATCGCATCGACGTCGACCTCGATCGCGTCGCGCAGATACTGGTCGATCAGGACGGGCGTCTCGGCCGAAATCTTGACCTCGTTGGCGATATAGTCGTCGAGCTGCTCGGGGCCGTCGACGATCTCCATCGAGCGTCCGCCGAGCACGTAGCTCGGCCGGGTCAGCACCGGGTAGCCGATCCGCGCGGCGATCGCGATCGCCTCGTCGCGGCTGCGCGCCATGCCGTTGGCGGGCTGTTTGAGGCCGAGCTTGTTGACGAGGCGGGCGAAGCGTTCGCGGTCCTCGGCGAGATCGATCGCGTCGGGGCTGGTGCCGAGGATCGGGATGCCCTCGGCCTCCAGCTCGCGCGCAAGGTTGAGCGGCGTCTGGCCACCGAACTGGACGATGACGCCGACGAGTTCGCCGCGGCTTGCCTCGAGCTGGAGGATTTCGAGCACGTCCTCGACCGTCAGCGGCTCGAAATAGAGCCGGTCGGAGGTGTCGTAGTCGGTCGAGACGGTCTCGGGGTTGCAGTTGACCATGATCGTTTCATAGCCCGCCCCGCCCTTAGCTCGCGTCGCCGAGCGCGAAGCTGGCGTGGCAGCAGCAATAGTCGAACTCGATGCCCTGGCCGATGCGGTTTGGCCCGCCGCCGAGGATGACGATCTTGCGCCGGTCCGACGGCATCGCCTCGTTCTCGGGCTCGCCGAAGCTCGGCGCTTCGTAGGTCGAGTACATGTAGGGCGTCTTGGCATCGAATTCGGCGGCGCAGGTGTCGATGCGCTTGAAGACGGGGCGCACGCCGAGCTTGTGGCGCAGCTTGCGCACTTCGGCCTCGGTGACGGCGCCGGCCATCGCCTTCATCGCGTCGTGGACGAGGCCCGAGCCGTAAGCCTGCGTGCGGCGCGTTCCCTTGGGCGCGTGGGTCGACATGAGCGCGAGATAGGCGAGCCGCTTGTCGGAAAAGCCCATCGCCTTGAGGCGCCGCATCCCGGCGGCGTCGCGTGGCAGGCCGTCGCTGCACACTTCGCGCTCGGCCGCGATGATCTCGGCGAGGCGATCGAGGAACCACGGGTCGAACCCGGCGACGGCGTGGATTTCGGCGACGCTGAGACCTTCGCGAAGGGCTTGCGCGGCGACGAGCAAGCGGTCGGGGGTCGGGCGCGCCAGCGCGGTCAGGATCGCCTCTTTCGACGCGCCTTCGAGCTGCTTCGACGAAGTTGAGCCCGACGAGCCCGGTTTCGAGCCCGCGCAGCGCCTTTTGCAGGCTCTCGTGGAAATTGCGGCCGATCGCCATCACCTCGCCGACCGACTTCATCGCGGTCGACAGCAGCGGTTCGGCGCCCTTGAACTTCTCGAAGGCAAAGCGCGGGATCTTGGTGACGACGTAATCGATCGTCGGTTCGAACGACGCAGGCGTGCAGCCGGTAATGTCGTTGTCGATCTCGTCGAGCGTGTAGCCGACCGCGAGCTTGGCCGCGACCTTGGCGATGGGAAAGCCCGTCGCTTTCGACGCCAGCGCCGATGATCGCGACACGCGCGGGTTCATTTCGATGACGACGAGGCGTCCGTCGGCGGGATTGACCGCGAACTGGACGTTCGACCCGCCGGTTTCGACGCCGATCTCGCGCAGCACCGCGATGCTCGCGTTGCGCATGATCTGGTATTCCTTGTCGGTCAGCGTCAGCGCCGGCGCGACGGTGATGCTGAATCGCCGGTATGGACGCCCATCGGGTCGATATTCTCGATCGAACAGATGATGATGCAATTGTCGGCGCGGTCGCGCACGACCTCCATCTCATACTCTTTCCAGCCGATGACCGATTCCTCGATCAGCACTTCGCTGGTCGGCGAGGCGTCGAGGCCCGATTTGACGATCTCCTCGAATTCCTCGCGGTTATAGGCGACGCCGCCGCCCTGCCCGCCCATCGTGAAGCTCGGCCGCATGATCGCGGGCAGGCCGATATGTTCGAGCGCGGCGAGCGCGTCCTCCATGTTGTGCGCGATCGCGCTGCGCGGGCTTTCGAGGCCGATCCTGTCCATCGCCGCCTTGAACTTCTCGCGGTCCTCGGCCTTGTCGATCGCCTCGGCATCGGCGCCGATCATCGTCACGCCGAATTTCGCGAGCACGCCCATCTTGTTGAGGCTCAGCGCGCAGTTGAGCGCGGTCTGCCCGCCCATCGTCGGCAGCACCGCGTCGGGGCGTTCCTTCTCGATGATCTTGGCGACCACCTCGGGCGTGATCGGCTCGACATAGGTCGCGTCGGCCAATTCGGGATCGGTCATGATCGTCGCGGGGTTCGAGTTGACCAGGATGACCCGGTAGCCCTCTTCCTTGAGCGCCTTGATCGCCTGCGTGCCCGAATAATCGAACTCGCACGCCTGGCCGATAACGATCGGCCCCGCGCCGATGACGAGGATGCGAGGAGATGTCGGTACGTTTGGGCATTAGGTCCTTCTATCCAATAAGATATGCTACATGGCCGATGCAAGCTCGAAGAGATGCTGTGATCAGTCGGCATGCTGAAGCCTCACAACTTCGCGCCAGAGTGCTGATTAGGCGCTCTCCGAGTGCTGCGGCCATCGACATCTGACAAGCGTTAGTCCGCGTCTCGAGATCAGATCGGAACTGGCATAATCGCCAGAGTTCATCGGCGCTTCGACCGAATGATCTCAGATCCGTCAGGTTCAGCTTCTGAAGCGAAGCAATCTGCTCAACAATCGTTCGCTGGATCTCAAGTTCGTGATAGGCGCATCAAGTTCAGCTTTCTGACTGAAGCCAATTATCGATGGCATCGTCATACCGAGACAATCTTGCTCGACGTGAGATTCATCTGTCTAAAGTCAGACTTGTTCGCCATTCGTATCGATTAGTCGAGATACAGAGTCAGTGATCGTCGCTTCGAGGCATCGTAGTTTCGTCGTAAGTCACCTCGACGAGATAGCCGATCGTAACTGTCATCGGATCGAAGTTCATCCTCGAACGCATCGATGACGAAATCAGTACGCGCAATATCGCATTCGACGATCGACTGAATTGCTCGATTCAGTAACCGGCGAGTCTTCGCCGATCATCCCAATCCCCCCACGAACTTCTCGAACAGATAGAAACTGTCCTGCGGGCCCGGGCTGGCCTCGGGGTGATATTGCACGCCGAAGGCGCGCTTGTCGGTGAAGGCGATGCCGCAGTTCGATCCGTCGAACAGGCTGCGGTGCGTTTCGACGACGTTGGCGGGCAACGTGTCGCCGTCGACCGCGAAGCCGTGGTTCATGCTCGTGATCTCGACGAGGCCGCTGTGTGGCTGATCGCCGATCCGCTGGACGGGGTGGTTGGCGCCGCGGTGGCCCTGGTGCATCTTGACCGTCTTAGCGCCCGCGGCGAGCGCGAGCAGCTGGTGGCCGAGGCAGATGCCGAAGATCGGCACGTCGGCGTCGAGCAGTGCCTTGATCACCGGCACCGCATATTCGCCCGTCGCGGCGGGATCGCCGGGGCCGTTCGACAGGAAAACGCCGTCGGGTTTTTCGGCCATGATCTCGGCATGGGTCGCGGTCGCGGGCAGCACGGTGACGCTGGCCCCGGCGCGAACGAGGTTGCGGAAGATGTTGCGCTTGGCGCCGTAATCGATCGCGACGACGTGCGGCCTTTCGACTGCGATTCTCGATTGCTGCGCACTCGAACCTTCGCTCAAGACAGGCGGGAGGGGGTGGCATAGCCGAAGCCGAGCCGCCACGGGCCGCCGTCCCAGAGCTTTTTCTGCGGGCCGCTGACGCTCTTGGCGAGGTCCATGCCCTTGAGGCCCGGCCAGGCTTCGCCTTGGCGAGCAGCGCGTCGATATCGAACTGCCCGGCGGCATTGTGCGCGATCACCGCATTGGGCGCGCCCGCTTCGCGGATCCGGCGGGTCAGCGCGCGCGTGTCGATCCCCGAAATGCCGATCCGCCCGCGCGCCTTCATCCAGGCGTCGAAGCCTTCGGTGCTGCGGAAACTGCTCGGCCGGGTAATATCCTCTCGCACGACGCAGCCGAGCGCGTGGGCGTCGTCGGCCTCGATATCGTCGTCATTGGCGCCGACATTGCCGATATGCGGGAAGGTGAAGGTGATGATCTGTCCGGCATAGCTCGGATCGGTCATCACTTCCTGATAGCCGGTCATCGCGGTGTTGAAGACGAGCTCGCCAACCGCATCGCCCTCGGCGCCGAAGCCCCGGCCCCAGATCGCGGTTCCGTCGGCGAGCAACAGCAGGGCGGTCGCGCCCTTTGGCACGCCGGCAGTGCGGCTGTCGGGCTTGGTATCGGGCATAAGGGTGTCCGTCGGCATGAGGCTAAACGGCCAGATATTTATGCCTGCCGGGCGACCGATACAATCTATCGAAAAAAGAAGTTTGCCGCTAAGGTTAGCGTTTCCGTGATGAAAGGGAGTCTCCGCGCCATGATTCGCGACGACGTAAAAGCTGCGCAAATTTCCTCGATGAAGTCAGGCGACAAGCCGACATTGGCGGCGGTCCGCCTGATCCTTGCCAAGATCAAGGATCGCGACATCGAGCTGCGCGGCAAGGCTCCGCCCGCCGACGACGACGCGATGGTCGTCGAGGTGATGCAGAAAATGATCAAGCAGCGCCGCGAATCGATCGACATGTACCGCAAGGGCGGCCGCGACGAGCTCGCCGATGCCGAACAGGGCGAACTCGACGTGATCGAGCGCTTCCTGCCCGCGCAGATGGACGAGGCGGCAACGCGCGCGGCGATCGAGACGATCAAGACCGAAACCGGCGCCGCGTCGGTCAAGGACATGGGCCGCGTCATGGCCGCGCTCAAGAGCCGTCACGGCGCCGAGCTCGACATGAGCCAGGCGAGCCGGCTGGTGAAGGAATCGCTGGCGTGACGTGCGACCTGGGCCACCCCTCACCCGCTCACCCTGAGCTTGTCGAAGGGCCAGCGCGCGGAAGGGCTTCGACAAGCTCAGCCCAAACGGGATTGGGGATGCTGTTGGCCCTCTCGCTCGCGGCGTGCAATTTCTCGTCCGAACGCCCCGACCAGCAGGCGCAGAACGAAGCGGAAGCGACGATATCGGCCAGCAAGACGCCCGATATCACCCCCGTTGATAACGCATCGATCCGCGCCGAGGGCGTCGTCGCCAACGGCATCGTCATCGCCGATCTCGATGCGCTCGCGCTCGGGCCCAGGATCGTCGGGCCGGTCGGACCCGAAGTGCAGGCATCGCTGGCAACGCCGCTCGCCGCATTCGGCGATATCGAAAGCTGGGTCGCCTGCCCCGCGCGCGACAGTATCCGCGACGATAGCGGCAAGACGACCATGCCGCAGCCCAAGGGAGAGAAGATCGAGGCATGCGAGCCGGGCAATATGCGCGCGGGCACGGTCTACACCTATGTCCATGCGGTGACGCCGGGCGTCGACAAGCCCAACGACCGCCCCTTCGTGCAGCCCGAGGCGCTCAACATGCCCGCCGACATTACCGCGTTCAGGGTAGCAGTGCCGCTCGCGGGCTTTACCGGCAAGGCCGGCTATTCGTTCGGCGATGCGACCAGGGCACTCGGCAAGGGCGGCAAGTTCGCGGTCGCCTGCCTCGGCAAGGCAATCGTCTTTACCGTCGAGGCACCCGAGGGCGGCTGGCGCAAGGGCCAGACGGTGCGCTTCTTCTGGCAGAGCACGGTCGCTCCCGCTGGACCGGCTGAAGCCTATGAGCTCGCCGCAGACGGCAAGCGCGCGCGCGGTTCGGGCCCTGCCCCGGCGCAGCCCAAGGACGGCGAAGGACCCGCGCTCAACGTGCCATGCGCGTGAGCGGGCGGTTTAGCGGGCGAGGCAACGGCAGGTGACGCTCAGCCCGCAATGGCTCGACGAACTGCGTTCGCGCACGACGCTGTCGAGCCTGATCGCGCAGTCGGTCAAGCTGACCCGCGCGGGGCGCGAGTACAAGGCGTGCTGCCCCTTCCATAACGAGAAATCGCCGAGCTTCACGGTCAACGACGAAAAGGGTTTCTACCACTGTTTCGGCTGCAGCGCGCACGGCGACGCGATCGGCTGGATGACGCAGCAGCGCGGCCTGTCGTTTATCGACGCGGTCAAGGAACTCGCCGATGCCGCGGGGATGGATGTCCCCGCGCCCGATCCACGCGCCGCCAAACGCGCCGAGGCGGCGCAATCGCTGCGCGACGTGACCGAGGCGGCGGCACACTGGTTCACCGACCAGCTGGGCGGGATCGACGGAACAGGCGCGCGCGAATATCTCAGGAAGCGCGGCATCAGCGACGAAGTCCGCCGTCGCTTTGCGCTGGGCTTCGCGCCCGACAGCCGCGGCAAGCTCAAATCGGCATTGCGGGACTTTCCCGAAGCGATGCTCGTCGAGGCGGGCATGCTCATCGATGTCGAGGACAAGGAGACGTACGATCGTTTCCGAGGGCGCCTGATGATCCCGATCCGCGATCCGCGCGGGCGCGTGATCGCGTTCGGGGGGCGTATCCTCGGCGCGGGTGAACCGAAGTATCTCAACTCGCCTGACACGCCGTTGTTCGACAAGGGCCGCACGCTCTACAATCTCGATCGCGCCTCGCCCGCGTCGCGCAAGACCGAGCGGATCATCGTCGTCGAAGGCTATATGGATGTCATCGCGCTGTCGCAGGCGGGGATCGACGATGTCGTAGCCCCGCTCGGCACCGCTCTGACCGAACAGCAGATCGGCATGATCTGGCGCATGGTGCCCGTGCCTATCCTCTGTTTCGACGGTGACAGCGCAGGGCAAAAAGCCGCGATGCGCGCCGCTATGCGCGTGCTGCCGCTGCTCCGCCCCGGCTTCAGCCTCGCCTTCGTCGCGCTGCCCGAGGGGCAGGATCCCGATGATATTGTAACTGCCGGTGGTGCGCGCGCGCTCGAGGCGATCCTCGACAAGGCCGAACCGCTCGTCGACCATTTGTGGAATCACGAGCGCGCCTCAGCCCCGCTCGATACGCCCGAACAGCGCGCCGGCCTCAAACAACGGCTCGGCGAAATCGTTTCGCACATCGCGCACGCCGATGTCGCAGCGCACTATCGCGAGAATTTCCGCGCGCGCTACGACACGCTGTTTTTCGGCGCGAGCCGGAACGATGCGGGCCGCACACCGCGCTTCGTGCCGGGCCAGCGGCGCAAGTGGCAGCCCGACCCGCGGCTGTTGCCGCCGCACGGCACGACGCGCACGATCGGGGGGTCGGGTCTCGAGGGCCAGCTGGCCGAGGCGGTGCTCGCCGGATTGCTGCGCCATCCGCACAAGATCGCCGAACATGCCGAGGATCTCGCCTCGCTCCATCTCGCCGATGGCGAGGCCGCCGCGCTGCTCGAATCGATGATCGATGCCGCGTTGAGCGAACAAAGCCTTGATCGCGAAGCCCTCCTCACCATATTGGCCGGAGGCAGGGCATATCATCGGGCAAAGGCGCTGCTGCGCGCCGATGCCATGCATTTTTCGTTCACGCGCGATGCGCCGCAGACCAGCGACGGGGATGACGCCAGTGAGGCTCCCGACCCGCGGGCGATGCGCGATCTCGATGAAGCGATAGCGGCGATGATCGCCTGGCCCGAAATCGACGCGGCCTTGCGGGCGGCAACCGAACGTGCCAGTCGCACGTTGGACGAGGATAGCTATGCCGCGCAGCAGCATTTGCGCGCTATGAAGGCCGAATTGACCCGTCGCCTGGGCGACCTGATGCAGAGTGATGCAAACGGTTGACCGGGACGATACCACGAACAGATTATTGCTAGGGCGAAAATGGCGGAAACCAAAGACAAGGGCGAAAGCGACGCACCGTTGCTCGACCTCAACGACGCAGGCATCAAGAAGCTGATCGCGAAGGCGAAGAAGCGCGGATACCTGACCTATGACGAGCTCAACGAGGCTCTGCCGCAGGACCAGATGAATTCGGAACAGATCGAGGACGTCATGTCGACGATCTCCGAAATGGGCGTCAACATCGTCGAAAGCGACGAAGAGGCGCAGGAAGAGGCCGAACACAAATCAGCCACTGCCGCCAAGGAAATCGACGGAGGCGCGCAGGCGGCCTCGGTCAACGTCCCGGAAAAGAAGAAGGTCACGGTCGATCGCACCGATGATCCGGTGCGCATGTACCTGCGCGAAATGGGCGCGGTCGAACTGCTCAGCCGCGAGGGCGAAATCGCCATCGCCAAGCGGATCGAAGCCGGTCGCGACATGATGATCATCGGCCTGTGCGAAAGCCCGATCACCTTCAACGCGATCATCGACTGGTCGAACGCGCTCAACGCCGAGGAAATGCAGCTGCGCGAGATCATGGATCTCGACGCGATGCTGTCGAAGGATCCGGCGCCAGAGAATCTCGAGGACGATGCCGAGGACGACGACGGCGAAATCTCCGAAAAGACCGCCGGCCCGTCGTACAAGGAAGAAGAAGACGTCGAGGACTCCGAGGGAGAAGACGACGACGAATCGTCGATGACCGAGAAATCGGCGCGCAAGACCGACGATGACGACGACGAGGACAATACGCTCAGCCTCGCCGCGATGGAGGAGCTGCTCAAGCCCGACGCGCTTGCGCGTTTCGCGGTGATCACCGCGCTCTACAAGAAGTTCTCGAAAATCCAGTCGGCACGGATGGAAGCGCTGGCAGCGGGCGAAGTGTTCCCCGCGGCCGACGAGCGCAAATACCAGAAGCTGTCCGAGCAGCTGACCGCCGAGGTCGAGAGCGTCCAGTTCCACAATGCCAAGATCGAATATCTCGTCGATCAGCTCTACAGCTACAACCGCCGCCTGACCGCGCTGGGCGGCCAGATGTTGCGGCTTGCCGAGCGACATAAGGTCCCGCGCAAGGACTTCCTCGACAGCTATATCGGGCGTGAGCTCGACGAATCATGGCTCGCGACGTCGGCGAAGAAGGACAAGAAATGGGCCGCGTTCGCCAAGAACGAGGCCGATGCGGTCGAACGCATCCGCAACGAGATTGCCGAAATCGCGCAGGCGACAGGCATGAGCCTCGGCGAGTTCCGCCGCATCGTCAACACGGTGCAGAAGGCCGAACGCGAAGCGCGCATCGCCAAGAAGGAAATGGTCGAGGCCAATTTGCGCCTCGTCATCTCGATTGCGAAGAAATACACGAATCGCGGCCTGCAGTTCCTCGACCTCATCCAGGAAGGCAATATCGGCCTGATGAAGGCGGTCGATAAGTTCGAATATCGCCGCGGTTACAAGTTCTCGACCTATGCGACCTGGTGGATCCGCCAGGCGATCACGCGCTCGATCGCCGATCAGGCGCGCACGATCCGCATCCCGGTCCACATGATCGAGACGATCAACAAGCTCGTTCGCACCAGCCGTCAGTTCCTCCATGAACAGGGCCGCGAGCCGACCCCCGAGGAGATGGCCCAGCGTCTGTCGATGCCGCTCGAGAAGGTCCGCAAGGTGATGAAGATCGCCAAGGAGCCGATCAGCCTCGAAACGCCGATCGGCGACGAGGAGGATTCGCACCTCGGTGACTTCATCGAGGACAAGAACGCGGTGATCCCGGTCGACGCTGCGATCCAGGCCAATCTCAAGGAAACCGTCACGCGGGTCCTGGCATCGCTGACCCCGCGCGAGGAGCGCGTGCTGCGCATGCGTTTCGGCATCGGCATGAACACCGATCACACGCTCGAGGAAGTCGGCCAGCAGTTCTCGGTTACCCGCGAACGCATCCGCCAGATCGAGGCCAAGGCGCTGAGGAAGCTCAAGCACCCGAGCCGCAGCCGCAAGATGCGCAGCTTCCTCGACCAGTAATTCTAGAAAGCCCCGCTCCGGCGGGGTTTTCCTTGCCTGTCGATCCTGCAAAAAAGGAAAATCTCGGCCAACTGCGCCCACGCGCATACGGCATCCCGAGGTGCCAGATTTCCGCGCTATTCCAGCTCTCGGCTGGACAGCTCATACGCTCGTGTAAACCTGATTTTTACGAGTTGAGCCCTAGGGTCCCAGCTGACGCGGTGAGATGCCTATCGGCGTCGTTCGTGCGCGAAGCGGAGGGTCGGTCTTGTTAGAAGCACAACGCCTGGAAAATTCCGGCGGCATTGCCGAAATAGTCGATGATCTCGTCGCGAACGAGGGCACCGGCGCCAGCGCCTATGTCGCGTCGGGCAAGCTGATTTCGGGGCCGCAATCGCGCGCCAATCTTGCCGACGCCGCGCATTATCTCTGCCTGCTGCACGGCGACCATCCGGGCATGATCGATGCCGCGCTGGAAACCAATGTTGTTCCCGCCGGTCGCGCCTGGCTCGCCGAGGCGGCCGAGGGTTTTTCGAACGAACGTGAGTTCCTCGCACGGCTAGTCGCCACCGTCGGCTCGATGCCGAGCACCGTCGGACACGCGCAATGCGAAGCCGCCGTTCTCGCCCAACGCCACGCGCTCGACATGCTCGCAGTCTCCGAACGGCGCGGCTGTGCCTTTGGCGCAGCGGTCGCGCTGACGCTCGACTGGCGCACAATCCGTGCGATCCTCGACATTGCCGGCGAACGGCTCGACATCACGCCGATGCGCTGCACGCTTCCCGATCTCCAGGAAACCGCCACTGTCCTCATGTCGATCGCTCAGGACGAACCGATCAAGCGCGCCATCGATTTCGGCGCACGCCAGCTGCTCATGCAGCATCGCGGCCTGTGGGACCTGCTCGGCGTACGCGAAGCGTCGCGCGCCGACTGAGCGATCCCGCGCTCACGCGCCCGCGATGCCGTAGCGTCGCTTCCATCCCCCTTGTAACCGCCCCGCGCGTCCCCCTATGCGTGTCGCGTTGAACGAGTTTCAGAGGGATCTTATGCGCTTCGAAGGCACCGACAGCTATATCGCCACCGACGACCTCAAGGTCGCCGTCAACGCCGCCGCGACCTTGCGCCGGCCGTTGCTGGTCAAGGGCGAGCCGGGCACGGGCAAGACCGTCCTTGCGGCCGAGGTCGCCGCCGCGATGGGCGCACCGCTGATCGAGTGGAACATCAAGTCGACGACCAAGGCTCAGCAGGGCCTGTACGAGTACGACGCGGTGGCGCGGCTGCGCGACGGACAGCTCGGCGAGAGCCGCGTCCACGACATCGGCAACTATATCAAGCGCGGCAAATTGTGGGAGGCATTCACCTCTCCCGAATTGCCGGTGCTGCTGATCGACGAGATCGACAAGGCCGATATCGAGTTTCCCAACGACCTCCTCCAGGAACTCGATCGCATGCGTTTCCATGTTTACGAGACCGGAGAGACGGTCGAGGCGGCCGAACGGCCGATCGTCGTCATCACCTCGAACAACGAAAAGGAGCTGCCCGACGCGTTCCTGCGCCGGTGTTTCTTCCATTACATCCGCTTTCCCGATCGCGAGACGATGCAGGCGATCATCGATGTCCATTTCCCGGGCATCCAGAAGATACTTGTGCGCAAGGCGATGGATATCTTTTACGAGATACGTGAGGTTCCCGGGCTCAAGAAAAAGCCCTCGACCAGCGAGCTGCTCGACTGGCTCAAGCTTCTGCTCGCCGAAGACATGCCGCTCGACGTGCTGCAGTCGCGCGATGCGACCAAGGCGATCCCGCCGCTGCACGGCGCGCTGCTCAAGAACGAGCAGGATGTGATGCTGTTCGAACGCCTTGCCTTCATGGCGCGGCGCAACGGCTGACGCGCGTCGCTCGCACCGCCTTCAGCGGAAGTTGTACGCGACCTCGAGATCGCCCCAGCGCCGGCCCTTGATGACCGCGGGCATATAGACGTTGCGCACCGTCAGGAAATTCGTCCCGTCGCCTTCCTGGCGATAGACGCACATGAAGAACGGCGCGGTACTCGCCTTGGCGTGCTTGTCATCGACGTCGAAGATGATCCGGCCATTGCGGCAATAAGTCGTGTCGTGAACGAGATCGCCGGTGGGTTTGCGCGAATGCGCGGTCACGTGTGTCGGCAGGAAGCCGTTCATGTCGGCCGCCGCGCCCATCTTGATCGCCGGGTGCGCGCCGCAGATACGGTCGAACAACGGGCGCCAGTTGTGGTCCGCCCAGTCGCTCAGCGAGGTGCGGAACAGCGGCGGATTGGTCCCTTCCACCGGGCGATAATCGGTATCGAAAAGCTGTTCGATGGTCAGTTCGCCGGCATCGATCGCCGCTTCGGCCAAGGCGACAAACTGGTCGCGAAATCCTTCGGCGAGTTTGACGATTTCGGTGTCGTCGGGTGATACGCCCGCCGAGATCACCGAATTGAACATGCGGTTCGAAACCGCCTCCATGCCGATGATGCTACCACGCGTGTTTTCAAGCAGCTTCTGGTTCCCGCGTACGGTCGCCGCAAACGCAGTCAGCTCATCGCGCACGCGCGCGCTGCTGACGTGGTTGAGCGCCGAATTGCGCGCGATGTCGTCGCTCTGCCCGTCGACGCGCTGGACCAGTTCGGAGGCGAGTTCGATCGCGTGATTGATCTCGACGAATTCCTGTTCGGCCCTACGGCTCTGGTCGATGCCCCGCCCGACTTCGCTGACGATGCCTTCCGCTTCGGCGGCGAGATGGCCGACCGAACGGGTAATCTCGTCGGTCGCGTTGCGCGTGTCCTGTGCCAGCTTCTTCACCTCGGATGCGACGACCGCAAAGGTGCGTCCGGCATCACCGGCGCGTTCGGCCTCGATCGCGGCGTTGAGCGCGAGCATGTTGGTCGTCTTGGCGATGACCTCGATCGTGCTCGAAACGCTGCGCACCTGCTCCATCACCGCAGCGAAATTGACGACGTGATCGCCAAGCCGTGAGACGAGGTCGGTCAGCGAGCGGAATTCGCCGACGACGACGCCCGACCTGCTCGGCGCTCTGGTCGAGCTGCTCGCGCGCACGCGCTGAAAACAGCTTCGCCTCTTCGGTCGATTCGGCGATTTTTTCCTGGTCGCGTTCGAGGCTCTCGACGACGAGCTCGATCTTGTCGAGCGCCTTGAGCTGCCCTGCCATTTCGTCGGTCACGTCGGCGATCTGCCCGGCGGCGGTCGTGCAGCCTACTGCCAGTGCGCCGCAATCGGACGCGGTCGAAGCGTCGAGCCCCACATCGCCAGCGTCTGCCAGGCTTTGCGCAATTCGGGAATGGTCGTGCTGCATGGGTACCTTCCGCTTGGATTTCGTGCGCAAGGCATAGCGAGCGAGTGGTTAATATCGCCTAAAGTCCTGGGCACGCTATACGTTCGGCGGCTTGGCTATTGGCTGCCGGGCCGATAAGGCGATGCGATGTTCATCGATTTCGTCGAAGCGTTGCGCGCCGCGGGCATTCCCGCCTCGATGAAGGAGCACCTCGTCCTGCTCGAAGCGCTCGACGCCGATGTTATCGCGCAGGATCCCGAACAGTTCTATTTCCTGTCACGCGCGACCTTCGTCAAGGACGAGGGGCTGATCGACGCGTTCGACCAGGTCTTCGCGCGCGTCTTCAAGGGGATCATCGCGCCCGAAGGCGAGGAGCGCACGACGGTCCCCGACGAGTGGCTTCGCGCCGTTGCACAGCGCTATCTCAGCGCCGAGGAAATGGCCAGGATCGAGGCTCTCGGCGGCTGGGACGAGATCATGGAAACACTAAAGAAGCGTCTGGAAGAACAAGAAAAACGCCACCAGGGGGGCAACAAGTGGATCGGCACTGGCGGCACGTCGCCCTATGGCAATTCGGGCTATAATCCCGAGGGCGTCCGGATCGGCGGCGAGAGCACGCACAAGCGCGCGATCAAGGTCTGGGAAAAGCGTGAATTCCGCAACCTCGACGCCACGCGCGAGCTCGGCACGCGCAACATCAAGGTCGCGCTTCGCCGCCTGCGTCGCTTTGCCCGCGAAGGTGCGGCCGACGAGCTCGATATCAATGCAACGATCGACGGCACCGCGCGCCAGGGCTGGCTCGATATCCACATGCGCGCAGAGCGGCGCAACGCGGTCAAGATCCTGCTGTTTCTCGATATCGGCGGCTCGATGGATCCGCATGTCAAGCTATGCGAGGAATTGTTCAGTGCAGCGAGTAGCGAATTCAAAAACCTCGAGTTTTTCTATTTTCACAACTGCGTCTACGAAGGCGTCTGGAAGGACAACCGCCGCCGTTTCACCGAGCGGACGCCGGTCTGGGACATCCTCCACAAATATGGCCACGACTATAAGCTGATCTTCGTCGGAGACGCATCGATGAGCCCGTACGAGATCACCTATCCGGGCGGATCGGTCGAGCATTTCAACGAAGAGCCCGGGGCGGTGTGGATCGAGCGCATGACGCACATTTATCCCGCTGCCGCCTGGCTCAACCCCGTCGCGGAGAAGCACTGGGGCTACACCGCGTCGATCGGCATCATGCGAGAGCTAATGAAGGAGCGAATGTACCCGCTGACGCTCGCCGGTCTCGACGACGCGATGCGTGCCCTCGCCCGTAAATAGCTACCGCAGCTCGATAATCGGTAAAATACTGCTGGGGGCGCAACCACCCGCCTATCGCTGCGTTGACCTTGGGAAGCGCGCCGGTTTCGGGCGCGAACCACAGGAGAATCCCATGTCCACGATCAAATCGGTCATGACCAGCGCGGTCACAACCATCGATACCAACGCCACCTTGCAACAGGCCGCGACCAAGATGCGCGACGAGGATGTCGGCTCGTTGCCGGTGACGCAGGACGGCAAGCTGTGCGGCGTCGTTACCGATCGCGACATCGTGCTGCGCGGCGTTGCCAAAGGGAGCGACGCTTCGGCGTGCGTTGCTGACGTCATGACGGCGGATGTGACGACGGTCGGGTCCGAATGCGACGTCGAAGAGGCTGCGCAGCTGATGGCAGACAAGCAGATTCGCCGCCTCTACGTCGTCGACGGCGATACGATCTGCGGCGTCGTCGCGCTCGGCGACCTCGCGGTCGATCCCCAGGGTGAAGATGCCGGCGAGGCGTTGCGCGCGATCTCTAAGAGCGAGGCGACCACGCACTGAGCTAGGTTATTCAAGGCCTTCGGACGAGCAAGGTGCCGTATCACGATGCGGTCGCCAAGCTCGCCGAGCGGATTGGCACTGACGTCATGACGCCGGTAAGGGCGTAGCTACCCCCTTGCCCGCAGCAACTGCGCGAAACCGAACTTTAGTAGAGCAGGAACTCGCGCCTGGCATTGGCCCAGGCGAGTTCGTCGGCGCGCGTGACGCGGTCGAGATCGGTCGGCATCGCCGCATCGTCATCGACCCACTCACGCAAGCCCGGTCCCCCGTTGATCACGTCGATCGCCAGCTTGTCGAATTCATATTCGTACGGAAAATCGCGCCACAGGTCGTAATCGGGCCAGAGGCGCCGGATCGCCTTGAACGCCAGCGCCTGCAAGCGCCAGGGCGTGAACGCGAGATAGTCGTAGTCCGGGCCCTCGGCGTGAATCTGGACGCCGTGACACATCTGTCCGGCATGCTTATGGAATGTCGGTTCGAACCAGCATTCGCGCAGGATACAGCCGCCGAGCCAGTGCGGCGCAAGCGCGCGCATTTCGGCGATCACCGCGCGCGCGTCGATATCGGGCGCGCCGAACAGTTCGAGCGGGCGCGTCGTCCCCCTGCCCTCGCTTAGCGTGGCGCCTTCGAGCATCACCGTGCCGGCATAAGCGCGCGCCATGTTGATGTTGGCGGCATTGGGGCTCGGATTGATCCAGATGCGGTCCTCGGGCCAGCCGAAGCCCGGCGCGGCATCGGGTACCCATCCCTCCATTTCGATGACGCGATAATCGACGTCGAGGCCCAATTCGGCAATGAACCATTGGCCCAGCTCGCCGAGCGTCAGCCCGTGACGCATCGGCATCGCGCCGGCGCCGACGAAACTCTCCCAGCCCGGTCGCAGCGTCATCCCCTCGATCGGCCGCCCCGCGGGATTGGGACGGTCGAGTACCCAGACAGATTTGCCATGTTCGGCAGCATCTTCGAGGACATAGCGTAGGGTCGTTATGAAGGTGTAGATCCTGCAGCCCAGATCCTGCAGGTCGATCAGCATGGTGTCGAACGTCGCCATCGATGCTGCCGTCGGACGGCGCGTTTCGCCATAGAGGCTGAACACCGGGATGCCGTGGACCGGATCGATGAAATCCTCGGTCTCGACCATGTTGTCCTGCTTGTCGCCGCGCAGCCCGTGTTGCGGTCCGAAAGCCGCGGTGAGATCGATCTCGTCGCACGCGCCGAGCGCGTCGATCGCGTGCGTCAGGTCGGCGGTGACCGAGGCGGGATGCGCGAGGAGCGCAACGCGCTGTCCCTTGAGCGGCGCGCGCAGCGCAGGGTCGGCGATCAGGCGGTCGAGTCCGGTTTTCATGCCGCGTCTTGTGGCGGCAGTTGCGCAACGAAGCAATCGGGCGCGTGAAAATCCGGCCGACCGGGCGGATGCGCCAACGCCCAATAGGACGTGTTGCCATCAACGTCTTCGATCACGGCTGAAATCCCGGCATCGAACCCAGCGCCCTGGAGCTGATCGGGCAGAGCGAGTGTGACTTCGAGCGCGAAATGCGAATCGCTGGCGTCGAGAAATATCTCGGGCGCCGAAGGAAGATCGAGGTCGCGCATCCCGGTCCGCACGTCATCGAACCGGTACGCTGCCCATTCGCCCGACGGCGAAAAGTTGAATTCATAATAGGCCAACTCTCCCGCTGGCCGCAGGAACAGCTCGAAACACGTCGTTTGCCAAAGGCCATCCGCCCGCACAGGGTCGCTCGGCGGCGGCACATTGAGCCGGTCGCACGGGACTTTAGCATGGTAGCGCAACCGGATAGCACCCGACGTGACGTCGAGTTCGACCATGATGCTATCGACGATCGAGGGAGGGGCGTCGCTGTGGCGGATCAGGTCTAGGCGCATGCCGCCGCTTTGCCTTAATCGCGACCAAAAGCAAAAGGCCCAATTGCCGATTTTGCGGTCAGGCGGTAACGACGGCGGCATGACCGAATATCAATCCGACCTCCTCCGGCTGCTCGATAGCCGCGGCTATATCCACCAGACGACCGACGCGGAGGGGCTCGATGCGCTCGCCGCCAGGCAGGTCGTGCCCGGCTATATCGGTTTCGATGCGACCGCGCCGTCGCTCCATGTCGGCAGCCTCGTCCAGATCATGATGCTGCGCCGGATGCAGCAGGCTGGGCACAAGCCGATCGTCCTGATGGGCGGCGGCACGTCGATGGTTGGCGATCCGTCGGGCAAGGACGAAAGCCGCCAGATGCTGACCAGCCAGCAGATCGGCGGCAACATCCGCTCGATCCGCCAGGTGTTCGAACGCTTCCTCACCTTCGGCAGCGGCCCGACCGACGCGATCATGGTCGACAATGCGCGCTGGCTCTGCGGCCTCGGCTATATCGACATGCTGCGCGACGTCGGCCCGCATTTCACCGTCAATCGCATGCTGACCTTCAATTCGGTCAAGCTGCGGCTCGATCGCGAACAGCCGCTGACCTTCCTCGAATTCAACTACATGATCCTCCAGGCCTATGACTTCCTGCACCTGTCGCGCGAGCAGCAGTGCCGCCTGCAGCTCGGTGGATCGGACCAGTGGGGCAATATCGTCAACGGGATCGAGCTTGGCCGGCGGACCGACGGCGCCGAACTGTTCGGCGTGACGACCCCGCTCATCACCACCGCCGACGGCAAGAAGATGGGCAAGACCGCCGCCGGCGCGGTCTGGCTCAACGAGGATGCCCTGCCCGCCTATGATTACTGGCAGTTCTGGCGCAACACCGACGATCGCGACGTCGGCCGGTTCCTGCGCCTGTTCACCGACATTCCGCTCGAAGAGATCGAACGACTCGAAGCGCTCGAGGGTGCCGAGATCAACGAGGCTAAGAAATGCCTCGCCGATGCCGCAACCGCGCTGTGCCGCGGCGAAGAGGCCGCCGCGCGCGCCGCCGAGACCGCGCGCCAGACCTTCGAGACAGGCGCGCTGTCGGGCGACCTGCCGACGATCGCCCTGCCGCCCGAGGGTATGACCGTGATCGAGGCGCTGACCGGGCTCGGTTTTGCCGCATCGAACAAGGAAGCCCGCCGCAAGATCGACGAAGGCGCGGTGCGCATCGACGCAGAGCGCATAACCGACCCGCGCCACCCGATCGGGCCGCTGTCGGGCGACCAGGCGCTCCAGATCAGCCTCGGTGCGAAAAAGCATGGCCGGATTATTCCGGCCGCCTGATCGCATCTTCATGGTTTATTGAGATTCGTTCGGCATTCTGCACACTCGAACATTAGGGCATGGGGTTTATGCAGAAGATCGATCTATCGAAAGCGCAATATGCCGGTCCCGACACGCGAGTCGCGCCGCGCACCGACATCTATGCGCGTACGTCGGTAACCTTGCCCGACGCACGGCAGGAAGTGGTGACGATCGTCAACATTTCGGCCGACGGCGTCCTGTTTCGCCTGCCGCAACAGTTCGAGGTCAACGACATCCTGATCTTCAAGATGCCGATCCTTGGCCAGGTTGCCGCGCGCGTCATCTGGTCGATGGCGGGCCGCACCGGCGTCCAGTTCGAAAACATGATCTCGGTGCAGGATTATCTCCCGCTGCTGCGCGCTTTCGGCTGCACCCCGCGCGAGCAATAAGCCAACCTAACCGCCCCTGAGCAAGGGCACGGCCGCGTCACGTTCGAACAGATAGAGGCACGTCCGTGCCGCTTCCCCGCGCTTGCCTGCAATCCCACCATCGCGATCGATAAACAGCCGCGCATCATCGTGCGCGAGCGGTAACAACCGCTGCAGCTGCTCAGGCGTCGCGACGCGATAACCCGCCTCGCCCGACTGGCGCGTTCCCAGCACTTCGCCCGATCCGCGCAATTCGAGATCGGCCTCGGCGATACGAAAGCCGTCATTGGTCTCGCGCATCATCGTCAGGCGGGCCTTGGCCGATTCGCTCAGCGCTTCGCCGCGCACGAGCAGGCAGACCGATTTTTCGGCGCCGCGCCCGACGCGCCCGCGCAGCTGGTGAAGTTGGGCCAGGCCGAACCGGTCTGCGCTCTCGATGACGATCAGACTCGCATTGGGGACGTCGACACCGACTTCGATCACCGTCGTTGCGACGAGCACGGAGGTTTCACCGCGCGAGAAGGCCTCCATCACCGCGTCCTTGTCGGGGCCCTTCATCCGGCCGTGGACGAGCCCGACCCTGTCGCCGAAACGCTGTTGGAGCGCGGCTGCGCGCTCTTCCGCCGAGCCGAGGTCGACCGCGTCCAATTCCTCGACCAACGGACAGACCCAGTACGCCTGCTTGCCTGCATCGATATGCCGGCCGAGCGCATCGACGACCTCATCGAGCCTTGCCGAGCCAATGATCCGCGTATCGACGGGGGTGCGCCCTGGCGGCATTTCGTCCAGTCTCGAAACGTCCATTTCGCCGTAGTTCGAGAGCAGCAGCGTGCGCGGGATCGGCGTCGCGGTCATCACCAGCAGGTGCGGCGGGCGCGACGCCTTTTGGGTGAGCAGCAACCGCTGCGCGACGCCGAACTTGTGCTGTTCGTCGATCACCGTGACGGCAAGGTCACGATAGGTCACCGCCTCCTGGAAGATCGCGTGCGTGCCGATGAGGATATCGATGCTGCCGTCGGCGAGGCCCATCAGCGTCGCTTCGCGGACCTTGCCCTTGTCGCGCCCGGTCAGCACCGCGATGTTGACCGGCATGCCGACGAGCATCGCCTGGAGCGTCGCGAAATGCTGCCGCGCCAGGATCTCGGTCGGCGCGAGCAGTGCGCCCTGCTTGCCCGCCTCGACCGCGGTGAGCAGCGCGTCGAGCGCGACGATCGTCTTGCCCGAGCCGACATCGCCCTGCAGCAGCCGCAGCATCGGTGTGTCCTGCGCGAGGTCGCCCTCGATTTCGTCCATGCTGCGCCGCTGCGCGCCGGTCGGCGCGAAGGGCAGTTTGAGCCTGTCGCGCAGGCGGCGGTCGCCGGTCACCGGATGGCCGCGCCGCGCCTTGAGCGACTGCCGCACCAGCATCCAGGCGAGCTGCCCGGCGAACATCTCGTCATAGGCCAGTCGATCGCGCGCCCTGGCGTCGTCGGGTTCGGCGTGCGCCGCGGCCAGCGCCGGCCGCCAGCCGAGCCATTCCTCGCGCGCAACCAGCCCGGCATCGGCCCATTCGTCGAGCTCTGGCGCGCGTTCTAGCGCTTGCGCGGCGATGTCGGCCATGCGCGCGTTGGTCAGGCCTTCGCTGAGCGGATAGACGGGTTCGCGCAGTGCGATCGACACTTCGCTATCGACCGGTTCGACCATGTCGGGATGGACGATCTGCAAGGCATCGCCGAAACGATCGAGCCGTCCCGCGACGCGCCGCGCCTCGCCGAGCGGGAACAGTTTGCGCGCCCAGCCGGTGTTGCGGCCGAAATAGACGATCGAGACATGGTTGCCCGCGCCGTCGAACGCCTCGATCCGGAACGGCGCGCGGCTCGACCCGACCGAGCGATAATCGCGCGCGGTCAGCGTGACGAGGATCATCCGTCCGACATCGGCTTCGTCGAGCTCGGCGACCGCCTTGCGTTCGATCACCCCGGTCGGCAGATGGAACAACGCATCGACGATCCGCGCCAGGCCGAGACGGCCCAGGGGCTTGGCGAGGCCGGGTCCGATCCCCTTGAGGCTCGTCAGTTCGGCAAACAGCGGATTGAGTATATCGGGGCGCATGACTATCTGTGCTGCCTAAACCACCGCGCCGCAGCACGCCAGTTCGTCCTGCGGTCGATCCCGATTCGCCCGACCGCATCGACAGAAAGTATCCAATGGACCCCGCAACGCGCCTCAAACGCCTGCACTTTCGCGCCTGGCACCGCGGCACAAGAGAAGCCGACATGATGATCGGCGGTTTCCTCGATACCCACGGCGCATCGTGGGACGAGGCCGAAATGGCGTGGTTCGAGATGCTGCTCGATCACGACGATGTCGACATCATGGCCTGGGCGATCGGCACGCAGGTCCCGCCCGAGGCGGTCGCCGGTCCGCAAATGGCCGCGATGCAGCGCCTCGATTACATCGATATTCCCAAGTGAGTGCAGCCCCCACCGCATGACAGATCTTGCTAAAATCCTCCAGGCCAAGGCGCCGCTGACGCTCGCCGGCGTGCCGACCGGCTTTTTGCCGGCGATGCTCGCCGATCTGACGCGCGCGGCGCCGGGCCGGACGGTGTTCGTCGCGCCCGACGAATCCGCGATGCAGGCGATCGCGGACACTGCGCAGTTCTTCGCCCCCGAAATGGTGGTGCGGATCTATCCGGCCTGGGACTGCCTGCCCTATGACCGCTCCTCGCCGAGCCTGCGCGTCTCGGCGCAGCGGCTCGCCACGCTGGTGGCACTGCAGGGCAAGCCCGCCGCCGCCGAGCTGATCGTCACCACGGTCAACGCGATCACCCAGCGCACGCTGACCCCATTTCGCGTTCGCGGCCTGTCGGCCAGGCTCGCGGCGGGCGAACGGATCGACCGCGACCGGCTGATCCGCCTGCTCCAGGACAATGGCTATTCGCGCGCCGACACCGTTGCCGACCGAGGCGAATATGCCGTCCGTGGCGGCATCGTCGATCTATTCCCCTCGGGCGAGAGCGAGGGATTGCGGCTCGATTTCTTCGGCGACGAGATCGAGAGCATCCGCCGCTTCGACCCGACCGACCAGCGCACGACGGGCCGCGTCGACGGCTTCACGCTGCTCCCGGCGGCCGAAACGCTGCTCGACGAAGCCAGCATCAAGCGCTTTCGCTCGCGCTACCGTGAACGCTTCGGCGCCAATGCGACCGGCGATCCGCTCTACCAGGCGGTCTCCGAAGGCCGTCGCCTTGCCGGGATGGATCACTGGCTGCCGCTGTTCGAGGAGCGGCTCGAGACGCTGTTCGACCATCTCGGCGCCGGACACGCTGTGGATCCGCGACGGCGGCACCGAGAGCGCCGCCGAATCGCGCTTCGAGGCGATCGCCGATTATTTCCGCAACCGCACCGAGGCGGTGCGCAGCGATCCCGGCAGCTATCGCCCGCTGACGCCCGACACGCTCTACCTCTCACCGACCGAGTGGCAGGAACGGATTGCCGATGCACCGATCCACGCGACGAGCACCTTTCCCGAGCCGCCCGGCGCGTCGGTCGTCGAATTCGGCGTCGCAGGTCCGCGCGACTTCGCCCCCGAACGGACGCAGAACGCCAATGTCTACGATGCCGTCGTCGCGCATGCGAAGGGCGAGGCGATGCGCGGGCGCAAGCTCGTCCTCGCCAGCTACTCGGGCGGTTCGCGCGAACGGCTTGCCGGCCTCCTTGCCGATCACGGCCTGACCGGACTTGCCAAGGTCGACACGTGGCAGGAAGCGCTCGGCACCGCGTCGGCGGCCACCGTCGCACTCGTAACCCTGCCGCTCGATCACGGCTTTACCGGCCCCGATGTCGCGCTGCTGACCGAACAGGACATGCTCGGCGACCGCCTCGTCCGCCGGGTCAAGCGCAAGAAGAGCGCCGACGCCTTCCAGGCCGAGCTGGCGATGATGACGCCGGGCGACCTTGTCGTCCACGCCGACCACGGCATCGGCCGCTATGAAGGCCTGACCTCGATCCCGGTCGGATCGGCACCGCACGATTGCGTCGCGCTGACCTATGCGGGCAGCGACAAACTGTTCGTGCCGGTCGAGAACATGGACGTGCTGTCGCGTTACGGCTCGGACAGCGAAGGCGTCCAGCTCGACAAGCTGGGCGGCGAAGCGTGGCAGCGGCGCAAGGCGCGGATGAAGGACCGCATCCGCGAAATCGCCGGGGAGCTGCTCGCGACCGCGGCGAAGCGCGCGATGCGCCCCGCCGAGATCGCCCTGCCCGACCCCGCTTATCCCGAGTTCGTCGATCGCTTCCCGTTCGAGGAAACCGACGATCAGGACCGCGCGATCGCCGACACGATCGACGACCTTGCCAAGGGTCGGCCGATGGACCGGCTGATCTGCGGCGATGTCGGCTTCGGCAAGACCGAGGTCGCGCTGCGCGCCGCGTTCGTCGCGGCGATGGCGGGGATGCAGGTGGCGCTGGTCTGCCCGACGACCTTGCTCGCGCGCCAGCACGTCATCAACTTCACCGAACGCTTCAAGGGCTTTCCGATCAACATCGGTCGCCTGTCGCGCCTCGTCCCCGCTGCCGAAGCCAAGAAGACGCGCGAAGGCCTTGCCGACGGGACGATGGACATCGTCATCGGGACGCATGCGCTGCTCGCCAAATCGGTCGAGTTCAAACGCCTCGGCCTCGTCATCGTCGATGAGGAACAGCGCTTCGGCGTGACGCAGAAGGAAAAGCTGAAAGCGCTGCGGACCGACGTGCACGTCCTGACGCTGACCGCGACGCCGATCCCGCGCACGCTGCAGATGGCGATGTCGGGTCTGCGCGACCTGTCGGTCATCCAGACGCCGCCGGTCGATCGCCTTGCGGTGCGGACCTACGTCACGCCGTGGGACCCGATCGTCATTCGCGAGGCGTTGCTGCGCGAACATTATCGCGGCGGACAGAGCTATTTCGTCACCCCGCGCGTCGCCGACCTGCCCGAACTCGAACGTTTCCTGCGCGAAGAGGTGCCCGAGGTGAAGGCCATCGTCGCGCACGGCCAGATGTCGCCGACCATTGTCGAAGAGCGGATGAGCGCGTTCTACGACAACAAATACGATGTCCTGCTGTCGACGACGATCGTAGAATCGGGCCTCGATATCCCGTCGGCCAACACGATGATCATCCACCGCGCCGACCGCTTCGGCCTTGCCCAGCTCTACCAGCTGCGCGGTCGCGTCGGCCGGTCGAAGACGCGCGCCTATGCCTATTTCGCCACCGCGCCGCAGCGCGTGCTGACCGAAACCGCCGAAAAGCGGCTCAAGATCCTCGTCGATCTCGACACGCTTGGCGCCGGTTTCCAGATCGCCAGCCACGATCTCGACATTCGCGGCGCGGGCAATCTCGTCGGCGACGAGCAATCGGGCCATATCCGCGAGGTCGGCTTCGAACTTTACCAGTCGATGCTCGAGGATGCGATCCTTGCGGCCAAGGCAGGCGTCAGCGATCTCGACGTCCAGCTCGATACCAAATGGTCGCCCCAGATTACCGTCGATGCACCCGTCCTGATCCCCGAAACCTATGTTCCTGACCTGGCGCTCAGGATGGGGCTCTATCGTCGCCTCAACGATCTCGAGGGCAAGGCCGATATCGAATCGTTCGCCGCCGAGCTGATCGACCGCTTCGGACCGATCCCTGCGCCTACCGAAAACCTGCTGCGCCTCATGGAGATCAAGCAGAACGCGCTGCGTGCGCGCATCGCCAAGGTCGATGTCGGGCCCAAGGGCGCGATCGTGGCATTCCGCAACGACGAATTTCCCAACGTTCCCGGGCTGCTCGATTATGTCGAACGGCTCAAGGGTATCGCCCGGCTGCGACCCGACCACCGTCTCGTCATCGCGCGCGCGTGGCAGACGCCGGGCGATCGCCTCCATGGCGCGCTGCAGCTGTCGAAGGGGCTCGCCAAGCTGGCGCGTTGAACGGGCTAGAGAAACTCGGCGAGCCGGTCCGATGCGACCGCTGCCGAACGCAGGAAGCCCTGGTAATAGGTGCAACCCTCGGCCTTGAGCAGGTCGAGCTGTTCGGTCGTTTCGACCCCCTCGGCGATCGTTTCGAGGCCGAGTGAGCGCGCCAGTTCGAACACCGCGTGGATCACCGCGCGGTCGCGCTGCGACCCGACGAGGTCCTTGGTCATGTCGCTGTCAATCTTGAGATAGTCGACCGGCAGGTCGCGCAAATAACCGAGCCCTGCATAGCCCGCACCGAAATCGTCGATCGCGATCCCGACCCCCGCGTCCTTGAGCTCGGCGAGCGCCGCCGAAGCTTGCGCGATATCGCGGACCATCGCGTCCTCGGTGATCTCGACGGTGATCCGGCTGCACGGCGCGTCCCAGCGTGCGAGGCGATTGAGAAACCGCGCGGAAAACCCTGACCGCACAAGGTCTTCGGCGGTGATGTTGAGCGATAGCCTGACATGGTCCATCGCTTTCGGCCAGCCCGTCATGTCGGCTAGCGCGATCTCGTGGATATGCGCCGTGAGTTCGGGCAGCACGCCCGCGCGGCGGGCCGCTGTCACCAGCGGCGCCGCACCGAGCGGACCAAGTTCGGGATGGTCCCAGCGCGCAAGCGCCTCGACCCCCGTCATCGCGCCGCCTTCAATTGCAAACTGCGGCTGGTAGACCACGCGCACTTCGGCCTTGGTAATCGCGGTCCCGATACTGAGCGCGTGTCCGTCGATGCCTTCGCGTCCCAGCGCCTGCGCGGCATCGCGCAACAGCTCGGCGGGCTGCGTCCCCTGCACCCCGGCCATGACGGCGGTCCGGCAACCGACCTGCCAGCTCGTCCCGGCAAGCATGACCGGTGTGCCAAGCGAATCGACCAGCGCCTGCGTTTCGGCCTCGACCTGCTCGACGCTGGTGTCGGGGGGAGCGATCAGCAGGAAGCGCGCGCCCTTGAGCCGCGTCACCAGCGCGTCGGGGCCCCATTCGTCGCGGGCAAAGCGGTCGATCTGACCCGCGAGGATGCGCAGCAATTCATCGCCCGCTTCCTCGCCCGCCTGGTCGTTGACGCGATCGAGATCGGTCGGTTCGACCAGCAATATCGTCGCCGACGATGTCGCCAGCCGTGCCTGGAGCAAGGCCAGTGCCGCGCTCTCTCCGGGCAGGCCGGTGACGTGATCGCGACGTTCCTCGAGGAAGCGGCGATCATCCGCGACGTCATTGGCGAAGCCCGAACCGCCGGTACTGATCGCGATGCCGGCTTGCAGCTCGTCGTCGCAGCAATCGCCCGGAAGATAGATATCGAACCCCGCGGCGACGAAATCGGCCAAGGCCCCGCTGTCGCTGCGCGCGTTCATGACGATGATCCGCGCGCCATTGGCCCGGACGATCGCGCCGATGTCGTGCAGCGCGGCGAGCGCGTCGGGAACCGCGTCGCGCGCATCGACGAGCAGAGCGTTGGACCCCGCCATGATGAAGCGTCGCACCATTCCCTCGCGCCGCCGGGCGACCATTGCAGGTACACCCAGCGCGCTCAAACGGTCGGCCATGACATCGCGATGTGCAGGCGACAGGACGAACAGCGGGCGGTCGGACAAGGCTTCGTTCGGCGACATGACATACCGAGTAGCAGCTTTTGCTTGCGCAATCCTTAGCCTTTTCGCGCGATCGTCGCTTGCGCTCTGGCGTGGGCCACCATAGGTCTGACACCGTGCACAGCCCAGCCATAGCAGAGCGTACCGGTCGCCGGCTGATCGACGTCCACGGACGGCGGATCAGCTATGTCCGCATGTCGGTGACCGATCGCTGCAACCTGCGCTGCACCTATTGCATGCCCGCCGACATGCGCTTTCTTCCGCGCCCCGAACTGCTGACCGCCGACGAGATCGTCCTGCTCGCCGAGGCTTTTGTCGCGCGCGGTGTGACGCGCATCCGCCTGACCGGCGGTGAGCCGCTCGTCCGCAAGGATATCGCGCAGATCGTAGAACACATCGGTGCGTTGCGTGGACGCGGGCTCGACGAGGTCACGCTGACGACCAACGGCGTGCGGCTCGATCGCCATGCGGCGATGCTGGCGGCCGGCGGCGTCGAGCGCGTGAATGTCAGCCTCGATACGCTCGATCCCGGGCAATTCCGGGCAATCACGCGTGGCGGAGAGATTGGCCAGGTGCTCGCGGGGATCGAAGCAGCGCGCAGCGCGGGGCTCGCAGTCAAGATCAACATGGTCGCGCAGCGCGGCATCAATCAGGCCGAGCTGCCCGCGATGATCGATTATTGCGATGCGCGCGGGATCGACCTGTCGCTGATCGAGGCGATGCCGCTCGGTCCCGAGGCGGCGAGTTCGAGCGACAGTTACATCGCGCTTGCCGATTTCATCCGGCCACTCACCGATACCGGCGTAGCGCTCGCCCCCGCCCTGCATCGCACCGGCGGACCGGCCCGCTATTACGCGCTGCCTGGAAAGCGCATCCGGCTTGGGCTGATCAGCCCGCTCAGCCGCAATTTCTGCGACGGCTGCAACCGCGTCCGCGTTACCGCAACGGGGCGCGTTTATATGTGCCTTGGCCGCGAGGATCATGTCGACCTGCGCGGCGCGGTGCGGTCGGGCAATTCGGAGGCAATCGACAACGCAATCGATGCGGCGCTCCGGATCAAGCCGCTGGCGCACGATTTCGTTGCGGCGCAGCGTGATCGCCTGCCCGCTGTCTCGCGGACGATGAGCGAGACGGGGGGATGACCACATTGTCACGAAAGATCGCGCTGGTCGCATCGACCACCGAACCGGCGAGCGCCGCCGAACGCCAGTTGCGCGACGCCTATGATTTCGTCGACGCAGTTGATGCCGACATGTTGCTCGCGCTCGGCGGCGACGGTTTCATGCTGCAGACGCTCCACCATATGCTCGACAACGGCCGCACGCTGCCGGTGTTCGGCATGAACCTCGGCACGCTCGGCTTCCTGATGAACGAGTGGCGGATCGAAGGCCTCGATGCGCGCATCGCCAAGGCGCGCGAGATCACCGTTACCCCGCTGACGGTCGATATCGAGGCAGTCGACGGGACGAGTATCACCCTGCCGGCGATCAACGAGCTGTCGCTGCTGCGCGAAACGCGCCAGGTCGCCAAGATCGAAGTGGCGATCAACGGGCGCACGATGCTGCCCGAACTGATGTGCGACGGCGTGCTCGTGGCGACCCCAGCGGGTTCGACCGCGTATAACCTGAGCGCGCACGGCCCCATCCTGCCGCTCGATTCGGCGCTGCTTGCATTGACCCCGATCAGCCCCTTTCGCCCGCGCCGTTGGCGCGGCGCGATCCTGCCCGATCGGACACGGGTCACCTTCACCGTTCTCGAATGCGAAAAACGCCCCGTCAGCGCGGTCGCCGACCAGCGCGAAGTGCGCAATGTCCGCAGTGTCGAGGTCGCGATCGACCGCACCCGATCGCTGACCTTGCTGTTCGATCCCGAGCACGCGCTCGACGATCGCATCGCGATGGAGCAGTTCGTCGTTTGAGGTGTTGCATTGCGATACCGAAATCGGCATAGGCGTGCCGTGCCGGGTAGCCCCGGCTGCTCCCCGATAGCTCAGCGGTAGAGTAGGTGACTGTTAATCACTTGGCCGTAGGTTCGAATCCTACTCGGGGAGCCATTTTACCGGGTCGTTCACGACCCCACCTCTCAGATCAGCAATAACCGGATCGCGACATAGGCGATCAGCAGCGCGGTCGCGATGCGGATGATCCGCGGCGGCAGGATCCGCGCGCCGAGCAGACTGCCGATCTGCCCGCCGACGAGCACCCCCAGCATCAACGGCCAGTAGGTCGCGACCTCACCGATCCGGTCGCTACCAATCTTGCTCGCCTGTCCGGCGAGACCGGCGATCGAATTGACGAGAATGAAGACTGACGCACTGCCCGCGATGACGCGCGGCGGCGCCCAGCGGGCGAGATGCAGCACGGGCGCGAGGAATATCCCGCCGCCGATGCCGACCAGCCCCGACAGCAAGCCGACCCCTGCCCCCGTCAGCGGCGCCGCCCAGCGCCAGCGCGGATCGTGATCGCCCGGCCCTTCGGCCTCGCGTTGCGTAAGCATCAGGATCGCCGCGACGAGCAGGCTGAGGCCGAGGACCAGGACGAAATGCTCACGCTCGATCGCGATCCGCCCGCCGATCCATGCAAGCGGCGCCGACAGCAGCAGGATCGGCCACAGCCGCGCCCACGGCACGCAGCCTTCGCGCGCGTAGCGCCAGCTCCCGCCGGTAACGACGATGATGTTGCAGATTAGCGCGACCGCGGGAAGGATTCGGTAATCGGTCCCGGCGAGGACGAGCAGCGCGTTATAGGTCGATCCGCCGCCGAAGCCGACGCTGGCATAGAGCAAGGCGGTGACGACGAAGGCCAGCGCGAGCGCAGGGAGCGACGCGAGGCCCATCAGTCGATCATATTATCCCTAAAGCGCCCCGTGGCAGTGCTTGTACTTGCGGCCCGATCCGCACGGACACGGCGCATTGCGCGATATCTCCTGGTCCGCATAGGGATTGTCGCGGACGCCATCGCCCGGGGTCGGGTCGGGCTGCGGGCTCTGGAACGGCGGCAGGTTGCCCTGCTCGATCGCGAACAGGCTGCCGTCCGCATCGGCCGAATTGTCCTCGCCGGTCAGCGGGTCGATATGCGTCGTCAGGAAGTCGGGCAGGTC
Source organism: uncultured Alphaproteobacteria bacterium (assembly GCA_963800335.1). Taxonomy (GTDB): domain Bacteria; phylum Pseudomonadota; class Alphaproteobacteria; order Sphingomonadales; family Sphingomonadaceae; genus Flavisphingopyxis. The sequence continues at coordinate 340,005 of CAWDAN010000007.1, read as the reverse complement.
GGGCAGCGGCGGCGGTACCGGGCGCGCCTCGAACTGGCTCGTCGCGATCGTCCGGGTGACGTCTTCGCGGATGTTGGTCAGCATCCGTTCGAACAGCTGGAAGGCTTCCTGCTTGTACTCGTTGATCGGCTGTTTCTGGGCATAGGCACGCAGGAAAACGACCTGGCGCAGCGCGTCGAGCGTCGCCAGATGCTCTTTCCAGTGGTGGTCGAGAGTCTTGAGCAAGATGCTCTTTTCGATCCGCGGCCACATTTCGGGTTCGACCTGGTCGACCTTGTCCTGGACCAGCGTATCGGCAAGTTCGCCGAGCCGGTGTTCGAACATTTCGGGTTCGACCGCGTCTTCCTCGACCCAGTCGTTGAGCGGCGCATCGATGCCGAGGACGTCGTTGATCCGTTCCTTGAGCCCGGCGATGTTCCACTGTTCGGGATAGCTGCCCGGGGGGCACGCCTCACCGACCAGCGCGTTGACCGTTTCGGCGCGCATGTCGACGACGACGTCGCCGACGGTATCGGCGTCCATGATCTCGCTGCGCTGTTCGTAGATCACCTTGCGCTGGTCGTTCATGACGTCATCATATTCGACGACCTGCTTGCGCTGGTCGTAATTGCGCGCTTCGACCTTCTTCTGCGCGGTCTCGATCGCCTTCGACATCCATTTCGATGGCGGCAGCGCCTCGCCGTCGTCGAGGTTCGAGCGCAGCATCTTGGCAAACAGCGTGTCGGGGCCGAAGATGCGCAGCAGGTCGTCGTCGAGGCTGAGGTAGAAACGCGACAGGCCGGGATCGCCCTGGCGGCCTGAACGGCCGCGCAGCTGGTTGTCGATGCGGCGGCTCTCGTGGCGCTCGGTGGCAAGGACGAACAGGCCGCCGGCTTCGCGGACGAGGCGGCGCTCTTCGGCGACCTCGGCCTTGATCTTTTCGATTGCGGCATCGCGCTCGGGGCCCTCGGGCATTTCGGCAAGCTCGTCACCGACGCGAAACTCGACGTTGCCGCCAAGCTGGATGTCGGTGCCGCGGCCCGCCATGTTGGTCGCGATCGTGACCATGCCTGGTCGTCCCGCCTGCGCCACGATATGCGCTTCGCTTTCGTGCTGGCGCGCGTTCAGGACGCTGTGAGCAACGCCTTCCTTCTCAAGGAATTCGCTCAGCAATTCGGATTTTTCGATCGAAACGGTACCGACCAGGACAGGTTGGCCGCGGTCGCTGTGTTCCTTGATCGTCCTGGCGATGCCGGCGAACTTGTCCTGCGTGTTCTTGTAGAAAGTATCTTCCTCGTCGATCCGCTGGACCGGCAGGTTGGTCGGGATCTCGACGACGTTGAGCTTGTAGATCTCGTAAAATTCGCCCGCTTCGGTCGCGGCGGTACCGGTCATGCCCGAAATCTTGGGATACATGCGGAAATAGTTCTGGAAGGTGACCGACGCCAGCGTCTGGTTCTCGGGCTCGATCTTGACGCCTTCCTTGGCCTCGACTGCCTGGTGCAGGCCGTCGGACCAGCGCCGACCGTCCATCATGCGTCCGGTGAACTCGTCGATGATGATGATCTTGCCATCCTTGACGATGTAATCGGTGTCGCGCTTGAACAGCGCGTTGGCCTTCAATGCCTGCTGGACGTGGTGGACCGCCTGGGTGTTCTCGAAATCGTAGAGGTTCGATCCTTCGAGCAGCCCCGCCTCTTCGAGCATCCGCTCGACCTTTTCCTGGCCGTCTTCGGTCAGCAGCACCGTGCGCTGCTTTTCGTCCTTGTCGTAATCCTCTTCGTCGAGCTGCTTCACCAGCGCATCGACCGAGACGTACATGTCCGACTTGTCGTCTGTCGGTCCTGAAATGATCAAAGGCGTGCGCGCTTCGTCGATCAGGATCGAATTGACCTCGTCGACGATGGTGAAATTGAACGGCCGCTGGACCATCTGCGCGCGGTCGTATTTCATGTTGTCGCGCAGGTAATCGAAACCGAGCTCGTTGTTGGTCGCGTAGGTGATGTCGGCGGCATAGGCGTCGCGCCGCTCATGGTCGGGAAGATTGGGAACGATGACGCCGGTGGTCAGGCCGAGGAAGCGATAGACCTGCCCCATCCAGTCGCAGTCGCGCCGGGCTAGGTAATCGTTGACCGTGACGACGTGGACGCCCTTGCCCTCGAGCGCATTGAGATAGCAGGCGAGCGTGGCGACGAGCGTCTTGCCCTCGCCGGTGCGCATCTCGGCGATCTCGCCGCGGTGGAGGACGATGCCGCCGATCAGCTGGACATCGTAATGGCGCTGGCCAAGCGTGCGCTTGGCCGCCTCGCGGACCGTGGCGAAGGCTTCGGGAAGCAGATCGTCGAGCGTCTCGCCGGCTGAAAGCCGATCGCGAAACTCCTGCGTCTTGCCGCGCAATTCGTCGTCGCTGAGCGGCTCGAAGCTGCTTTCGAGCGCATTGACGGCATCGACCGTCTTGCCGAGCGATTTGACATAACGGTCGTTCGACGACCCGAAGATGGATTTGGCCAAACCGGCGAGCATGTAACGATCCTGACTTATGCAAAAATACTGCGGCAAATACGCGTCGGCCGCGACACCTCAATGGTCTCACGAAATTGCCGCCGCGCGTGCCGCTACATGCGGCGCGATGTAGGGTTTGCCTAGACTTTAGTCAATCGGAGCGGCCGGCATCGCCAGCCGCTCGCGAGTGCCTCAAAGCTCGCCTTCGAGCCATGCCTTGAGCTGGCTCTTGGGCGCCGCGCCGACCTTGGTCGCGACGAGCTCGCCGCCCTTGAACAGCATCATCGTCGGGATGCCACGCACGCCCAGCCGACCGGGGGTTTCGGGATGATCGTCGATGTTGAGCTTGGCGATCGTCACCTGGTCGGCCATTTCCTCGGACATTTCCTCGAGCGCGGGGCCGATCATCTTGCACGGGCCGCACCATTCGGCCCAGAAATCCACGAGGACGGGTTTATCCGCCTGCAAAACGTCGCTCTGGAAGCTGTCGTCCGAAATCGCCTTGGTCGCCATGATGATGATATCTCCTTGTGTTGACCCCGAAGGTAGGAAGCGTCGCCCCATTACTCAAGGACCCGGTGCGGGTGGCCCGTCGCGCCCCGGCGCGTGGTCGGCGAGCAGGCCGGGCGGCAGGTCGATCATCGTCGGCCCGGCGACGTAGAGCAACGCCGCGCGGATCGGACGATCGGGAAAGATGACGCGCAATGCCGCGGCATAGGCCGCCATCTGCCGGACATAGGCGATCGGGACATCGGCGGCCGTCGGCGGGACACGGCCGCCCGTCTTGTAATCGACGATTCCGATATGGTCGGGGGCGACGATCAGCCGGTCGACCTGCCCCGACACGACGATCCCGTCGGCAACGACCGCCGCAACGGGGACCTCGGCCATCGAGTCGGGCCCGAACAGCGCGGCATGGTCCGGATCGGCTACGATGGCGCAGACCGCCCCGACCATCGCGCGGCGATCGGCCTCGCCGCGATCGGGCGCCTGCCGGTCGAGCCAGCGACGCCCGGCGTCGGCGCGTCGTTCTGGCGCGACCTCGGGCAAGCGTTCGAACAGGCCGTGGAGCAGCCGCCCGCGCTCGATCGCATCGCGCCGGGCAAGGTCGGCGGGCGGGTCGCCCGCGCTGTCGGGGCCGAGCGAGGACGGCGCGAGCGGACGCGGCGGGCGTGCTTCTTCCGGTGCCCGCGTGCGCGTCCAGTCGGGCAAGGGAGGCATCGCCGCGCGATCGCCCGACGCACCCGCAACCGTCCTTTTGCCGTATGCGACCGGGCAATAGCGCCGCACCCTGCCCCATGGCTCGCCGCTTTCCTCCCAATCATGGCCCATCTCGGCGAGCGTCGCCTCGATCGCGGCGTACCAGCTGCTCTCGGGCGGCGTGTCGCCAGCCCGCTTGCCCAGCGCGCCGCCGACGAACAGCATTTCCTCGGCGCGTGTCATCGCGACATAGAGCAAGCGCCAGTGTTCCTCGGCATCATTGTCGCTGGCCAATTGCGCGGCATCGACGAGCGGCCCGAACAGCAAGGCCTTGGACGCGCCGACCACGGGAATCTTGACGTCCTCGTCGATCTGCCAGTCGAAACCACCGCCGACCGCATTGTCGGGATCGACCGTCGCATCGGCGAGCACGACGATGCGCGACTGCAGCCCCTTCGAACCGTGGACGGTCATCACGCGGACTTCGTCGGATCGCGCAGTCGTCTCACGTTTGACATCGACCCCGCCGGTATCGAACCAGGCGAGGAAGGGCTGGAGCGAAGGCGTGTGGCTCGCCTCGAACTGGAGCGCGGCGTTGAGCAATTCCTCGATCGGATCGCGCGCATCGTTGCCGAGCCGCGCGAGCAGCCTGGCCCGGCCGCCGATCGGGCCCGAGAGGATCTCCTCGAAAAAACGATAGGGCGTCGTCAGGTCGGCGGCTGCCAGGATCGTCCGCAGCGGCGCGACCTTGGCCGCGATCGCGCGGTTCCCCTGGATATGCGTCCATAGCGGCACGCCCTTGTCGCGGTATCCGTGCGCCAGCAGGTCGTCCTGGCTCCAGCCAAGCAACGGCGAAACGAGCAGCGCGGCGAGGTTGAGGTCGTCGTACGGCTGGAGCGCAAAGCGCGCCGCGGCGAGCAGGTCCTGCACCGCGAGTGGCGCATTGAGCCGCAGTCGGTCGACGCCGGCAACAGCGACGCCGCGGGCATAGAGTCGCGCGACGAGCAATGCGGCAAGATCGGTCCGCTTGCGCACCAGCACCATGATGTCGCCGGGATTGACCGATTGGCCGTTGCAGCCATTCTCGATCCAGTCGGCGACCTGGATGGCGATACGGTCGGCAAGGCTGCGCACGCCCTGCTCGATCCAGCCTTCGTCGCCCTCTTCCGCGCCCCCGTTGCCTGAACCGTTGGCGATCGCCGGAACGGGCGGCCACAGCACGACCTGGCCGGGCATGTTGGGCTGCGCGCTTTCGTGCGCGACGACGGGATCGATCTTGCCGAGAACTTCGGCACCGATACGCGCGAACAACGCGTCGACAAAGGCGAGTACGGGCGGAGTCGAGCGATAGTTGCGCGTCAGCGCGACCGCCCTGAACGGCTCGCCGACATCGTTCGCCAGCCCGGCAAAGCGCCGCCGTGCGCCTTCGAAAGCGTAAGGGCTGGTCCCCTGGAAGCCGAAGATCGCCTGTTTGAAATCGCCGACCGCGAACAGCGTGCGCAGCGTGTCGCCCTTGCTTCCCGCCCCGGCGAAAAATTCCTGCGTCAGCGAGCGGACGATCGCCCATTGGTCGGGGTTGGTATCCTGCGCCTCGTCGACGAGGACATGGTCGATCCGGCGGTCGAGTTTATAGGCGATCCAGTCGGACAATCGCCCGTCGCGCAGCAGTTCGACCGCCTTGGCGATCAGGTCGTCGAAATCGACCACCGCGAGCGCGCGCTTCTTCGCCGCATAGGCGCGGACATAGGCGCGCCCCGCCTCGATCGCCCCGGCGAGCTCGTCGATGAAGGCGACGCGCCCGGGCATTTTCGCCAGCTCGCCGAGATGTTCGGCTAATGCGCGTGCGGCGTCGCCGACGCTGCCAAGTTGCTTTGTCGCTCTCGAAATGCGACCGCAGCGTGCCTGCTTGTGTCAGGAACACTCCGACAAGATCGCCAATCGCCTGCCCGCGCTGCGCGGGGTGCGCGGCAAGCCACGCCTCGATCGCTTCGGCATGGCCGATGCCCGTCTTGGTCCCCCATGCGCGCCCCGCCGCCGCGATCATCGCCAGCGCGTCGCAATCGACGCCATCATCGCCGCAGCGCTCGGCCATCCAGTCGCCGATGTCGCCGAGCGGCAGTTCGAGAGCATTGCGCAGGCGCGGCGCCAGATCGCCGGTCAACCGATCGAGCGAGTCGGCATAGCCGCTGCATCCGAACAGGAAACTGGTCGCCCCGCCCTCGCCCATGCGCAGCGACAGCGCCTGGACCTTGGCGATCAGGCCGAGGTTGCCCTCGCGCTCGGCCGCGAGCAGCATGTCGGACAGCGCCTCGCGACGCAGCGCCGCCTGTTCGCGTTCCTCGAGCGCGCGAAAGCCCGGGATCAGCCCCGCCTCGATCGGGAAGGTCGCGAGCAGCGTCTGGCAGAAGCTGTGGATCGTCTGGATGTTGAGCCCGCCGCCGGGCGAATCGATTACCTGCGCGAACAGCGTCCGCGCGCGCTCCTGCGCCTCGGGCGAATGGTCCTCGCCGATCGCCTGCAGGTCGGCGGCGAGCGCCGGCCCCTTGGCGCGGACCCAGCTCGCCAGCACCTCCTGGATGCGCATCGCCATTTCGGCGGCGCCCGCCTTGGTAAAGGTCAGGCAGAGGATGTTCTCGGCCTTGACCCCGGGCCGCATCAGCAGCCGCAGGACGCGCGCGGCGAGCACCTGCGTCTTGCCCGTCCCCGCCGATGCGGTCAGCCAGACGTTGCCGCGCGGATCGGCGGCGACGGCCTGCTCGGCGTTGAGCGGATAGAGGCTCTGCCCGCTCATATCCCGTACCATTCCTGCAGCCGCATCAGCTGGTCGTAATCGGCATAGGGGGCAAACTCGGGGACGAGCTTGGCGGTGAACGGCTCGTTGCCCGTCAACCAGCGCGCGCAGGCCTCTTCCAGTTTATCGGCGGCGAAGGCCGTAAAATCCTCGGGCGAAACATCGTCGGGCGTCGGGCGCGCGGGGAATGGCTTGGCGATATGGCCGAAAACGTCCTTCTTCTTGGCGAGCGACCAGTATTCGAACACCTCCGCCCGGTTATCGTCGCCGAGCGCTTCGAACCCGCCGCGTTCGGCGATCAGCCCGAGCAGGCCGAGCTGCAGGCTGTACCCTGCGCGGACCATCGCCGCGGTCGGTGCCTGGCCAGTCTTGTAATCGACCACCGCGATGCCGCCGCCCGGCAGGCGATCGATCCGGTCGGCCTTGCCGCCGAGCATCACGCCGCCGATCTCTACCGCGCCCCACGCTTCGAACAAGATCGGCTGGCGACCCGCGGCGATCTGCGCCGACATCGTCTCGGCAATCCACTCGATCGCAGCGAGTAGTCGCGGCTCCCACATCGCGCGGATGACGGGGTTGGCGCCCGGTGCGAGCATCAGGTCGCGCGCACGCTGGCGCAGCAGCGCCGGATCGTGATCGTCCTCCTTCGACCACAGCTCGAGCACCTCGTGGACCGCCGACCCGCGCCACGCCGCAGTCGGATCGGCGTCGAGCGCGTCGAGCGCCGAGAGGTTGAGCACGCTTTGCGCGTAAAACGCGAAGGGGTCGGCCTTGAGCCGGTCGAGCTGTGTCACGCTGATCTTGCGCGGCCGCTGGTCGGATGTCGGCACCGGTGCGGGCGGATCGATCTGGATGCGATCGCGAATCTGGTCGAGCGCGAGCGCGAGCGCGCCCATGTCGTCGGCAAGCTCGGGACGCGGCAGGCCGCCCGCCATCGCCTCGAGCCGCAGGACGAAGCGCGAGGCGACGGTCGGCGCACCCGCATCGCGGCGCGAGCGCGTGATCAGCACCTCGGGCGCGGCCAGCGCGCCGGCAAAATCGTGCGCGCTGAGGCCGATCCGCCAGTCGAGCCCGGGCAGGCCCAGGCGGCGGCGGATGCCTGGCGCGAGCCACGGATCGGGCGCGGGCAACTGCGGCCAGACGCCTTCGTTGAGCCCGCCGAGGATCATCAGGTCGGCGCTCTGCAGCCGCGCCTCGATCAGTCCCCAGATGAACAGGCGCGGATGGCCGCCCTGCGGCGGGCGCACCGCGATCGGTGCCATCAGCCGTTCGAGCGCGGTGGGAACCGCGTCGGGCGCAATGCCACCGGGCAGGTCGGGCGCGGCAATCGCGAGGTCGGTGAAAAAATCGGCGAGCGCGCGGCCCGCGGGTCCGGCCCAGGCGGCGTCGCCCGCAAGCGCGGTCATCGTTTCGCGGATCGCAGCGAGCGCATCACCCAGGTCGATCGCCGCGCCATCCTTGCTCGCAAAGAGCGTTTCGATCGGCTTGAGGATCGCCGCGACATCGCGCCACCACGGCGCGATCGCATGGCGCGCGTCGCGCGTCCGCCTGGCACCCTCGGCGGAGAGGAAGTCGCCGATCCCGTCGAGATCGTTGGCCGGACGCGGGCCGCGCAGGACCATGTCGAGCGCGCGGACCTGGTCGAGCCAACCGAGCCGCTCGCTGCCCGAGCGGACGAGCGGATGTTTGAGCAGGCTCATCAGTTCGACCGGGGCAAAGCGTGCCGCCGCCGCCTCGGCTACGAGCAACGGCAGTGCGCCCGCCGTTGTCTGGGGAAGTGCACGTCCCGCCGAATCGTCGGCGGCGATGCCCCAGCGCGTCAGGTGCGCGGCAACGCGCGCCGCCAGTGCGCGATCGGGGGTCACCAAAGCGACGGTGCGTTCGGGCGTTTCAAGGCTGTGGCGCATCGCCAGCGCGATCGCCTGCGCCTCCTGCGCCGGATTGGCGAGGTCGAGCGCCTTGATCCCGGCGAGCGAGCGTTCGTGCGACGCAAGTTCGCGCCACTTTCCGGTAAACGCGGCGGGAGCGAATGCGTTCGACGTCATCATCGTGCGGCGCGGAGTCGCATCGGCCTCGCTCGCCGCCTGCCAGCGGCGCACCTCGTCGCGCGCAATCCCCATCCGGTCGAGCAGCAATTTCAGGTGATATTGCGGGTGCGTTTCGAGATCGGGCTGGACCGGCCCCTCGCCGCCGCGCTCATGCGGGCCGAGCGCATCCCATTCGACCTGCGGCATCGCGCGGTCGAGATCGGCGAAGACGACCATCCCCTGCGGCAGGAAGGCGATCGTGCGCAACAGGCTGCGCAACCGCGGGAGCGGTGTCCGATATGCCCGCCGCGACAATGAACGGCGCATCGCTGCCCCGCGTCCAGCGCGCCGCAACCGCATCGAGCACGCGACCCCGATAATCGGAGAGATCGATCAGCCCGCGCGCCGCCAGTTCGCGCGGCCATTCGTCGGACAGGATGCGGAACAGGTCGAGCGACTGGCGCCAGTGTCCGGCAAGCTCCTCGCCCATCTCGTCGGCCAGCGCGGTGAGCTGCGCAGGCTCGACGCGTTCGAGCTGCATCTGGTCGAGCGTGCGCGCCCAATGCCTGGGCCAGCGCGAGCGCTTCGGCGCCGTCGATCCGCTCGCCCTCGCGCGCGTACACGCGCGCGATCATCGCCGCGAGGATCAGCGTTCGGCGCAGCGGTTCGACCACCGGCGGCAGCGGGTCATCGCCGTCGATCGCATCGAGGCCGATGCCGACGCTTTCGCCGAGGTCACTGTCGCCGATCGCGACGATCCGCGGCAGCAACAGCCCGCCGCCCGAATGGCGGACGAAACCGTTCTGGATCGCGAGCTTGGCGCGGTTGTTGGGAACGATGACGATGCCGCGGGCAAGACCGAGCGGATCCTTGCCGAACCGGCGCAGCAGCCCGACCGCGAGCGCATCGGCGAACGCCCTGTGCGCGGGCATCGAGAAGACATTGGCGCGGGGGGCCTCAGCCATCCGCGATCACCGCCTCGGCCTTGGCGATCGCCGCCACCGACCCGACGTCGCACCACATGCCCTCATGGGCGAGGCCGAACAATCGCCCTTCGGCGATCGCCCGATCCCAAAGGACGTTGGTCGAAAACGGGCCCTCGGGCGGATCGCGCAGCAGGCGTTGCGACAGCAGCTGCACGCCCGAATAGATATAGGGAGCGATTGCTCCGGCCTTGCGCCGGCTCAGCTTGCCCGCGGCGTCCATGCGGAAATCGCCACGCCCGCTGTGGCCGACCGCGCGGGTGTGCGGCACGAGCAGCAACAGCGCGTCCATCGCTTTGTCGTCCCACGCATCGGCCATCCGCACGATCGTGTCATAGGGGCCGTCGGTCCAGATATTGTCGCTGTTGGCGCACAATACCGGATCGCCCGTCAGCAGCCCGGCGCGCTGCGCCTGGACCAGCCCGCCACCGGTTTCCATCAGCTGCGCGCGCTCGTCGGAGATCGCAATTTCGTACGGACGCTTCGCCCGCCGCAAATGCGCTTCGAGCGCGTCGGGCAGGTAATGCGTATTGACCACGACCTTGCCGATCCCCGCCGCGGCGATCCGGTCGAGCGCGTAATCGATCAACGGCCGCCCGCCAACCCGGATCAACGGCTTGGGCCGCGTCGCAGTCAGCGGCCGCATCCGCTTGCCGAGCCCGGCCGCCATGACCATCGCGGTTTCGATACGCGCGCTCATGCGGGCGACGGCGCGACGCGGCGGTCGGCAGGGACGTGTTCGTCCATCCAGGCCGCCACGGGGGCCAGCGCGGGATGCGCGAGGTCGCGCTCGAGCAGGCGCCAGACGTGCGGAATCATGTCGAGATAGCGGTCCTTGCCGTCGCGCTGCCACAGGCGGGTGAAGATACCGATGATCTTGGCATTACGCTGCGCGCCGAGCAGCGCATAATCGCTTTCGAATGCCGCTCGGTCGTCGACCCCCGCGGTCGCGCAATAGTGATCGAGCATCATGCGCTCGAGCTCTTCGGGAACCTCGCGGCGCGCATCCTGCAACAGCGAAACCAGGTCGTACGCCGGGTGGCCCGCCAGCGCGTCCTGGAAATCGAGCAACCCCATCGCGCCGCCGTCGAGCAGCATCAGGTTCTCGGCATGGTAGTCGCGCAGTACCGTCACCGGCGCGTGCGATCGCGCGATCAGCGGCGCCATCGCCTCGCGCCAGGCATCGAGATAGGATTCGGGGTCGGCCGCCAGCCCGATCGCGGGCAGATACCATTCGGTCAGTAGCGCGACCTCACGCGCATAGGCCGACCAGTCATAGGGTGGCAGCTCTGCCACCGGCTTGGCGTGGAGATCGGCGAGGATATCGACCGCTTGCCGATAGGTCGCGGTTTCGCTCGCGGGATCGCTGGCAATCTCCGCGCGCATCAAACGGTCGCCGAAATCCTCGAGCAGGATCAGCCCGCCGTCGAGGTCGGCGGCAAGGATGCGCGGCGCGCGAAAGCCGTGATCGGCGAGATAGTTCGCCAACGCGATGAAGGGACGCGAATCCTCTTTCGCGGGCGGCGCGTCCATCAGCACCGCGCGGCGCGCTCCGTCGACGACGCGAAAATAGCGGCGGAACGACGCATCGCCGGCAAGCGGCAGGATATCGGCCCCGCCCCAGTCATGCGCGGCAAGAAATTCGGGAGCGTGGGCGGGAGGAATCATTGCGGCGGCCATCGCCCTTCCCAAGCTGGGGGCACGGTGGCTGTCAAGCGCCGCCGCGCCTCGCCGACGAAATCGATCGTCAGGTTGAGCATTTCGACCGGGGCGCGGTGCCCCATGCGCTCGGGCCATTCGATCAACAGAACCTGGTGCGTGCTGTCGTCGAACAGGCCGAGTTCGTCGATCTCGCGCGGGTCCTCGATCCGGTACAGATCGATATGCAGCACCGGCAGCGTGACCTCGGGCGGGGCATAGGGCTGGACGATCGCGAACGATGGGCTGGGCGCCTCGCCTTCAAGTCCGAGCGCGGCAAGGATGGCGCGCGCGAGCGTCGTCTTGCCTGCGCCCAGCGAACCCGACAGGCCGATGACGTCGCCGGGCTGCAGGCAGCGAGCGATCCTTTCGCCGAGCGATCCGATCTCGTCGAGGCCGTATTCGCTCATGCGCGCGGCAACTCGACGGTGACCATAGTGCCTTCGCCCGACCGCGACACGAGCGTCAGCGTGCCGCCATGGCCTTCGACGAGCTGGCGCGACAGCGGCAGGCCGAGACCGGTATTGCCGTCCTCGCCGCCCGCCGAGCGGCGCGACACGACGTCGAACACGCGGTTCTGCTTGTCGCGAGCGATGCCCGGGCCGTTGTCCGAAATCACCAGCCGCGCGCGCTTCATGTTGCCGTCGCCGTGGAGCAGGACGCGCGCGTCACCGCTGCGCTGCGCTGCGGTATAGCGGATCGCATTGGCGAGCAGGTGATCGAGCACCTGGCGCAGTCGGCGCGGATCGCCCTGGATCGACCCCAGCGAAGGGGCCAGCTCGACCGCCAGTTCGACGTTGTTGTCCTGCGCCAGCTTGATTGCCGCGGTCGCCGCGGCCTGCGCCACTTCGGTGAGGTTGGTCGGCACCCGCTCGATCGGCAGCGTGCCCGCCTCGCTTTGCGAGAGGTCGAGGACATTGTCGATATGGCGCCCGAGCAACTCGACCGAATCGACGATCGCGCCGACATAATCGATCGCTGCCGGGGGCAGTTCGCCGGCATATCCCTTAGCGAGCATCTCGGCGAAACCCGCGATCGAGGTCAGCGGCGTGCGCAGTTCGTAACTCATCTTCGACAGAAACGCAGACTTGACGCGATCGGCGTCTTCGAGCGCGTCGTTGCGATCGCGCAGCGCCTGTTCGATCCGCCGGCTGTCGCTGACGTCGAGCATCGTCAGCAATGCGTTGCCGTCGGGCAGCGGCACCGCGGCGAACTCGAAATGGCGGCCGTCGCGAAACGCGATCTTGCCCGCGCGCTGGCGACGTTCACCCGTTGCCGCGCGGATGATCTCCTGGATCAGCGGGGCCTGTGCGGGGCGCATCAGCCGGTCGGCGAGTTGCTTGAGCAGGTCGTCGAGCCGCGGATGCCCTGCGAGCACCGCCTCATCGATCTCCCAGACCTGGCGGAAGCGCCGGTTCCACAGCTGCAGCTTGCCGTCGGCGGCGAACACCGCGATCGCCTCGAACAGGTTGTCGACCGTCGCGGTGCGGACGCGCAGCAGCGTGTCGCGCGCGCTCGCCAGCTGGACCTGCTCGGTGCGATCCTCGAAGATCAGCAGCAGCCCACCGTCGGGGGTCGGTTGCGCGACGGTCCGCAAATGCGTGCCGTCGCTCAGCTGCCAGCTTTCCTCGTTGACCTCGGCGCTGTTGAACCAGCCAACGCGCTCGGCCCGCCAGGCAGGATAATCGCGCACTTCGGGTGTGCGCCCTTCGCTGTGCAACCGATCGAGGAAGCGGGCGAACTCGGCATGCTCCTTGAGCGCGGCGGGATCGAGGCCGAAAAGGCGCGACAGCGGCTGGTTGGCAAAGCGCAACGTCCTGTCGGGACCAAACTGGGCAACTGCGGAAGACAGGCGATCGAGCAGGTCGCGCTGCGCCTTGGCGAAGCGGCGGAAATTGGCGCGGGCGTCCTCGGCGTCCTGGATGTCGATGGCGAAACCCGCGACGCCGGCGCGTCCAACGGGAACGTCGACGACGCGCATCATCCGCCGCGCGCCCGAGATCGTCACCGGAATCGCCCGCTGAACCACCGCCCCGCCTGCCTGCGCCTGGCCGGCCGCATCGGCGGCGCTGATCCCGGCAACGGGCTCGATCAGTTCGGTGCCCGCGGCGACGATGGCGCGGGCGTCCTCGCTGTCGGTCGCGGCAACGTAAGCCCGATTAACGAGGCGCAGACCGAGGCCGCGATCGCGGAACCACATCGGGAACGGCGCCGCCTCGACGAGCGCCGAAAGCGATTCGAAGGCGGTGACGGCACGATCGCGCTCGGCCTCGATCTCGATCTGGTCGGCCATCCCCTCGGTCACGTCGGCGAACCACAGGAGCACGGCACCCTGTCCGCCGATCCGGGCTGGCGCGGGCGCTCCGGAGACGCGCAGCACGCGCTGCGAACCCGCAACGCCGACCAGCTGGCTGAACTGTCGGGCCGAACGCCGAACGGCGGTGACATGATCGCTCATTGCGGACAGATCTTCGCGCGACAGGCCGCTCGGACCATCGCCTCCGCCGGGCGACAGGTCGTCGAGATAGCGCGGCGCGCCTTCCAGGCCGAGCCACTGGCTCAGCCGGTCGGGACATTCGATCCGCATGTCCTCGCGCACGACGAGCGGCAGCACCGGCGCGGCATCGATCAGCGCCGAGAGCTTGTTCGATTGCGCGGCGGTGAGCGCGGCGCGGCGCTGCATCGACAGCCCGCGGACGATCGTCACGCCGGCAAGCACGAGCCAGAGCGCGCATAATAGCCCCGCGATCAATGTTGGATCGAACTGATCTGCGATGGGCAAGGTTGAAGCAATCCTATGAGAAACGTCGCCGCCGAGCGTTAGCCGATCCAACCTAGCGGGTGAAGAGTGCCAACGAACCGGCATCGGTCGCTGGTCACAAAAAACCCCCGGCATCGCTGCCGGGGGTCCCCGTTCGATCCAACGAAATTTTGGATCAATAGCGGTAATGGTCGGGTTTGAACGGGCCTTCGACCGGAACGCCGATATAGTCGGCCTGCTTCTGGCTGAGCTTCGACAGTTTGACACCAAGCTTTTCGAGATGCAGCTCGGCGACCTTTTCGTCGAGATGCTTGGGCAAGACGTAGACGTCGTTCTTGTATCCGTCGGTGTTTTCCCACAGCTCGATCTGCGCGAGCACCTGGTTGGTGAAGCTCGAGCTCATCACGAAGCTGGGATGGCCGGTGGCGCAACCGAGGTTCACCAGGCGCCCCTTGGCGAGGATGATCAGCTTCTTGCCGTCGGCAAATTCGACCTCGTCGACCTGCGGCTTGATCTCGGTCCACTTCATGTTCGACAGCGCGCCGATCTGGATCTCGCTGTCGAAGTGGCCGATGTTGCAGACGATCGCCATGTTCTTCATCGCGCGCATGTGGTCAACGGTGATGACGTCGGCATTGCCCGTCGCGGTGACGAAGATGTCGGCACGCTTGACCGCGTCTTCCATCGTCACGACTTCATAGCCTTCCATCGCCGCCTGCAGTGCGCAGATCGGATCGACTTCGGTGACGAGGACGCGGGCGCCGCCCTGGCGCAGCGACGCAGCGCTGCCCTTCCCGACATCGCCGAATCCAGCGACGCAGGCGACCTTGCCCGACAGCATGACGTCGGTCGCGCGACGGATCGCGTCGACCAGGCTCTCCCGACAGCCGTAGAGATTGTCGAACTTCGACTTGGTGACGCTGTCGTTGACGTTGATCGCGGGGAACGGCAGCTTGCCCTTCTTGGCGAGCTCGTAAAGGCGGTGGACGCCGGTGGTGGTCTCTTCCGAGACGCCCTTGATCGCAGCGACGGTCTTGGTGAGATAGCCGGGACGTTCGGCGAGGAAGCGCTTGAGCGTTGCGGCGAACACCTCTTCTTCTTCGTTCTCGGGCGTGAACAGCTCTTCGCCTGCTTCGACGCGTGCGCCCCACAGGGCGAACATGGTCGCATCGCCGCCATCGTCGAGGATCAGGTTGCAGGTCTGGCCATCGGCATCATTTTCCCAGTCGAAGATGCGCGCCGCGTAATCCCAATATTCCTCAAGCGTCTCGCCCTTGACCGCGAAGACGGGCACGCCGGTCTTGGCGATCGCGGCGGCAGCATGGTCCTGCGTCGAGAAGATGTTGCACGATGCCCAGCGGACTTCGGCGCCGAGCGCGGTCAGCGTCTCGATCAGCACCGCGGTCTGGATCGTCATGTGCAAGCTACCGGCGATGCGCGCGCCCTTGAGCGGCTTTTTCGCGCCGAATTCCTCGCGCAGCGACATCAGGCCGGGCATTTCGGTTTCGGCGATGTCGATTTCCTTGCGGCCGTAATCGGCAAGGGAAATGTCGGTGATGACGTAATCGCGGTCGAGGGTGTCGGCGGTGGCCATAACGGGCTCCTGATATAATGGTGCGATGTCGTGCGGCGCGACGATTGCGCAAGCGACGACGGTTCGGGCGCGCCTTTAGCCAAGGACGCCCTAAACTGCAATATAAAGATTTCTTTATATGACGCGTTCAAACGCGTTCCGGCCGATCCGGGTTGGATCGCTCAGGCCGATCCGGCGGCCGAGGAGATCCTGTCGGCATCGATTCCCTGGGCGGCGAAGCTCGCGCCCCATTTGTCGCGCGGCGCTTCGCGATAGAAGCAGCGCTCGTCGTAATCGCCGATATGCCACGCGTTGGCGGCGATCTCGCCTTCGAGCTGCCCGGCGCCCCAGCCGGCATAGCCCAAAGCGAGCAACCAGTCGCGTGGCCCCTCGCCCGCCGCAATCGCGCGCAATGTCTCGATCGACGCGCTGAGTGACCACCGACCGGCGACCTTGAGCGCACCCGGGGTGTCCCAGTCGTCGCCATGGAGGATAAAGCCGCGCTGCGGCTCGACCGGACCACCGAACAGCACCGGCTGGTCGAAACGTTGCGCCGTGTCGATGTCGAATTGCGTGAATACATCACCGACCGTCATGCCCTCGATCGGTGAGCCGATATCGATGCCAAGCGCACCCTCTTCATCGTGCGAGCACATCGCGATGACCGAGCGATGGAAACGCGGATCGCCGATCGTTGGCAGGGCCAGCAGGAGATGGCCGGCGAGCTTGTCGAAGGCACTCATCCCTCCAAGATAAGGCGTACGAGTGGTAAAGCTAGGCTCGGCGCAATCGCTCCCCTTGATAATCGGCCACGGACGCACGAAATTGGCGCGCAACGGGTCGATGCGTCCGCCCGTCCTCAAACATCCAGGAGACAGTTTCATGGCGATCGAACAAGGTCAGAATATTCCCGAAACCAAGTTGATCAAGGTCACCCCCGACGGCCCACAGCAGGTCACGAGCGGCGAATTCTTCGCGGGTCGTAAGGTCGCACTGTTCTCCGTTCCGGGCGCCTTCACCCCCACCTGTTCGGCCAAGCACTTGCCAAGCTTCGTTGAAAAGGCCGATGAACTGCGCGCCAAGGGGATCGACGAGATTGCTTGCACCGCGGTCAACGATCCGTTCGTCCTGGGCGCGTGGAACAAGGCCGACGGATCGAGCGATGTCACCATGCTCGCCGACGGCAATGGCGATTTCGCCAAGGCACTGGGCCTTGAAATGGACGGCACCGCGTTCGGCCTCGGCCATCGCGGCCAGCGCTTCTCGATGGTCGTCGATGACGGCGTGGTTACCCAGCTCAACGTCGAAGCGCCCGGCGAATATCGCGTAAGTAGCGCGGAATACATGCTCGACCAGCTCTGATATCCGATCTGCGCAACGGGGGGCAGGCAGCTTGCCAGTCCCCCGTGACAGCTGCGCAAAAAGCCCTTATGCGCGGGTCATGACAGACACCAAAAAGATCCTGCGCGACCTGCAGGACGCCTACGACCGATCCATCGACAATTTGCGCAAGGCGATTGCCGCATTCGTCACCGACGGAACCATCCCCGACCCCGCGCGACGCACCGACGGCAGCTTTGCCTATCCGCAACTGCGCATCACCTATGCTGGCGAAGAGAACGAGGCGGTCCACAACCTCGCCTTCGGCCGGCTAGAAAAGCCGGGCGTCTACGTGACCACGGTGACGCATCCCGAACTGTTCGGTGATTATCTTTCCGAGCAGATCGATCTGCTCACACAGCAATACAAGATCAGCGTCGAAGTCACGCCGAGCAAGCAGGAAATTCCCTTCCCTTATGTCCTCGATCCGTCGGGCGACTATGAAATGGGGGATGTTCGCCCGCTTGAACTCGCGCGGCATTTCCCGACGACCGAGCTTGCCGATATCGGCGACGAGATCGCGGATGGCCAGTTCAATATCTTTGCCAACCAGCATCCGCTCGCCCTGTTCGATGCGCTGCGTACAGATTTCAGTCTCGCGCGGCTGCGCCATTATACCGGCACGCCGCCCGAGCACGTCCAGCGCTATGTCCTGTTCACCAACTATCACCGCTATGTCGACGAGTTCGTCGACTGGGCCTGCGGCCAGATCGGCAAGGGCAAATACACCGCGCTATCGGGCGCCGGCGGCCTGTACACCGAAACCAACGAAGCCGATCCGTCGCGGCTCGTCGCCGACAGTGCGTGGCGGCGACACCAGATGCCTGCCTATCACCTGATTGGCGAGGATCGCAGCGGCATCACGCTGGTCAACATCGGCGTGGGTCCGTCGAACGCCAAGACGATCACCGACCATCTCTCGGTCCTGCGCCCCGAGGCATGGCTGATGATCGGCCATTGCGGCGGCCTTCGCCCGACGCAGCGGATCGGCGATTATGTCCTCGCCCACGCCTATCTGCGCGACGACCACATCCTCGACGACGTTTTGCCGCCCGAAATCCCGATCCCCCCGATCGCCGAAGTCCAGCAGGCACTTGCCGCTGCTGCGGGCGATGTCGAAGGCGCGCACGGCGCCGAACTCAAGAAGCGCATGCGCACCGGCACGATCGTGACGACCGACGATCGCAACTGGGAATTGCGCTACACGCGCTCGGCCCTGCGCTTCTCGCTATCGCGCGCGGTCGGGATCGACATGGAATCGGCGACGATCGCCGCGCAGGGCTATCGCTTTCGCGTACCTTACGGCACGTTGCTTTGCGTCAGCGACAAGCCGCTTCACGGCGAGCTCAAGCTACCCGGGCAAGCCAACCGTTTCTACGAACAGGCGATCGCCGCGCACATGCAGATCGGCATCCGCACCTGCGAAATGCTGCGCGACGACGGAGCCAAGCTGCACAGCCGCAAGCTGCGTGCGTTCAACGAGCCGCCGTTCCGTTAGGGATTGAGGATTTTCGAGAACTCGTTGGCAATCGAATCGAAGGTTTTCGCCTCAACTCTGATATTGCCAGCAAATGTTCCGTAGTCGCAGATAACGTAGCGCTGGAGGTAGAGACTGCCGTCGTTCAGCACGCCGGCCTTGATGAAGCTGTATTGGTTTTCGAAGTCTGAAAGCACCTTTAATAGCTTGGTATCCGACCAACCCTTGGGACGATCCCACGCAGCCATCACGTTGAGGCCGACGCAGTCGCTGTCATCGGCACAGGCCGTCGGCTGGTAAATGGCGATTAGGCCCGATTCCATTTCCGCCCGGACAAAGGACTTCCCATCGTCTTTCAGGACGCTCGTCTTAGCACCGATCCCGCGGAGGACCGATTGCACGTTGTCCAGGGTGAAGGCCTCGATCGGCGTCGTGTCCTTCAGCGCCTGCGGATACGCCGGGCTCGCCGTTGCCAAGAGTATTGTGGCCAGTGTCGCTACAGATCCGTTGAGTATCGCACGCATTATAACAAGCCCCCCGTCCCGTAAGGTTTCGGCTTTCCAAAAATGGAAAATCCAGGGAAATCTACATGGAGCAGTGTAAAGGTCAATCTTCCGTCTATCGAAGACGCAGGATATCCTTCACCATGTCGCCCGGCACTGGCGAGAGATCACCAGCCGGTGGCCTGCCCCTTGTTCTGTTCGTCGAGCCACGCCTTGAGCGGCGCGAAATACTCGACCATCGCCTCGCCAGACATTTCGCGGCTGCCGGTAAAGGCTTCGAGCGCGTCAGGCCAAGGCTTCGAGGCGCCCATTTCGAGCATGGCGTTAAGCCGTTCGCCGACCGCCTTGTCGCCAAAGAACGAACACCGGTGCAGCGGCCCTTTCCAGCCTGCTTGGTCACACGCCGCCTTGTAGAACTGGAACTGGAGGATGCGGGCGAGGAAATAGCGCGTATAAGGCGTATTGCCCGGGATATGGTATTTCGCGCCCGGATCGAAGGCGTCGGCGGTACGCGCGACGGGCGGGGTGATCCCTTGATACTCACGGCGAAGCTCGGTCCAGGCTGTGTTGTAGTCGGCGGGCTTGATATCACCCGCGAACACGCCCCAGCGCCATTTGTCGACGAGGAGGCCGAACGGCAGGAAGGCAACCTTGTCCATCGCCTGGCGCAGCAGCAGGCCGATATCCTTGTCGGCGGTCGGCACCTTCGACTTGTCGAGCAGGCCGATATCGACGAGATATTGCGGCGTAATCGACAGCGCGACGAAATCGCCGATCGCCTCGTGGAAACCGTCATTGGCACCATTGAGATAAAGGTAGGGCTGCGCGTTGTACGCGCGTTGGTAGTAATTGTGGCCCAGTTCGTGGTGGATCGTCACGAAATCGTCAGTATTGACCTTGATGCACATCTTGATCCGGACATCGTCCTTGTTGTCGATATCCCAGGCGCTGGCATGGCAGACGACTTCGCGGTCGGCCGGCTTGGTGAACTGCGAGCGGGTCCAGAACGTCTCGGGCAGCGGATCGAAGCCGAGCGATGAATAGAAGCCTTCGCCGGTCCTCACCATCTTGAGCGCGTCGTATTTCTTGGCTTCGAGCAGGTCGCCGATCTCGTAACCGAGATTGCCCGCGCCCTTGGGCGCGACAATCGGATAGATGTTGCCCCATTCCTGCGCCCACATGTTGCCAAGCAGGTCGGCGCGGATCGGTCCGTTTTTCGCCTGCACAGCATCGCCGTACTTCGCATTGAGTTTGGCACGGGTATAGGTGTGCAGCGCCAGGTAGAGCGGCTTGACCTGCTGCCACAATTTCTCGGTCAGAGCGGCGAAATCGTCGGCGGGCATGTCATAGCCCGAACGCCACATCGCCCCGACATCGGCAAAACCCAGCTCCTCGGCACCCTGGTTGGCGATGCCGACCATCTTGGCGTAATCGCCCTTCATCGGCTTGCCTACGTTGTCGTGCCAGCTTGCCCACATTTCCTGGTATTCGGCCGGCGTGCGCTCAAGGTTGCCCATTTCGGCTTCGATGTCCGAACCTGAGATCGCCTTGCCGTTGAGCGTTCCCTTGCCCTTGCCGTATTGCGAATTGAGGCTGGTGGCGATTTCGTTGAGCTCGGTCGCCGCACCGGGTGTCGTGGGTGCGGGCAGGACGAGGCCGTTGCGCAGGATGTCGAGCTTGCGCTTCGTATCGGGCGAAAGGCCGGGAATGCGCGCATATTTGGCGGCTTCGAGCGCATAGGCGACTGATTTTTCGGTGCCGATCGCGCCGATCCGCGCGGCCATCGCGTCGGTGTCGTCGGTGATGTAGGTTGCGTTGACCCAATAGACCTGGCTCGCCTCGACCGAATAATCGAACAGGTCCTTTTCGGCAGCGGCAATGAAAGCATCGGCGCCGGAAGGGGTCATCGGATAAGCGGGCGCCGTGGCGCTATCGGCTACGGCAGGAGCCACCGGCGCAGCGCCCGGCGTCGCGGGCTCGGCATAGGCGTTGGCGCACCCGCCGATTACCAAGGATGACGCCAGCGCGCCGAATGAAACCATCGTCCGCAGGGAAATCTTCATCGCAATGCATCCTCTTTATCGATTTGAATCGTCTTTGACCGCAGTCTGGACGCTGGCGGGCGCGTAATCAAGCCGACAGGAAGGTCGCCATCGCCTCGCCGAGCTCGGGCTTGGCGACCGACGACATGTGCGTCCCCGGAACCGGATAAAGCGTCGCATCGGGCAACGCGGCGACGAGCGCGTCGGGAGACCCATTGTCGCGATCCTCGGTGCCGCAAACGACGGCAGTGCGCATGGTAAATGCAGCAAGCTCCTCCGCGTCGGTATCGGCGAAGCTTTGCAGCAACAGTTTTGCCGCGGTCCGGTCGACCTTCATCGTCTTCATGAAGCTGATCGCCATGAACCATGGGCTGTCGCGTTTGGCATCGTCAAAGTTGTCAATTGCATCGAGGAAGAAATCCTTGCGCCGGGTCCAGCCGGCGAGGCCCTCGAGCCCCATGCCTGCGAGGATCGCCTTGCCCGGCCGCGCGCCTCGCACCACGAGCCGCGCGGTGGTCCGCGCGCCAAGCGAAAAACCGCCAAGATCATAATCGTCGAGGCCGAGATGAGCGATCAATTCCTCGGCATCGCGCGCGAGGACGTCGTGCGGATAGGATGCGGCGTCGTGCGGGGCGGCGCTGCCACCATGTGCGCGCAGGTCAGGCATGATCACGCGATAGCCAGCTGCGGCGATTGTCGCAGCGTGACCGAACTTGATCCAGTTGACCTGGGCGTTCGAGAACAGGCCATGGAGCAGGATCAGCGGGCGCCCCTCCCCTGTCTCGCTCCATAGGAGGCGTGCGCCGTCGGACGCGATAAAGGCACGATGTGAAACGGTCATACGGGCCGATTAGCGATGCGAAAGCGGTTCGCCAAGCGGCGAGAACGCGCGCTTGCAATAGTAGCTAGTGCTATTATATCGCTCGCTATGAAAGAAAGCATCGGATTCCTGATGAACGACGCCGCGCGCCTGTTTCGCAAGGCGCTCGACGCGCGCGCGATCGAGACCGGTGTGACCAGCCTGCAATGGCGGTTGCTCGCATGGGTCTTGCGCAATCCCGGCGCGAGCCAGGGATTCCTCGCAGACCGGCTCGAGGTCGAGCCGATCACCGTTTCGCGAATGGTCGATCGGCTGGTCGAGGCGGGGCATATCGAACGGCGGCGCGACCCCACCGACCGCCGCGCTTGGAAAATCTACCTGACCGATTGCGCGACACCGATCGTCCGCAACCTGCGCACGATGGCCGACGAGCTCGTCGACCAGGCGCTCGCCGGATTGTCGTCAGCCGAACGCGCCGAGTTCGAGCGCCTTGTGACCCGCGTACGCGAAAATTTGTCCTCATGCGGACAGGAGCCTTTGAATGGACATGCCTGACAAACCCGAACGGTCAGTCGCCGATAGCCCGATCGACGTGAACGACGTGCCGTCGGCACCCGTCGGTGAACGTGCTGCTGCCAAACCCGTCGCCACGCCTGAACAGGCGACTGCGCCGCGCAACCGGATCGGACGCTGGGTCCTGATGCTTGGCCTGCCGCTGATCCTCGTCGCCGTCGGTGGCTATTTCTGGCTGACCTCGGGCCGCTATGTCTCGACCGACAACGCCTATGTCCAGCAGGACAAGGTCGCCGTCGCAAGCGATGTCGCGGGTCGTATCGTCGAGGTCGATGTGAAGGAAAACCAGCACGTCGATGCCGGCGACATCCTGTTCCGCATCGATTCCGATCCCTATCGCATCGCGCTGGCGCAGGCGCAGGCGGCGATTGCCGGGGCGCAGGTCAACGTCGCGTCGCTCCAGTCGAGCTATGCCGCATCGGTCCCCGACATTGCCGCCGCGCAGGATCGCGTCCGGCTCGCGCAGGAAGCGCTCGCCCGGCAACAGGCGCTGATGGCGCGTGGTTTCACGACCAAGACCGACCTGCAGGCGGCGCAGCATGAAGTGACGCAGGCGAGGCTTGCGGTCAGCAATGCGCAGGCCAGTGCGGCCGAGGCGAAGGCCAAACTCGCCAACGGATCTGCGGTCCCCGGCGAGAACCCCGCGATCGCAGCAGCAACCGCGCAGCGCGAAGCCGCGCAGCTCAACCTCAAGCGCACCGTCGTGCGCGCACCGGTGTCGGGTACGGTCAGCCAGTCGGACCGGCTCCAGGTCGGGCAGATGATGGTCACCGGCCTCCCCGCGGTCAGCATCGTCGCCAATGCGTCGAGCTGGGTCGAAGCCAATTTCAAGGAAACCGACCTCGACAACATGCGCGTCGGCCAGCCCGCGACGGTGACATTCGACGCCTATCCCGAGCTCGAGCTCAAGGGCCATGTCGCCAGCATCGGCGCTGGCACCGGCAGCGAGTTTTCGGTCCTCCCGGCGCAGAACGCCAACGGCAACTGGGTCAAGGTGACGCAGCGCGTGCCGGTGCGCATCGCGATCGACGACAAGAGCCCGCGCCCGCTGATCGCCGGCCTGTCGGCAAAGATTAAGGTCGATGTCCGTGGCGTCACGGGCCGCTGATCCTGCCAGGTCCGGTGCCGACGCGCACAGCGCGCTCGATGCCGCGCACGCCGCCGATGTCCCCGCGACGCCGGCGACGATGCCGGGCCTGCTGACCATCGGGGTGATGGCGGCGACGATCATGCAGATCCTCGATTCGACGATCGCCAACGTCGCGCTGCCGCACATGCAGGCGTCGCTCGGCGCGACCGCCGATACCGTCACCTGGGTGCTGACGAGCTATATCATTGCATCGGCAGCAGCGATCCCGATCACCGGCTGGCTGGCCGACCGCCTCGGTTCGCGGCGCCTGTTCCTGATCTCGGTGGTCGGCTTCGTGCTCGCCTCGATGGCCTGCGGCCTCGCGCAGAACCTCGACCAGATGGTGATCTTCCGCGTCTTCCAGGGAATTTTTGCCGCCTTCCTCAATCCGCTCAGCCAGTCGGTGATGCTCGACATCAACCGTCCCAGCCGCCACGCGCGAGCGATGTCGATCTGGGGCATGGGGATCATGATCGGCCCTATCCTCGGCCCGCTGCTCGGCGGCTGGCTGACCGAAAACTACAACTGGCGCTGGGTGTTCTACGTCAACGTGCCGATCGGCATCCTGTGTTTTGCAGTGCTTTCCGCGCTGCTTCCCTCGCGTCCGTTGCGACGGCGCAAGTTCGACCTGTTCGGATTTTCGCTGCTCGCGATCGCGATCGGGGCGCTCCAGCTGATGCTCGACCGCGGCCAGGCCAACGACTGGTTCCAGTCGACCGAAGTCATCATCGAGGCCGGCGTATCGCTCGCTGCTTGGTGGATGTTCGCGGTCCACATGCTGACCGCGCGCAACCCGATGTTCGACCGCGCGATGCTCGCCAACCGCAACCTCGTCACCTCGCTCATCTTCATGCTGGTCGTCGGCCTCGTCGTGATGGCGGTGATGGCGCTGCTGCCGCCGCTGCTCCAGACGCTCTACGGCTATCCAGTGCTCGACACCGGCATGTTGTTGATGCCGCGCGGGGTCGGCGTGCTGATTTCGATGGCGGTTGCCGGGCAGCTCATCCAGCGCGGGTTCGACACGCGTATCCTGATCGGCACCGGCACGCTGCTGACCGCCTATTCGCTCTACACGATGACGCAGTGGACGCTGGTCATGGGAAGCAGCCCGATTGTCCTCTCGGGGCTGATCCAGGGGCTCGGCATGGGGCTGATCTTCATCCCGCTCAACGTCACCGCGTTCGCGACGCTGCAACCGCAATATCGCACCGAGGCGTCGAGCCTGCTCAACCTGTGCCGCAACCTCGGCGCATCGGTCGGCATCTCGATCTGCACCACCGTGCTCGCGCGCAACCTGCAGATCAGCCATGCCGATCTTGCCGGGCAGGTGACCGCCTACAACACCGGCAATATCGACCCGGCAATCACCGCCATCCTGGGCTCGACCGGCGATACCGTGCTCGCGGCGCTCAACGGAGAGGTTACCCGCCAGGCCGCGATGATCGCCTATCTCGACGATTTCTGGATGATGATGATCCTGACCAGCCTGTCGGTGTTTCTCGTCCTGTTTTTACGAAAACCAAAGCTAGCCGCAAAGGCCGATCCCAAGGATCTGCCGCACTGACCTTGCTGTCGTTCAGCCCTTCTTGAGGTGCTTGCGGCCCAGCAATTCGGCGATCTGGACCGCGTTCAAGGCCGCGCCCTTGCGCAAATTGTCGCTGACGCACCACAGGTTGAGGCCGTTCTCGACGGTCGAATCCTCACGGATCCGGCTGATATAGGTGGCATAGTCGCCGACGCATTCGACCGGGGTGACATAGCCGCCGTCCTCGCGCTTATCGACGACCATGATGCCGGGTGCTTCGCGCAGCACTTCGCGCGCGCGCTCGGCAGTGATCTCGCTTCGAACTCGATGTTGATCGCTTCCGAATGGCCGACGAAGACGGGCACGCGGACGCACGTCGCCGTCACCTTGATCTTGCTGTCGAGGATCTTCTTGGTCTCGGCGACCATCTTCCATTCTTCCTTGGTCGACCCGTCGTCGAGGAAGCTGTCGATGTGCGGGATGACGTTGAACGCGATCTGCTTGGTAAAGGTGCTCGGTTCGCCCTTGTCGCCGACGAAGATGTCGCGCGTCTGGCTGAACAGCTCGTCCATCCCGCTCTTGCCCGCGCCCGACACCGATTGGTAGGTCGCCACGACGACGCGCGTGATCTTGGCCTCGTCGTGGAGTGGCTTCAGCGCGACGACCATCTGCGCGGTCGAGCAGTTGGGATTGGCGATGATGTTGCGCTTGGTATAGCCGTCGATCGCGTCGGGATTGACCTCTGGCACGACCAGCGGAACGTCGGGGTCCATCCGGAAATAGCTCGAATTGTCGATCACGACACAGCCCGCCTTGGCGGCGATCGGCGCGTATTTCTTCGACGCTTCGGAGCCGGCGGCAAACAGCGCCATGTCCCAGCCGGTGAAATCGAAATGTTCGAGGTTGCGGACCTTGAGCATCTTGCCGCTGTCGCCGAAATCGATCTCGGTCCCGTGCGAGCGCGAGCTGGCGACCGCAGCGATCTCTTCGACCGGGAATTCGCGTTCGGCGAGGATGTTGAGCATCTCGCGCCCGACATTGCCCGTCGCGCCGACGACAGCGATCCGATAACCCATGTGATAGTACTCCCGATATGCGATGTCGCCCATCTAGGGACGCACGCCCGGCGAACCAAGCAATAATCTCCCGGCGCGCGCCCGATCGTGCTATAAGGCGACGACGGCGTATCGCCGGGTGACCCCGCGCAGTCGCCGCCTCCGAGCAACGGGAGGAGATACACCATGCCCGCGACCCGAACCGCATCCCCCGCCCCTGCCGCTGCCAGGCCAACCGTCCGCACGATCGGTTCCGACGACCTGCGCTGGGCGCTGCAGCAAGGCTTCAACGACCTGCTGGCGATGCGCGGCGACATCTATTTTGCCGCCTTGTTCTATCCGCTGCTGGCGATCATAGCCGCCGCGCTCGCGCTTAACGCGGGGCTGTTGCCGCTGGTCTTCCCGATCCTGGCCGGCATGGCGCTGCTCGGCCCGGTCTCGGCGATCGGCTTCTACGAGCTCGCCCGCCGGCGCGAGGCGGGGCTTGAATTGGGCTTCGCGCATTTCTGGGACTTCGCGCGGCGGCCGGCGGCTGATGCAATCCTCGCGGTCGCCGCGCTGCTCGTGGCGATCTTCTTCCTCTGGCTCGGTGCCGCCGCGCTGACCTACCTCGCCGTGGTCGACGAATGGCAGGCACCGTCGATCGGCGCGTTCCTTCACCTGCTGGTCGACACGCGAGGCCGGCTGGACGCTGATCATCGTCGGCAACCTCGTCGGCGCGCTGTTCGCGGTGCTGGTGCTGGCGGCAAGCATCGTCTCCCTGCCGATGCTGGTCGACGGCGAGGTTGACGCGCGAACCGCGCTGGCGACATCGTTCGCCGCGTTTCGCGCCAACCCTCGCATGCTGATCGGCTGGGGAACGATCATCGCGGCGATGCTGCTGATTGGGGCGCTGCCGCTGTTCATCGGCCTCGCCGCAATATTGCCGTGGCTCGGCTATGCCACCTGGCACCTTTATACGCGGATCATCGACCGCGAAACGGTTCCGGCCAAGGATCGCTAGACCAGACCGGCGAAGTGCGCGGCAAGCGTTACGAGCGCCAGCGCCGATCCCAGCGCGCCCGCGCCCGCGACCCATTGCGGTCCGGCCTGGCGACGCCACGCGATCGCGTTGACGATCCCGAACACCGCGAGAAACACGATGCTGGCCGACTGGACGAGCGACGCGAGGCCACCGACCACCGCCAGCACCAGCGCCAGCGCGGCGATGATCAGGATGCCGACATAGGGAATTCCCTCGCCGTCGGTCCGGGTGAAAATCGCCGGCAGATCGCCCTGTTCGGCGACGTCGCGCGACAGGCGCGCCGTGGCGAAGAGCGTCGCATTGATCGCCGACGCGGTCGAGAAGGCTGCGGCAATGGTCACCGCGACGAAGCCCGTCTGGCCCAGCGCCACGCGCCCCGCCATCGCCAGCGAGACCTCTTTCTGCGCGACGACCTGATCGGCCCCGACGAGCATCGCAGTGCCGAGGGCGACAACGATATAGACGATCGTCGCGGTGACGATCGCCAGCGGCATCGCCCGACCGATCAGCACCTTGCGATCGCGCATGTCCTCGTAATCATAGGCGAGCAGCTGGAAACCTTCGTAAGCGATGAAGACCGACGCCGCGCCGACCAGCGCGCCCGACCAGCCCGGCGCGATCCCCGATAGCGCCAGCTGCTCGGGCGCCCAGTGCCAGATACCCAGCGCAGCGAGCGCGACGAGCACCGCCAGCTTGATCCAGACCGCGAAAATCTCGACCCCCGACGCTTCGCCGACACCGAGCAGGTTCACCCCGGTCAGCACGATGATCGCCGCCGCCGCCGATGCGGACGGCAACCAGCCGGGCCCGCCGATGGCAAAGCCCAGATAGGCGCCGAAGGTATAGGCGTAGACCGAAACGGTCAGGATATAACCGAGGATCAGGATCCAGGCGACGATCCGCGCACTGGCATGATGGCCCGCCTGCTTGAGGAAGGTGTAGGCGCCGCCGCTGCGATCATAGCCGACGGTCAGCCGCGCATAGCTGTACCCGGTTGCCAGCGCGATCAGGCCACCGATCAGGAAGCTGACCCAGGCGAGGCTGCCGGCGAGCGCGATGACCACGCCGAGCGTCGCGAAAATCCCGCCGCCGATCATCCCGCCGACCGCCATCGCCCAGGCAGCATGCAGGCCGAGCTTTTCCTGCCCTTCCGGCGCCTGGTTCATCGCGTCACCTGGCCTTGGGAGCTATGCCGTTACGCTCGAGGAAGTCGAAGATCGTCTTCCACACATGGACCCCGCGCGAGCGGCCCGCCGAGTGCGTCTGGCCGGGATAGAACATCATCTCGAACGGCACGCCTTCGGCCTGCATCTTGGCGGCGAGCGCGGTCGAGTTTTCGAACACGACATTGTCGTCGGCCATGCCGTGGATGAGGAGCAGCGGATCGGTGATCTTGCCCGCGTCCTCCATCGCGTCGGCCTTGGTATAGGCCGCGGCAACCTCGCGCGGGTCGCCCATGTAGCGCTCGGTATAATGCGTGTCGTAAAGCTCCCACTTGGTCACCGGCGCGCCCGAAATACCCGCCGCATAGACCCCCGGGTTCGCTTCGAGCATCTTGAGCGTCATATAGCCGCCGTACGACCAGCCATAGGTCGCGATCCGCTTGCCATCGACATAGGGCAGCGATTTGAGGAAGTGTCGCCCCGGCGAGCTGGTCGGACACCTCGATACCGCCCATCGCGCGATAGAGCGGCTGTTCGAAATCAACCCCGCGATTGGCCGAACCGCGATTGTCGAGCTCGAAATAGATATAGCCCTGATCGACGATATATTGCGCCATAGCCCCGCTCCAGCCCTTGGTAACGGTCTGGGAGTGCGGCCCGCCATAATGTTCGAAGAACACCGGATAGGTCTTCCCCGGCTCGATCGGCGGCGTCATCATCTTGTAGTGCAGCGTCGCGCCGTCGGCGGTCTTGATCGTGCCGAAGCTCGGCGTGACATGGCTCGCCAGATAGGGCGCATAGGGGTGGTTCGCATCGAGCGCGTTTTCGGAGATCCAGGCGATCCGCTTGCCTGTCGTGTCGGCAAGATAGACCTGCGACGGCTGCGCCGGGTTCGACCGGCTGACGATCAGGCGCGAGGCAGACGCATCCATCGACGCGCCGTTGGTAAATGCCGGGTCGGTCAGTCGCGTAACCTTTGCCGGGTTGGCGAGGTCGATCGCATAAACCTGCTGCGCGAGGACATCGTCCTTGTTTGCCGAAAAATAGACGCGGCCCTTGGCCTGATCGACGCCGACCAGCCCGGTGACGACCCAGTCGCCCTTGGTCAGCTGCGTCCATTTGCCGTTCTTGAACCGATAGAGATGCCCGTAGCCGTCGCGTTCGGACCACCAGATCAGGCTGCCGTCGTTGAGGAATTTGTAGCTGTTGCTGAGGTTGACCCAGCTCTTGTCGGCGGCCCTCTCGCTGAACAGGACGCGCGATGTACCCGTTGCAGGATCGACGGCTGAGCATATCGAGCTGCGTCTGCGCGCGGTTTTCGCGCTGGACGTAGAGCGTCTTGCCGTCGGGCGCCCAGTCGACCCGCGCGAGATAGATGTCGCGGTCGGCGCCGAGATCGACCTTGACGCGCTTCTGCCCGACCGGATCGACGACGTAGAGGTCGACGAGGACATTGTCGGTGCCCGCGGCGGGGTAACGCTGTTCGTAAACCTTGGTCCCTTCGGCGCCGATCGCGGCGCGCGTGACGATGCCGACCGGCGCTTCGTCGAAGCGTTCGACCGCGATGCGCTTGTCATCGGGCGACCACCAATAGCCGGTCGAGCGGTCCATCTCCTCCTGCGCGACGAATTCGGCCTCGCCCCAATGGACCGTATCGCCCTCGATCGGGGTAATCGCGTGCGCTTCGCCGCCGAGCGCACCCGCCCACAGCTGGCCGTCGCGGACGAAGCTGACATAGCCGCCCGCCGGGCTGATCGCCGGATTGAGCTCGCTCGCCTCGGTCTGCGTCAGTCGCTCGACGCTGCCGTCAAGCCGCGCCAGATAGAGGTCGCCATCGATCGGCACGAGGATCGCCTTGCCGTCGGGTGCCCAGTCATAGGCGACGATGCCCTTCAAGCTGCCGATCCGCTTGCGCTCGCGCTGCATCTTTTCGGCTTCGGACAGCTCGGCGCCGCTGCCGACCTTTTCCGAATCGACCAGCATCCGCCAGTCGCCCGTTTGCGTGTCGAGCGCCCACAGGTCGAACCGGTCCTTTTCGTCTTCGCGGCCGCGCAGTAGCGTGAGCAGTTTTCCGTCGGGCGACAGCCGCACGCCGCGCGGCGCGCTGCCCGAAAGATCGGGGCTGGCGAACACGCGTTCGAGCGTCAGTTTCTGCTGCTGGGCTTGCGTCACCGTTGCGGGCTTATCTTGCGCGGACACGACAGTGGGCAGCGACAGCAACGCCGCGGCGGCCGACAACAGGACGAATTTCTTCACGCATAACTCTCCGGGAAGGACATGAAAAAGGGCGCCAGACCAATCGGTCGGGCGCCCCCTTCATCGCGCAATGCGCGATGCCATGCAATGCTGGCTTAGCCTTCGGTTTTGGTATCGGCCTTGGCTTCGCTCTTCGCTGCAGCCTTGGTGTCGGACTTGGGCGCAGCCTTGGCAGCCGCGGCGGCCTCTTCGGGACGCGTGTCGCGACGCTCGGCGATGCGGGCACGCTTACCGGTGCGGCCGCGCAGGTAATAAAGCTTGGCGCGACGCACATCGCCCTTGCGGACGACGGTGATCGAATCGAGGTTGGGCGAATAGAGCGGGAAGACGCGCTCGACGCCTTCGCCAAAGCTCATCTTGCGAACGGTGAAGTTCGAACCCATCGCGCGGTTCGAACGGGCGATGCACACGCCTTCGAAATTCTGCACGCGGGTGCGTTCGCCTTCGACGACGCGGACGCCGACGCGCAGCGTATCGCCGGGACGGAATTCGGGAATCTTGTTGGCTTCGTTCAGCTTGCCGATTTCTTCGGCTTCAATCGTCTGGATCAGGTTCATCGCCCGTCAGTCCTTCTTTTCTCGCCGCGCGCCAGAGGCAGGTCGGTCCCGAGCGCCATTGTGGCGCTCCCAAAGGTCCGGCCTGCGTAACCGTGTGTCGTCGTCCGCCTTTTGCTTTCGCCAGGCGGCGATCTTCGCATGATCCCCCGATCGCAGCACTTCGGGGATCGTGCGCCCTTCCCAATCATTAGGCCGGGTGTAGTGCGGATATTCGAGGAGACCGTTTTCAAACGATTCCTCATCTCCGCTCTTCGGCGCGCCCATTACCTCGGGCAACAGGCGAATGCAAGCGTCGAGAACGACCAAAGCGCCCGCTTCTCCGCCCGAAAGGACATAGTCGCCGATCGACACCGGGCGGATCGGTCGCCCTTCGAACAGGCGTTCGTCGAATTCCTTCGAAACGGCCGCAGAGAATTGTCACGCCCGGTCCCGCGACGAGCTCGCGCACCAGCGCCTGGGTCAACGGCTCGCCGCGCGGCGTCATCGCCAGAACAGGCGCATCGGGCTGGCGCTCGATCGCGGCATCGACCGCGCGCGCCAGCACGTCGGCACGCATCACCATCCCCGCCCCGCCGCCCGACGGCGTGTCATCGACGCTCTTGTGCTTGTCGGTGGCGAAATCGCGGATCTGGATCGCATCGCACGACCATTTGCCTTCGCCGAGCGCGCGCCCGGCGATACTGTGGCCGAGCGGCCCGGGAAACATCTCGGGATAGAGCGTCAGGATTTGCGCGGCGAAGGTCATGCGCCGACGCTGTTACGGTAGCGGCACGCCGCTGCCAAGCGGGTGCTGCTCTTCAGGTTCGGCAGCGCGTAGAATATCCAGTGTCTCTATTTTGCATGAACACGAAAATCTTGTCTTTGCTTTCAGCTTGCACGGTGAAAGTCAGCCCGGTATTTCCTGTCGACGACAGAGTCAGCTGATTGCCATCGAGTTGCCATTTGCCAACCCCGCCATTGGGTGCTCGAAAGCTACCGTCCGAACGCAAATCGGTCACTTCGCCGCAATCGTCATTGTCGGTCCAATTGCCGATCAAATAGGCGCGCGTCATCGGATAAGGTGGCGAAATAGTTTGTGGCGGGCGCTGCTCAGCCCCAGCTTCCGCGACTACTGCTTCGACTGGCGCGGCTGGATTTAACGCCAATAGCAACATGGCTAACAGAGCGGATGATTTTCTCATAATGTCCCCCGTCATGATCGAATGCAAAGCGCAGGCGATCCTTTCGACCGGGAACTTATCGTTCGACGAACAATTTGTCGATCACAAGCGCCTCTTCGCCAACCTTGACTGCAGCGATCGGCACCATGAAGCGCTTGCCGTTATGACGTTCGATCTCGACGACATCACCGGCATTGAAATTCTCGACCGCGACGCAGGTACCGAGCGCCTCGCCGTCGCTCGAAACGCACGGCAGGTCGATCAGGTCGTGATGGTAATATTCGCCCTCTTCGAGCGGGGGCAGCGCCGACCGTGCGACGGTCAGGACGGTGCCGCGCATCGCCTCGGCGCCTGTGCGGTCGGCGATCTCGGCAAAGCGCGCGACCGCGCCGTGGTTGGCGGGCCGGATCTTGGTCAGCGTCAGCGTGCGGCCGTCGACTTCGAAGCTGCCATAGCGCTTGAGGCTGTCGGGGCCGTCGGCGAACAGCTTGAGGCGCACCTCGCCCGCCACGCCATGCGCCCCCGCGATGGCGGCAAGCACGACGCGGCGGTCGGGGTTCATTTGGCTCAGCCCTCGGTCTTTTCGGCGTCGTCGGCCTTGGCATCTTCAGCCGGAGCAGCTTCGTCAGCCTTCGCCTCGTCGGCAGCCGCCTCAGGAGCAGCTTCGGCAGGCGCGTCGGTCGTCGCGTCTTCAATCGCTTCGGCAGCGACTTCGACGGTCTCGGCTTCCTTGGCAGCCTTCTCGGCTTCCTTGGCGTCCTTGGCGGCCTCGACGGCGGCAGCAGCCTTCTCGGCACGCTCTTCAGCGCGTTCGACGGCCTTCTCGCCCGGCTTTGCCTTGTTGGGGTTGTTGCGCGGTGCGCGCTCGATCACGCCGGCGGCGTCGAGGAAACGGGCAACGCGGTCCGACGGCGTCGCGCCGACCGAGATCCAGTGCTTGGCGCGCTCGACGTCGAGCACGACGCGCTTCTCGTCATCCTTGGCCAGCAGCGGGTTGTAGCTGCCGATACGCTCGATGAACTTGCCATCACGCGGGCTGCGCGAATCGGCGACGACCATCTTGTAATAAGGGCGCTTCTTCGAACCACCACGCGAAAGACGGATTACGGTTGCCATGATATTTTCCTTTGAAACGTATAATAACGAATTGATGTTGAACGATTAACTGATTGCTACTTCTTGAATTTATCCATCCCGCCGGGCAGTTGCGGCATCCCGCCACCGCCCCCGAGCAGGCCGCCGAGACCGCCCATTCCACCACCGCCCATGCCGCCCTTCCCGAGCATCCCGGCGAGCCCCTTGAGCCCGCCCATCTTGCGGATCTTCTTCATCGCGGTCGCCATGTCCTTGTGCATCTTCAGGAGGCGGTTGACGCTTTGCACCGTCGTTCCCGAACCCTTGGCGATGCGGATCTTGCGCTTGGCGTTGATGATCTGCGGCGCGGCGCGTTCCTTCGGAGTCATCGACCCGATCATCGCGTCCATGTGGACGAGCATCTTGTCGTCGACGCCGCCCTGCGCCATCGCCGCCTGCGCCTTCTTCATTCCCGGGATCATGCCGGCGAGCGCACCTAGGCCGCCCATCTGCGCCATCTGCTTCAACTGCATGCGCAGGTCGTTGAGGTCGAACTGGCCCTTGGCCATCTTCGCCGCCATCGCCTCGGCGTCTTCCTGGTTGATCGTCTCGGCGGCACGTTCGACCAGGCTGACGACGTCGCCCATGCCTAGGATGCGCCCGGCAACACGGCTGGGGTCGAATATCTCGAGCGCGTCGAGCTTTTCACCGACACCGGCGAACTTGATCGGCTTGCCGGTGACCGCGCGCATTGAAAGCGCGGCACCGCCGCGTGCATCGCCGTCCATCCGGGTGAGGACGACGCCGGTCAGAGCGACCTGTTCGGAGAAGTTCTGCGCGACTTGGACCGCGTCCTGTCCGGCAAGGCTGTCGACGACGAGCAGCATTTCGGTCGGCGTCGCGATCCGCGCCACCGCCTGCATTTCGTCCATCAGTTGCTGGTCGACGTGAAGCCGGCCAGCGGTGTCGAGCAGGACGACGTCGAATGCTTGCAGCTTCGCCGACTGCAGCGCGCGCTTGGCGATATCGACGGGCATTTGCCCGGCGACGATCGGCAGCGTCGCAACGTCGACCTGTGTGCCGAGCGTCGCGAGCTGTTCCTGCGCCGCGGGGCGGTTGACGTCGAGCGACGCCATCAGGACGCGCTTGCCCTGCTTGTCCTTCAATCGCTTGGCGATTTTGGCTGTCGTCGTCGTCTTGCCCGAGCCCTGCAGGCCGACCATCATCACGACCGCAGGCGGGGTAACGTCGATATCGAGCTCGGACGATTGCGAGCCGAGCATCTCGACCAGCCCGTCATGGACGATCTTGACAACCATCTGGCCCGGCGTGACCGAACGCAGCACGTCTTGGCCAACCGCCAGCTCTGTTACCTGTTCGACGAAGCTGCGCACGACGGGCAGCGCGACGTCGGCTTCGAGCAAGGCGATCCGCACTTCGCGCATCGCGCCGCGCACATCGGCCTCGGTCAGGGCACCCCGGCCGCGCAAACGGTCGAAAACGGTGCCTAACCGATCGCTCAAACTGTCGAACATCGTTCGTTCCTTCCGCCCGTTTCGGGTCGAATTCCGGGTCCAAACGAAAAAGCGCCGGTGGGCGAAACCTCGCCGACCAGCGGTCGTCCTTGGACGCGTGGAAACCAACACGTACTGACTTTGCTTGCCCGGCATCCCGGACATTGACGCGCCCGATAGCCCCGATTGGACGATTTTGCAAGCGCCCAAAAGTGCATCGGCCAAGCGGACTATTAACTCAAAACTTACCCAGACAGGTTATCGGGAAAGCTGACGTTGGGGAAAGCTAGACCATGATCGAACCTTTGTACGATGAATTCGACCTGCCCAACGACGAGCGGAGCGAGCGTCCAAGGGCGCCCCAGACCGATTTCGTCGCCGGCGGGATCGTCGTCGCGGCGATCATCCTGTTTGTCGGGACCGGCAGCACGGTTTTCACCGCCATCATCCAGACGCTGTCCGGATATGCCGGCGGAGCCGACCGGGCGCTGAGCGTCGCGGTGATCCTCAACATCGCGTTGATCATCTTCGGCTGGCGGCGCTATCGCGACCTGCAATCCGAATATGCCGTGCGCAGCGATGCCGAACAGCGTGCCTGGCACGTCGCCAATACCGACCCGCTGACCGGGTTCGACAATCGCCGATCGATCGGCGCCCATGCCGCAGAAATGATCGCAGCCGCCGAGCGAACGGATCAGCAGGTCGCGGTGTTCATGCTCGACCTCGACCAGTTCAAGAACGTCAACGACGTTTATGGCCATGCCGCCGGCGACGCCGTCCTCAAGATCGCCGCCCAGCGCATCGAGCAGATCATGCCCGATGAAACGCTCAAGGCCCGCCTCGGCGGCGACGAGTTCGTCTGCGTCTTCGTCGTCGACCCGGCCGATCCCGGCATCACCCAGACGCTCGCCGAAAATCTCGTCTCGGCACTCGCTCGGCCGATGAATCACGACAATCTCCATGTCGCGATCAGTACCTCGCTCGGCATCGCCGAACTCGGCGGCGACGCGACATCGATCAGCACGCTGATGCGCCGTGCCGATATCGCGATGTATGCTGCCAAGGACCGCGGCAAAAACTGTTATGCGTGGTTCTCGGACGAGATGGAAAGCGAGCTGCACCGCCGCAACGATCTCGAACAGGGTGTGCGCAGCGGGATCCCGCGCGGCGAGTTCGAACCCTTCTTCGAACCGCAGGTCGATCTCGCCACCGGTCGGCTCGAGGGTTTCGAGATGCTCGCCCGCTGGCGTTCGCCGACCTTCGGTCTGGTATCGCCCGAGATATTCATTCCGATCGCGGAGGAATCGGGCCTGATTTCCGACCTGTCGCTGTCGGTCATGCGCCAGGCGCTCGAGGCGGCAAAGTCGTGGGACCACAAGCTGACGATCTCGGTCAACATTTCACCTGCGCAGCTCAAGGACCCGTGGCTCGCGCAAAAGATCGTGAAGCTGCTGGCCGAGACGGGCTTTCCCGCGCACCGGCTCGAGATCGAGATCACCGAAACCTCGTTGTTCGAAAATCTTGGCCTCGCTCAGTCGATCGTCGCCAGCCTCAAAAACCAAGGTATCCAGGTCAGCCTCGACGATTTCGGAACTGGCTATTCGAGCCTTGCCCATCTGCGTGCGCTGCCGTTCGATCGGATCAAGATCGATCGCAGCTTCGTCACCTCGATGGTCGAAACCGCCGATAGCGCGGCGATAGTCAGCGCCATCGTTAAGCTCGGCGAAACGCTCAACATGCCTGTCACTGCCGAAGGGATCGAGACCGAGGAAATTGGCCAGATGCTCGTAGAAATGGGCTGCAGCAAGGGCCAGGGCTGGCATTTCGGCCGACCGATGGGAATCCTCGCGACGCAAAAGCTGCTGGTCGAACTCGGCCATGCCAGTTTTGCCGATGGGCAGGACCCGGGCGACTTGGGCCAAGCTGCGTCGGACACTCGGGCGCTCGACCAGGACGACGCGCCGCGCGTGGCCAGTGTCATCCGCAAGGTCGGCTGATCGGCGCGCGCAGCGCTAAACACGTGGACTTGGGCGCCCCGGCTTCCTAAATGCCCCGCTATGGCGGACCGTTTCATCAAAATGCATGGCCTCGGCAACGATTTCGTCGTGATCGACGCGCGCGACGCTCCGGTCGAGATGACCCGCGCGCGTGCCCGCGCGATCGCTGATCGCCACACCGGGATCGGCTGCGACCAGCTCGTCCTGCTCGAACCCAGCAGTGTCGCCGACCTGAAAATGCGGATATTCAATGCCGATGGCGGCGAGGTCGGGGCGTGCGGCAACGCGACGCGCTGTGTCGCGACCCTGCTCGGCGCGAGCGCGGAAATCGAAACCGCGGGCGGAATGTTGAGCGTGTCACGCGACGACAAGCAGGCGCACGTCGCGATGGGCGAGCCGCGCTTCGCCTGGGAACAGATCCCGCTTGCCATGCCGATGGCGACCGAGCGGATGCCGGTCGGCTGGAGCGGGCTCGAAGCGCCCGACGCGGTCAATGTCGGCAATCCGCATATCGTCTTTTTCGTCGACAATGCCGACACCGTCGACCTCGGTCTGCTCGGTCCCGAGATCGAAAACGACCCGCTGTTTCCGCAGCGGATCAACGTCAACATCGCCAGTGTCGACGGTGACAACCGCCTCAAGCTGCGCGTTTGGGAACGCGGCGCTGGTTTGACGCAGGCGTGCGGCACCGGAGCGTGCGCCACCGCGGTCGCCGCGATCCGGCGCAAGTTGGTGCAATCGCCCGTCACCGTCGCGCTGCCCGGCGGGGATCTCGTCATCGCCTGGGCGCCGGGCGAGCCGATCCGCATGACCGGCCCGGCGACGCGCGTGTTCGACGGCGAGACCGACTGGAGCCGCTTCGGATGAGCGCTGCCGAAGTCATTTCGCTCGGCTGCCGTCTCAACATCGCCGAAAGCGAAGGCATTGCCGCCGCACTCGGCAGCCGCGGCAGCGACATGATCGTGATCAACAGCTGCGCGGTCACCGCCGAGGCGGTCCGCCGGACGCGTCAGGAAATCCGCCGCGCGCGCCGCCGCCGCCCCGATGCGCGCCTCGTCGTCACCGGCTGTGCGGCACAGATCGAACCTGCAACGTTCGAAGCCATGCCCGAGGTCGACCTCGTCGCAGGCAATCGCGAGAAAGCCGCCCCGACCGACTGGCTGGCGGGTAGCGAGCGCGTCCGGGTCGCCGACATCATGGCGGTGCGCGACACGGCGCCACAGCTCGCGCATGCCTTTGCCGAACACACGCGCGCGTTCGTCGAGGTCCAGAACGGCTGCGACCATCGCTGTACCTTCTGCGTCATCCCGTTCGGCCGCGGCAACAGCCGCTCGGTCCCCGCCGGCGCTGTGATCGACCGGATCGCCGGATCTTGTCGACGAGGGCCATTGCGAGATCGTCCTGACCGGGGTCGATGTGACCAGCTATGGCCACGACCTTCCCGGCGCGCCCAATCTCGGCACGCTGGTCGAGCGGATCCTGCGCCATGTCCCGCAACTGCCGCGCCTGCGCCTGTCGTCGCTCGACAGCATCGAGATCGACGAGCTGTTGTTCGACCTTGTTACCGGCGAGCCGCGCGTCATGCCGCACCTCCACCTCTCGCTCCAGGCGGGCGATGACATGATCTTGAAACGCATGAAGCGCCGCCACAGCCGCGCCGACGCGGTGGCGATGGTTGAACGCCTCAAGGCCGCGCGCCCCGAGATCGCGATCGGCGCCGACATCATCGCCGGTTTCCCGACAGAAACTGAAGAAATGTTCGCCAATTCGCTCGCGCTGATCGACGACTGCGACATCGTCCACGGCCACATCTTTCCTTACAGTCCGCGCCTCGGCACCCCCGCCGCGCGGATGCCGCAGGTCGATCACGCCTCGATCAAGCGTCGCGCCGCGCAGCTGCGCGCGCGCTCGACCGAGCGGCGCGCCGCCTGGCTCGCCTCGCTGGTCGGATCGCGCCACGATATGCTGATCGAAAGCGACGGCGAGAGCGGCCATCTCGGCAACTTCGCCAAGGCGCGCCTCGCCGCGACCCATTTGAACCATCGCCCCGGAGATATCGTGCCCGTGACCCTCACCAGCGTGACCAACGACATGCTTCAGGCGGTCCCCGCATGAGCTGGAGCGAACGCCTGTTCGGCGGGCTCAAGCGCACTTCCGACCGGCTCGGCGACAATCTGTCGGGCGTGCTCACCGGCCAGACCCGGCTCGAAGGCGCGACGCTCGACGAGATCGAGGACATTCTCATCATGTCCGATCTCGGCCCGGCGATGGCGGCGCGGATCCGCGACCGGCTCGCCGAGACGCGCTTCGAGCGCGGCGCCGATACCGCCGCGGTCAAGGCGGTCGTCGCCGACGAGATCGCCGCGGTGCTTGGCCCCGTCGCCGACCCGCTCGACATCGATGCCTTCCCGCGCCCGCAGGTGATCCTCGTCATCGGCGTCAACGGATCGGGCAAGACGACGACGATCGCCAAGCTGGCGCATTATTTCCAGGAACTCGATTACGGCGTCATGCTTGCCGCCGGTGATACCTTCCGCGCCGCCGCGATCGGCCAGCTCAGGGTCTGGGCCGAAAGACTGGGCGTGCCGATCGTCACCGGCCCCGAAGGCGGCGATGCCGCCGGCGTCGTGTTCGACGCGGTCAAACAGGCGACCGCGACCGGCATCGACGTCCTCATCGTCGACACCGCGGGCCGCCTCCAGAACAAGCGCGAGCTGATGGACGAGCTCGCCAAGATCCGCCGCGTGCTCGGCAAATTGAACCCCGAAGCGCCGCACGACGTCGTCCTCGTCCTCGACGCGACCAACGGCCAGAACGCGCTGCAGCAGATCGCCACCTTCAAGGAGCTCGCCGGCGTCACCGGGCTGATCATGACCAAGCTCGATGGCACCGCGCGCGGCGGCGTACTCGTCGCCGCGAGCGAACAATACGGCCTGCCGATCCATGCCATCGGCATCGGTGAAGGCCTCGAAGACCTCCGCCCCTTCGATCCGCGCCAGCTTGCTGACGCGATCGCCGGGAATGTCGAATGATGTCCCAAGGACCCAGTAAATGAGCGAAGAAATTCCCCAGACGACCGTCGTGACCGAGAAAAAGGCGCATGGCGGCCTGCTGCCCTTCCTGATCGATTTCGGGCCGCTGCTCGTCTTCTTCCTCGTCTTCAAGTTCAGCGACAGCGACGATGCGTTCGGCCCGACCACCGCCGCGATCAAGGGCACGGTCGCCTTCATGGTCGCGATCGTGATTGCGGTTGCGGTGTCGAAATGGAAACTCAACCGCGTCTCGCCGATGCTCTGGCTATCGGCGATCCTCGTGCTGTTTTTCGGCGGGCTGACGATCTATTTCCACAGCGAGAAATTCATCCAGATCAAGCCGACGATCATCTATGTCTTTTTCGCCGCGATCCTCGGCATCGGCTGGATGCGCGGCAAGCCGTTGCTCAAATACCTGCTCCAGGCAGCCTATGATGGCCTCGATGAGAGTGGCTGGATGTTGTTGTCGCGCAACTGGGCGCTGTTCTTTGCAGGCATGGCGGTCACCAACGAGGTTTTGCGCCAGGCGTTCGATTTCGACACTTGGCTGACGATCAAGGTCTGGGGCATTACCGCCGCGTCGATGGTCTTCGCGATCGCCAATGTGCCGATGCTGATGCGCCACGGTCTCGCAGTCGAGACAGACGACGAGGCATAAGAAAAGGGCCGCATCGCTGCGGCCCTTTCCTACTCTATCTGGTCGCCTGATCAGCCCTTCTGGTCGGCGCGGCTGACGCCTTCGCCGTCGAGGTTTTTGGCGACGAATTCCCAGTTGATCGCCTTTTCGAGCAGCGTCTGGACGTAGTCGGGGCGCGCATTCTGGTAATCGAGATAATAAGCGTGCTCCCACACGTCGAGCGTCAGCAACGGCTTCATGCCATGCGCAACCGGGCTGTCGGCGTCGTGCAGCGATGTGATCTTGAGCGTGTCGCCGTCGAGCACGAGCCATGCCCAGCCACTCGCGAAATGACCAACCGCCTCTTCCTTGAACTTGGCGAGGAATTCGTCGTGCGATCCGAAATCGTCGTCGATCCGCGCGGCGAGCTCGCCTGAAGGGCTCTTCTGCTCGGGGCTGAGACACAGCCAGTAGAAGCTGTGGTTCCACACCTGTGCAGCGTTGTTGAACAGGCCCTTGTTGCCCTTGTCCTTGGCCGCCTTGATCACTTCGCTCAGCGATTTGCCTTCAAGATCGGCGTCGGCGAGCATGCCGTTGGTCTTGTCGACATACGCCTTGTGATGCTTGCCATGGTGATAATCGAAGGTCTGCGACGAGATGATCTCGCCGAATGCGGTCTTGGCATAGGGAAGCTCGGGAAGTTCGAAAGCCATAGTCTGTCTCCTCTCGGGGGTGTTTGTCGGGGGGCTTACCATGATTAACGCAGCAGGTCGCCAGCTGGTCCCATCGCAGCACGATTATTCGCCCCGGTTATCGCCAGCGTAATGACGCCGCGCCCCGAAGCGGTCAAGGCGAGCCGGTTAGTCAGTTGAGCTGGTGGCGCTTGAGCGCATGGCGCAACTGGTCATAGCTCAGCCCGAGCACGTCGGCGGTGGCACGCTGGTTGAAGCGACAGCGTTCGAGCGCGCTTTCGAGGATCGATTTTTCATAGCGCTCGACCGCCGACTTGAGGTCGTCGACGATCGGCGGCGGCTCAGGTGCGGCCGCTGGCTGTGCGGCGTTCTCGGTGGCTTGCGCGGGCGCGTCGTCGCTCGGCTTGGGCTCGGCGGTCTTGCGCCACGGAGAATCGAACGGATCGAAGATGAGGTGGCGGACAGGCTTGCCGGGCTCGCCGCAGCGATAGACCGCGCGTTCGCAGACATTGCGCAGTTCGCGCACATTGCCCGGCCAGGCATAGGCGCCCATTTTGGCCTTGGCGACGTCGTCGAAGCCGAGCCAGCTTTCCCAACCGAGCTCGCTCGCCATGCGCCGCCCGAAATAATCGGCGAGCACCTCTATATCGCCGTCGCGCACGCGCAACGGCGGCAGCGTGATCACCTCGAACGACAGACGGTCGAGCAAGTCGGCGCGGAACCGGTCGGTCGCCGCCATCTGCGGCAGGTCGTCATTGGTCGCGGCGACGATCCGGACATCGACGTTGATCGGGCGCGACGAGCCGATCCGCGTGACGTCGCCATATTCGACCGCACGCAGCAATCGCTCCTGCGCGCCCATCGACAGCGTGCCGAGCTCGTCAAGGAACAACGTCCCGCCATCGGCCTCTTCGAAACGGCCGACGCGAGTCTTGGTCGCGCCGGTAAAGGCACCGGCTTCGTGGCCGAACAGCTCGGCCTCGATCAGGGTTTCGGGCAATGCAGCACAGTTCATCACGACTAGCGGGCCGTCCCAGCGGTTCGACAGGCGATGGAGGCGCTCGGCGATCAGCTCCTTGCCCGTGCCGCGCTCGCCGATGACGAGCACCGGCCGGTTGAGCGGCGCCGCGCGGCTTGCACGCTCGACCGCATCGAGAAAGGCGGTCGATTGGCCGATGAAGTTGTTTTCGCGTTCCATGCGGCTCCAGCCGTTCAAGAGGCATGACCCAACTTATGGTGGCATTTGCCACTAATTGGCAAGCCTTAAAGGGCGGGGACGGGTCCTCCGGCCCGCAAGTTGCTGGTTTTCCGCAGTATTCCAGTCTGGCACGCCTCGTGCAAAGCAAGGAGCAACACCAACCCAACGGGACAAAGATCATGAAAATCGACTGGAAAGGAGAAACCGCCGCGATCCTCGCCGCATTCGCCCTGACCGGTATTGCGATGTGGGGATCGATCATCCCGGTCCAGGCGGTGCCGATGCTGCCCGCCCGCGGCCATCCCCAGATCGCCGTTATCGCGCCCGGCCCTGCCGGTGCCGACCTTATTCGGAAGGGCGATCATGCCTGACCGCGCGCCGGGGCGCCCGAGCCCCCTTGCCCCCTTGCGGTCCTCATCCGCAAATCGGATCGTTCCGGCGCAAAACATTCCGCCGCGTCCCTTTCCCCGGCCGTCGAGCCTGGGTCCGGAAGCGTCGCAGTCCCCCGTTTATTACAGGAGCCACCTAATGGGCATTTTCTCTCGAACCCGCGACATCATCGCCGCCAACGTCACCGACATGCTCGATAAGGCGGACGATCCGGCCAAGATGATCCGCATGATCATTCTCGAGATGGAAGAAACGCTCGTCGAAGTCCG
The DNA here is from genome assembly GCA_963800335.1 of uncultured Alphaproteobacteria bacterium. Taxonomy (GTDB): domain Bacteria; phylum Pseudomonadota; class Alphaproteobacteria; order Sphingomonadales; family Sphingomonadaceae; genus Flavisphingopyxis. The sequence continues at coordinate 297,045 of CAWDAN010000007.1, read as the reverse complement.
CGCCGACGCCGCGCGCACGATCGCCGACCAGAAGGAAATGCGCCGCCACATCACCAAGCTCGAAGGGATCCAGGCAAACTGGACCGACAAGGCCGAACTGGCGCTGAGCAAGGACCGTGAAGACCTCGCCAAGGCGGCACTGATCGAACGCCAGAAGGCGACCGATACCGCCGAACGGCTCAAGGCGGAAATCACCGTCCTCGACGATGCGCTCCGCGCCAACGAGGTCGACATCGCCAAGCTGCAGGGCAAATTGCGCGAAGCGCGCAGCCGCCAGTCGTCGATCGTCGCCCGGCTCGAAAGCGCCGAGAACCGCATCAAGCTGCGCGACCTCTACAGCGGCGAACGCACCCAGGACGCCTTCTCGCGCTTCGACATGCTCGAACGCCGCGTCGACATGGCCGAGGGCCGAGCCAACTCGCTGTCGATAGGCCAGGCGCCCAAGAGCCTCGAGGACGAGATTTCCGAACTCGAAAGCTCGGACCAGATCGAGGCGCAACTCGCCGCGATGAAAGCGGCCAAGGGCGGGACCAAAGCCGTCGGCGATTCAGCAGAGAAGGAGGACTGAGCCATGGAAGGTGTCATTGCCATCATCTGTATCTTCATCGTCCTGCCGGGCATGTTGTTCCACTATATCACCAAGTGGAAACAGAACGCGCCGAGCCTGACCACCGAAGACGAAGGCCTGCTCGACGACATGTATAACACCGCGCGCCGGCTTGAGGAACGGCTCCACACGATCGAACGGATCGTCGCCGCCGACAACCCCGACTATCTTCCGCGCGAACAGCGCCCCGAACAAATCGGCCACGACGGCGACTATCGTGAAATGTCCCGCCTCGAAGACCGCAACATCTCCAGCGAAAGGATCTGACCGATGACATCGCGCCGCACAAAATTCTACCTCGACAAGCCCAATGGCAAGATCAAGGGCGTCTGCGCCGGGATCGCCGACTATACCGGGGTCGATGTCCTCTGGGTCCGTCTCGCCTTCCTGCTCCTGGTATTCGCCGGCAGCGGTTTCCCGATCCTCGCCTATATCGCGATCGCGATGATGGCGCCGAAAAAGCCAACCGATCTCTACCGCACGCCTGAAGAGGCCAAGTTCTGGCAGGGCATCCGCTCGAACCCGAAGCGCACCAAGCAGGAAGTCCGTTCGAAATTCCGCGATCTCGACCGCCGGCTCGCCGATATCGAATTGTTCTACACGAGCAGCAACCGCGAGCTGAGCCGCGAGATCGAGGAACTGCGCTGAACCACGCACACGCTTAAGGGGAGGCTGTCATGCCTGAAGAGATTTTCATCATCATTATTGTCGCGATCGCCGCACTGTTGCTCGTTATCCGCGCTGGCCTGAAGCATGACAAGGAATTGCGCCTGGCAAAGTTCGCTGCGCAATCGCGCCAGCCCGATGCGGGCGGCGACATGCTCGCGGCGAAGGTCGCGCGGCTCGAACAACGCCTCGCGGTTATCGAGGAAATCACGATCGATCCCTCGAACCGTCTGGCCGCTGAAATAGACAGCCTCGGTCGGATCGAACGCAAGCGCGAAAGGACCGAAGCGTGAGCTGGCTCGCATTTCTCGTCCCCCTCGCCCCGTTCATCCTCGTCGGGTTCGTGGTCTGGACCCGGCACCAGCAGAAGATGCTTGAGCGCCAGTCGGAGATGACCGCCGAAAAGGCCGCCCAGTATTCGGCCAATTCAGAACGGCTCGAAGCGCGCGTGCGCGTCCTCGAACGGATCGTCACCGACAAGGGGATCGACGTCTCGGACGAGATCGACCGCTTGCGCGACGAACGCCTCAACTGATTGTTCTGAAGGAAGCATGCCATGAACGACGTCGCCAGCTGGATTTGGGTCCTCATTCCCCTCGCCGCGATCAGCATCGCGCCGTTCAAGATGTGGCTCCGCATCAAGGAGCGCCAGCTTGAAAAGCAATCCGAAATGACCGCCGAAAAGTCCGCCCAGTACGCCGCCCACACCGAACGGCTCGAACAGCGCATGCGCGTTCTCGAACGCATCGTGACCGACAAGGGCATGGATATTTCCGACGAGATCGAACGCCTGCGCGACAGCGACCCCGCGCCGCGCATCGCCGAAAGGACCCGATAATGGACCCCGACAAAATTGCCCTGATCAGCGATCTCATCTGGCCGATCGCCATCGTCGCCGGGACGGTCAGCATCGGCTGGATCGTGACGACCTGGATGCGCATCCGCCACGGCTATCCGCTCGACGGTGCCTGGGGCCAGGCGATCTATCCCAAGACCGACGCCGAAGCCGCCGAACGCGTCAAGCTCGTCACCCAGGAAAACGCACAGCTGCGCGCCGAACTGGGGTCGGTCAAGGATCGCCTCGCCAATGTCGAGCGCATCGTCACCGACAGCGCGCACGGCCTCAACATCGAAATCGAACAACTGCGCGACGATCGCGTCAACTGATCGCGCCCGGAATTTTAGGAAAGGAAATGCAGGTCATGGAAACCACGCTCGCCACCCTCGCCACCGCCAGCATCGTCTTTGCCGGCCTCGCGTTGATCGCAATGGTCGGCCTCACCGCCTGGCGCGACTGGATCGGCCTCAAGCGCGAACAGCTTTCGCGGCCCGGCCATGCGGTCGCCGCCGACGATTACGACGACGCCCGGATCATGTCGGGTACCGGATCGCGGATCGAGGTCGCCGACCTCAAGGAACGCATCCGCAAGCTCGAAGCGATCGCCAGCGGCGTCGATCTCTGAGGCACCCTTGCCGCTTGCCCCTTTCGCAGCCGCGCGTCAGCCGCTAGGGGCGCGGCATGGCCAGCCTCGACGACATCCGCGAAGAATATGAATTCCTCGAACCCGACGATCGCTATCGCCTGCTGATCGATCTCGGTCGCGCGCTCGACCCGATGCCCGATGCGCTCAAGACCGACGCCACGCTGGTGCGCGGCTGTTCGGCCAAGGTCTGGGTCTATCCGACGGTCGACGACAAGGGCCGCCTGCGCTTCCTTGCCGACAGCAATGCGGCGATCACCAAGGGGATCATCGCCTTGGTGCTCAAGACCGTCGATCACGCTTCGCCAGAGGCGATCGTCGCAACAGACATCGCCGGCGCGCTGGCACCGTTTGACCTCGCCAACCAGCTCAGTTCGAACCGGACGCAGGGCATTCCCAACATGATCGCGCTGATCCGCGAAACCGCGGCGCGTTACGCCGACGGCAACGCCTAGGCCATTCAGTCAGGCTTCCAGCCCTTGCGTTCTTCGGACTGGCGCAGGACTTCATAAGCGGTCTGGACCGCCTGGAACTTTGCCGCGGCCTCTTCGTCGCCCTGCTTGATATCGGGGTGGTTGTCCTTGGCGAGGCGGCGATGCGCTTTCTTGACCTCGGCGAACTCGCAATCGGGATCGAGCCCGAGGATTTCGAGCGCGAGCATCTCGTCGCTCGATCGGCTGCCGTCGCCCGGCCCGCCCCAGCCATAATGGCTCGCCGACTTGAAGCCGCCCGCGTCGCGCGTTTCCTCGGCCTCCCGCGCGGCCGCCTGTTCGCCGGTCAGGCCTTCGAAATAGTCGTAGTTGCGATTATATTCGCCCGCGTGCTTCTCGCAGAAATACCAGCGTTCGGGGCTGTTCGGCGATTTGGGCGCAGGCCGATCTCCTTGCTGTTCGCAACCGTAACGGTCGCAGATCTTCACCGCGACCGCGTCGCGCGAATCCTCGTAACCGCGCCAGCGGGGAAAGCCCCAGTCGTTTGATTGTCGTGCCTTGGCCATAACTGTCCGAAGTAGGAGTGGTGGGCGATAAATGCCAGAGGGTCTGTAAGCCGGGTTCTGTCCATCTCCCTTGCGGAAGAATGGGCGATCATTCCTCTAGCCATGCCCTTGCGGGCACAGTCAAGCAACCAACCCGGGCGACTGGGCCGAAACCCGCCTGCACCTTCTTACGAAGGCCGCGCCGCCCCTATTCGGTCTTGCTCCCGGTGGGGTTTGCCCTGCCATCCCCGTTACCGGCGACGCGGTGCGCTCTTACCGCACCCTTTCACTGTCGCGGGACCGAAGCCCTTGCGACCTTCTCTCTGTGGCACTTTCCCTAAGGTCACCCTTGCCGGACGTTATCCGGCACCGTTGTTTCGTGGAGCCCGGACTTTCCTCGCGCGAACCTTTCGGCCGCCCGCGATCGCCCAACCCTCTGGCGTCGCCGATATAGGGGCTGGCGTGGCGCGACGCAATCTGCGCGATCGGCCGGGGGATCGGCCTATGGGATCGGGTCGTAATGCGGTTCGGGACGCGGCAGCAGCAGCGCGAGCAGGATCGCCCGACATTCGCCGTCGATCGTCCCGTCGATCAGCTCGGGGCGGAAGCGCCGCTGGAACGCGACGACGGCGGCGAACGAGTCGGTCACGTCGTAACCGAAGCGTTCGAGCGCGAGGACGAAACCGGCATCGGACCACATCGGGTCCATCAGCTTCTTGCGCGGACGCGGCAACGCGAGGCGGCGGCTGGCAAGTGCTTCCCACGGGAACAGCTCGCCCGGATCCTTCTTGCGCATCGGGGCGACGTCCGAATGGCCGACGATATCGCCGCGGCCGATGCCGTAGCGCCCCTTGATCTGGCCGACCAGGTCGATCACCGATGCGATCTGTTCGTCGGGAAACGGGACATATCCGAACTCGTGCCCGGGATTGACGATCTCGATCCCGATGCTCGCCGAGTTGACGTCGCTGATTCCGCGCCAGTGGGCGAGACCGGCGTGCCAGGCGCGCTGCTCTTCGGGCACCATCAGCGTCACCTGGCCATCCTCGGCAACGACATAATGTGCCGACACGCTCGATTCGGCGCTGGCCATCCAGTCGATCGCCGACGGGCCGTCGCGCATCCCGGTATAATGCAGCACGATCATGCTGATCGGCGCGCGCCGATCATCGAAATTGGGCGACAACCGCTCGATCAACGGGCGGTCGGTGGAGGACGATTGAGTCATCGGCGCTTTTTCATCGATACCGGGCCTTGGCTGGGCCGCCTCTCGGGGCGATGCGACAGACTTCGATGGGTAGGCTAGCCCGCCCTGCCTAAGCAAGCGCGAACGATCGCGCCGCGCTATTTGGCGGCCGATATTGGCCGGGCCCGCGCGGCGGTTGCATCGGCGCGGCGATAGAGCCCGCGATAGGTGCCGCTGGGTACGAAGTCCTCGGTTTGGCCAAGGATCGTTTCGCCTGCGCCGAGCCCGAGTACGCCGTTCCTGGCGAGAACGCTGTGCAGGCGCGAGAACACCTCGGTCCGCACCGCCTTGGCAAAATACAGCAGCACGTTGCGGCACAAGATGACGTCGAACGGCCCCGCCGGCGGCGCCTGCGACAACAGGCTATGCTGGTAGAAATCGACGCGATTGCGAATCTCTTCCTTGATCCGCCAGTCGCTGCCCTCCTGGTCGAACCAGCGGACCATCCGCGTGACCGATAGGCCGCGCTGGATTTCGAACTGGGTGTAAAGGCCCGACTGCGCCTTGACGATCGCGCTGTGCGAAATGTCTGTCGCGACGAGGCGAATTGTCCAGCCGCGCCATTTGTGCGGCGCGTCGGCGAGCATCATCGCGATCGAATAGGCTTCCTGTCCGGTCGAACAGCCCGCCATCCACACCGAGATCGTTCGCGTGGTCGCATTGCTGACACGCAGGTCCTCGAAGACGCGATCGTTGAGCTCGTCGAAAACGATATGATCGCGAAAGAAATAGCTTTCGTTGTTGAGTAGCGCATCGATAACCTCGTCGACCAGGCCGCGATTGCCCTCTGAAGCCAGCTTGGCGACCAGGCTATCGAGCGTGTCGATGGCGTGTTTGCGCATGACCGGCTTGAGCGCGGTTTCGATCCGCCAGATCCGGTCGGGCGCAAGCGCCTGGCCGGTGCGCGCCTCGAGCAGCCCCACCAGGATGCGGCAGGCGCCTTCGTTATCGCCCGGGGTCATGCGGCCGACCTGCGGACTGCACGATTGACGTATTCGCTCGCATCGGCGGGATCGAGCACGGCGCTGGCAAGCCCCGCATTGACGATCGAACCGGGCATGCCCCAGACGACGCAGCTGTCTTGCGACTGGGCAATGACGGCGCCGCCGCGCGCGCGGATCAGGCGCGCGCCCTCGGCCCCGTCATGACCCATGCCGCTGAGAACGATCGCAATCGCGGTCGCGCCAAAGACTTCGGCCGCGCTGGCGAACATCGGGTCAGTCGATGGCTGGCAGCCGTTGCGCGCGGGGGTTTTCGACAAGGCGATCCGCGCCTCGCCGTCGCCCGACCGAACGACGGTGAGATGCGCGTGGCCGGGCGCGACATAAAGATGGTTGGACTTGAGCACCATGCCGTCCTCGGCGGTCATCACGCGACGTCGCGTAATGCCTTGCAGCTGCATCGCGAAAAACGGGATGAAAGCGGCGGGCAGATGCTGCGTCAACAGGATCGGCGCGGTAACGCTGTCGTCAAGCGACTTGAGAAAGCTGTTGAGCGCGGCGATCCCACCGGTCGAGGAGCCGATAAGGATACAGTGCGGGGTGCGCGATGGACGATGCGTGATCGTCGGCGTGCTCTTGTGATCGGGACGCTGTGCCACCGGGTCGCCAGTCGAGCGATGGCGTCGCGTGCCGCCCGAAAGCGCCACGATGCGCTCGACAAAGATCTTGCCAAAACCGCCGCTGAAGCTTCCCTGATCGGGCTTGGCGAGCGTGTCGGCGGCGCCGAGAGACAGGGCGTGAACTGCCGCCGGGCCGCCCGCTTCGCAGTTCGATGACAGGATCAGGACGCGCGCGCCCGATTTACGGATCAGCTCGGGCAAGGCAGTGATGCCGTTCATCCCGGGCATTTCGAGGTCGAGCACGATCACGTCGACCGTAACGCGGTCGAGGCAGGCAAGCGCATTGTCCGCGCTCGGCACCGAGGCGACCACCTCGATCGCGTCGGATTCGGCGAGGATAGCGGCAAGAATGCTGCGTACGACGAGGCTGTCGTCGACCAGCATCGTGCGAACGCGCACGCGCTGACCGGCGTCCTTACGCGGTGGAGAAAAGGGGCTGTTCACGAGACGTGGCCCTCAGGCCACGCCGACCAGTTGGAGCTTGCCCTCCAGAGTATCGCGATCGAAAGGCTTCATGACATATTCGTCGGCCCCGGCATCGATCGCGGCGCGAATATGAGCGATGCCGTTTTCGGTCGTGCAAAACACGATCTTGGGCCGGTTCGGGAGGTTGAGACCGTTGAGCGCCTGGAGGAATTCCATGCCGCTCATTACCGGCATGTTCCAATCGAGCAGGACTACATCGGGCACCGACTCATGGCAGGCGTCGAGCGCCTCCTGGCCGTCGCACGCTTCGGCGACCGCGAAGTCGAGACCTTCGAGGATATGTCGCGCGACCTTGCGGATGACTTTGCTGTCATCGACGACGAGACAGGACTTCATAAAATTCTCCAAATTGCGTTCGCAACCAGACGCTCGGCGGCGACATTCCGGGATTAAGGACAAATGGTGAGATTAGCGTTAACTTCGAGGGCCGCGAGCATGTGCCTGACCGTGCTCAGGCAGCATGCGCCAACGGCGGGCTGACCAGCCGTTCGGGATTGACGACGAGAACGGTTTCGCCAGCGTGCTCGATCATCGCCTCGGCAATCGCGCGCCAACCAGGCGAAAGCTTGCCCCGGATCGGCAATTCCTCGCCGTCGAGGAAGCAGGCGTCCTCGACCGCATCGGCGATGATGCCATAAGCATGACCGCCGACCTTGACGACGATCGCCTTGTCACCGTCCTCCCCGTGCGCCGCTGTCTCCGCGCCGACGACGACGCGCGCATCGATCAGCGTCATCACGCGACTGCGCAGTGCGAACAGGCCGACGAGATGCGGCGGGGTTTGCGGCACCGGGGTGACGTTGCGGACGATGACGACCGAATCGACGTCGCTCGAACGCAGCGCGACGCGCGTACCGGCAAGCTGGGCGATCAGGTAAAGCCGTTCGATCATGTCATCCGGTCCTTGTCATGCGATCGAGCGCGCCGAGGATCGCGTCCTTGTCATAGCGGTAGATCGACCGGTCGTCCTTCCCGCTCGGCCGTTCGGCCTTGCGCAGGCGCAGGATCGACTGGTCGTCAGCGCTCGTATCGTCGGGCTGGCCCTCGCCATCGCCCGCGATGACGATATCGGCCGCCGGCGCGTCCTCGTCTTCGTCGTATACGACACGATAGCCTGCCCCGGCGATCAGCGGCGCGAGGAATTGGCGCGTCCAGTGGTCGCTGCCATCGGTAAGGCGGCACACGGGTTGTCGTTCGGCCGAGCGCGATGCGCCAAGCGAAGAGAAGATCCAGTAGGGATCGATGACTTCGACCGGCTCGCCGCCGATCAGCGCGACGCCACGGATCAGTCCCGTCTGGGCTGGCGCCGCAATCGATGCGGGCAGTCGCACGACATCGACGACATCGACCATCGCATAGCCGACCTCGGCATCGCCGTCGTTGAGCCGCAGCAGCTTGATCGCGGTGAGGTCGGCGGGAATCGTGCAATCGTGGACGGGGATCATCTGGTCGCCGACCAATGCACGCAGCCTGCCGCCCTGACGGCGGATCGCCACGACCGGCACTTCGTCGACGCGATCGATCACCGCGAGGTCGATCGCGCGTACGGCCCCGTCGAAATCGTTGAACAGCAACGCCTGGTCGCGGCAATCGTCGTTGTGCGCAACGGCTTCGGCCGCGCGATCATCCTGTCCGCCGAGCGACCCGATGTCCTGCCGCTCGGCGATGCCCGTCACGTCCAGCAGCAGCATCGGCCGACCGTTGTCGGGCAAGGTCGAACCGGCGTAGATTCCCGTCGCCATGATCGCCGGCGCGGCGGGCTTGATGACGAGTTCCTCGTGATCGAAAACGTCGGCCACGCTCAGAGCATAGCGGTGGCCGCCCGCACCGCGGGTAATGATGATCGCGCGATCGATGCTTTCGGCATCGGGGCGATCGAGGCCGAGGACATCCTCAAGATAAACCAGTGCCAGCCGTTCGCCGCGGACGATCGCGATATCCGCCCCGCCGGCACGGTCGATCCGGACCGAATCGTTCATCTGAAGGATGATCTCGCTGACGCTGGCGCGCGGGATCGCGAAGACATGATCCGCGGCGCAGACCGTCAGGCCCGAAATGATCGTCAGCGTCAGCGGCACGCGCATTGTTACCGTCAGACCGTTGCCGGGATTATTCTCGATATCGACGAGTCCGCCGATGCGCTCGATATTCGCGCGCACAATGTCCATCCCGACGCCGCGCCCCGAAATCGAGGTAACCTCGCCCGCGGTCGAGAGACCCGGCGAGAAGATCAGGTTGAGCTTTTCCGTCGCGGTAAGCGCGCGCGCCTCGCTCGCGGTCACGATCTTGGCAGCGATCGCTTTCGCGACAAGCCGGTCGGTCGAAATCCCGGCGCCGTCGTCGTGGACCTCGATGATGATCTGGTTGCCCGACTGGCATGCAATCAGCGTGATCTTGCCCGCTTCGGGTTTCCCCCTGGCGAGCCGATCGGCAGGCGCTTCGATGCCGTGATCGATCGCGTTGCGGATGATGTGGGTCAGCGGATCGCGAATGCTCTCGATCATCTCGCGATCGAGCTCGACCGCGCCGCCGTCGATCTCGACGTCGACCTTCTTGTTCAGTTCGTTGCTGACGTCGCGGATCAGGCGCGGCAGCGGCGCGAACAGCTTTTCGATCCGCTGCATGCGCATCTGGCTGACCGAATTGCGCATCTCGGCAACCGAAGCCGAAAGCCGCTCGAACGCGCCGGAAACGAGTCCCGAACTGCCGTCGCCGCGCAGCACGCGGGCGACCTCGTTGCGTGCCAGCACCATGTCGCTGACGCCGTTCATCATGCTGTCGAGCAGGTTGAGCGGCACGCGAATGGTGCGCCAGTCCTGCGCTGCGGGCTGGGCGGCGGCGATTGTCTGGTCGCTGCCCGTGCCAGCCGCGATGACAGCGCCGGGCTGAATGACTTCGCCGACGGTGTCAGCGGCGCTCTCGTCGGCGTGGACCGCATCGATCAGCGCGTGATCGTCGCCTTTGGGCTCGCTTCCCGAGCTGGCGATTTCCTCGGTCAGGCTGAGAATCCGGTCGATCACGGCCAGCACCGCGGTGACGAGTGCCGGCGTCGGGTCGCGGCGGCCGTTGCGCGCGGCGTCGAGCGCATCTTCGGCGGCATGCGACAGCGCGCCGATGCGCGGCAGATCGAGGAAGCCGCAGCTGCCCTTGACGGTGTGGACGAAACGAAAGATCGAATCGAGCCGCTCGCGGTCAGCGGGATCCGCTTCCCAGGCGACGATTTCGCCCGAGATTTCTTCCATCGTCTCGGCGGTTTCCGAGAGGAATTCCTGCAGAATTTCGTCCATGTGCGCCTGTTTCCACTGACTTGGAAAACAGGTCATGCAACGCCAGTGGTTAAAATGGCGTCAACCTTCGCGGCGTGTCGCTGGCCGATCCTCGGCGTCAGGCCTTCAGCGTGGCCCCCAGCAGGATCGCGTCGGCACCGTCGCGCGACGAAACGACACGGCCGCCGCCCGCCTGCGCGATGACATGCGTCATCCACGCGGGCGCGGTCCGCGCCGCGAGATCGCCCTCGGGCAGGTTGCCTTCGAGCGCGGCGATGATCGAATCGTCGACCGCGAGCCGTGCACCTTCTGCTCGAATGACGATCTCAACGTCGTCATCATGGCGCTCGACCCCGATATCGAGCCGGCCGCCACGAACCAGCGCATCGATCGCCACGAGCGCGAGGTTGAGCATCACGCGGATCACCGGCTTGGGCAGCGCATCGTCATGGACCAGCCAGCCGAGCTCGATCTTGCGCGTCTCGCCGATCATCCCTGAAATCGCGGCATGCGCATCGGCGGTCGGGATCGCTTCGCCGAAACCGCCGGCCGAACCAAAGGCAAGGCGGAAATATTTGAGCTTGTTGGCGGTTGTCCGAGCGCTCTGTTCGAGCAGTTCGAGGCATCGCTTGCGCATCTCGGGATCGCTCTCGTCGGCGAGCAGCTCGATCCCGTTGTTGAGTGCGCCGACCGGGCTGAGCAGGTCATGGCACAGCCGCGAACAGAGCAGGCTGGCAAATTCCACGCGTTCGACCGTCATACGTTCTTCCTGTTGCTATCGTTCGATTTCCCGGTGGCGGCTGTGTGACCGCTTGGCCGCTCAGTTTCAAGGAAAAGCCTGCCTGCCCTTGAATTTGCGAGGGCGAGCGCCACATCGCCGCAATGAACGGCGGGGGCAGCCAGATCAGTATCGAACTCGGCGTGGACTGCGTCGGGACGCGCCTCGACAGCGCGATCGCCGCGCGTGCGCCGCGCCTGTCGCGCGAACGCGTCAAGGCGCTGATGCTGGCGGGCGCGGTGACCGACGCCAACGCCGCACCGCTCGCCAATCCCTCGGCCAGACTCGGTGCCCCGATGACCGCGTTCATCGCCCTGCCCGCGGCAACCACCGCGACTGCGCAGCCCCAGGATATCCCGCTCGTCGTCGCCTATGAAGACGATCATCTGATCGTCGTCGACAAGCCCGCCGGTCTCGTCGTTCATCCCGCCGCGGGCAATGGCGACGGGACGCTGGTCAATGCGCTGCTCCATCATTGCGCGGGCCAGTTGTCGGGCATCGGCGGCGTCGCGCGGCCGGGGATCGTCCACCGCATCGACAAGGATACCAGCGGGCTGATCGTCGCGGCCAAATCCGACGTCGCGCACGAAGGCCTCGCGCGGCAGTTCGCCGCGCACAGCGTCAATCGCCGCTATCGCGCCATCGTCGCGGGCCATCCACTGCCGCAGAACGGCACCGTCAACGGCAATATTGGGCGGTCGTCGCGCGACCGCAAGAAAATGGCGGTGGTCGACGAAGCCCAGGGCAAGCACGCGGTGACGCATTTCCGCACGATCGAACGCCTGATCGGCGCGACGCTGATCGAATGCCGGCTCGAGACCGGCCGGACGCACCAAGTCCGCGTCCATATGTCGCACATCGGCCATCCGCTGCTCGGCGATCCCGCCTATAATCGCGGAAAATCCGTTCACAGAGACACGCTCAATCGATTGGACTTTCGCCGGCAGGCGTTGCACGCCGCCGAACTAGGCTTTATTCACCCGGTAACCAACGCGGAAATCGCGCTAACCAGCGCAATGCCGCCAGATATGCAGGAACTGTTAAGCCGCCTGCGCGTATAAGTTTTAAGAGAAAACTGATTTGCCGCAAAGGCACGGTCCGGACATTGCCGGGACCGAAGAAAAAAGGGACAATCATGGCCGCCAGCAACGTACCAGCCACCATCCCCGCACTTGGCGGGGAGGCGAGCCTTAACCGTTACATGTCGGAGATCCGAAAGTTCCCGCTGCTCGCGCCCGAGCAGGAGTTCATGCTCGCCAAGCGCTACCAGGAACACCAGGACCAGGATGCGGCGGCGCAGCTCGTCACCAGCCACCTGCGTCTCGTGGCAAAGATCGCGATGGGCTATCGCGGCTACGGCCTGCCCGTCAGCGAGCTGATCTCCGAAGGCAATATCGGCCTGATGCAGGGGGTGAAGAAGTTCGAACCCGATCGCGGCTTCCGCCTCGCGACCTACGCGATGTGGTGGATCCGCGCCTCGATCCAGGAATTCATCCTGCGCTCGTGGAGCCTCGTCAAGATGGGCACCACCGCCGCGCAGAAGAAGCTGTTCTTCAACCTTCGCCGGATGAAGAACAATCTCGAGGCGTTCGAGGACGGCGATCTCAAGCCCGAGGACGTGGCCAAGATCGCGACCGATCTCGGCGTCAGCGAAAAGGACGTCATCTCGATGAACCGTCGCATGGCGATGGGCGGCGATACCTCGCTCAACGTGCCGATGCGCGAAGATGGTGATGGCCAGTGGCAGGACTGGCTGCAGGATGACGAGCCGCTTCAGGACCAGCGCGTCGCCGATCGCGAGGAAACGACCGTTCGCCACGAACTGCTGATGGAATCGATGGGCGCGCTCAACGAGCGTGAACAGCATATCCTCACCGAGCGCCGTCTGACCGACGATCCCAAGACGCTTGAGGAACTGAGCCAGGTTTACGGCGTCAGCCGCGAGCGCGTCCGCCAAATCGAGGTGCGCGCATTCGAGAAGCTGCAAAAGGCAATGCTGCGGATTGCCGGCGAGAAAAAGCTGCTGCCCGCCGAGTGATCGGCGTTCGCGCAGGCTCGCGATAAAGTCGCATGACGGCGCGGGCAGGCTTCGCTAGCCTGCGCCGATGAACCGTATCATCCGTTTCGCTTTCAAGTTCGTCCTGTGGTTCCTCGCGGTCACCTTCGTGTGGGTGCTCGCCTATCGTTTCGTGCCGCCGCCGGTCACCGCGACGATGCTGCTCGACGGCCACGGCATCACCAAGGACTGGGAACCGCTCGACCGGATCGATCCCGACATGGCGCGCGCCGCGATCGCCGCCGAAGACGGCAAGTTCTGTTCGCATAACGGCTTCGACCGTGAGGCGATCGAAAAGGCACTCGCGCGTAACGCGCGCGGCGGCCGGATCCGCGGTGGATCGACGATCAGCCAGCAGACCGCCAAGAACGCCTTCCTGTGGCAGGGCGGCGGCTTTTTCCGCAAGGGGCTCGAGGCGTATTTCACCGTCCTCATAGAGACCCTCTGGGGCAAGCGCCGGATCATGGAAGTCTATCTCAACGTCGCCGAGACGGGCATCGGCACCTATGGCGTCGAAGCCGGGTCGCAGCGCTATTTCCACCACGGCGCCGCTAGCATGACCGTGACCGAGGCGGCGCGCATTGCCGCCATCCTCCCCCTGCCCAAGCAGCGCGGCGCAATCGCCCCGACAGGCTTCACGCGCCGTTACGGCAACTCCATCGCCGCACGCATCGGCGTCGTCCGCCGCGACGGGCTCGACGCCTGCCTCAAGGACTAGGCCCAGGCCGACACGCGCTGCCGGCGCTATCGCCACCGGTTACGAGAAAACAGCGGCCACGAAAAAGGGCGCGGGGATTTCCCCCGCGCCCTTCTTGTTGTGTTCTGGTTAGGCTTAGAAACCGACGACCAGCGTTCCCGAGACCGTGCGCGGCGCGCCAATCTGGACGAACGGCGGGCTACCAGCCTGGGTCAAACCACCACCGAAGCCGCCGACGTACAACTTGTTGAACAGGTTGTAGACGTTGAGCTGGAAGTACGTCTTCTCCGCACCGAACTGAGCCAGGCTGATGCGCGCATCAGCATTGACGAGCCAATAAGCCGGAGCAGCATTGGGATATACTTCGGTCGTGCTTGTGGCGCTGGCGAAGACGGGCAAGTTGGTGTCGTAAATGTAACGCTTGCCGGTGCGCTTGCCGGTCACGCCCAGTTCGACTGGACCAACCGTGCCGCGAACCGTTCCGCCATAGGAGAACTTGCGGCGAACCCGATTCACTCTTTCCGGCAGTCGGCGCGAACGTCCCGGGACCGGTCTGTACGTCGTCCTTGATCTCCGAATCGTTGTACGATCCGAATGCATAAACGACCAGCTGGCGCACTGGTGCGTACGAAATATAGCCGTCGACGCCATATTTATCGACCGTGCCGAGGTTGCGGTAAACCGTTGCGTCGAGAACCGGGTCATAGGCCGAGGCCGTGCGGTTCTTGTACTTGGTGAAATAACCGCCGACCTGCGCCTGGACCTGGCTCGAACGATAGCGCACGCCGCCGTCAAAGCTGTCGGTCGTCTCGGCATCAGGACGTGCACTCGGCGTATCCGGAGCGAAGAAGAACGCATTGTACAGGTTGTCGGTACCCGGAACCGAAAGACCGCGAGCATAGCTGCCGAATGCGCTAACCCGGTTAGTGAAGCGGTAAACTGCACCGACATTGGGGAGCAGCTTATCGTATTTCAGGACCCGCTGCTGCGGTCCCTGAACGGTAGGATTGGCTGCTGCGTAGGCCGCATTGCGCGGGTCGTTCTCGCCGAAGCAGTCGACGAAACCCGATGCCGAGGTCGTAAAGCAGTTCTGCTGCAAATCGCGCGTGAAGAACGGCGCAGCCAGGCCAACGTTGACCGTCAGCTTGTTGTCCATGAAATCGCCGCGATATTCGGCGGCAACCTTGTTCAGCGTAGCGTACGACTGGCGATTGCGCTTGTTGAGCTCTGCGCCGGTTACGTCCAGCTGACCATCATTGACCGGAAAGACGTCAAACGGTTCGCCGTTGCCCTGGAGCAGTCCAACCTGGCCGGTCTGGCGATGGTTGGCGCGATCATAGGTATACGAAACGCGGAACGTGTTGTCGTCGTTGATGTCGTAACGCAGGCCGGCGATCGCGATGAAGCGGTGCGTCCGGGTCTGGCTCGGCGTCGAGCATTGACCTCGTCCAGCAGATCGCCGTCGCCATTGATATCGCGCCCGAAATAAGGACGAGCCGCCGATATATCCGGTCAATAGAGTGACGCCCGGCCCCTGAGCACATCCCTCGAACGCTCATTAGCGCGAGAAGTGCCGCCACCATTTGCCTTAACGTATTGGTAGCTCGGATCGAACGTGAACGTCAGCTTGTCGGTCAGCGTGAAACGCGACGCGCCGCGAATATTGCCGGTGTTCGACGGATTGTAACGCCGATCGAATTCGGTGCCGCAGCTATCATTGCGTCAGCTCCTGAGCCCCAGGTCCGACCAGTTGCGATCTGGCACGGATAGTTGATGTTGTATTCGCGATCGTCCTTCGACTGTGGGAAGCCCGACGGAACCGCCCGGTCGTTGCGCAGGCTGACCGAACCGAAGAAGTTGTTGCGGTTCTGGTTATAGTTGCCAGCAACCGACACGAAATCGCCGTTCGAACCGATCGGCTGATAGACCTTCGCATTGTACTGCTGCTTATTGACCTTGCCGTAGTTGTTGTACGGATTGTGGTTCGACGCGGTCGAGGCCGAGACGAACGCACGCGTGCCGAACGGACCGAACGCGCCGGTTTCGATCTTGCCAAACATGCGGAAGAAGTCGAAGTCGCCGGCCGAGCCCGAAAGCATCGCACCGAAATCTTCGCTCGGGTTGATCGTGCGATAGTTGACGGTGCCGCCGACAGCCGAAGCGGTCGGGCTGTCGACGTCGGTCGAACCCAGATTGACGTTGACCTGCTCGATCAGCTCGGGATCGAGCTGCTGGTTCGAATAGATCGCGTAGTTGCCCGAATCGTTGAGCGGAACGCCGTCGAAGGTCAGCGAGATGCGATCGCTCGAAAAGCCGCGGATCGTCAGCGTACCGCCCGACGAGCCGTAGGCGTCGTTGTTCTGGAAGTTGACGCCCGGAATGACGTTGATCGTGTCGAGGATCGTCTGGCCGGGATTGGCGCGCGTGATGGCTTCCTGCGTCAGGACCTGCTTGGCCTTCGACGTATCGGGCGCAATAACGCCGCCGACATCGCGATCGCCGCGCGTACCGGTGACGACAATGGCGCTTTCGTCTTCGAAGTCGATCGAGCCGGTCGACTGCGCGAAGGCTGCCGTCGGTGCAAGCAGCGCGACAAACGCGACGCTGCGGAAAAGAGCGGTTTTCATATGATAAATCCCCGAGATGGTTAGAAAATCCTCGTGCAGGCTGTCGCTTCTGTCGAAACTGGCGATTCGCGCCTGCGGTGAGCGGCCAATAGCCGCTGTTGTGTGACTCGGAAATGACAGTTGCGGTCATCTTTTTGGGACGATGACCTACCCCTTGCAATTTGCCGTCCCGCCGGGATCGAAATCGCTTCTGGGCACTCGCATTCCGCACCCATTTCTGCCGATTATAAGCAGTTTCGCCGCGCTGTGGCGCGGGCGCAACAGTAACCGAGAATATGCCCCCTTGGCGAAAGCCTAGGCAGCGTCGCCTGTTTTCGCTTTCTTTGCGGGTTCGGCGAAGACGCGGATCGGTTCCTTGCGGCCCTCGACGACGTCCTTGTCGATGACGATCTCGCTGACATTTTCGAGCCCGGGAAGGTCGTACATCGTGTCGAGCAGGATCGCCTCGAGGATCGAGCGAAGCCCGCGCGCGCCGGTCTTGCGTTCGATCGCGCGCTTGCCGATCGCGACGAGCGCGTCGTCGGTGAAGGTCAGCTTGGCGTCCTCGAGGTCGAACAGCTTGGCGTACTGCTTGACGAGCGCGTTCTTCGGCTCGCTGAGGATCTTGACCAAGGCGTCGATGTCGAGATCCTCGAGCGTCGCGATGACCGGCAAGCGGCCGACGAACTCTGGGATCAGGCCGAACTTGAGCAGATCCTCGGGCTCGCTCTGGCGCAGGATCTCGCCGGCGCGGCGCTCGTCGGGGGCGGCGACATGCGCGCCGAAACCGATCGACTTGCCCTGCAAGCGGTCGCCGATGATCTTTTCGAGGCCGGCAAAGGCGCCGCCACAGATGAACAGGATGTTGGTCGTGTCGACCTGGAGGAATTCCTGCTGCGGATGTTTGCGCCCGCCCTGCGGCGGAACGCTCGCGGTGGTGCCTTCCATCAGCTTGAGCAGCGCCTGCTGGACGCCCTCGCCCGACACGTCGCGCGTGATCGAGGGATTTTCCGCCTTGCGGCTGATCTTGTCGATCTCGTCGATATAAACGATCCCGCGCTGCGCCTTCTCGACGTTGTAATCCGACGCCTGGAGCAGCTTCAGGATGATGTTCTCGACATCCTCGCCGACATAGCCGGCTTCGGTCAGCGTCGTCGCATCGGCCATCGTGAACGGCACGTCGAAGGTCTTGGCGAGCGTCTGCGCGAGCAGCGTCTTGCCGCAGCCGGTCGGCCCGACGAGCAGGATGTTCGATTTGGCCAGTTCGACCTCTTCGCCCTTCGAACCATGCGCCAAACGCTTGTAATGATTGTGGACCGCGACCGACAGGACGCGCTTGGCCTTGTCCTGGCCAATGACATAATCGTCGAGAACGTCGCAGATTTCCTGCGGCGTCGGCACGCCACCTTCCTTCTTCGCGGCAAGGCCGCCCTTGGCCTCTTCGCGGATGATGTCGTTGCACAGCTCGACGCATTCATCGCAGATGAACACGGTCGGCCCGGCGATGAGCTTCCTCACTTCGTGCTGCGACTTGCCGCAGAACGAACAGTAAAGGGTGCTCTTGGAATCGGAGCCGCTCAATTTCGTCATTCAAAACAACCTTACTAGCAGGGGCGCCAAGGCCCCTTCACGCATCGCATCCTATCGGCAGGAGCGTCGAATACAATCTGCAATCGTCCTTAACAGCTGCCAATCCGCCGATACTGGCGCACCGCGCGACAACGGCAGTGCAATAGCCATGGTTAATGCGGCGTTGACAATTTTACCGGACGATCAGCTGGTCTTGGCCGGCTCGTCGCTCGACGGTGCCGCGGGACGCTTTTCGAACACCTGGTCGACGATGCCGAAGGCCTTCGCCTCATCGGCTTCGAGGAAGGTATCGCGATCCATCGCCTTCTCGATGTCCTTCAAAGGCTTGCCGGTATATTTGGCATAAAGGTCATTCATCCGCTTGCGAATGCGGAGGATTTCCTTGGCCTGAATCTCGATGTCCGATGCCATGCCGCGAGCCCCGCCCGAAGGCTGGTGGACCATGATCCGCGCATTGGCGAGCGCAACGCGCATGCCCGGCTCACCGGCGGCGAGCAGGAAGCTGCCCATCGACGCTGCCTGGCCGATGCAGACCGTGCCGACGCGCGGCCGGATGTACTGCATCGTGTCGTGGATCGCCATGCCGGCGGTGACGACGCCGCCGGGCGAGTTGATGTAGAGGTAGATGTCCTTCTTCGGATTTTCCGACTCGAGGAACAACAATTGCGCTGTGATCAGCGCCGCCATCTGGTCCTCGACCTGGCCGGTCACGAAGACGATCCGCTCGCGCAGCAGGCGCGAGAAGATATCAAAGCTGCGCTCGCCGCGGGTCGATTGCTCGATCACGATCGGGACGAGTGCGCTCATCGGATCAGGAATTTCGGTGTCGCCGATATAGTTCGTCATAAAATATGTGTGTCCGTCGATGATATTGCCCGAAGGCTATGTCGAACCTGCGCGCAGGAGTTTCAAGCCCCTTGCGCGCGGTTGTCGTCGCGGTGGGGTCCGACGGCAACCGGCGATCACGGTCCGGCGCGCTGCCGGACCGCGATCGTACGGCTTACTTTTTCGCCGCGGGCTTCTTGGCCGCAGGCTTCTTGGCCGGTGCCTTTTTCGCAGCAGGCTTCTTCGCCGGAGCGGCCTTTTCAGTCGGCTTGGCGTCGGCCTTCTTGGCGGCTGCTTTCTTGGCGGCGGGCTTCTTTTTTGCCGCGGGCTTGGCAGCCGAAGCGTCTTCCTCGGCCTCGATTGCCGCCTCGACCTCTTCGCGGGTCGCGTCCTTGTCGGTGATGTCGGCCTTGTCGAACAGGTAATCGACGACCTTGTCCTCGTAGAGCGGCGCGCGCAGCTGGGCGGCAGCCATCGGATCCTGCTGGACGTACTGGACGAACTTTTCGCGATCCTCGGGGCGGTACTGCTGCGCAGCCTGCATGATCAGCCGGTTCATTTCCTGGCTCGACACCTCGACGCCGTTGCTCTGGCCGATCTGTGACAGGACGAGGCCCAGGCGGACACGGCGTTCGGCGATGTGACGGTAATCGTCACGATCGGCTTCCATTTCCTTGCGCGCGGCTTCGGGATCTTCCTCGTGGCTCGCTTCGTGCTCGAGCTGGTGCCAGATCTGGTCGAATTCGGCCTCGACCATCGATGGCGGGACCTCGAAATCGTAATCGGCTGCAAGCGTATCGAGCAGCTTGCGCTTCATGTGCGTGCGCGTCAGGCCGTTATGCTCCTGCTCAACCTGGCCCTTGACCAGGTCCTTGAGCTGATCGATGCCTTCGAGACCGAGCGACTTGGCGAACTCGTCGTCGACCTTGGCCTGCACGGGCTTGCGCACTTCGCCGACGACGATGTCGAACTCGGCGTCTTTGCCCTTCAGGTGTTCGGCATTGTAATCCTCGGGGAAGGTGACCTTGAGCGTCTTGGCGTCATTCGCCTTGAGGCCGATCATCTGCTCCTCGAAGCCGGGGATCAGCTGGCCCGAGCCGAGCTCGACCGCCATCGCTTCGCCCTTGCCGCCTTCGAACGGCGTGCCGTCGACCTTGCCTTCGAAATCGATGACGACCTGGTCGCCGATCGCTGCCTTGTACGACTTGGCGGCGGCTTCGAACGATTTCTGCTGCGCGGCGATCTTCTCGAGCGCGGCGTCGATGTCGGCATCGGCGACGGGGATCGTCAGGCGCTCGAGCTTGAGACCTTCGACCGCGGGGGTTTCGAAGGTCGGCAGCACTTCGAGCGCGATCGACACTTCGGCGTCCTTGCCGGGTTCATAGCCGTCGGCGAGGTTAACCTCGGGCTGAGTCGCGGGGCGCAATTTGTGGTCGGCGATCGTTTTCTGGATGCCGTCCTGGATCGCCTTGTTGAGCATGTCGGCGGCCATCGCCTCGCCGTGCATCTTGCGCACGAGGTTGGGCGGAACCTTGCCGGGACGAAAGCCGGGCATGCGGACCTGCGGAGCGACCTTCTTGACCTCTTGATCGACCAGCGCCTCGATATCCTTGGCGGTGATCGTCATGGTGTAGGCGCGGCTCAGGCCTTCATTCTTGGTTTCAACGGTTTTCATAGCTTTGAAAGGCTCTCAATCTGGCTGGCCGGTGCGGCCATGATACATTCGGTATGCGGCGAAACGCGGCAAGGCGATAGGCGGTTCTCGCATGTCGGCCGGCGGCGAAAACTGGTGCGGGCGAAGGGACTCGAACCCCCACATCTTGCGATACTTGGACCTAAACCAAGCGCGTCTACCAGTTCCGCCACGCCCGCTTGCGTCACCGCCGGTGGCGGGGGCGCTCTATATCAGGAAAGCCTTGGCTGACAAGGCCAGCTGTCGCAGCGAGCGGGCGGAACGTCCTGACCGGTTCGTGCGTAGTCTTGGCACAGCATCCAAAGGAAATCAGACATGGCCGAACCGCGTGCGATCGAACCCCAAATCCCCCATCCCGACACGATCGAGCCGCAATCGCCGCCCGAAACGCCGGCCCAGCCAATGCCGAATGAAGCGCCCGGACGCGAACCGCCCGAAATCACGCCCAACGGCCCCGATATCGACGAACCGGGCCGTGGCCCCGATGAGATGCCCGCTACTGATAGCGAACCCGACGGCCTCGACCCCGACCACCGCGACCCCGACGATCGCGTCAATCCAAGCGTTGGCCAGGGCGGCATCCTCCAATCGAATCTCGACGGGCCGATCGGCAGCTCGGTCGAGTAACCCTCAGCCGAGCTTCGCCTTCAGGATTTCGTTGACGACCTGCGGGTTGGCCTTGCCCTGCATCGCCTTCATCGTCTGACCGACGAAGAAGCCGAACAACGCTTCCTTGCCGTCCTTGTACTGGGCGACCTTTTCGGCGTTGTCGGCGAGGACCTTGGCAACAACCGCCTCGATCGCGCCGGTATCGCTGGTCTGCTTGAGGCCCTTGTCGTCGACCACCTTGCCCGCCGGATCGCCGGTTTCGAGCATGATCTCGAACACCTGCTTCGCGATGCTGCCAGAAATCGTACCATCGGCGACGAGCGCGATCAGCTCGGCGCCGCGTTCGGGCGAGACCGGGCTGTTTGCCAGGTCGAGGCCAAGCCGGTTGAGCGCGCCGTAGAGTTCGCCGAGCAGCCAGTTGGCGCTCGCGGTGGCAACATCCTTCTCGTCCTTGCCCTGGATACGCGCGCCCTCGGCCATCAGCGCCTCGAACCATCGCGCGGTGTCGGCGTCGGCGATCAGCGTCGCGGCATTGTACGGCGTCAGGCCGAGCACGCTCTCATAGCGCGCCTGCTTGGCATCGGGCAGTTCGGGCAGGCTGCCGCGGCATTCGGCGAGGAAGTCGTCGTCGAGTTCGAGCGGCAGCAGGTCGGGATCGGGAAAATAGCGGTAATCGTGCGCGTCTTCCTTCGACCGCATCGACCGCGTCTCGTTGCGGTCGGGATCGTAGAGCCGGGTTTCCTGGACGACGGTCCCGCCGCTCTCGATCAGCTCGACCTGGCGCTTGGCCTCCTGTTCGATCACCGCTTGGACGAAGCGCACCGAATTGACATTCTTGGTCTCGGTCCGCGTGCCCAGTTCGTCACCCGGCTTGCGCACCGAGACATTGACGTCGGCGCGCATCGAACCCTGTTCCATATTGCCGTCGCAGCTTCCGACGTATCGCAGGATCGCTCTCAACTTGCGGACGTAAGCCCCTGCTTCGGCAGGAGACGCCATATCGGGCTTCGACACGATCTCCATCAGCGCGACGCCTGACCGGTTGAGGTCGACATAGCTCATCGTCGGATGCTGGTCGTGCATCAGCTTGCCCGCATCCTGTTCGATATGGATGCGTTCGACGCCGATCGACTTGGTTGGAGCATCGGGATCCTTGTCGTCGAGACTGACGGTAATCGCGCCCTCCCCGACGATCGGGTGGTATAGCTGCGAAATCTGGTAACCCTGCGGCAGGTCCGCGTAAAAATAATTCTTCCGGTCGAAGCGCGAATATTTGTTGATGCTCGCGCCGAGCGCCATGCCGGTGCGGACCGCCTGGCGGACGCATTCCCGATTGGGCACCGGCAGCATCCCCGGCATCGCTGCATCGACCAGCGAAACCTGCGTATTGGGCTCGGCGCCGAACTGCGTCGAAGCGCCCGAGAACAATTTGGCCTCGGTCGAAATCTGCGCATGGACTTCAAGGCCGATCACGACCTCCCACTCGCCCGTTTCGCTCTGGATGCGGTAATCGCTCATGTCCACCACTCCTGCGGCCGCGCATCGAATGCTGCACGCTGTTCGATCGCCAGCCCCGCATCGAGCACGCCCTGCTCGTCGAGCGGCTTGCCGATGATCTGCAGACCGAGTGGAAGCCCCTGCCCGTTCAGCCCGGCGGGCACGCTCATCGCGGGCAGGCCCGCAAGGCTCGCAGGCACCGCGAACACGTCGTTCAAATACATCGCGATAGGGTCGTCGCTCTTTTCGCCCAGGCCAAATGCGGCGCTCGGCGCGGTCGGCGCGAGGATCAGGTCGCAAGCCTCCCACGCCCGCTGGAAATCGCGCGCGATCAGCGCGCGAACCTTCTGCGCCTGCGTGTAATACGCGTCGTAGAAACCCGCCGAAAGGACGTAGGTGCCGATCATGATGCGGCGCTTGACCTCTGGCCCGAAGCCCGCCGCGCGCGTCGCGGCGTACATGTCCTGCAATCCCGCGCCCTCGGGCAGGTCGCGCAGGCCGTAGCGCACACCATCGTAGCGCGCGAGGTTCGACGATGCCTCGGCGGGCGCAATGATGTAATAGGTCGGCAGCGCGTATTTGGTGTGCGGCAGCGAGATATCGACGATTTCCGCGCCGGCATCGCGTAGCCACGCCTTGCCCGCTTCCCAACTCTTGTCGATCTCGGGGTCGATCCCCTCCATGCGGTATTCGCGCGGGATGCCGATGCGCTTCCCCTTGAGGTCGCCGTTGAGCGCGCCTTCCCAGTGCGGCACCGGCGTATCGAGGCTGGTGGCGTCCTTGGGATCGAAATCCCGCCATCGCTTCGAGCATGATCGCGCAATCGGAAACCGTGCGCGCCATCGGACCTGCCTGGTCGAGGCTGCTGGCAAAGGCGACGACGCCCCAGCGGCTGCAGCGGCCATAGGTCGGCTTGATCCCGCAAATGCCGGTAAAGGCGGCGGGCTGGCGGATCGATCCGCCGGTGTCGGTGCCCGTCGCCGCGGGCGCGATCCGTGCCGAGACTGCGGTCGAGCTGCCGCCCGACGAGCCGCCCGGCGCCAGATCGGTATTGCCGCCGTCGTTTCGGCGCCACGGCGAAATGACGTTACCGAAAAAGCTCGTCTCGTTCGACGAACCCATTGCGAACTGGTCCATGTTGAGCTTGCCGAGCATCCCGGCGCCCGCCGCCCACAATTTGGCGCTGACGGTGCTTTCATACTGGGGCACGAAGCCTTCGAGGATGTGACTCGCCGCGGTCGACTGGACCCCCTCGGTGCAGAACAGGTCCTTCATCCCGATCGGCACGCCGCCCATCAGGCCGAGTTCCTCACCCTTGGCGCGCCTGGCATCGACCGCATCGGCGGCGGCGAGCGCCTTTTCCGGCGTCTCGACGATGAACGCGTTGAGCGGCTTTGCTGCGGCAACCGCTGCGTTGAAGCCTTCGGCGACCTCGCGCGCAGAAAAACTACCGTCGGCCACGCCGTTACGGATCTCGGTGACCGTCAGGTCGGTTAGCGCGTCGGTATCGGAAATTGCCATTATTCAATCACCTTGGGAACGCCGAAGAACCCGTGCTCTGGCGCGGGTGCGTTGGCGAGGATCTTGTCGCGCACGCCGCCGCCGGTCAGCGGGTCGGCATCGACGACATCGTCGCGCAGTCGCAGCGTATTGGGGATGACCGCGGTCATCGGCTCGACACCGGTCACGTCGACCTCGCCGAGCTGTTCGACCCAGCCGAGGATGTTGTTGAGTTCGGGCAGCAACGCCGCGGCCTCGGCATCGTCCATCGCGATGCGCGCGAGGCTGGCGATTTTCTTTACCGTGGGAAGGTCAACCGACATGGAAATCCTGTAGTTCGAGACGACGACACTGTCGCAGCGCCGCTAGCATTGCCGCGATGCAGCATCAAGCGCGCGGATCGGTGGCGGCGCGCTTATTCGAACGGCTCGCCCACCGGCTTGCCGTCGACGAAGATCTGGCTGCGCTCGATGGTGCGCACTTCGACGCGCGCACTTGGTGACAGGTTATCATAATCGACGTCGACTTCGCGGGCCACGCCGCGATTGCTCTCCGGCTCTGTGCTATCAACGATCACGCGGTCAATCGAGCCGCGCTCGTACCTGTTCCCGACTACCGCATAGCGTGAGCCTCCCAGGGCAATCGCGATGCACGGCAGTTTCGTGCACAACCCATATTGCTGCGCGGTCGCCTTGACGAGAGCGTTGCTCGGTTGCGAGCCGTCGGCCATCTTGAGATTGCGCCGCACCGGGTCGATCCGCGACCGAGCACGTGCCGCGTCCTGGGCCTGATAGCGGCTATCGGCCTGATCGCTGGCCTTGGCCGCCGTTGCGACGCGAGCATCCTCGCTCGCGCGCAACCTCTGCAATGCGTGCCGCCCGGCGGGTCCGAAATCCTCCTTGAGCGCCCAGAAATCGAACTCTTCTGGCGTGACCTTGCCCGCCTCGAGCCGCGCGACCTGGCTGCGCGTCGCGATTGCGCCGAAATCGACAAACGGCATGGCGAGGAGGATCGCGAGACCGCAGGTCGCGATCGCGAGGCGCGTGTTGAGCGGGCGCAGGCGGCCGTCGAATTCACGCCGCGCTAGCACCACGCTAGCGAGATAGGCCGCGCCATAGGCAATTGCGACGAGCACGGTGACTGCCGCCCACAGCCGCTCGGGCGTCCAGCCATATTGGCCGATCCGCTGCCCCATCGATACCGCCGCGATCATCGCCAGCGGCAGGATGGTGACGGCAAGCACGATCGCCGCTGCGTGCAGGATACGCGAGGTCGCCCGCTCTTCGCGCCCGTTGCCGATAACCGCGTTGACGAACACGACGCCGCCCGCCGCGCAGACCAGCAGGATCGGCGTCGCGCTGTCGGTTTCCCATAGCGGCTGCAGCCCGGTGAAGGGCAAGGCGACGAGGAATAGCGCGATCCCCGCGGCAAACACCGGCGCGAGGATCGCCAGGACGACAAGTACGACCTTCAGCAAGGTCGCGAGCAGCCGGTCGCTTTCGCGCAAGATACCCGATGCTGCACCGAAGGCGGTGCCCGCAAGCGCCCAGCCGAACCAGCTCTCCTTCAGCGCATCGCGAATAAAATCGATGCCGATCAGGTGTAGCAGTTCGCTGAGCAACAGCGTGACCAGGAAGCTGAGGCCGACGAACGCAAGGCCCGCCGCGCCGATTACCGCGTCGGTCCAGGCGTGCAGGTGGAGCGTGCGATAGGGAAAGCGCCAGCGCCCCTCGTCGCGCACCGTCTGGAACAACGGCGCGGCAAGCAACGCGGCAAACAGCGCCGACAGGAACGACCATTCGAACAGGGTTGGACGAACGCTGTTATATTGCGCTGTCGACCATCCGACCCCGACGACCACCAGGCCGGTTGCCACCGCAAAGATAGCCGCCCAGCGCCAGCGGCGCGGCTGCGTGACCAGCACCGTAGCGATTCCGGCCACGAACAGGAATGTCGCACTTAGCTGGCGCCAGATCGGCATCGGATCGACGTAAGCACGGTCGCCGCGATCGACCAGCAGGCCGAACGCCAGCCCCATCGCGCCGAGCAGGCCCGCCATGATCCATGCCCGCTCCGGCCATGCCCGTCCGTCCAGTCGATCGCCGCCGTCATCCATCGTCATTCCCCCGCATTGCCCGTCCGGCGTGTCGCGGCTAAAGCGGCGCGCCATTCCCTTCCTTGTTAACGGACCCTTTCATGGCCCGCAAATTCCTTTATCTCGTTGCGATCCTTATCGTCCTCGTCCTCGCGGCAGCGTTTGCCTATCGCGTGTTTCCAGACTTTTTCATGCGCCAGGCCTTCGTCCCGAGCGCCGCCTTCGCCGAGCAGCGCCCCGTGCCGGCGAACGCCTATGCCGACCCAGACATGTGGTTCGTCCACCCCGCCAGTTCGGACGATCCCGCCAGCTGGACGCCGCAGGATTTTGCCAAGGACGACGGGCCGAAGGGCGATGCCGCGATCTTCTTCGTCCATCCGACGAGCTATCTCGACCGCGCGCACTGGAATGCCCCGCTCGACGATGCGCAGGCCAATAACCGCGCGCGCCTGTTCATCCGCGGTGAGGCGAGCGTGTTCAACCATGCCGGGCAGATCTGGGCACCGCGTTACCGCCAGGCGACGCTCGGCGCCTTCCTGACCGACGACGCCACCGCGCAAAAAGCGCTCGACGCCGCTTATCGCGATGTCGGCGCAGCGTTCGACGCGTTCGTCGCCGCCAATCCCGACGGGCCGATCATCCTCGCCGGACACAGCCAGGGATCGCTCCACCTCACCCGTCTGCTGCGCGAAAAGGTCGCCGGCACGCCGCTCGCCCAGCGGATCGTCGCGGCCTATGTCATCGGCTGGCCGGTCTCGGTCGACCACGACCTTGCTGCAATGGGCCTGTCCGCATGTGCTGGTCCCGACGCAACCGGCTGTATCGTCAGCTGGCAGAGCTTTGCCGAACCGGCCGACCCGTCGCTCGTCCTCACCGCCTACGACCGCACGACTGGCTTTGACGGGAAACCGCGCAAGGGCAGCCGGATGCTGTGCAGCAACCCGCTGACCGGCACGCCTGATAGCGCCGCCGATGCCGCGCAAAACCTCGGCACCGTCATCCCCAGTAAGGATTTCAGCGACGGCACGCTCGTCGTCGGATCGGTTCCCGCGCGCTGCGACGACAAGAACGGCCTGTTGCTGATCGGCGATCCGCCCGAGGTCGGCCAGTACGTCCTGCCGGGCAACAACTATCACGTGTTCGATTACCCGCTGTTCTGGGCCAATACCCGCGCCGACGTCGCGCGGCGTCTGGCGAAGTTCGAATCGCGATGATTGCGACCGACGCCCGCGCCTTCGCCGGCGCCCTGCCTGATGCAGGACGGCTGATGGCGCTCGACCTCGGAAGCAAGACGATCGGCGTCGCGTTCTGCGATGCCGGCTGGTCGTTCGCGACCCCCGACAAGACGATTGCCAGGACGAAATTCTCGAAGGAAAAGGCGCAACTGGTCGACCTCGTTCAGCGCCAGTCGATCGTCGGGATCGTCATCGGCCTGCCGCTCAACATGGACGGCAGCGAAAGCCCGCGCTGCCAGTCGGCGCGCGCCTTCGCGCGCAACCTTGCCGATCTCGACCTGCCCGTCCTGCTGTGGGACGAGCGCTGGTCGACGCAGGCGGTCGAGCGTTCGATGGTGGCGAGCGACGTCAGTCGCGGCAAGCGCGCGGCGCGGATCGATGCCGCCGCCGCCGCCTATATCCTCCAGGGCGCGATCGACGCGCTCGCCGCGCTTTAGCGAATTGTTGTTATATCGCGGATAGCAACGCCGCGATGCTGATCGCTTACTGGATCATTGCCGCCAATATCGTGGCGTTCGTCCTGATGGTTTGGGACAAGTCGTGCGCCAGGAACGGACACTCGCGGATCGCCGAATCGACGCTGATCACGTGGAGCGCGCTCGGCGGATCGATCGGCGCTTTGGCCGCGGCGCGGATCGTTCGCCACAAGACGCGCAAACAGCCGATCGCCAATATCCTGCGCGCGATGCCGCTGATCCACGGCTTGATCCTCGCGCTGTGGTCCGCGGGTTACCTCGACCCGATAGCGACCGCCATCTCTGACAAGATTGCGTCCGAAAGCGCGGCGTTCAGCTCTTCATACGATGAACGGCGCGGCGATTTCGCATTCGATGGTTGAGGCCGCGCGCATCCCGGCCTAGACGCCGATCCCGATGTCACAGCCCGAACCCGCCTTCGCGCACCGCGACCTGCTTGGCATTGCCGGGCTTTCCGCCACCGATATCGCGCTGATCCTCGACGAAGCCGAGGGTTGGATCGAGTTCAATCGCGGCAAGCGCAAGGCCGACGAACGGCTCGCCGGGCTCACGCAGATCAACGCCTTTTTCGAAAATTCGACGCGCACGCTGTTTTCGTTCGAGATCGCGGGCAAGCGGCTCGGCGCGCAAGTGTCGAACTTCCGTCCCGAGGAATCGAGCGTCAAGAAGGGCGAGAGCCTGACCGATACGGCTCTGACACTGGGCGCGATGCGTCCTGACGTCGTCGTCATCCGCCACGAAGCGGTCGGTGCCGCGGTCGATGTCGCGCGCGTGCTCGATTGCCCCGTGATCAACGCCGGCGACGGCACCGGCGAGCATCCGACGCAGGCCTTGCTCGACGCGCTGACGATCCGCCGGCGCTTCGGACGTCTCGATGGCGTCAAGATCACGATCTGCGGCGATATCCGCCACAGCCGCGTCGCCGGGTCTAACATGCTGGCGTTGCCGCTTATGGGTGCCGAGGTCCGAGTCGCCGCGCCGCCGACGCTGATGCCCGCCAGCCTGCCCGACGGGATCGCAGCGTACGAAGATTTCGATGCTGCGCTGTCAGGTGCCGATATCGTCATGATGCTGCGCATCCAGCGCGAGCGGATGGCCACCGCCTTCCCCGACAGCACCGAGGATTACCACGCGGCCTACGGACTGACGCACCAGCGACTGGCGCAAAACGCGCCAAACGCGCTCGTCATGCATCCCGGACCGATGAACCGCGGCGTCGAGATCAGCGGCGAGCTGGCCGACGATCCCGAACGATCGCTGATCCTCGAACAGGTCGAGATGGGCGTCGCAATTCGCATGGCCTGCCTCGACCTGCTGACCCGCGCCCGACGCGCATAAACGAACGGCCCGTCGATCGCTCGACAGGCCGTTCCCCCGCTTGAACTATGGTTTGCCGGTCAGCGTGCAGCGAACTTGCGTCCGTCGTCGCGCGAAGCCCAGCGGACGTCCTCGCGACCGGTCAGGTTGCGCACGAAGCACACGCCGCCACCACGCTTGACCGCGCCACACAACGATGCCGCCGCCTGGCGCGTGCCGAGCCCGTTGGCGGTGAGCCGGAAATAGGTCTTGCCGTTGACCAGCGCCTGGTGGCTCGTCGCGGCAAAGCCGTCGAGCGCGGCGAAGCGTTTCGAATAGGTCGACCAGGCCTGGCGTGCGGCAGCGTTGGTCGAGAAGGCACCGAGCTGCACCGACCAGCCGGTGCGAGAGTCGGCAATCGACGCTGCGGCTGCGGCGTCGCGCGCCGGCGTTATCGAAGGCACCGGCTGGACCACCGGAGCAGCATCGGCAACGCGTTCGAGCAGGGTCATCTGTTCGGCGACGGGCCGGGCCGCCTCGTTGAGCGCGAGCAGTTCGGCGACGGCTTGCGAATAGGGTTCCTCGTCGGCCTCGGCCTGAGCTGCCAGAACCGGCTGGGCGGCGGCAAATTCGATCGGCGCGATCGCGCTCAAGTCAGCGTCGCTGGCAGCCATCGGCGCATCGGTCGCGGTATTGTACGAGGCCATGTCGACGATCGCTTCCTTGGCGAGCGCGGCCTGCGCCCCGGGCGCGTCGACCAGCGCAAGGCGCGTTGGCAGGCCGGGGTCGGCGGCGGGAGTGACCCCCATCAGGCCGGCAACAAGCTGCGTCGGCGTCGGCGTCTGGACCAGCGCGGCCCATTGCGTCATCCGTTCATCGAGATTGGCGATGCTCATGTCCTGCGCGGCGATCAGCTTCGCCTCGAGCCAGCGGCCTGTCATGGCATGCGCAAAAGCGAGGTTCTGGCGCGTCTGCGCAGTCGCACCATCGGCGCGCGCCGCGCGGGTCAAGACCATGATCGCGCGTTCGGGCTGTCCGGCCAGCGCGAGCGCGAGGCCATAGTCGCTCTCGACGATCCGGTCGCGATTGGCATCGAGCGTGGCGACGGCATCGTTGACGCGGCCGTTGGCCGACAGCGCGAGCGCGAGCGAGACGGCGGTTCCGCCGTCGTTCGCACCAAGCGCGATCGCATCCTCGAACGCGGTCTGGGCCGAGGTGAAGCGACCGGCCGCGAAATAGGCATGACCAAGCTGCGATCGGTAAGTCGCATTGGCAGGATCGGCGGCGACCGCGGTTTCGGCGGCGACGAGCGCCTGCACCTTGTCGCCCTTGCTTGCGAGACGCTGGTATTCGCTCGATGCCTTGCTCGCCGATGCGGCCAGCTGGGCGTCGCTCGACGCGGGCGACAGGCGGGTGAGGTCGACCCCCGAGCAGCCGCTCAGCGCGGCGCTCATGACAAGTCCCGATGCTGCGATTCGCAAGAATGCCAGATGGGTCATGATAATCCTCTAGTGTCTGTCGGCGTTGTGGCGGGCGACATTGCCAGCCAGCGTCTCGACCTCGGGAAGGCTTTCCAGATAGGCGTCGAACGCCTCGGTCAGGATCTGTTGCGCCGACAGGTTGGTGACGGCGCTGGCAAGACGAAGGCGCAGATGGCGTTCGGCGTCGATCCGCAACGTGAAGGCGGCCTTGGCGCCTGAGGCGCGCGCGGTGCCACGCGGGCGTGATTTTTTCGGCTCGCGAAGCTGTGCCTGCCT
This sequence comes from uncultured Alphaproteobacteria bacterium, assembly GCA_963800335.1. Taxonomy (GTDB): domain Bacteria; phylum Pseudomonadota; class Alphaproteobacteria; order Sphingomonadales; family Sphingomonadaceae; genus Flavisphingopyxis. The sequence continues at coordinate 265,986 of CAWDAN010000007.1, read as the reverse complement.
AAGTGCTGCGGCAGCTGGCTTGACCGCAGGGCGCGGAGTCGGCTGCTTGGGGGCAATTTCGGCCTCAACCGGTTCGGTCGCCTGAGGCTGGGGCGCTTTGACAGCAGCCGGCTCGGCGGCGCCTGGCTCGGCCACATCTGCCATTACCTCCTGAGCGACTGGCGCCGCGGGAGCTGGCGCGCGAACGCGGTCTTCGAGCGCCTCGCGCTGCAAGACGACCTGCGGCTTGCCGGGCTTGACCGACAAGGGCGAGCGTCCCACCGAAGGAACATTGCCGGGGGCGTGGTTCGATTCCGGCTGGTCGCCGGCATCGTCGGACGGACCATCGATGTCGCGCTCGACCGGCAGCGCGACAGGCTTGGCGCCCATCGGCGAAAGCATCGGCATGATGTCGGCAACGTGCGCGGCGTGGCTGTCGTGTTCGTCCTTGTCGGTCTCATGGCCCATGTCGTTCCAGCCAAGGTCGTCGTGCGGGCTGGCGATATGGCCGCCAAGACCCTGGCGACGCATTGCGGGACGCGCGGCGCCCTTGCGGGCCAGCAGGCCGGAGGACAAGGATGCGGTGGGTTTGGCTTCGGCCATGGGGCTGGTCCTCTCCACTCGCCTTATTGGCCGACCACGCGGCGGCCGAAGCCTCCGAGCGGACGCGGCGCGCCGGCCTGGCTCATCGCCGTGGTCGCAGCGGGCGCACTGAAGATCGTGCGGCGGAAATTCTTTTCGAGGCGGTCGGAGATATAGGTCCACAATTGCGTCACTTCGGCGCACGACTTGCCCTTGGGATCGACCTCCATCACGGTCCGGCCGTCGATCATCGAGGCGGCGAAATCGGTCCGCTGGTGCAGCGTGACGGGGGCAACGGTGCCGTGCTGCGACAGTGCAACCGCGGCTTCGCTCGTGATCCGCGCCTTGGGGGTGGCAGCGTTGACGACGAAGATAAGCGGCTTGCCGGCGCGTTCGCACAGGTCGACCGTGGCGCCGACGGCGCGCAGATCGTGCGGACTTGGCCGCGTCGGTACGACGATCAGCTCGGACACCGAGATGACGCTCTGGATCGCCATCGTGATGGCGGGAGGCGTATCGATGACCGCGAGCTTGAAGCCCTGCTGGCGCAGCACCTCGAGATCGGCGGCGAGCCGGGCAACAGTGGTCTGCGCGAACGCGGGCAATTCGGCCTCGCGTTCGTTCCACCAGTCGGCGAGCGAGCCTTGCGGATCGATGTCGATAAGGACAACGGGACCTGCGCCCGCCAGTTGAGCCTGGACCGCCAGATGGCCGGACAAGGTTGTCTTGCCCGATCCGCCTTTTTGCGATGCTAATGCGAGAACGCGCACGCTTTTCCCCCGAAGTGAGATGTGTTCGACATGGGGATTGCCACGAACGGGCCTAAAATTTGGTTAATATGGCGCCATGCAATTCTTGCCCGACCCCGATAAAAGCGGATGATTTGGCACTAACGCTGGATTAAGCTATTTTGCGCTAGGAGCTTTCGACCGCCGATTGCGCTAATGTGTTTCGCATCAAGAGTTTTCACCCAGACAAGGATCCCATCCATGATCTCTCATCGCCACATCATTGCATTGGCCTTTGCAGGTGCCGCGCTGACCGCGGTTCTGCCCGCTTACGCCGACGTCAAGGCGGGTGTCGAGGCGTGGGAACGCGGCGATTATGCCGCCGCAGTCGCCGCCTGGCGGACCGACGCGATCAAGGGCGATGCCGATGCGCAGTTCAACCTTGCCCAGGCCTACAAGCTCGGGCGCGGCGTCCCTGCCGACATGTCGATGGCCGAAAACCTTTACCGCCGTGCGGCCGAACAGGGTCATGTCCAGGCGCAGGACAATTACGGCATCATGCTGTTCACCAACGGCAAGCAGAAAGAGGCGATGCCGTGGCTCGAGAAATCGGCCGCACGCGGAGAACCGCGCGCGCAGTATATCGTCGGCACCGCCGCCTTTAACGGCGACTTCCTGCCCCGCGACCCGGTCCGCGGCTATGCCTTGATGCAGCGCGCCAACGAGGCCGGCCTCGAACAGGCCGCCGCCAGCCTTGCCAACATGGCGCCGCTCCTGACGCCCGAGCAAAAGACCAAGGGCCTCGCGATGGCTCAGGACCTTGCCCAGACCGAACGCAATGCGCGTCTCGCGCTCGTCGATCCCGCCGCCAAGCCCGTTTCCAAGGGCCCGGTGTCAGTCAAACCGACCAAATTGCCGCCCTCGCAGCCCGGCGTGACCTTCACCCCGCCACCGATGGCCGGCGATCCTGCTCCGGCACCCGCCCCGGTCGTCGTGGCGACACCAAATCCGGTATCCGCGCCGACCAAGATCGTTCCCGCTCCCGTCAAGGTCGCAACTACCTCTCCTCCGGCCGCGAAAAGCGGAAAATGGCGCGTCCAGCTCGGCGCATTCAGCTCGCGCGCCAACGCCGAGGCCTTATGGTCGAAACTGTCGAAAAGCGGCGCGGTCGCGGGACTGCAGGTCGATTATCAGAGCTCGGGCCGGCTGACCCGTGTCCGCACCGGTGCCTACGCCACGCGCGGCGAGGCCGAGACGGCGTGCAAGGCGTTCAAGGCGCGCGGCCAGGGATGCTTCCCCGTCGCCAATTGAGGCCGGAACTAGCCCTCGATCCAGTCCGCGCGGGCAATGCCCTGCGCCCATAGCAACGCGGTGAGGTCGCTGTTCGCGATCGCGGCGGCGGCAGCGGCGGCAACGACTGGCTTGGCATAATAGGCGACCCCCAGCCCGGCGGCTTCGATCATCGGCAGGTCGTTGGCTCCGTCGCCGATCGCGAGCACCGCCGAATGGTCCACCCCGCGCGCCGCGCAGGCCTGTTCAAGCGCCGCCAACTTGGCCGCACCATCGACGACCGGCCCTTCGACCTTCCCGGTCAGCTTGCCGTTATCGCTGCCGAGAACGTTGCAATGCACCCGCTCGAAACCCAGCCGTTGCGCAACTGGTCCGGCGAAGCGGCGAAACCCGCCGCTGACCAGGATCGTCAGCGCTCCGCGCGCGCGCATCGTCCGCACCAGCGTCTGCGCGCCCGGCGTGTCATGGATGCGCGTCGCCAGGCATTCGGCCACTTTCCCGACCGGCAGACCCGCGAGCAGAGCAACACGGTCGTTGAGCGCGCCGACGAAGTCGATTTCGCCGCGCATCGCCCGCTCGGTCACCGCCGCCACCTCACGGCCGACGCCGGCAAGGTCGGCGAGTTCGTCGATGCATTCCTGCCCGATCATCGTCGAGTCCATGTCGCTAATCAGAATCGCTTTTTCGCGCCCGATCGCAGATTGAACGACGATATCGCAGCCCTCGACGGCGTCACGCAGCGCCGCGCGTGCGTTCGCCAGACCCTGGCGAAATTCGACATCGGCGGCGTCGCCCTCGTCGATCCAGCGCCAGCCGTCGGGCTCGCAGCCCGCCTGCGCCAGTATCTGCCCGACGCGATCAATCGCGTTCTCGTTCAGCCTCCGGGCTGCTATCACCGTGGCAATGAACATGACATCAGCCGATAGCGCGACCGCCCCAACCCCACAACGATCATCCGACGGGCCGCCGGCCGAGGTCGCGATCATCTGCGGCCCGACCGCGAGCGGCAAGACCGCGCTCGCGCTGGCGCTGGCGCAGCGGATCCCGAGCGTCGTCATCAACGCCGACAGCGCGCAGGTCTATCGCGACCTTGCGGTCCTGTCGGCGCGCCCCGATGAGACCGAGATGGCTGGCATTCCGCACCGCCTGTTCGGCCACGTCGCCGGCGATGACGACTATAGCGCGGCACGCTGGGCCGAAGAGGCAACGCGAGAGATTGCCGCCGCCACCGCCGATGGTCGCCGCGCGATCCTCGTCGGCGGTACCGGTCTTTATATCCGCACGCTGATCGACGGCATCGCGCCCGTTCCCGAAATCGATCCGGCCGTGCGCGACGCCGTCCGCGCGCTGCCCGTCGCACAGGCTTATACCGCGCTGAAACAGGAAGACCCCGCCGCGGCCCGTCGCCTCAACCGCGGCGATACGACGCGTGTCGCGCGCGCGCTCGAAGTCATCCGATCGAGCGGACGCACGCTCGCCGACTGGCAATCGGCCAAGACCGGCGGCATCGGCGCATCGACGCATATCACCGCGACGATCCTGTTGCCGCCGCGCGAATGGCTGTTCGATCGCTGCGACCGGCGGCTGGTCGCGATGATGGCGGGCGGCGCGATTGCCGAGGTCGAGGCGTTGCTCGCGCACCACTACCCGCCCGAAAGCCCGGTCATGCGCGCGATCGGCGTGCGCGATATCGCCGCGATGCTGGCGGGCGAACTAGATTACGACGAGGCACTGGCCAATGCGCAGCTCGCCACGCGGCGCTACGCCAAGCGACAATATACCTGGTTTCGCAACCAGCCGCCGGCCGCCTGGGCACGCGTCGAGGCCACGCCCGATGCCGAGCTGGTCGCGAGCATTGCCGACACGATGGCGAAAGCACTGGCGGGCTGAGCTTGCCTCGCCCCGCTCCGCCGTGGCACGGATCGCCGTCTTATCGGGAGAGCCTCACATGCCGCTGACGATCCATACCGACCGCGACGCCGACCCCGCGATGCTTGTGGGCAGACGCGTCGCGATTATCGGCTACGGCAATCAGGGCCACGCCCACGCGCTCAACCTCCACGATGAAGGCGTCGACGTCGTCGTCGGCCTGCGCGCGGGATCGGACAATGTCGCCGCCGCTAAAGCTGCCGGCCTTTCGGTCGCCGAACCCGCCGAAGCGGTCGCGACCGCCGATCTCGTCAGTATTCTCGCGCCAGACGAATGCCATACGGCGATCTATCAAGAATTCGTCGCGCCAAACCTGCGCGCTGGTGGCGCGCTGTGTTTCGCGCACGGCCTCTCGATCCGCTTCGGCCTCGTTGCGCCGCGCGCCGACCTCGACGTCATACTCGTCGCGCCCAAGGGACCCGGATCGGCGCTGCGCAGCAACTATGTCGCGGGCGGCGGCATGCCCGCGTTGTTCGCAATCGAGCAGGATCACAGCGGTGATGCGCGAGGCATTGCGCTGGCCTACGGATCGGCACTCGGCTGCGGCCGCGTCGCGATGCTCGAAACCAGCTTCGCCGAAGAGGCCGAGGCCGACCTGTTCAACGAACAGGGCGTCGTCTGGGGCGCGGTCCCCGAAATTATCCAGGCTGGCTATGACGTCCTCGTCGAAGCCGGATTTTCGCCCGAGATCGCCTATTTCGAGTGCATCACCGAACTCAAGCTGCTCGCCGACCTGATCGCCCAACGCGGCATCGCGGGCATGCGAGACGTTATCTCGCCAACCGCCGAATTCGCTGGCGTAAAAGGACGCGGGCGGATCGTCACTGACGCCAGCCGCGCCGAACTGCGCAAGATTCTCGCCGAGGTCCGCGCCGGGACGCTCACCCGCGATCTCGTCGCCGAAGCCGAAGCGGGCTATCCGTTGCTCAGCGCCGCGCGCCGCGACGACCGCGCGAGGCCGATCGAGGCGATCGGCGAACGCCTGCGCGACCTCACCGACTGAACAGCCTTGCGATCAGGCGGCGTCGCGCAGCCGGGCAAAGCTGACCAGCTCGGCCGCAACATTGGCATCACAATCGCGCGTCATGTCGACCACCGCATCGGCGATCAATTCGCCGCCGATCGTTTGCCGGCTCGCCATCGCCCATTCGCCGAACTGGCGTCGTTCGATGCCCTTGCGCGCCAGCACGACCAGTCCGCGGTGCCGCTCGTCGGCGCGGATGCGCGCCAGCGCCGCGTCGATTTCGAACGCTTCGCCCTCAAGGTACTGGAGGAAGCGCACGCCGTCGAAGATCAGCATGCCCGACAGGCCATCGCGGACATTATTGCGCCGCGAAACGACGAGGATGGCATCGAGGACGGGGCCGTCGATATTTGTCGCGGCAGTACTGATATAGGTGATCGAATCGATGGCCATGGATATTCCTCTCGTTTGCTCAATCGCTTACCGCGTGATTCCTTCCATCGCGTTAACGATGGATCGGCGCCCCGGGGCGGCGGATGCTGGACAGGCTTCGCTCCGTCGCTAAGGGTCGAGGCATGACCCTTCCCTCCCCCCTGTTCGACAATCTGCGCCTGCCGGTCATCGGCTCGCCGATGTTCATTGTTTCCGGCCCAGAGCTGGTGATCGCGCAATGCAAGGCAGGGATCGTCGGATCCTTTCCCTCGCTCAATGCAAGGCCGCAGGCCCAGTTCGACGAATGGCTTCACCAGATCACCGAGGAACTCGCGGCGCACAACCGCGATCACCCTGACCGCCCCGCGGCGCCCTTTGCGGTCAACCAGATCGTCCACCGCTCGAACGACCGGCTCGATGCCGATGTCGCAACCTGCGCCAAGTGGAAGGTGCCGATCGTCATCACCTCGCTTGGCGCGCGCGAGGATCTGAACGAAGCGGTCCATTCATGGGGCGGGATCACGCTGCACGACGTCATCAACGACCGCTTTTCGCGCAAGGCGATCGAAAAGGGCGCCGACGGCCTGATCCCCGTCGCTGCTGGCGCAGGTGGCCACGCTGGCAAGATCTCTCCGTTCGCGCTGATGGCCGAAATCCGCCAATGGTTCGATGGCCCCGTCGCTCTGTCGGGCTCACTATCGACCGGTCGCGGGATCCTCGCCGCGCAGGCGATGGGCGCCGACTTCGCCTATATCGGTTCGGCCTTCATCGCCACTGCCGAAGCCAACGCCCCGGCCGAATACAAGCAGGCCATCGTAGAGGGACGCGCCGACGACATCGTCTACACCAACCTATTCACCGGCATTCACGGCAACTATCTCAAATCGTCGATCCGCGCCGCCGGGCTCGACCCCGACGACCTGCCCGAAAGCGACCCGAGCAAGATGAACTTCGGCAGCGGAAGCAATGCCAAGGCAAAGGCGTGGAAGGACATCTGGGGCTCGGGCCAGGGCATCGGTTCGGTCGATGTCGTCGAAACGATCGCCGACCGCGTCGCGCGGCTCGAGGCCGAATATCTCGAAGCGCGCGCCGAACTCGACGCCAAGGTGCGCCTCTAGCCAGGTCCGGGACTAATCGGGAAACAGCGCATAGATCTGCCGGTCGAGCGCCTGCGTATCGGCGTACAGCCGCATCGGGTCGCGTCGGTTGAGCCAGATCTAGCGCCGCATACTCCCGTCGAGCGTCCGCCTGAGCGCGGCTTGCAGGATCGTCAGTTGCCCGATCGCATCGCGGGCGGCATGTCCCGCGAAGCGCTCCCGCCGCGCCAGCGCGCGGACGCGGATCGTCTCGACCCGCGACGCCACGATATCGCTATAGCCGGGGTGCGGTCCACAGTGGAGCGCGCGCCGGGTCCGGTGCGCCTCGATCGCGCGCGCCGGTAGCAAGAATTCGTTGCTGGAAAAGCGGTTGATGGCGAAACCGTAGAGCGCGAGCCAAGTGAAAAATCCCCTGAACTGGCGTTGGCGGACCAAGCCGGCGGGCAGGATATAGTGCCGCTGGAATCCGGGTCGCATCGGCGTTCGCACCGGCCAACGCACCGCCGGGACAATAGGAGCGCGTCGCTCGGTCGCTCCGTCGTGATCCAGCTTCGCCCCCTATGCCGGATCGATCGCGACATCGACGAGGGCGATTGAGCCTGCCCGCGCCTTCGGACAGAGCACGATCGTTTCACCGGGCAGCAGGCCCTCGATCGTCGCTGCGTGCAGCAAGGGGCCGCTCTCGATCATGTCGAGTGCAAGCCGGGCGAGCCGCCGGACCGTCTCGGCCACGCCTAGCTGCCTTGTGTCGGCAACGAGCTCCTGGCCGGTGAAGATGCCGAGCCCGCGCGTCGCGATGCAAGTTTCGCCGGGCTCGTCGATCCGCTCGAAGCCGACGAGATGGAGGACGGGCAGCGCGGCCCCGCCTAAATATCGCTCTATCTCGCGCGTAATTTCGGGGGCTTCGGACCATAATCCGGCCGGACACCACTGGATCAGCCGTGGGAACAGGAAAGCCGATAGCAAGGCGAGCGTTGTCAGGATCGTTTCGAACTCGCCCCCAGGCATCCTCAGCGCTGCCTCGTGCCAGCTCAGGATCACGGCGCGATCTTCGGGCGGCGGGAAATCGGGACTATCCAGACCCGGATAGCGACCGGACAATCTCGTCGCCAGCGCTCCGTCCGGAACGATCCGGGTCACGCGCATCGGACATTCGGCAAAGCCGACCGCCCATTCACGCGCCGACACTCCGTCATATGCGACATCCCGAGGATCGCCCGGCGAAAGTCCCATGCGCCGCAGGCTGGCCGAAAATGACTCGTCATCGAGCATGTGCGCCGGAATGCCCGTGAACAGGGCCGATCCCGAAAGCGGCAATGTGCCCGACTTCCCTTCCATGACAGCTCCTCCCCGCACGTGATCAAGGACCGCTTGTTATTCGCGTCTGGCGCACCACCTCTTTGATATAGACTAAGAATTGAATGGGTCGCCATATTTCCACCACAACGGATCAACTTCAATCTCCCGAGGAGCCTGCATGATCGACTTCTACACTGCCGCCACGCCCAACGGGTACAAGGTCGCGATCTTTCTCGAAGAGGCGGGCCTCGATTACACGCCACACTTCGTCGACCTTGGCGCGGCCGAGCAGAAACAGCCCGATTTCCTCAGGATCAATCCAAACGGCCGCATCCCCGCGATCGTCGACTGCGCTGTCGACGGCGGCTTTGCGGTCTTCGAATCGGGCGCGATACTGCTCTATCTTGCCGAACAGTCGGGCCGCTTCCTGCCCTCAGACGCCCAGGCGCGCAGCCGCACGATCCAGTGGCTGATGTGGCAGATGGGGGGTCTCGGACCGATGATGGGCCAGCTCAACGTTTTCAGGAAATATTTCCCCGAGACGATCCCCGCCGCGATCGAACGCTATGAGCGCGAAAGCTACCGCTTGTTCGACGTCATGGAAACGCAGCTCGCCGCCAATGCATGGCTTGCTGGAGACGCATACACCATCGCCGACATGGCCGCTTGGCCGTGGGTCGCGGCGCACCGCTGGCCCGGGCTGACGCTTGATCGCCACCCCGCGCTCAAGGCCTGGCACGATCGCATCAGGGACCGCCCGGCGGTCGTCCGCGCGATGCAGGTTCCCCCGCGTGCGGTCAAAACCGACGACGATGCGGCGAAGTTTGTCGAAAAGGCGCGCAACATGCTCGCCTGATGCGGCGTCAGATTTCGAGCTGGCTACCCAGTTCGACGACGCGGTTGGTCGGCAGGCGGAAGAACTCCATCGCGCTTTCGGCGTTGCGCAGCATCCACGCGAACAGCTTCTCGCGCCACAGCGGCATCGCCGGGTTCTTCGACGCGAGCAGCGTCTGGCGCGACAGGAAGAAGCTGGTTTCCATCATCTTGAACGGCGCTCCGCACGAGGTGATCTGGGCCAGCGCCTCGGGCACGTCAGGCTGCTCCATGAAGCCATAGCGCAGTACCAGGCGATGGAATCCCTTGCCCAGGTCCTCATGTTCGACGCGGTGATCGTCCCCGATATAGGGTTCGTCGGCGATCTTGACGGTCAACAGGATGACGCGCTCGTGGAGCACCTTGTTGTGCTTGAGGTTGTGCAGCAGGGCGTGCGGCACGCCCGACGCGGTGCTCGTCATGAACACCGCGGTGCCGGGCACGCGCGCCGCCGAGTTGGCCGCCGATTTGACGAACACCGGGATCGGCATCGCCAGTTCGCGCATCCTCTCGCGCATCAACGTGCGCCCCGCCGCCCAGGTCGTCAGCAGCGTGAAGATGACGAAGCCGACGGTCAGCGGAAACCAGCCGCCATCGGGAATCTTGGTCAGGTTGGCGGCCAGATAGGCGCCGTCGACGAGGAAGAATATGCCGAGCAGCGGCAGCGCATAGCGCTTCTTCCAGCGCCACATGTAGAGCACCAGCACGGTCAGCAGGCAGGTATCGATGAACATCGCGCCGGTCACCGCGATGCCATAGGCGCTGGTCAGGTTCGACGATGAGCGGAAGACGAGGACGAGGACGATGACCATCACCATCAGGGCCCAGTTCACGCTCGGGATGTAGATCTGTCCGGCGGTCTTGGCGCTGGTGTGGTCGATGCGCAGACGCGGCATGAAGCCCAGCTGGATCGCCTGCTGGGTAACCGAGAAGGCGCCCGATATGACCGCCTGCGAGGCAATGATCGCGGCCATTGTCGCGATGACAATCAGCGGAATCTGGAACCAGTCGGGGGCCAAGCGGTAAAACGGGCTCTCGAGCGCAAGCGGGTTGCGCAGCAGTAGCGCCGCCTGCCCCATATAGTTCATCATCAGCGCGGGCAGGACGAAGACCAGCCAGCTCAATCCGATCGGGCGGCGGCCGAAATGGCCCATATCCGAATAGAGCGCCTCGGCACCGGTAACCGCGAGCACGACGGTGCCGAGCGAAAGGAAGCCGGCGAGCGGGTCGGAGACGAAGAACATGACCGCGTAATGCGGTGAAAACGCGGTCAGGATCGCCGGCGTCTGGGCGATGCTGATGATTCCGAGCGTCGATATGACGCTGAAATAGAGCAGCATGATCGGGCCGAAAAACGCGCCCACCTTGGCGCTTCCCTTGCTCTGGATGAAGAACAGGAAGACGAGGATGAACACCGCGAGCGGCACGATCACCACCGACAAAGCCGGGCTGTAGACCGAAATACCCTCGACCGCGCCGAGCACCGACACCGCCGGCGTGATCATCGAATCGCCATAGAACAACGCGGTCGCGAACACGCCGAGCAGGACGAGACCGGTCGACCAGCGCATGTTGCGCGTGCGCCGCCCGACCAGCGCGAGCAGCGCCAGGCTGCCGCCCTCGCCCTTGTTGTCGGCGCGCATGATGATCGACACGTACTTGATCGTCACGACGAGCATCATCGACCAGAACATGAGGCTGACGACGCCGTAGATATGAAGCGGATCGAGGTCGAGCTTGTGATGCCCAGCGAAGGTCTCGCGAAAGGCGTAAAGCGGGCTGGTGCCGATATCACCGAAAACGATGCCGATCGCGCTGACCGCCAGCTTGAGCATCGGATCGCTGCCGTGGCCATGGCCATGACCGCCGTGAAGGGGCGAATCGTTCGATGACGCGGGCGCGTCGTTTTCCATATTGGCGGTGGTCATCGACGAGCCTCAGTGACATGCCGCATCGAACGGCGCGCGCCCGTATCATGATGCAGCACGAAGCGACAAGCAATTGTCATTGTTGCCGGGGCCTGCCATCCGCTCCCGCATTTTCGGCGGCACGCTGGGCGTCGCGTTGCGCGATCAGCGCGCGGACCAGCGTTAGGCGCGCGGCGAGGTCCTGCCGCCATGCAGCCGCGCCCTCGCTCGCATCGTAGACCCGCGACCAGAGCCGTTCGGCTTCATCGAGATTCCCCGCGCGCACCGCCGCGATCCCTTCGTAGAAATCGGGCCCGGGATGGCCGGGGTCGCGGCGGCGCGCCTCGGCGAAGGCCATCTCGCTCGCGCGCGTCGCCCGGCCATCGGAATGCGCGAGCAGAGCCGCGCCATAACCGACCCATAGGTCGCCACTTTGCGGATAGAGCTTGGTCGCCTTGGCGAGAACCTTGGCCGCACCCTCGCTATCGCCATCGCGCGCGAGGCTGTCTGACAACATCAACCAATTGGTCGCCGCGTCGAGCCGGCGAACCATCCCCATCAGCGGCTGGTCGATCCGCTCACCCGACGTCTGCTTGGCATCGACGCGCTCGACCGGCGTGCCGGGAAGCATCGGCCGCCCCTGCCAGACATAGCCGGCAAGGCCGAGCGACAGCGCGGCAGCAAGCGGCAGGTAGGCCGACGACGGCAACCAGCGCCACGCGGCCAACGCTACTATCACCAGAACCACCACGCCGACGACGAGCAAACCAATCATGCCGCGTCTCCCGTGTCGCCGCGCTTGCGGCGCAGCTTGCGCGTGGCGAGCCAGCCGCCAAGGCCGAGCAACGCGATCGGCGCCGCCCACAGAGGCCAGGTTGCGGGGCTGAGCGGCGGATCATAGCTCACCCAGTCGCCATAGCGCGCTATCATCCAGGCGCGGACCTGATCGGGAGTCTCGCCCGCGGCGATCCGCTGCCGGACCAGGCTGCGCATGTCGCCCGCCAGCGCCGCATCGCTGTCGGCGATCGACTGGCCCTGGCAAACGAGGCAGCGCAGTGTTGTCATCAGCGCGTGCGCTTCGGCCTCGGCGCGCGCGTCGGGCAGCTGGCGATAGGCATATTCGGCTGGTGGCACCGCATCCTGTGCGGCGAGCGGCGCGGCGAAAACCAGCGCGGCGAGCAACACCAGGCGCATCATTGCATCGCCTTAAGCTTGGCAACGATACGGTCGATGTCCTTTTCGAGGATTACGCCCTGGATCTGTTCTCGGACGATGCCCTTACCGTCGACAAGGAAGCTTTCGGGCACCCCTGACGATCCGATCGCGATCTGGACGTTGCTGTCGACGTCGCTGCCGATTCGCGCATAGGGATTGCCGTATTCGGAGAGGAACTTGGCGACATCGTTCGGCGTATCGCGGATGGCGATCCCGACGACCCTAACCCCGCGCGCGCGCAGCGTCTCGAGCATCGGTGCCTCGACGCGGCACGGCACACACCAGCTGGCGAAGATATTGACGAGATGTGGCTCGCCGGTGGCAAGGTCGGCGGCGGCAAGGCCGGGAATGCCGTCGGTCGCGGGCGGCAGGTCGAACGTGGGCATCGGCTTGTCGACCCATTGCGAGGCGATCGTCTCATCGTGCGGCGCGTCGAGCCGGGCGAGCATCAGGCCAAGCAGCAACGCCGCGAGCGCGAACGGCGTCCAGATCAACACGCGCTTCATGGCATCACCCGCCGGACGAAGTGACGGGCGCGGCGCAGCAGGCCGATCCGCGCGACGAGCGACAGCGCGCCGCCCAATGCGATCAATATCCCGCCGAGCCAGATCAGCGTGACAAACGGCTTCCACCAGAGGCGCAGTTGCCAGCGCCCTTCGCTCGTCGGCTGGCCAAGCACGGCATAAAGCTGCCCGTTCCAGCGCGTCAGCAGCGCAGCCTCGCTGGTCTCGGTCGGCGGCGTAGTGAAGGCACGCAGTTGCGGATGCAGGGTCGTAGCCGTTCCGCCGTCATAGCGCGCGACAAGCCCGCCCTCGATTGCGGTCCAGTTGGGGCCGACAACGGGATCGATCGCGCCCAGTTCAACCTGCCATGGCCCGACCGTGGTCGTCTCGCCGGCACGCAGCGCGATCAGCCGCTCCTCGGTAAAGGCGGCGTTCGATGCCATGCCGATCAGCGCAACCGCGACACCAAAATGCGCGACGACCATCGCCCATGTGGTTGCGGGCGTCCGGCGCAGGCTGCGGCGCGTTAGCGGCAACAGGCTCGCGATTGCCAGCCCGCCACCGAACGCAAGGCCCAGCGCGGGCAGGATCGCGCTGCGGGGGACGAACACCGCGAGCACGATCGCGCCGACGCCTGCGATAGCGAGCATCGACCACGCCATCGCGGGGAGGCGCGCGAGCCGGTCGCGCCGCCAGCGCAGCAGTGGCCCGACGAACAGCAACGCGACGAGACAGAGCGCGATCGGCCCCGCGGTGCGGTTGAAATAGGGCGGACCGACCGACAGGCGATATCCCAGCGCCTCGGCGGCGATCGGGTAGAAGGTGCCGATCAGGACAATCGCGAGGATCACCGACAGCAGCAGGTTGTTGATGACCAGCGCGCCTTCGCGGCTGATTGGGGCGAAGGTCGCGCCGCTCGTGACCTTGCCGATCCGCGCGCCGAACAGCGCCAGCGCGCCGCCGATATAGAGCGCGAGCAGGACGAGGATGAACACACCTCTGGTCGGGTCGACCGCGAACGAATGGACGCTCGTCAACAGCCCTGACCGAACAATGAAGGTGCCGATCATCGACATCGAAAACGCGACCAGCGCGAGCATGATCGTCCACGCGCGAAGCCCGTCGCGATTGGCCGTCACGCTGACCGAGTGGAGCAGCGCGGTCGCCGCGAGCCACGGCATCAGAGAGGCATTCTCAACGGGGTCCCAGAACCACCAGCCGCCCCAGCCGAGCTCGTAATAGGCCCAATAGCTCCCCGCGGTGATGCCGAGCGTCAGGAACACCCATGCGATCAGCACCCACGGGCGCATCGCACGGGCAAAGGCGCGGTTGGCGTCGCCCGCCAGCATCGCGCCGACCGCGAACGAGAACGCCACCGACAGGCCGACATAACCGAGATAGAGCGTCGGCGGGTGGAAGGCGAGACCAGGGTCCTGCAGCAAGGGGTTGAGCCCCGCACCTTCGGGTGGCGCCGGCGAAAGGCGGGCGAACGGGTTCGAGGCAAACAGCAGGAAGGCATAAAATCCCAGCGCCAGCACCGCTTGCGCGCCGAGCGTTGCCGATACGATCCGCGGCGCGAGCTGCCGCTCGAACAGCGCCACGCCGATGCTGCCCAGGCCGAGGATCGTCAGCCACAGCAGCATCGAACCTTCGTGGTTGCCCCAGGCGCCCGCGAACTTGAACAGCCACGGCTTGGCGCTGTGGCTGTTGTCAGCGACGAGCAGCACGCTGAGATCGGTCCGCAGGAACAGCGCGACCAGGCAGGCGAATGCGGCGAGACACAGCAGGCCCTGCAGCACGGCGAGCGGGCGTGCGGCGGGGGAGATCGCAACATACTCGCCGCGCCCTGACAGTCCGGCGAAGCCGGCCAGCGCCTGCAGTACCGCCAGCGCAGCAGCGAGCCAGAGAAGCAGGAGGCCGGTTTCGGCGATCACCGCGTGGGCTCGACCGTGGTACCGACCATATTGTCGCGATCGATCGTCATCGTGCCGAGTTGCGGCGGCATGTAACGCTCGTCGTGCTTGGCAAGGATGCGCGTCGCGACGAAGGTTCCGTCGGGGTTCAGGCTGCCGTCGGCGACCATTCCCGTTTCTTCGCCGAACAGGTCGGGGACGATGCCGCGAAATGCGACACGGGTGCTCGCCTTGCCGTCGGTGACGACGAAGGCGAGACCGAGCCCGTCGGGCGAGCGGACGATGCTGCCCTTCTCGACCATGCCGCCGAGCCGGATCGCGACGCCGGCTTCGGGCGGCTTGGCCGCAATGTCCGACGGGGTGACGAAATAAGCCGCCTCGTCGCGCAGCGCCGATGCCGCGAGCAATCCGGCGCCGATAATCGCGACGATCGCGATCAGCGCCAGGACGAGCCGCTGGTGCTTGGGTTTGAGCTTGGGCTGGACGGTCATTTGCGGCGCACCTCGTCGGCGCGGCGTTCGGCGGCGCGCATCGTCCACCACGACCATCCGGTCACGGTCAGCGTCGCGACGATCGTCAGGCCATAGGCCGCCGCGACATAGGCGAGCTGCGCGCTCATCGCGCTGCCAGCCGTTTGAGCCGGGCCTCGCTGCGGATATCGGCAATGATCGCACGCATCCGCATCAGCACGATCGCGCCGAACAACAGGCTGAAACCGGAGAGCGTCAACCACAGCGGCCACAGGATCGCACTGTCGATCGTCGAACCGCCGAGCGTAATGCTCGGTCCCTGGTGAAGGCTGTTCCACCACACGACCGAACGGTTGATGATCGGCAGGTTGATCGCGCCTACGATCGCATAGATCGCCGCGACCTTGCTGACGCTGCCGCGCTCTTCGCCCGCGTTGGCGATCGCGATGAAGCCGAGATAGAGAAACAATAGCACCAGCATCGACGTCATCCGCCCGTCCCATTCCCACCACGTTCCCCAGGTCGGCCGGCCCCAGATCGAACCGGTGACGAGGCACAGCGCACAGAACACCATGCCGGGCAGCGCGATCGCGCGCGCCGCGATCCCGGCGAGCGGGTGGCGCCAGACGAGCTGGACGATGCCTGCAATCGCCAGCGCCAGCCAGCCGCCCATGCCGAGCCACGCTGCGGGAACGTGGACATAGAGGATGCGGACGGTCTCGCCCTGCAGGTAATCGGGCGGCGTCATGACCAGCCCGGCATAGCCGCCGAGAATCGCGAGCAGCAATCCACCCAATGCGAGCCACGGCGTCAACGGCCGCGCGATCGACAGGAATTTCAGGGGATTTGCGTAAATGTGCATGTTCGGTCGGGGCAATAGGCGAGTCGTCGACGCATTTCCAGCAATGTTGCGGCGTAGCTAGCCGCGCCCGATCTTCGCCTGCGCCATGCGGTCGGCAACGTCGGCGGCGGGCGCTCCGTCGGCCTTGCTCACGTCCCAGATATCGCGCAGCCGGCCGGGAATTTCACCGATCCGCCGCTCGACTTCGTCGCGATCCCCGCGTCCGAGATATTCGAGCGCGACGCTGATGATGCCGCCGGCATTGATGACGTAATCGGGCGCAAAGACGATCCCGCGATCGTACAGCCGCTGGCCGTCGGCTGGCGTGGCGAGCTGGTTGTTCGCGCCGCCGGCGACGACGGGCGCCTTGATCTCGGCGATGCTGTGCTCGGTCAGCACCGCGCCGAGCGCGTTGGGACTGATGACGTCGGCCTCGATGCTCGAGGATCTCGCCGGTCGAAACGCAGTCGGCGCCAAGCTCCCTGGCGAATGCCGAGCAACGGTCCTCGTGGATGTCGGCGAGTGTCAGCCGCGCGCCGTCGGCGGCGAGGCGCCGGGCGAGGTGTCCGCCGACGCTGCCGACGCCCTGGATCGCGATATGGACGCCCTTGGCGCTGTCGCGGCCGAGCCCCTGCTTGATCGCGGCGAGCACGCCCAGATATACGCCGAGCGCGGTGAACGGACCCGGGTCGCCACCGGCTTCCCCGCTCGCATCGACCGGCAGTCCCGAGACATAGCGCGTATGGCGCGAGACCTCGACGAGGTCGGCAACGCTCATGCCGACATCCTCGGCAGTGACGTAGCGTCCGCCGAGCGATTCGACTTCGCGGCCATAGGCGGCGAGAAATTCGGGCGTTTTTTCGGTGCGCGCATCAGCCAGGATCACCGCCTTGCCGCCGCCCATCGGCAGGCCGGCCATCGCGTTCTTGTAGCTCATCCCGCGCGACAGGCGCAGCGCGTCGATCACGCCAAGCTGCTTGTCGGCATATTTCCAGTAGCGCACTCCGCCCGCTGCGGGGCCGAGATGCGTCGAATGGATCGCGATAACGCCGGTCAGCCCGGTCGCGCGGTCGAAAAAACCGTGCACCGCTTCGTGCTCGTCGAAATCGGGCAAGTCCCATAGTGCTGGCATCAGCTATCGTCCCGGCAGGCGCCGCCTCGCGGCGCTCAAGATCAATGTTACGTTGCCGGGCAATAATATTGTTTTGCCGCGCTGTCAGCCCCCGCGGCACGGGCGACGCGAAATACTTGCAAACACGTTAGAAAATGGGGCGACCGAGG
This sequence comes from uncultured Alphaproteobacteria bacterium, assembly GCA_963800335.1. Taxonomy (GTDB): domain Bacteria; phylum Pseudomonadota; class Alphaproteobacteria; order Sphingomonadales; family Sphingomonadaceae; genus Flavisphingopyxis. Next base: position 248,683 of record CAWDAN010000007.1, on the reverse strand, counting down.
GGTCTCGAACCCCCGACCTCCGGTACCACAAACCGGCGCTCTAACCAACTGAGCTACGATCGCCACACCGCGGTCCGAAAAAGCGACGCGACGTCGTTCGGTGCGGGCGGCCCCAATAGGTCGCAACGCCGCCTAGCGTCAAGCCCGCTGTCGCACGTCTCGCGCGCCGCTCGTCCCCGTGCCCGCGCTCAGCCATTGTCGCGATGCAAGGCGCGCGCTAACCCGTTGAGCAATGACGACAAGCAATCCTCCGGTCGATCGTAAGGTGTCGGGCGCCGAACATACCGAGACGCGGCTGTCGGCCGTCGCGGGAATCCGCCGGACACCCTCTGCCGGCATTGACCCAGTTCATCCTGCCGCGATTCCTCGGGAACGATGAATGCGCCGATCTCGCCGCGATGATCGACCGCAACGTGCGTCCCTCGACGATCGCCGACGATATCGGCGATCCCGGATTTCGCACGAGCATGACCTGCGACCTCGATCACACCGATCCGCTCATTGCGACGATCGACGCCCGCCTGTGCAATCTTGCCGGGATCGACCGAGCGTTCGGCGAGCCGCTCCAGGGCCAGCGCTACGAGGCCGGGCAGGAATTCAAGTTCCACACCGACTATTTCGAACCCGGCGGCGCGGGCTATGTCGAACACTGCAGCGACTCTGGCCAGCGGACCTGGACGATGATGATCTACCTCAACGAGCCAGAGGCCGGCGGCGGCACGCGCTTCAAGGCGACCGGCAAGATCATCCGCCCGACCACCGGCCGCCTCGTCGCCTGGGACAATCTGACTCCCGACGGGCAGGTCAACCCGGCAACGCTCCACCACGGCATGCGCGTGCGCCAGGGGCGCAAATACATCATCACCAAATGGTTTCGCGAACGCCCATGGCCATGGCTCGAGCCGGAGGCGAGCTGAGCAAGCTCCCGAGTGAGAGCCTTACTTCACCAGCCGGTACTGCACCGTCAGGTTGACCGCCGTCGATACCTGGCCCGGCTCGACCGGAGCCTTGGCCGAGGCATCCATCACGCGCATTTCCATCGCCTGAGGCATCGGCGGCCCGCCGCTATAGCCCTGCGATTCGGTGATGCTGACCAGTCGGACCGACGAATAGCCGGTCTGCGCCGCATAGAATTGCGCCTGCTCGCGCGCCTTGCGCAGCGCGCGCGTGCGCGCCTCGGTCTTGATCGCCGCGTCGGCGTCGATCGAGAAACTGGGGCCGTTGATATTGGTCCCGCCGGCCGCGACGAGCGCGTCGAGCATCGTGCCGAGTTTGGCGATGTCGCGTGTCTTCACGCGGACCTCGTTCGACACCTGATAGCCGACGAAGCGCGGCGGCTGGCCGTTCTGCCGCCCCTCGTAATCATATTGCGGACTGAGGCTGATTCCCGTCGTCTGGATGTCCTTGTCGGCGACGCCGCGCGCTTTCACCGCCTTGATCAGCGCATCCATCTTGACCGAATTGAGCCTCAGCGCCTCGGTCGCGGTCGGCGCGATCGTCTGCACCCCCGCGCCGATCGTCGCGGTGTCGGGCTTGGCATCGATCGACTCGGTAATGGCGAGCGTCAGCAGCGGCAAATCCCCCTCGATCTGCATGACCGGCTGGACCTGCGCGATCAGCGCGGTCGGCACGGCAGTCAGCGAAAGGGCGGCGAGAGCAAGGGCAACACGCATGGAAATCTCCTGTGGTCGTAAATCGTTTCGGTTCTTTAACGGGCGGGCCTGCCCGCTGTTCCCTTGCCGCGCCCTGAATAGGCGGCGCTTTGTCTCTTGCGCATTTTCCAAGTCGCCGGCTGTTCCACCCGGCTTGAAAATGCTCTAGCGAGCGGCGCGACATGGCCGCAGCCCCGATCCTCTCTTACGAAAACCTCGGTCTCCAGCAGGGCGGCGGCTGGCTGCTGCGCAATCTCGACCTGCACATCGGCGCGCGCGACCGGCTCGCACTGATCGGTCGCAACGGCGCGGGCAAGACGACGCTGCTCAAACTGATCGCTGGCACGCTCGAAAGCGACGAGGGTACGCGCACGATCGTGCCGGGCACGCATGTCGTCATCCTCGAACAGAATCCAGACCTCGCCGCCTTTGCGACGTTGCGAGATTATGCGATCCACGGCCCCGACGGCCCACCCGATTATGCGGTCGAGGCGATCGCCGACCAGCTCGGCATCGACCTTGGCAAGGACGCCGCCAGCGCCAGTGGCGGCGAGCGACGGCGCGCCGCGATCTGCCGCGCTCTCGCCAGCGAGCCCGACGTCCTGCTGCTCGACGAGCCGACCAACCATCTCGACCTGGCGGCGATCGACTGGCTCGAATCGTGGCTCGATGCCTATAAAGGCGCGTTCGTCGTGATCAGCCACGACCGCACCTTCCTGACGCGGCTGACGCGCCAGACCCTGTGGCTCGATCGCGGCCAGCTGCGCCGCCTAGAAGTCGGCTATGGCGGGTTCGAGGCGTGGACCGAAAAGATCTACGCCGACGAGGCCAAGCAGGCCGACCGGCTCGATGCACGCCTCAAACTGGAGGCGCACTGGCTCGAACGCGGCGTCACCGCGCGGCGCAAGCGCAACCAGGGCCGCCTTGCCAAGCTCTATGAAATGCGCGCGCAACGCGCCGCGATGATGGGCCCGCCCGGCGCGGCGAAGCTCGGCATCGCCAGCGACGACGTCCGCACCAAGGCGGTCATCACCGCCGACAAGGTCAGCAAGTCCTACGGAGACCGGACGGTGATCCGCGACTTCACGCTGCGCATCCAGCGCGGCGACCGGATCGGCATCGTCGGCGCCAATGGTGCGGGCAAGACGACGCTGATCAAGTTGCTGACCGGCGAGATCGAACCCGACAGCGGCACCGTCGTTCGCGCCAAGACGCTCGAAGGCATCATCATCGACCAGCAGCGCGCATTGCTGTCGGGCAACAAGACCGTCCGCGACGTGATTGCCGAGGGCGGCGACTGGATCGAGGTGCGCGGCGTCAAGAAGCACATCCAGGGATATTTGAAGGAGTTCCTGTTCGACCCGGCGATCGTCGATACGCCGATCCGCATCCTGTCGGGAGGAGAGAAATCGCGCCTCCTGCTGGCACGCGAATTCGCCCGCGCATCGAACCTGCTCGTCCTCGACGAGCCGACCAACGATCTCGACCTCGAAACGCTCGACCTGCTGCAGGAAGTGATCGCCGACTATGACGGCACCGTCCTCATCGTCAGCCACGATCGCGACTTTCTCGACCGCACGGTGACCGTCACGCTTGGCCTCGACGGCAGCGGCAGCGTCGACATCGTCGCGGGCGGCTATGCTGATTGGGAAGCCAAACGGCGCCCGCAGCAATCCGCCAAGTCCAAAGGCCGGTCGAAGCAGGCGGCATCACCTGCTCCCGCTCAACCGGCGCAACGTCCCGCCAAGCTGAGCTACAAGGACCAGCGCGACTACGACCTGCTGCCCGGCCGGATCGAGGAGATCGAGGCGCGCATCGCCGAGGTAGAGACCAACCTGTCGAACCCCGACCTCTACGCCAACGATCCCGAATTGTTCGAAAAGCTGACGGCTCAGCTGACCGAACTGCAACGCGAAAAGGACGCGGCCGAGGAACGCTGGCTCGAACTCGCTGAAATGGTCGAGACGCTGGGCAGCTAGCCCAGGCCGTAGAACCCCGCGACGCGGTCGAGCGCGAGCGTCAGCACCAACCGCCCCGACCGGCTCGGCCAGCCAAGTCCCTTTTCCGCCGCGCCCATCGCCTCGCCCTCGCACGCGATCCGCCACAATATGTCGGACAGGCCTGGCCCGGCGGCGGCCAGAGCACCCTCGAACCTCCGCTTGGCATCGATCGTCTTGGCCGAACGATCGGGCGCGCCCGGCGCTCCGCGACGTCCTCCGCCCGTCCCTGCCCCGTCCCACTGCATCGTCGTGCGCGCGCCAAGCTGCGCGCGTTCGAAGTCGGTTCGCAACCGCGCTCCTGCGGCGAACTGTCGATCGTTCAGATGGCCGCGCGCATGGAGCCAATCGATCGGGTTCTCGCGCAGGTTCACGGTCACGCGGCGGATTGTCCCCGGTCGCCCCGCCTTGCCTGGATCGATCCGGTCGTCGGGATGTGGTCGGTCGACCAGCGTCCGATTGGCGGCGGCGGGGACATTGCGACGGGCAAGCGGCTTGGTTCGGGGCATGACGACTCCTGTTCGATCGAATCGCCAGAGCCTTGCCATTGGGAACAAATTGTAGGAAAGAACAAACCGTATCGGTTCATGCATATGGGAGCCTGAAATGATCAATTCGATCCGCTCGGTCCGCCGCGCCAAACGGCTGACGCTCGACGACGTCGCCCGGCGCTGCGATCCGCCGACCACGCCGCAGACGATCGGGCGGCTCGAAACGGGCACGCGGACGCTGTCGATCGACTGGCTCAACCGCATTGCCGATGCGCTTGGCGTGTCGTCCGCCGAGCTCGTCAGCATGCCCGACGAGACGCAGCACGAGGTCACCGCGCTGCTCACCCCCGACGGTGCGCACGCGCCGACGCGGCCAGAGCCGCTCAGTCCGCAGCGGATCGGCGAAGACATGCTCGCGCTGCGTGTGACCGGCGGGGTCGGCGACTATCGCAGCGGCGACCATGTCTGGTGCCGCCCGCTCAAGGCCGACGATTATGCGAGCGCGCTCAACCGCGATGTCCTCGTCCCGCGTCCGGCGGGGCGCTTCGTCTTCGGCCGGTTGATCGGGATGGATGGCGAGAAGCTCCACCTCCTCCCGCTCGGCACGGGCACGCGCCAGCAGGTCGTCGCCAATCCGCCCTGGCTGGCGGTCGCGGCGCGGCTGGTCCGCGACCTCTAAGGATGGCGCGGCTCCGCGTCCTGTCGATCGCGACGCTGTTTCCCGATGCGGCGCGGCCCGATTTCGGCGGCTTCGTCGAACGATCGCTACGCGAAGCGGCGAAGGACGATGCGATCGACCTCACCGTCGTCGCGCCGCTCGGCCTCCCGCCTTGGCCGCTCTCGGCGCATCCGCGCTATGCCGCGCTTGCCAACCTGCCGCACGTCGAACTGCGCCACGGTCTCACCGTCCACCGCCCGCGCTTTCGCCTGCTTCCGGGCTTCAGCGGCCGCTGGAACCCTGCTCTCATCGCGCGCGCAGTCATGCCGCTGGCCCGGCAGCTCGCGCCCGACCTGATCGACGCGCAATTCTATTATCCCGACGGCCCTGCCGCGATGCGCATTGGCACCAGGTTAGGCGTGCCCTTCATCGCCAAGGCGCGCGGCGCCGACATCAGCCATTGGGGCCATCGCAGACACAGTTCCGAACAGGTCCGCGCGACGGGCGCTGCGGCCGCGCGCTCGCTGGCCGTCTCCGAAGCGCTCAAGGCCGACATGGTCGCGCTCGGCATGGAAGCGGACAAGATTGCGGTCCATTATACCGGGCTCGATCACGATCGCTTCCGCCCGCTCGACCGGACCGCCGCCAAGACCGCGCGCGGCCTCACCGGTCCCGTACTGCTGTGCGTCGGCGCGCTGATCGAACGCAAGCGCCAGGATCTCGTGATCGAGGCTCTTGTCGAGCTTCCCGAAGCGACCCTGCTGGTCGCTGGTGCGGGTGAAAAGGAAGCCGAATATCGCGCGATTGCAAGAGAGATTGGCGTCGAAGCGCGCGTCCAGTTTCTCGGCCCCGTAGCTAATGCCGATCTCCCCGCGCTCTACGCAGCTGCCGACGTCACCGTGATGCCGTCCGAATCCGAAGGCCTCGCCAACGCGTGGGTCGAATCGCTCGCATGCGGTACGCCGCTCGTCATCACCGGCGCTGGCGGCGCACGCGAACTGGTGCGCGATCCCGTCGCCGGCCGGATTGTCGGCTGGGATGTCGAGGAAGTCGTTTCGGCAGTCTCAGCCATCCTCGCCGATCCGCCGACGCAATCGGCGGTATCGGCAACGGTACGCGAACGGTTCGACTGGAGCACGAACGGCCGCGAACTTGCCGCCTTCTGGCGAACCAGCGCCGGGCTTTAGCGCAGCGGCAACAGCAGTGCGGCGATCTCGCGGTCCTCGGCGCGCAGCACCGACCAGGCGCGTGCCGCGGCGCGGCTATCCATGATCTCGAGCCCGATACCTTCGCTCTCGAGCGCGCGACGCAACGCTCCAGACGGGAATATCTGCGTGCTTCCGGTGCCGAGGACGATGAATTCGGGCAGCCCCTCGCCCCAGATCGCCAGCAGCTGGGCGATCGCCGCACGGTCAAGCGAAGCTGCGTCGTGCGTCCCCGTCCAGGTCTCGGCACGGCGCGGGGTCAGCATCACGCCGTCGGCGAAATAATGCTCCTGCGTGCGAAACCCGCCGCCTTCGATCCGCTCGACGATCGGGCCGCTGCCCGCTTCGTCGCGGCGGAGCGCGATCGACATGCCGGCCTCAGACCCGCGCGCCGTCGTCGGCGACGCGCTCTGCGGTGCCGGCGCCGCTATCGACCGGCACGAAGCTGTCCGATTTAACGTGCAGCCAGATCAGCCAAGGCGCCGCCATGTAGACGCTCGAATAGGTCCCGACGAACAGGCCGAGCAGCATCGCCGCGGTAAAGCCGAAAATCACCGCCGGGCCCCAGATCAGCAGCGCGATCAGCGCGATGATCATCGTCAAGGACGTCATCACGGTGCGCGCCAGCGTCTCGTTGACGCTGAGGTCGAGCAAGGCGGTCATGTCCATCTTGCGGTATTTCTTCAGGTTCTCGCGTATCCGGTCGAACACCACGATCGTATCGTTGAGCGAATAGCCGATGATCGTCAGCAGCGCGGCGACGATGTTGAGGTTGAACTCGAGCTGCGTCAGCGCAAAGAAACCGAAGGTCAGTGAAACATCGTGGAACAGCGCGAACAGCGCGCCCGCACCGAACTGCCATTCGAAGCGGAACCAGATGTAAATCGAAATTGCCAGCATCGCGAGCGCCAGGCTCAGCGCACCGGTTTGCAGCAATTCGCCCGACACCTTGCCCGACACGGTATCGACGCTGCCGACCTTGGCATCGGGATAGGCCTTGAGGATGCCCGCACGAAGCTTGTCGGCGGCGGCATTGGCCGAATCATCGCCGCCCTTGGGCACCGGCGTGCGGATCAGCACCTCGTTGGCGCTGCCGAATTCCTGCACCGTCGCCTCGCCGATGCCGATCGCGTCGGCCTTGTTGCGGACGTCGGTGATGTCGACCGGCTTGGAGAATTCGACGCGGGTCGACTGGCCGCCGACGAAGTCGACACCCATGTTGAGCCCGCGCACGAAGGTCAGCACGAGCGATGCGACGATCATGCTGACGCCGATCGCCATCGCGACGTTACGCCATTTGAGGAAGGCGATGTTGGTGTCGTCGGGGACGAGCTTGAGCAAACGCATGGGTCTAATCCCTTAAATGACGAGTTTCGACGGGCGCGCGCTGCGCAACCATCCGGCGACGAACATCCGGCTGACGGTCACCGCGGTGAACACCGATGTGACGATGCCAATCGTCAGGACGACGGCAAAGCCCTTGATCGGCCCGGTGCCGAACCAGAACATCAGCGCGGCGGCGATGACGTTGGTGATGTTGGCATCGAAAATCGCGCGGCTGGCCTCCTTGTAGCCCACCTGGACCGCGTCGATCGGTCGTCGCCCGCGCTTGACCTCTTCGCGGATGCGCTCGTTGATCAGCACGTTGGCGTCGACCGCCGCGCCGATCGTCAGGACGAAGCCGGCGATGCCCGGCAGCGTCAGCGTCGCGTTGAACAACGCCATGATGCCCAGGATCAGCAGGATGTTGATGATCAGCGCGGCATCGGCATAGACGCCGAAACGACCGTAGGTGACGATCATGAAGATCAGCACCGCCATCGTCGCGATGATCGCGGCGAGTGCGCCCTTGTCGATCGAATCCTGGCCGAGCTCGGGCTTGACCGTGCGTTCCTCGACGACCTTCAATTTGACCGGCAGCGAACCCGATCGCAGCGATATGGCAAGCGCATTGGCGCTTTCGACGGTGAAGCTGCCACTGATCTGCGCCTGTCCGCCCAGGATCGGTTCGTTGATGTTGGGCGCCGACAGCACCTTGCCGTCGAGCAGCATGGCGAACGGCTTGCCGACATTCTGCTGCGTCGTGCGCGCAAAGATGTTCGATCCTTGCGCGTCGAAACGGATCGACACGACGGGGACGTTGTCCTGCTGGTCGAACTGCTGCTGCGCATCGACCAGCTGGTCGCCCGAGATCAGCACCTGGCGCTTGACCGCGATCACCGGCTCGCCCGTGGGGTTGCCGGGATAGGGAACGATTTCACTGCCGACCGGCGCGATGCCGTTGGCCAGATCGGCCGGATTGGCATTGAGGTCGACCATCTTGAACTCGAGCCGTGCAGTCTGGCCGAGCAGGTCCTTCAATGCCTGCGGATCGCTGAGGCCGGGAACCTGGACGACGATCCGGTCGTCGCCCTGGCGGACAATCGTCGGTTCGCGCGTACCCAGCGCGTTGACGCGGCGATCGACGATGTCGCGTGCGGCTTCCATCGCGTTGTCGATGAAATTGCGCGTGCCCGCCTCGGTCGGCGTCATGATGATCCGCGTCGAATCGCGGACTTCGATATCCCAGTCGCGTTCGCCCGACAGTCCGGCACCCTTGGTCTGGTTGTTGAGCCGCTCGCGCGCCTCGTCGACCTTGGTCGCGTCGCGGACCATGAAGGCCAGCTTGCCATTGGCACGGCTGAGGCCGCCGATCGCAATATTCTCGCTCTTGCCGCGCTCGCCGCGCAGGACCGTGCGGATCGTCTTTTCCATCGCATCGAGCCGCTGCTTGCGGACGTCGTCGATATCCGCCTCGAGCATGATGTGGCTGCCGCCGGCGAGATCGAGGCCGAGGTTGATGCGTTCGCTCGGCATCCATGACGGAAAGGCCGTAACCACCTTGTCGGGCAACATGCTGGGAACGGCGAGCAAGATGCCGAAGATCAGCAGCAGCGTGATGCCGATGACCTTCCAGCGCGGGAATTCGAGCATAAATCTGGTCCTGAAAGATGGCCCCGAAGGGGCGGCGTCAGTCGTTGGCGGGTTTTGCGATCGGCGAAACGACGTCGCTCAGCGTCGCCTTGACGACCTTGATCGTCACGCCCTTGGAAATCTCGATATGGGCGTATTCGTCCTCGACCTTTGTGATCTTGCCGACAACGCCACCGCCGGTGACGACGGTGTCGCCGCGCTTGGCGGCACCGACCTTGGCGGCGTGCTCCTTCATCCGCTTCTGCTGCGGACGGATCAGGAGGAACCAGAACACGACGAAAATCAGCAGCAACGGCAGGATGCTCATGATGAAGCCGCCGGCGCCTTCGGCTGGGGCGCCGGTGGTGGCCTGCGCATGCGCGGCGGGAATGAGAAAGGTCATGAGGTCCATAAATCGGTTCGCTTTGTGCCAAATTGGGGTCTGGACCGCGCCAGCACGCCGCGCAAAAGCCCGGCCGGGCGACGATCCTCGAATGTGACGCGCGGTTAGCAGATGGTTGGGGTACGGGCAACTTCAATAGCTCGGCGCGAAACCCTCCCCGTCCCTCGCCGCAACGCGGGCTGGGGCCTATCCCAAGTCTCGCTATTAGCTATCGCTCGCGATCAATCGCTCGCGATCAAACGGTGCCCACGTAGCAATCAGTGTTGCGATGCTGGAACTTTGTTGGATGAAAGGTCGAGTTCTGTACGCGCGCCCGTGGCAGGCGGGCCGCCTTTGGAGTATTTCAAATCCATCCCCCGGATGGATTTGAAATACTGGTCGGGACGAGAGGATTCGAACCTCCGACCCCCACACCCCCAGTGTGATGCGCTACCAGGCTGCGCTACGTCCCGACCGAGTGCGGGCCTTTAGGCACATGACGGCGGCAAGGCAAGTCCGGCTGGACATGTCAGTGGCGAAAACCGTTCAACGCACCCACAAAAACGCTTTCCTACCAATTTTCGTTCTGTTTATGTTCTCGCATTAACGGGAGCGCATCATGGATTTCAAGACCCTTGTCGAAGAGCTGATCGATCGGGAGGGCGGCTTCGTCCACGATCCGAACGATGCCGGCGGACCGACGCGCTACGGCATTACCGAGGCGGTCGCGCGCCGGCACGGCTATACCGGCGCCATGCGCAGCTTTCCCCGCGCCGAGGCGATCGCGATCTATCGCCGCCTCTACTGGTTGCGGCCGGGCTACGACAAGGTCGCGGCACTCGCCCCCGGGATCGCCGCAGAACTGTTCGATACCGCGGTCAACATGGGTGTCGGGGTTGCCAGCGGCTTTCTCCAGCGAGCGCTCAACGCGCTCAACCGCAATGGCCGCGATTACGGCGACCTTGTGGTCGATCGCGTCGTCGGCCCGCGCACGCTCGCTGCGCTCGACGCCTTCCTGGCCGTGCGCGGTGCGGGCGGCGAGACCGTCCTGCTCAAGGCGATCGAGGCGCTCCAGGGGGCGCGCTACATCGATCTGGCCGAACGCCGGCCGCCCAACGAGGCATTCCTCTACGGCTGGCTCGCGAACCGGATCGGATAAGGTCACACCGTGAACCTGTCCCTGGACGGTGTGAACCCGTGAACTTGTTAGCTCGAAAGGAACGAAAATGGGAATTATCGAAGGGCTGATCGGCCCCGTCGCGCAATTGATCGACAAGATCATCCCCGACCCGCAAGCGCGCGACCGCGCCAAGCTCGAACTGATCAAGCTCCAGGGCTCGCAGGAACTCGAAGCGGTCAGCGTCCGGATGCAGGCGATCGTCGCCGAGGCGAACAGCGCCGACCCGTGGACCAGCCGCGCGCGGCCCAGTCTTCCTCTACGTCATGTACGCGCTGCTGCTCTGGGCGATCCCGATGGGCCTGATCGCCGCGGTCCAGCCCGACACCGCCATGGCGATCGCCCACGGCATGAACGCCTATCTCGCCGGCATCCCCGAGCCGCTCTACGCGCTCTTCGGCACCGGCTATCTCGGCTACACCGTCGCGCGCCAATGGGGGAAGATCAAGGGCGTGGAGTGATTTTGAGTGTAAAGCGTCACTTGACACATTACACATAATTGACTAAAAAACACTATGGAGATCGAAAGCATTCGCCACAAAGCTCTCCGCAATTTTGCCGAGAGCGGAAAGACGAAGGGCCTCCCGGCCAATGCCATTGGAAGGTTGCGCAACATCATCGCTTATCTCGCTGCAATCGGCGAAGCAGACGAGTTGCGAATACCGCCAAATTTCGGCGCGCATTTACTGACTGGCGACCGAAAGCACGTTTGGTCGTTAATCGTGACGAAAAACTGGCGCATGACGTTTCGGATTAACGACGCGAATGCGATCGAGGACATCGACCTGGAGGATTATCACTAATGGCCATCACCCTGCATAAGGACTTTGCAATCCATCCGGGCGCTTGGCTTAAGGATGAAGTCGTCGGCCCCAGCGGCCTGAGCGTGACCGATCTTGCCGGTAGGCTAGGCATTTCACGCGCCGCGTTGAGCGCGCTGCTCAATGCCCGTGCGAGCCTGTCGGCCGAGATGGCGATCCGGTTCGAGCAGGCGTTCGGCCTTCGTGCCGACACGCTATTACGGATGCAGTCGTCGCATGATATCGCCGAGGCGCGCACCAAGGCACGATCGCTCAAGATAGAACGCGTGGCGATGGCGGCTTAGGTCAAACCGGCTTTAATGGCCTGAATTGCCGCATCGGCTTCGCCGCCATCGGGCCCGCCGCCCTGCGCCATGTCGGGGCGGCCACCGCCGCCCTGGCCGCCGAGCGCGGCGACCGCGGCCTTGACGAGGTCGACCGCGCTGATGCGCGCGGTGAGGTCGTCGGTGACGCCGACCGCGACGCTCGCGCGACCGTCGTTGACCGCGACCAGTGCCGCGACACCCGATTTGAGCTGCGTTTTCATGTCGTCGATCGCGCCGCGCAGCCCCTTGGGGTCGAGGCCGTCGACAACGCGGCCAAGGAACGCGACGTCGCCGATCATCTCTGGCGCAGGCGCCTCGTCGGCCTGGCCGCTCCCTGCCCCGCCGCCCAGAGCCAGCGTCTTTTTAGCTTCGGCCAGCTCTCGCTCAATCTTCTTGAGCTGCTCGGCCATCGCCGCAACGCGCGCCGGCACGTCTTCGGGCGCGGTCTTGAGGCTCGCCGCGGCGGCCTTGAGCGCCTCTTCGCGGCTCGTCAGATACAGGCGCGCCGCCTCGCCGGTCAGCGCCTCGATGCGCCGCACGCCCGAACTCACCGCGCTTTCGGAGGTGATCTTGAACAGGGCGATATCGCCCAGTGCAGCGACGTGCGTCCCGCCGCACAGCTCGACCGACCACGACGCATCGCTGTCGCGCCCCATGCTCAGCACGCGAACTTCATCGCCGTATTTCTCGCCGAACAGCGCCATCGCGCCCGCTTCGATCGCGTCGTCGGGCGTCATCAGCCGCGTCGTCACCGCGTCGTTCTCGCGGATGTGGCGATTGACCTCGGCCTCGACGCTGGCGATCTCCTCGGCGCTCAGCGCCTTGGGATGGGCAAAATCGAAACGCAGCCGGTCGTCGGCGACCAGGCTGCCCTTCTGCGTGACATGCTCGCCCAGCTGGCGGCGCAGCGCCGCGTGGAGCAGGTGCGTCGCGCTGTGATTGGCGCGGACCCGGTCCCGCCGCGCGGCATCGACGTCGAGCCGAACGACATCGCCGACCTTGATCGTACCCGCTTCGATCGTCGCATGATGTGCGTGCAGCTTGCCCAGCGGCTTGCCGGTGTCGGTGACGCTCGCCTTGAGACCAGCGGTGTTCGATACGATGCCGCTGTCGCCCGCCTGCCCGCCGCTCTCGCCATAGAACGGCGTCTGGTTTGTGACGATCGCAACGCTTTCGCCGGCGCCGGCGCTCTCGACGCGCGCCCCGTCGCGAACCAGCGCGACGACCTCGCCCTCGCCAGTCGTCGCGGCATAGCCGGTGAACTCGGTCGAACCCGCGCTGTCGGCAATGTCGTACCAGACATCGTCCGACGCGGTGTCGCCCGACCCCTTCCACGCCGCGCGCGCGGCCGCCTTCTGCTCGGCCATCGCCTCATCGAAGCCGGTGCGATCGACCGCGATGCCCTGCGCCCGCAGTGCATCCTCGGTGAGGTCGTACGGAAAGCCATAGGTGTCGTAGAGCTTGAACGCGGTAGCGCCCGCGAGCGTGTCACCCTTGCCGAGCGACGCGGTCGCCTCGTCGAGCAGGCGCAATCCCTTGTCGAGCGTCTGGCGGAAGCGCGTTTCCTCTCGTTCAAGCGTCTCGACAATCAGCGGCTGCGCCCGGACGAGTTCGGGAAACGCCCCGCCCATCTCGGCGACCAGGCTGGGAACGAGCCGGTGCATCAACGGGTCCTTGGCGCCAAGGATATGCGCATGGCGCATCGCCCGACGCATGATCCGGCGCAGGACATAGCCACGCCCCTCGTTCGCCGGCAGCACGCCATCGGCGATCAGGAAGCTCGTCGAGCGCAGGTGGTCGGCTATGATCCGGTGCGACGCCTTGTGCTCGCCGTCGGTGGCCGTGTGGGTCAGGTCGCCGCTCTCGGCGATCAGCGCCTTGAACAGGTCGATATCGTAATTGTCATGCTTGCCCTGCAGCACCGCGGCGATACGCTCGAGCCCCATGCCGGTGTCGATGCTCGGGCGCGGCAGGTCGCCGATAACGACGCCCGCTTCCTGCACGTTCTGCATGAAGACAAGGTTCCAGATCTCGACGAAGCGGTCGCCGTCCTCGTCGGGCGATCCTGGCGGCCCGCCCGGAATATGGTCGCCGTGATCGTAGAATATCTCGCTGCACGGACCGCACGGGCCGTTGTCGCCCATCGCCCAGAAATTGTCGCTGGTCGCAATCCGGATGATCCGATCTTCTGGCAGGCCGGCGATCTTCTTCCACAGGTCGAACGCTTCGTCGTCGGTGTGATAGACCGTCGCGGTCAGCCGGTCGGGATCGATCCCCCATTCCTTGGTCAGCAGCGTCCATGCATGCGTGATCGCTGCTTCCTTGAAATAGTCGCCGAAGCTGAAATTGCCGAGCATCTCGAAAAACGTATGGTGGCGCGCGGTATAGCCGACATTGTCGAGATCGTTGTGCTTGCCGCCCGCGCGAACGCATTTCTGGCTCGACGTCGCGGTCGTGTAATCGCGCGTTTCCAGCCCGGTAAAAACGTTCTTGAACGGCACCATGCCCGCGTTGACGAACATCAGGCTGGGGTCGTTGTACGGCACCAGCGGCGCCGACGGCACACGCGCGTGTCCTGTGCCGGCAAAGTAATCGAGAAAGGCGCGGCGGATGTCGTTGGTCGAGGTCATTCCCGCGACTTAATGGCCGTGTTGCGGTGCGGCAAGCGGACATTGCCGCATATTGTGCGCGACAGGCTCGTTCAGGCCGGCGGGCTGTCGGCCTCCCCCGGCGCGGCGACGACCGACAGGCCGCGGGGCGCAATCGTGAATTCGAGCGGCAGTTTCATCCGTTCGACCTCGCCGTCTAGCGCGACATCGACGCTGCCGCCGCGGCCCGACACGGTCAGCGCAGGCACATCGACCAGCGCATCGAAATCGCGCTGCGCATCGGCGCGGCCGAACAAAGCGCGGATGGCAAAGGCGATCAGTGCCATCCGTCCGCGCGGCGCAACCGCATAGAGCGACATTACGCCATCGGTCATGCAGGTCCGCTCGCCGATATGCTCGCCGTCGAGTTCGTAGCGGTTGTTGCCGATGAACAGCATCGGCGTGACGATATCGCGGCGCTCGTCCTGCCAGGTGAGGGTCAACGCCTGATGATCGTGCCGCCGCAGGACGAACCAAGCGGCCGGGATCGTCGCCAGCCATTTGGGCAGGTCGCTGTGGTCGCGTGTCCGGACAAGCTGCGGATAGGTGCCGATCGACGCGTTGTTGACGAAGGTGCGCTCGCCAACATGCGCGATGTCGATCCGTACGGTGTTGCCGGTCGCGATCAGCTTCGCGACGTCGGCCAGTTCCTCGGGCAGGCCAAGCTGCTTGGCGAGGTGGTTGCGCGTGCCGAGCGGCAGGATCGCCATCGTGCAGCCCGCGCTGGCAAGAATTCCCGCCGCGCCGCCCAGACTGCCGTCACCGCCACCGACCGCGACCATTGGCGCGTCGGCATATCTGCGCACCGTGTCGAGCAGATCCTCGCCCTTGACGAGGTGAAGGTCGATCGCCTGCCCGGCAGCGGCGAACGCCGCCTCGATCTTGGGTCGCAATTCGTCGCCGAGCGACGACGCAGTGCCGCCGCTGGCATTGACGATGACAGGCAGCGGAGCGTTCATCGTCGGGATTTAGGCGCGCGCAAAGATTGCGGCAAGCGATTGCTTACACGGCGCAATCCGCAATCAGGCGAAGGGTGCCAGGATATCCTTGGGCGGCGTCGAAAACCATTGCGGCCCCGTCTCGGTCATATGGAAACAGTCTTCGAGCCGGACCCCGAACTTGCCGGGGAAATAGAGACCCGGCTCGTTCGAAAAGCACATGCCGACATCGAGCGGGGTCGTCTCGCCGTGGACCAGATTGACCGGCTCATGCCCCTCCATGCCGATGCCATGACCGGTGCGGTGCGACAGGCCGGGCAGCGCGTAGCGCGGGCCGTAACCGAGCGATTCGTAATAGCCGCGCACCGCATCATCGACGCTGCCGGCCGGCGCGCCGAGCTTCGCCGCGGCACGCGCTACCTGTTGGCCGCGTGCGACCTCGTTCCAGACCTTGCGCTGCTGGGCATTCGGATCGCCGCCGAAGACGAAGGTGCGCGACACGTCGGACTGATAGTCCTCGACGGTGCAGCCGCAATCCATCAGCACGATCTCGCCCTTGCGGACGACCTGCGGCTGGCCCGACCCGTGCGGATAGGCCGATGCCTCGCCGAGCAGGATCAGCGCGAATTCTGGCGAACCGCCGAGCGCGCGTGTCGCGGCATTCATCATCGCCGACACATCGTGGTTGCTCATCCCTTCGGCGATGCGCGGCGCAGTCCAGCGATAGGCCGCAATCGTGACATCGGTCGCCGCCTGCATCAGCGCGATCTCGGCCGCAGTCTTGCGCATCCGTACCCCGCGCACGACGGGCGCGGCCGCTACGAGCGAAGCGTGAGGCAATGCATGCGCGAGCCCATCGGCGGCGAAGAATCGCACCGTTTCCTCGATCCCGATCCGCCCCTTGGCCAAACCCTGTTCGGTCAGGATATCACCGACCAGCCTGATCGGACTCTCGTCCTCGTTCCAGGTGCGGATATCGGCGGCAATGCCGAGCGATTCGGCGACCGAGGGCCGTTCGAAAAACGGCGTGACGATGACCGGATCGCCGGACGCGGGAATGACCGCAGCAGTCAGTCGTTCGCTGCGCCACCAGCGGATGCCGGTAAAATAGACGAGGCTCGCGCCCGGCTCGACAACGATCGCGTCGATATTGTTGGCCACCATCAACGCCTGCGCCCGGGCAATGCGCGCGGCACGCTCATCGCGGCCAATTGGCGCGACGTTGCCGGTGATCGGCGCGAGATCCGATGTATCGATCTCGGCAGCGCGCAGCAGGTTCGGAGCGCCGAGGGCGAGGCCCGCAGACGCCATCGCGGCACCACCGAGCAGACGACGGCGGTCGAGTGTGAGCCTAGGCATAATCATAAGGTCCTCCTGCAGCGAGTGCCGCCTGGTACGCCGGACGGGCGTGGATGCGCGCGAGCCAGTCGATCAAATGTGGTCGCGATGACCCCAGCCCGGCGCGGCCCTGCGCCGCCTCGAGCGGAAAGCTCATCATGACATCGGCGGCGGTGAAGCTATCGCCCGCGAACCAGTCGCGCTCGGTCAGTTCGCTTTCGAGCCAGTCGAGATGGGTATCGATCATCGGCTGGACGCGGTCGGTCGCGACCTTGCCGATCAGCGGGAGCCGCGCCAGCACCAGCTTGAGCAACAGCGGTGGCATGAGCGAGCCCTCGGCATAATGGAGAAACTGGCGATAGCGGATGACCTCGTCGCGGCTCGCCGGCGCACCGAGCTGACCGTCGGCGAGATCGACAAGATATTCGGCGATCGCGCCGGTTTCGATCAGCGTGCGCCCGTCATGTTCGATCACCGGCGACTTGCCGAGCGGGTGGATCCGCCGCAATTCAGGTGGCGCGAACATCGTTTTGGCGTCGCGCTGGTAACGCACGATCTCGTAATCGAGGCCAAGCTCCTCGAGCAGCCACAAGATACGCTGCGAGCGCGAATTGTTGAGATGGTGGACGACGATGGTCATGGATGGCTCCCGGCGGAATTGCCAAGCCTAGCCGCCCTGTGCGCCACGCACAATAAAGGCCCGCCGCCCCGTAAGGCGACGGGCCTGGTCGGCCCGTCCCGGCGAGGGATGGGACGCGCCGACAAGCTGGATTTAAATTGGCGAATAACCTTCGCCCGAAGGGGCTTAGGCGTCGTCGCCTTCGGCTTCGGGACCGGTCATCATCTCTTCAGCGACCTTGTCTTCCTTGCTGCGGATCGCCTTTTCGAGACGTTCGAACAGCTCGGGATTGTCGAGCAGGAAGGTCTTGGCGTTCTCGCGCCCCTGGCCGATGCGGATGCTGTCATAGCTGAACCAGGCGCCAGATTTCTCCACCAGCCCGGCCTTGACGCCGAGGTCGATGATCTCGCCGACCTTGGAAATGCCCTTGCCGTACATGATGTCGAATTCGACCTGCTTGAACGGCGGCGCGACCTTGTTCTTGACGACCTTGACGCGGGTCGTGTTGCCGACGACCTCGTCGCGATCCTTGATCTGGCCAATGCGGCGGATATCGAGCCGGACGCTGGCATAGAATTTGAGCGCGTTGCCGCCTGTGGTGGTTTCGGGATTGCCGTACATCACGCCGATCTTCATGCGCAGCTGGTTGATGAAGATCACCATGCAGCGCGAACGGCTGATCGAGCCTGTCAGCTTGCGCAGCGATTGCGACATCAGGCGCGCCTGCAGGCCGACATGGCTGTCGCCCATTTCACCCTCGATCTCGGCGCGCGGCACAAGCGCGGCGACCGAATCGATGACGAGCACGTCGACCGCGTTCGAACGGACCAGCGTGTCGACGATCTCGAGCGCCTGTTCGCCGGTATCGGGCTGCGAGACGATGAGGTCGTCGATGTCGACGCCCAGTTTCTTGGCATAGCCCGGGTCGAGCGCGTGCTCGGCGTCGACGAAGGCGGCGGTCCCGCCATTCTTCTGCGCTTCGGCAATGACGTGCAGCGCCAGCGTCGTCTTGCCCGAGCTTTCGGGTCCATAGACCTCGATCACGCGGCCGCGTGGCAGGCCGCCGATACCGAGGGCGATGTCGAGCCCGAGCGACCCCGTCGAGATCGATTCGATCTCGATCGCCTCACGGCTGCCCAGCTTCATCGCCGAGCCCTTGCCGAAGGCGCGATCGATCTGCGCCAAAGCCGCGTCCAAAGCCTTTTGCCTGTCCATTTTTCCCGCCGTCTTTTCGTTACCGACCACTTTAAGCTGTGCGCTCATGATGAGTCCCCTCGTCCTACGGTTCCCGTCGCACCACTGCAACGGAAGATGCGGTGTACACGGTATGTTCTATGAGAACAAGGGGAGAACGAATATTCCGGGGTCCGGTCATCCGTCGATGAGGGGTTTAATTGGCGCCTTGGCCGAATAAACTCCCCAACGTGCGCTGAAGATCCTCGAACGTATAGGGCTTGCGGACGCTTGGCACGCCGGCAAACTCGGTAGGAGTGTCGTTCATGCTGCCCCCGGTGGACAGGACGAATGGAATTCCGCGCTCCATCAGCAGCGTAGCGACCGGCCAGCTACGTTCTTCGCCCAGATTGACGTCGAGGATCACCGCGTCGAACGCGCCCTCGGCCAGAGCGGTCATCGCTTCGTCGACCGACTGTGCAGTCGACGACACAGCATAGCCCAGCTCGCCGAGGATATCCTCTAGCATCATGACGATCAGCGCTTCGTCTTCGACCACCAAGATTCGTTTTTGCGTCAAACACCTATTCCCCGAAAAGTGACGCGCTCAATAGACGCGCGCGCGGCAATTGGAAAGCCTGCGTAACGAACTACCGATCTCCTGTCTTGATCGACTTGCCAACGGTCTCCGTCAGCTGCGCCACGGAGAAAGGTTTGGGCAGGAACCCGACGTTTTCAAGCGTGATCGACTTGCGCAGCTGCTCCTCGGCGTAGCCCGACATGAACAGGACCGGCAGATCGGGCCGCGCCTCGCGCAACTTGGCGGCCATCGTCGGTCCATCCATGCGAGGCATGACGACGTCGCTCAGCAACAGGTCGATCGTCTCCATCTTCGCCGCCAGTTCGAGCGCTTCTTCGCCGTCAGACGGCGCCGGTGACGGTATAGCCGGCGCGCGTCAGCGCGCGTTCGGCGACCGCGCGGACCATGTCTTCGTCCTCGACGAGCAGGATCTCTCCCGTGCCCCATTCGTGCCTGGGCTTTTCGGGAGCAGCGACCTTTTCGGCATCGGCTTCGCGTTTTTCATGGACCGGGAAATATATCGTGAAGCGAGTCCCCTGCCCTTCCCCGGGCTCGGTCTGCGAATTCCGCGAAAATATAGCCGCCCGACTGTTTGACGATGCCATAGACCGTCGACAGGCCGAGTCCCGTTCCCTTACCGACGGGCTTGGTCGTGAAAAACGGCTCGAAGATCTTGCCGAGATGTTCGGGGGCGATGCCCGTGCCACTGTCGCCCACCCTGAGCACGCTGTAATCGGCGGTCGGGAGGATTTCGCTCCCCAGTCGTGCGATCTCGCCGGCCTTCATGCCATAGGTTTCGATCGTCAGTTCGCCACCGCCCTTGGCATCCTTGGCGAGCATCGCGTCGCGCGCGTTGACGGCGAGGTTGACGATGACCTGCTCGAGCTGGCCCGGATCGGCGCGGACCGAGCCCATGCCGCGCCCGTGGCGCACCGCAATGCGGATCTTCTCATCCATCAACCGGGTCAGCAGCGATCCGACGTCGGAGACGACATCGGATAGCTGGAGGATCTGCGGCCGCAAGGTTTGCTGACGCGAAAAGGCAAGCAGCTGGCGGGTCAGGTTGGCCGCCCGATTGGCGTTGCCGCGGACCTGCTGGATATCGTCATAGTCGCTGTCGCCGGGCGAATGGCGCATCAGCATGAGGTCGCAATATCCGAGGATCGCGGTCAGGATATTGTTGAAATCGTGCGCGACGCCGCCCGCCAGCTGGCCGACCGCCTGCATCTTCGTCGCCTGCGCGACCTGGCGTTTGAGTTTTGCCTCTTCGTTCGAATCCTTGAGGCTTAACAGGACCGCCGCTTCGCCGAGGCCGCGGACGCCGGCGATCGACATCACGGTGTTCTCGTCGGGCTGTGCTTTCAGGCGGACCATCAGGTCGCCGCCGGCCTGTTGCCCGACCGCGTAGCGCCGCACGACCTCGCCGATCGCCGCCTTGTCCTCTTTCACCACAATGTCGCCGGGATAGGCCGGCGAGCGGCCCTCGGGGATGCCCGCCATCCGGGCGAAGGCGTCGTTGAGGAACAGGAAGCGCCCGTCGCGGTCGACCATCGCCAGGCCGAACGGGAGCAGCGAAAGCAGCGTTTCGATATAGCTCAGCGCAACGCCGCGCTCGATCGCGCCGCCGTCCTCGTCGATCAGCGCGACGATCACCGGGCCGCGTCCGGCGTCGTCGAGATCGACCGGCATCTGGATGAGCCGCAGCGGGGTTGCACGCTCGGCCTCGCGTTCGAAGAACACCATGCCGCGATCGTCGACACGCAGGAAGGCGGTGAAATCGCGACCGGTGACTGCGCCTTCGTGGCGGCCCATCGCGCGATAGGCGAACGACGGCGTCGCCGCGCGGATCCGCCCCTCGCGCCCGACCAGCGCGACCATCACCCCCGCCTCGCCGAGGATCGCGGCAGCGCGGCCCTCGATCGCGCCGGCAATCTCCTGCGCGATATCGGCGTGGCCGACGGTGGCGAAACGATGGACGAGATAGCTGTCGGCGCTGCCCGCGCGTTCGAGATCGACGACCAGGTCAAGTTCGCCGAGGCTGAGTTCGACCGGCCCCGCCTTGCCCTCGCGCCATGCCTTGGCGACGGCATGGGCAAGCCGTTCGGCCCCGCGGCCGGCGAAGACGATCGTGTCGGGTTTGGCGAACCCGCCGAAC
This sequence comes from uncultured Alphaproteobacteria bacterium, assembly GCA_963800335.1. Taxonomy (GTDB): domain Bacteria; phylum Pseudomonadota; class Alphaproteobacteria; order Sphingomonadales; family Sphingomonadaceae; genus Flavisphingopyxis. The sequence continues at coordinate 227,592 of CAWDAN010000007.1, read as the reverse complement.
CAGCTGGCATAAAGATCGTTGGCGCTGACGATCCGCCCCGACCGTTCGGTGACGACGATCCCGGTGACGTCGTTGTTCGACATCACCCGCGCCACCGACCAATCGATTTCGCTGCGATCGCCAGCGACGCGCGGAGGGTAGAGCGACCGGACCAGGACAATGCCGCCCACCCCGGCCGCGACGCCGGCGAAGACGCCCGCGGCCATGACGGGATTGTCGGTGAACAGCCACACGATTCCCGCCGATGCCAGCACCGCGGCCGCGACGACGATTCGCGTCGCGATATCGATACCCGCCATCGCTCCGCCTTCGAGCGAAGGCAAAGTCGATGATCTCACCGCAGGGGGCACACCTTTCTCCTCAAGCGCCAATCAGCGCCGCGACGCCTTACCAGATGCGGACGCGCTTTTCCGGGGGCAGATAGAGCTTGTCGGTCGGGCTGGGATTATACGCCGCATACCAGGGATCGAGATTGCGCACGACCCAGGCGCGCTGCTCCGACGGGCTGTGCGAATCGGTCAGCAGCCGCTGACGCAGGTTCGCCTCGCGATAATTGCGGCGCCAGACCTGCGCCCAGCCGAGATAGAAACGCTGATCGCCGGTCATACCGTCGATCACCGGCGCTTCCTTGCCACCCAGCGAATGCTTGTAGGCATCGTAGGCGATCGTCAGGCCGGCAAGGTCGCCGATGTTTTCGCCGAGCGTGAACTCGCCCTTCACATGCTCGCCGGGCAGCGGTTCATACTTGTCATATTGCGCGACGAGTGCGTCGCTCGCCTTCTTGAACGCGGCTACATCGGCGGGCGTCCACCAATCGCTCAACTCGCCCTTTTCGTTGTACTTGGCACCCTGGTCATCGAAATGATGGCTGATCTCGTGACCAATCACCGCGCCGATGCCGCCATAATTGATCGCCGGATCGGCATTGGGATCGAAGAACGGTGGCTGCAGGATCGCGGCGGGGAAGACGACTTCCATCATGCCGAAATTGGCGTAGGCGTTGACCGTCTGCGGCAGCATGCCCCATTCCCAGCGGCGTAGCGGCGATCCCAGCTTGCCCATGTTGTAATCATAATCGAACCTGTTCGACCGGATCGTGTTGCCGAACAGGTCGTCGCTCTTGATCTCGAGATCCGAATAATCGCGCCACTGGTCGGGATAACCCACCTTGACGGTAAAGTTGGCGAGCTTGGCCTTGGCCCGCGCCTTGGTCTGCGGCTGCATCCATTCGAGACCGTCGATGCGGCGGCCCATGGCGCCAAGGACATTGTCGACGAGCTGGTTCATCGACGCCTTGTATTCGGCGGGGAAATACCGCTCAGCGTAAACCCGGCCGACTTCCTCGCCCAGTGCGCCTTCGACGAAGCCGACACCGCGCTTCCAGCGCTGCTCGCGCTCGGGCGTGCCCGACAGTGTCGTGCCGTAAAACGCGAAGCGTTCGTTGGCCAAGGCATCGGGAAGCGAATCCGCCAGGCCGTCGAGACTGCGCAGCATCAGCTGGTCCTTGAGGACGGCAAGCGGAGCCTTGTCGATGATCGCGGCAATGCCCTTGATCGCGCTGGGCTGGGCGACGATGACCTCGGTGATCTTGGGACTGGTGGCGCGCATCATTGCAGGAAGATCGAGCGTCGCGCCCGAGAGCTTGGCGAGCTCGGCGAGCGTCATCTTGTTGTAGGTCTTGGTCGAATCGGACGAATCTTCGCGTGTCCACTGGGCCGTCGCGATCTGCTTTTCGAGATCGAAGATCGCTTGCGCGCGCGCGGCTGCATTGGCCTCACCGGCGAGCGTGAACATCTTTGCGATGTGGGCGATATAGGCGCTGCGGATTTCAGCCATCTTATCGTTGTCGACGAGGTACATGTCGCGATCCGGCAGGCCGGTGCCCGACTGGTAGATGCTGAAAATGTAATTCTCGGGCTGCTTGTCGTCCTGACCGACATAGCCGCCGATCGGACCGCCGACTCCCATCTTGCCGGCTTCGAGCAATGCCGCACGATAGGCAGTCTTGCTGTCGATCGCCTTGATCGCGGTCAGCCATGGCTGGATCGGCGCAAGTCCCTTGGCCTCGACCGCGGCGGCGTCGAGATAGCTGGCATAGGCACGACCGACCTTGCTTGCCGGATCGTCCTTGGTCTCATCGAGGATTTCGCGCACCCGCTCCTTCGACAGGTCGTCGAGTGCGGTAAACATTCCGTAGTTCGCCTTGTCCGCCGGGATCACGGTCGTCTTTGCCCATGTGCCGTTGGCATAGGCGTAGAAGTCGTCACCGGGGCGAACCGAGCGGTCCATGCCGGCTTCATCGAAGCCGAAGCTGCCCAGTTGCGCCTTGTCCTGGACCAGCGCGTCGTCAATCTCCGCGACGTCCGACACGGCCGCTTTTTCAGCTACGGGTTCGTCACCCATGGTCGCGCAAGCCGAGAGCGCGATCGATGCGAACGACGTCGCGGTAAGCAGGGCAAGGGGGCGGAATTTCATGCTCGTCTCCAGATAAAAGGGGGAACGCCAGGTTCAGCAGTTGTTGGCAAGCTAGAACAGAGCGACGGTCGGTTCAATCGGGCATTTTTTCGGCCAGCTGGCGTCGCTCGCGGCGCTCCGCCATCCGCGCGCGCCATTTGCGGCCAACCCACCAGCGCCAGCCGAATGCCGCGACGAGATAGCCGATCGCCGCGCTCAGTACGCCGATCACGGCAAAGCCGAATGCGGTGACGCCAGCTTCGCGAACGAACCACGACCACCAGATCCATGCCGGGCTGGCGAGCCCCTCGTTGAGCGCGCGTGTCGGGGTCATCGCGTCAACGCGCAGGATCAGGCTGCCGAGCCGATTGGCGGCGACGACCCAGAACGGATAGGTGAACGGGTTGGTGATGAAGGTGACAAGCGCCGCAATCGGGACGTTCGCACGCACCGGCAGTGCGAGAAACGCCGCCGCAAAAATCTGTCCCACGGGGACGAGGAAACCGGCGAGCATGCCAAGCGCAACGCCGCGCGGCACCGAGTGCTGGGTAAAACGCCACAGTTCGGATCGCAGGATGCGGTCAGCGAAAGGGCGCAGCATGCGGTTCTCACGCATACCCTCTTGCGTGGGCATCGATCGATCGACCCAGTCCTTGACCCGTTGGCCCGTCTTTCGCCGCATCAACCGTGGTCCTTGAGCAGCCGCCCCTGTTCGCGTTTCCACTCGCGGTCCTTGGTCGTCTCGCGCTTGTCGTGCGCCTTCTTGCCCTTGGCCAGCGCGAGTTCGACCTTCGCGCGGCCGCGGCCGTTGAAGTAGACGCTCAAGGGTACCAGCGTCATGCCCTGGCGCTCGGTCGCGCCGGTGAACTTGGCGATCTCGCGTTCCTTGAGGAGCAGCTTGCGCGGTCGTTTCGGCTCATGGTTATGCCGATTGCCATGGCTGAATTCGGGGATGTTGGCGTTGATCAGCCAGACCTCTCCGTCCTTCACCTCGGCATAGGATTCGACGATCGACCCTTCGCCGAAGCGTAGCGCCTTGACCTCTGTCCCCTGCAGCGCAATGCCGGCTTCGAACTTGTCATCGATGAAATAGTCATATCGGGCGCGCCGGTTCTCGGCGACGACCTTGACCTTGTCGAACTCGACCGGGCGCGGACGGGCCATCAGGCGAGACCGGCGATCGCAAGACCGCGATCAACCGCGGCCTTCGCCACGTCCGAACATTCGATGATCGGCAAGCGAACGGCGGGCGGAAAGTCGCTGCGAACGCGCGACAGCGCATATTTGACCGGCCCTGGCGAAGCATCGGTAAACAGCGCGCAGTGCAACGGGAAAAGCCGGTCGTTGAGGTCGCGCGCGCGGTCCCAATCATTATCGGCACAGGCCGCCTGAAAGTCGGCACAGAGGCGCGGTGCGACATTGGCGGTCACCGAAATGCAGCCCGATCCGCCAGCCGCCATGAACGCCAGCGCCTGGTTGTCGTTGCCCGAAAGCTGGCAGAAACCGGTCCCGCAGCCCAGCCGCTGCGCGGTAACACGGTCGATGATCCCGCTGGCATCCTTGACCGCGACGACCGTATCGATGTCGGCCAGCCGCGCGAGTGTTTCGGGGAGGATGTCGGTGACGGTACGTGACGGCACGTTGTAGACAACGATCGGCAGGTCGCTGACCGCGGCCAGCGCAGTGTAATGCGCGACGATGCCGTCCTGGCTCGGCCGGTTGTAATAAGGCGCGACGACGAGCGCTGCATCGGCACCCGCCTTCGCAGCTTTTTCGATGTGATTGATCGCGGTACGCGTGTCGTTCGAGCCGCAGCCGGCGATGACGGGCACGCGCCCGGCGGCCTGATCGATGCAGACCGCGATCACGCGATGGTGTTCGTCGAGATCAAGCGTCGAGGCCTCCCCCGTCGTACCGCACGGGACCAGCGCGGCACTGCCCTGATCGATCTGCCAATCGACGAACGCGCGAAACGCGTCTTCGTCGAAGACGCTCGTGCCACTCGGTTCGACGCAAAAAGGCGTCACAAGGGCCGGAATCGAACCGGAAAACATCGACATGCTCCTTTACAGGCGTGTTGTGGGACGCTCTTAAGCCGTTTGGGTGTTCAGCTGGCGGTCCGCTCGCCGTTCAGCATCTGATAAGGAGTGTCGCGCCATTATGGCAAGCATGGTTTCATATTCACCCGCCCGCCCCTTGATCCAATTCCTCCGTCGCGGCGTCGCGCCGCTTGCGCTGGCCGCGCTGACCGTGCCGTCGGCAGCGCTAGCGCAGACCGAACAGCCGACGCTCAATTCCCAGCAGGTCAGCTGGTATCGCGCGCAAATGGGGCTGTCGGCGATCGATACCTCGCTGCGCCCGCCGTCGAACAGCGTGGCCGAAAGCGTGCTGCAATGGCGCCGCTTCAACCAGACCGACAATCTCAATTTTTCGGAAGTGTCGAACTTCCTTGTTCGCAATCCGGGCTGGCCCGGCGAGACGCGGCTGCGGCGGATTGCCGAACAGGCGATCGACATCAACAGTTATGCCCCCGCCCAGAGCCTTGCCTTCTTCGATCGGTACCCGCCGCTCACGACCAGCGGCCATGTCCGCTATGCGCTTGCGCTGCTCGGCAGCGGGACAGCGCGAGCGTGCCTATGCCGAGGCACGCACCGCCTGGCGCAGCGGCGTGATGAGTTCGGACGAGGAACGCCGCATATTGTCGCTGTTCCCCGGCGCGCTGAGCCCGGCCGACCATGACGCGCGGATGGACCAGCTGTTGTGGGCCAACCGCACCAGCGACGCGTCGCGCCAGCTCGGCATGGTTTCGCCGCAGAACCGGGCCGTTTTCGATGCGCGGCTTGCGCTGCGATCGAAGGCGGTCGACGCGGCAGCCAAGATGGCGGCGGTCGACGGCATGGCGCGCAACGATCCCGGCTATATCGTCGACAAGGCGACGTGGCTGCGCGGGACCGGGCAAAGCAGCGCGGCACGCAGCCTGCTCAGCGCTCCGCGGTCGCTGACGCGCCTGCCGACCAATCTCGACGAATGGTACAGTACGCTGCTGGTCAACGCCAATGCGGCCGCGAGCGACCACCAATATGCGACCGCCTATGCCATTGCGAGCAAGGTCGATGACGCTTTGCCGCCCGGCGCGACGATCAGCAACCAGAGCACATCGGTGCGCGACGTCTATACCGACCTCACCTGGCTCGCCGGCCAGACCGCCTATTACGAACTCAACCGGCCCGCCGACGCGATCAACATGTTCGTCAACTACGCCGAGGCACCGACCAATCCAGCGCTCAAGGCGAAGGGCTATTACTGGGCCGGACGCGCCGCCGAAAAGGCATCCCAGCCCGACAATGCGCGGCTCTATTTCACCAAGGCGGCGGCCTTTCCCGACAGCTTTTACGGGCAATTATCGCTCGAACGGCTCGGTCAGTCCGTGCCGACACCCAAAGCCGGCGCGGTCGAGGTCAGCCAGGCCGAACGCAATGCATTTGGCGACAGCAGCATCGTCCAGGCGGCCCGCGTGCTCGGCGAAATCGGCGCACGCCAGGACCAGACGCAGTTCCTTCGCGCGATCGCCAACAACGCCAAGACCGAACCCGAACATGTGCTGGCGGCCGAATTTGCCGCGCGGATCGGGCGGCCCGATCTGGGTGTGATGGTCGCGCGCAGTGCGCGGGCCAATGGTCATGAGGACCTGTTGCCAGCCTATTACCCGACGATCAGCGTGCCCGGCGACCAGAGTTCGAACTGGACGATGATCCACGCGATCACGCGGCAGGAAAGCCAGTTCGACCGCGAAGCGACGAGCCGCGTCGGCGCGGCGGGACTGATGCAGCTGATGCCCGCGACCGCGCGCGAAGTCGCCGGCAAGCTGGGCCTCGCGCATAGCCAGGACCGGCTCAAGGCCGATCCGCAATACAACATCATGCTCGGCTCGAGCTATTTCCAGCAGATGCTGCGCTATTACGGCGGCAGTTATCCGCTCGCGATCGCGGCGTATAACGGCGGCCCGGGCAATGTGAACAAATGGCTCAAGAGCAACGGCGATCCGCGGATGGGCGGCGTCGACGTGATCAAGTGGATCGAGGAGATCCCGCTGCCCGAGACCAAATACTACGTCCAGTACGTCCTTTCGAACGCGGTCATGTACGACCAGATCCGCAAGGCCAACGGCGGCAGCACGCCCGATAATCTGCTCAGCTTCTACCTCGGCAAGCGCAACCCCGGGTAACCTGCCGACGCGCGACCAGGTCGCGTCATTCCTTCGGTTCGTAACCGAACGCGTCGTGCGCCAGCGCGACGACCGCAGGGTCGCGCGGCGGCGGAGTCATGTCGATCGCGGCCTCCAGCGTATCGGCGACGTGCGTCAGCGCCGCGATCCGCGCCGCCCTCTTGTCGTTTCCGGCAATCACGTACCACGGCGCATTTTCGGTATCGGTCCGGGCGAACATGTCGTGCATCGCGGCGCAATACTGGTCGCGCTTGGCGCGGTTGCGATAATCCTCCGCCCCGGTCTTCCACCGCTTCCACGGATTGTCGAGCCGCTTGGCGAGCCGCTTGTCCTGTTCGTCCTGGGTGATGTGGACGAACAGCTTGACCAGCGTGATCCCCATCGCCTGGATTTCGGCTTCGAAGGCGTTGATTTCGTCATAGGCGCGCTGCCATTCGGCCTCGCTGGCAAAGCCTTCGACGCGCTCTACCAGAACGCGGCCGTACCATGAGCGATCGAACACGGTGATTTCGCGCGGCGGTGGCAAATGGATGCGAAAGCGCCAGAGATAATCGTGGCGCTTTTCCTCCGCAGTCGGCGCGCCGATCGGATAGACCTCGAAATGGCGCTGGTCCCAGCCCGCGGTCATTCGCTCGATGATCCCGCCCTTGCCCGCCGCGTCCCAGCCCTCGAGCATGATCACCGCGTGGGCGTCATGCACGATATGCGCGACATGGATGCGTTCGAGGCGGGCCTGCAGGCGCTTGAGATCGCGCTTGTAGTGCTTGGGCGACGTGCCGCTCTCATAGTCGGAAAGGTCGATCATAGCGCGCCGCACTCCGTCATGCTGAACCTGTTCCAGCATCCATAGGCTCGGCGCTCGCGTTAGCGAACCACCTTATCGTTGCTGACCCGAGTTCAGATGACGCGATCGCGGAGACAGATCGGCTCCGCGCGACGCATTACTCGGGCGCGACGGCCTTTGCGACAGCGGGTCCGTCGGCCTTGGGGCCGTCGACGATGCGCAAGCCGAGTTCCTTGAGCTGACGGTCGGTGACCGGCGCGGGGGCCTGCATCATCAGGTCCTCGGCCTTCTGGTTCATCGGGAAGACGACGACTTCGCGGATATTGGGTTCGTCGGCGAGCAGCATGACGATGCGGTCGACGCCCGGCGCCGATCCGCCATGCGGCGGTGCGCCGAACTTGAAGGCGTTGATCATGCCGCTGAAATTGGCGTCGACGTCGGCCTGCGAATAGCCCGCGATCTCGAACGCCTTGTACATGATGTCGGGGCGGTGGTTACGGATCGCGCCCGAGGAGAGTTCGACGCCGTTGCAGACGATGTCGTACTGCCACGCGAGGATGTCGAGCGGGTCCATCGTTTCCAGCGCTTCCATCTCGCCCTGCGGCATCGAGAAGGGGTTGTGGCTGAAGTCGACCTTCTTGGCGTCCTCGTCATATTCGAACATCGGGAAATCGACGATCCAGCAGAATTTGAACGCGCCCTGTTCGATGAGGTCAAGCTTTTCGCCGACGCGCGTGCGCGCGGCCCCAGCGAGCTTGGCGGCTTCGCCAGCCTTGCCCGCGGCAAAGAACAGGCCGTCATCGTCGCCGAGGCCGAGCTCGGCGTAGATCGCCTTCATGCCCTCTTCGCCGTGGTTCTTGGCGATCGGGCCGCCGAAGTCGCCGCCCTTGCGCGTGACATAGCCGAGCCCCGCATAGCCTTCGCCGCGCGCCCAGTCGTTCATCTCGTCGAAGAACTTGCGGCTCTTTTCGGCGGTGCCCGGCGCGGGGATCGCGCGGACGACGCCGCCCGATCCGACGATCTTGTCGAACAGGCCGAAGCCCGACCCCTTGAAATGGTCGCCGACGTCCGAGATGACGATCGGGTTGCGCAAATCGGGCTTGTCGCTGCCGTATTTGAGCATCGCTTCGCGATACGGGATGCGCGGGAATTCACCCGCCGGGGTGACGCTCTTGTCACCCGAGAATTCCTCGAACACGCCAGCCAGCACGGGCTCGATCGCCTGGAAGACGTCTTCCTGCGTGACGAAGCTCATCTCGAAATCGAGCTGGTAGAATTCGCCTGGGGATCGATCGGCGCGCGCGTCTTCATCGCGGAAGCACGGCGCGATCTGGAAATACTTGTCGAAGCCGGCGACCATCAGCAGCTGTTTGAACATCTGCGGCGCCTGCGGCAGCGCGTAGAACTTGCCGGGATGGACGCGGCTGGGGACGAGATAGTCGCGCGCGCCTTCGGGCGAGCTGGCGGTGAGGATCGGCGTCTGGAATTCGGTAAAGCCCTGGGCCACCATGCGCTGGCGCAGGCTGGCGATCACGTTCGAGCGCAGCATGATGTTGGCGTGAAGCCGCTCACGGCGCAGATCGAGATAGCGGTATTTGAGGCGGATATCCTCAGGATAGTCCTGCTCGCCGGCGACGGGCATCGGCAGCTCGGCAGCGGGCGACTGGACGGCGACGTCGTTGGCGCGCACTTCGATCTCACCGGTTGGCAAGCCCGCATTGACCGTTTCGGCCGAGCGCGCGACGACGGTGCCAGTGACGGTCAGGACGCTTTCGACGCGCGCCTTGTCGAGTGCGGCAAAGGCGGGCGCATCGCTGTCGGTGACGATCTGGGTAATGCCGTAGTGATCGCGCAGGTCGATGAAGAGCAGGTTGCCATGATCGCGCTTGCGGTGGACCCAGCCCGACAGGCGGACGGTATCGCCGACTTCGGTCTTGCGAAGCTGGGCGCAATCATGGGTGCGATAGGCGTGCATAGGGAATGACTTTCGGGTGATCCAAGGATTTGGCGTGCGCGTGTTGATCGGGGCGCGCCATTTGGCTGCGGCTAACACAGGTCGCGGGTCGATTTGTCAAGGTTCGCTTTCGCGAAGCAAAGCCTGCTGCTAGTGGCATACCCCATGAAAATACACCCGCTCATCACCGATTCTCGCGAGCTTGCCGACCTGTGCGAACGCCTGTCCGAAGCCCCGTTCGTCGCGGTCGATACCGAGTTCATGCGCGAAAGCACATACTGGCCGATCCTGTGCCTGATCCAGATTGCCGACCAGAACGAGGCCGCTGCGATCGACCCGCTGGCCAAGGATATCGACCTCACCCCGCTGATGGACCTGCTGACCAAGAACGAGGACGTCCTCAAGGTGGTTCACGCCGGCGGCCAGGATCTCGAAATCATCTGCAAGATGACGGGCACGACGCCGCATCCGCTGTTCGACACGCAGATCGCCGCGATGGCAATCGGCCAGGCCGAACAGGTCGGCTATGCCAACCTCGTCGATGGCTGGCTCGGTATCCAGCTAGACAAGGGCGCGCGCTTTACCGACTGGAGCCGTCGCCCGCTCGACGCGCGCCAGATCGAATATGCCATTGCCGATGTCACGCACCTGTCGACGATCTTCCCGATGATGATCGAGAAATTGAAGGAAACCGACCGCGGCTGGTGGCTCAATGACGAGATGGAGCGGCTCGCCGATCCGACCAATTACGTCACCGAGCCCGCCGATGCCTGGCGCCGCGTCAAGTTCCAATCACGCAATCCCGAGGCGCTGGGGCGCCTAAAGGCGCTCGCCGCCTGGCGCGAGAAGGAAGCGCAGCGCAAGGACATGCCGCGCGGCCGGATCATGAAGGACGAAACGCTTGCCGACGTCGCGACGCACCCGCCGCGCGACCAGGCCGGCCTCGCCAAGGTTCGCGGCCTGTCGGCGGCGTGGGCGAAGAACGATATCGGCGAACGCGTGATGCATGCGCTCGAGCGCGCCGAACCGCTGTCGAAGGACGAAATCCCTTCGCGCAGTCCGCGCACGCCCGGCCTCGGCAAGGAGGGCGCGCTCGTTGCCGACCTGCTCAAGCTATTGCTCAAGATCCGCAGCCGCGAGATGAACGTCGCGTCGAAATTGATCACCCGCGCGGGCGATCTCGACGCACTGGCGGCGGGCGAGCGCGACGGGCTCGATATCCTGGCTGGCTGGCGCTTCGACGTGTTCGGCAAGGACGCGCTGGAACTCGTCGAGGGACGGATGGGTTTTACCGTCAGAAACGGCAGGATGGTGATGAGCCGGACCGAGGTTGAGGAATGACAGACAATCGCAAATGGCTGATTCTTCCCGCCATGCTGTGCCTTTCGCTAACCGGCTGCATCGCGGTGAAGAACGGTAACGTCCAGACCGATAGCAGCATATCCGAAGCAGAGTGGATGGCGCGCGAGGACAATATCCCGGTGCGCGGGGAAACGCCGGGCAAAACATGCACGACCGAGCGCCTGTCGGGATATGTCGGCAAGCTGGCGACGAGCGAGCTGGGATCGGCGATCCTGCGCGACGCCAACGCCGCCAGCCTGCGCTGGATCCGCCCGAACGATGTGGTGACGATGGATTACCGCAGCGACCGGATCAACGTGAAGCTCGACAATGCGATCATCATCACGGGTTTTTCGTGCGGCTGATCAGGCTGCGCTGATGCGCATCGCATAGGACCGTGTCATCGTATCGGCGAACTGGCGCAGGCGTCGTTCGACAGCCTCTCCGTAGAGACCCGCCAGGTCGCTTGGCAGGACGAGCGTGACCGCCCCTTCGCCCAGTTCGAGCTGCGATCGCCTGAGGATATCCGAAATCCCGCCCGACAGGCGTTGCGCCAGTCGCATCGCGAGGCCCCAGCGGATCGCCTGGCGAATATCATCCTCGCTGACGCTGACCGGGATGCCCTTGAACGGCTTGGTCGTACCCGAATAGCAGCTGTAGAGCGCCTGCCCCATGACGACGCGGCCGGTGATGTCGATTCCACCCCAGTTACCGTGCAGAGCGGCCTCCAGACCGTGCTCGGCGCGGAAGCTGGGGTTGGCGCTCCACGCGACATCGCTGAGCAGGCACGCAGCGAGGCGCAGCTTGTGCGCCAGCGCGCTCTCGTCGGCGAACATCGGTTCGATCCAGTCATTGAGCAAGCGACCGTTGGCTGAGAAGCGGGCGTAACGCGCGCCCTGCGCCTCGACTGCGGCGAGCAACGGATCCTGCTTGCGCACCGATTTGGGCAGCGCCTGGTACAAGACGCCTTCGCGCAGGCCCGACGACGAGACGATCAGCCGCGATGTCTCGAGCTGGCGCATCAGGATCGACAGCAAAGCCGCGGCGTCACCGAGCGTCGGAATGCGCGAGAAGCTGAGGTCGGGGATCTTCGCGAGCCGTTCGGGCCCGAGATGCGCCAGTACGCGCGACAGCTTGCGCCCCGAATCGAGCGGGATTTCATGCTGGTGCATGACTGGCAACGGATGTTTGTTGAGCGTCATGTCGACGCGCGCGAGGCTGCGCAGCGAGCCACCGACGAGAAACAGCGGCAGCCCCCTTTCCTTTGCGGTCCAGCCTTCCTTCGCGAGCGCTGCCTTGACCCGGCGTTCAAGCTCCTTGGCGCCGTGGCCGCGTATTTCGGCGAGCCGCAAGACGCCGAACGGAAGCGACGAAGTGCGGCCAATCTTGCCCTTGGCAATGCGGACGAGTTCGAGGCTGCCGCCACCAAGATCGGCGACGATACCGTCGGCGTCGGGGATCGAGGAGAGCACGCCGAGGCCCGAAATCTCGGCCTCGTCAGCGCCAGAGAGCAGCCGCACATCGAGGCCGAGGCGGTTTGCCGCAGCGATGAATTCGGGGCCGTTGGCCGCTTCGCGCACCGCTGCGGTCGCGACACAGATGACGCTGTCGATCCGCATTTCGTCGCACAGGGTCGCGAAGCGGTCGAGCGCCTTGATCCCGCGGGCGAACGCCTTGTCGTCGATCCTGCCATCGTCGGACAGCGACTTGCCGAGACCCGCCATGACCTTTTCGTTGAACACGACGGCGGGCGCGCGACGGGCGCCGGCATAAGCGACTAGGCGGATCGAGTTCGAGCCGATATCGATGATCGCGGTGCGCACCGTCTCGACGCCCGCCGACTTGCGCGTCACGCTTTGCGCCGCCTGAGTTCGAGCTTGGGCACGTCCTTGCTTCGCCCGAGCGCCGCGCCGCGTCCCGAAAGCGACGGGTTGGTCATGAAATAGCGATGGAGGTTGAACGGCTTGTCGCCAGGTTCGACGCGGACATATTCGCCGTCGCTCTGCAATCGCCAGCTCTGTTCGTTGTCGATCAGATTGGCGAGCAGGACCTGGTCGAGCACCTGGTCGTGGACGGTCGGGTTTTCGAGCGGGATCATGTATTCGACGCGCCGGTCGAAATTGCGCGGCATCCAGTCGGCCGAGCTGATGAATACGCGCGCGCCGTCATTGGGCAGCGCCTTGCCGTTGCCGAACGCCCAGACACGGCTATGTTCGAGAAAGCGGCCGACGACAGACTTGACGCGGATATTCTCCGACAGGCCTTTGACCCCTGGGCGCAGGCAGCAGATGCCGCGCACGATGAGGTCGATCGAAACACCTGCGGCGCTCGCCTCGTAGAGCTTGTCGATGATCTCGCGATCGACGAGGCTGTTCATCTTGGCCCACAGCGCACCGTCCTTGCCCGCCGCGACATTGGCGATCTCGGCATCGATCAGCTCGGTCAGCCGGTGGCGCAGGTTGAGCGGCGACATCGTGACGAGCTCAAGCCCCTGCGGCTCGACATAGCCGGTGATGTAGTTGAACAGCCGCGCGGCATCGCGGCCGGCACGCGGATCGGCGGTGAAGTAGCTGATGTCGGTATAGATGCGCGCGGTGACCGGGTGATAGTTGCCGGTGCCGAAATGGCAGTAGGTGCGGTAGCCGCTGCCTTCGCGCCGGACGACCATCGAGATCTTGGCATGCGTCTTCCACTCGATGAAGCCGTAGACGACCTGGACGCCCGCGCGTTCGAGCTGGTTGGCCCAGAGCAGGTTCTGCTCCTCGTCGAAACGCGCCTTCAGTTCGACCACCGCAGTGACCGACTTGCCCGCCTCGGCCGCATCGATCAACGCACGGATCACCGCCGACTGCTTGCCCGCGCGGTAGAGCGTCTGCTTGATCGCGACGACGTCGGGGTCTTCGGCTGCCTGGCGCAGGAACGAGACGACGACGTCGAAGCTTTCATACGGATGGTGGACGACGATGTCCTTCGAGCTGATCGCGCCGAAGCAGTCGCCGCCATGTTCGCGGATCCGTTCGGGGAAGCGCGCGGTGAACGGGGGGAATTTGAGATCGGGCCGGTCTTCCTCGACGACCTGTTCGAGCGCGCCCGGGCCGATGAAGCCATCGACTGCGATAATGATCGAATCATGCCCGACGACCGAATCGCGCAGCATGTCGGCGAGGGCGGCAGGCATGTTGGCGTCGATTTCCATGCGGATCACGCGCCCGCGGCGGCGGCGTTTGATCGCGCTGCGGAAATAGCGGACGAGATCCTCGGCCTCTTCCTCGACCTCGATATCGCTGTCGCGGATGATCCGGAAACTGCCGCGCCCCTGAACCTCGTAGCCGGGGAACAGTCGGTCGGAGAACATGTCGATCAACGTCTCGATCGCGACATAGGTCGGCGCCTCGCCCGGCACGCGAACGAAGCGCGGCAGCGACGAGGGGATCATGACAAGCTCGTTGATCGCATGGCCGTCGGTACGGCGGACGAGTTCGAACACCAGGCTGAGGCCGCGATTGGGGATGAACGGAAACGGGTGCGCCGGATCGAGCGCCTGCGGGGTCAGCACAGCGAACACCTGTTCATCGAACAGCGTGGCGAGCGCTTCGCGCCACGGTTCGGCAGTGGCCTTGTCGGCGGCGACGAGCACGCCCGCGTCGGCCAGTTCGCGGGAAATACGGTGCCATTCGGCCTGCTGGTCGGCCATCAGCGCGCTCGATGCGGTCTCGATCGCGGCAAGCTGCTGCGCCGGGGTGCGCCCGTCGATCGAGCGATATTCGATCTGCTGGAGAGTCTGGCCCTTGAGGCCGGCGACGCGGACCATGAAGAACTCGTCGAGGTTGTTGCCCGAGATCGACAGGAAGCGAAGGCGTTCGAGCAACGGATGCGCGGGGTTGCTCGCCTCTTCCATGACGCGCTTGTTGAACGCCAGCCAGCTCAGTTCGCGGTTGAAATAGCGGCGGCGCGCTTCTTCGGGCTCGATGCCCTCGGCGATCTGATCGATATCGCTGTCGTTACCCGAGCGATTGCGCGGGGAGATGTTGGTCGGTTTCGCCATCTTCGTCACATGTCCCCGTCGCGCTCGGCGAATCCCTCGACCGAGGCAGCCGCCAGCGTGGCGCGTGCCATGCGGGTCCCGACCCGCTTGCGCTCGGCGAGTGCCGCCTCGTCGAGCAGGCGCACGACGCGGTGGATCGCATCATAGCTACGCTCGATCCGGGCCACGAGAAACGCCGGCAATTCGGGTGCGACGGGAGTCGCGCGCTTGGCGAACAGCCGCTCGATCAGCGACAGTGCAAGGTCATCGTCGGGCTCGCCGATCGTCGCGACGGGAACCGCCATCAGCCGCGAGCGCAAATCGGGCAGCGCGACGGGCCACGATGCCGGCAGGGTATCGCTGACCAGCAGCAACGGACGGCGCAAATCCTGCGCACGGTTCCAGGCATGGAAGATCGCGTCGTCGGTCACGCCCGCGACGGGATCGATCACCTCGGCCCCGGTCGACCGGGCGAACAGGTGCGCCAGCGTCGTCCGGCCCGAGCCACGAGGCCCGGTCAGCACGCTCGCGCGGACAGGCCAGGTCGCATGATGTTCGAGGTGCCGGACCGCGGTCTGGTTGCTGCTACCGACGAGGAAATCCTCGCCCGCGCCTTCACGATGCCCGGTCCAGTCGAGCGGTAGCGCGAGCTGGTCGGTCGCGAGTGAAGCGCGCGTCACCGGCCGCCGCGGGAAATCCGCAAGGTGCCCCCGCCCTCCTGAACGGTAAATCCGCGCGACTGCAGCGCTGCACGCAGGCCCGCAAGATCGCCGCGATATCCGACGCGCATGATCGACGTGCCGCCGAGCGCCACGCTGGTCGTCGTCGCCGATGCCACGCCGGCGGCACTGGCGACGGCACGTTCGGTGGCAAGGACGGCAGCGGCGTCGGGCGAATCGAACTGGACATTGAAACTGGTCAGGCTGGCCGCGGGCGGCGGTGCGGGCGTGTCGTCGCTCGGGCTTTCAGACGTCGCGGGGCCGGTGGTCGCGCTGTCCGCAGGCGTCTCTTCCTTCGCTTCGGGGACGTCCTTCGCCTCGACCGGCCTTTCAACGATGAGCGAAGCGTCGGCGCGAAGCCGTCCGCTCGCCAGCGCCGCGACATAGATCTTGTCGATCCGCGCGACGGCAGCAGCCATCATGGCGGGAATCTTGTCAGACAAATCGACCTTGAGAACGAAGCTGTCGATAAGCTCATTGTCGGGGCCGTGGCGCGCGGCAAAATGGCCGGTAACGGGCCCGCCCGGCCAGGCGAATTCGAGTCGCGCCGAGGGGATCAGGACATCAGCCGCGCCATATTGGTCGAGAATCGCACGCCACCAGATACGGCTGCGACGCCCGGTCTGGCCCGCGTCGAGCAGGAGGGTATCAATACCCGACCCGTCGGTGCGGACATAATCGATCGCACTTTCCGAGGTGCGAAAGCGCGCCCAGGCGCGTTGCCAGTCTGTCCGGCTTTCGAACACCTGCGGCATGTTGCCGATCCACGTCATCGGGATGACGAGCAGCGGCGGCGAGCGGCGAATCTGCCCGCTTACCCCGAGGATCTGCCCCGCGCGGGCGCGGTCGAACTGGACGCCGAGCGTGGCGATATAGCGGCCGGGGCCGATCTGTTCGTGTTCGACGACGATCGCGCTCACGATCCCGTCGAGTGCGCTGTCGCCGAGCTTGGGTGCAGCCGCACCGGCATGCGTCTGTTTGAACAGTTTCTCCCAGCCGAGCCGTTGCGCCTCGCGCCAGCCCTTGTCGCGCGCCTCGATCGCGGTTTTGCCCGTCGTATCGACGAAGATGCCGTCGACCGCGAAATCGGCGCTTGAATTGATCGGCGCAATGCCGCGATCGCCCGCAATCTGCGCCCAGGCAGCGACCGCAAGCAGCAGCGCCAGAGCCCCGAGAGCGACCGCGAAAGCGCGGCGATTGCGCGAAAAAGCGCCGAGGCGCCCGATCTGGCCCGCCGTGGCGGCCAATGGAGAGGATGAAAGCGAGGTCACGCGCGTCCTTTTGGCGACAACGACGTGGAAATCCAAGCGCGAAGTCGCTAACCAGCCGCGCATGAGCAAAGACGAGCCCCCCCAGAACACATCCAACAGCGGCTACAGCTATGCCAAGGCGGGGGTTTCGATCGACGCGGGCAACGCGCTGGTGCGCGCGCTGGGACCGATCGCGCGGTCGACGGCACGGCCCGGCGCAGATGCCGACCTGGGCGGCTTTGGCGGATTTTTCGATCCGCGCGCAGCGGGTTATACCGATCCGTTGCTCGTCGCCGCGAACGACGGCGTCGGCACCAAGGTCAAGCTGGCGATCGATTCGGGCCGGCACGAGACGATCGGCATCGATCTCGTCGCGATGTGCGTCAACGACCTCATCGTCCAGGGCGCCGAGCCGCTTTTCTTCCTCGACTATTTCGCCACCGGAAAGCTCGACACCGGGGTTGCCGAGAGTGTCGTCGCGGGCATCGCCGATGGCTGCAAGCAGGCCGGTTGTGCGCTGATCGGAGGCGAGACCGCCGAAATGCCGGGCATGTATGCCGCCGGAGACTATGATCTTGCCGGTTTCTGCGTCGGTGCGGTCGAACGCGGCGAGCAATTGACCGGTGCCGATGTTGCGGCGGGCGACGTCCTGATCGGCGTAACCTCTTCAGGCGTTCATTCGAACGGCTATTCGCTCGTCCGGCGGCTGGCGAACGACAAGCACTGGGCGCTCGACGCCGCTGCCCCGTTCGATCAGGGTCAGAGCCTGCTCGACGCGCTGCTCGCGCCGACGCGGATATATGTGAAGAGCCTCCTGCCGCTGATCCGGTCGGGCGGTATCCACGCGCTCGCGCACATTACCGGCGGCGGATTGCTCGAGAACATTCCGCGTGTCCTGCCCAAGGGCCTTCACGCGCATGTCGATGCGGGCAGCTGGGCGCAGCCGGGCATCATGGGCTTCCTCCAGGAGCAGGGCAGCATCGCGCCCGACGAAATGGCGCGAACGTTCAATTGCGGCATCGGCATGGTGCTGCTTGTCGCGCCGGGCGAGGTCGATGCGGTGTCGCAGGCGCTGAGGGAAGCGGGCGAGACCGTCCACACGATCGGCGAGGTTCGCGCCGGGTCACGCGGTTGCACGGTGATGGGCCCGGCGGGCAGCTGGCAAAGCGCCGCGGCGTGGAGTGCGCAGCATAACGCCTGAACGCGCCCGCGTTGCCGTCCTGATCTCGGGGGCGGGCACCAATATGGCGGCGCTCGTCTATGCCGCGAAACAGGCCGATTGTCCGTATGAGGTCGTTTTGGTCGCTTCCAACGACCCCGCTGCGCCGGGTCTTGCTTTTGCCGAGGCCGAAGGAATCGCGACTTTCGCGCATCCGCACAAGGGCATGGAGCGCGCCGCATTCGATGCCCTGATCGATGCGCAATTGCGCGAGGTACGCGCCGACTATGTCGCGCTGGCGGGCTATATGCGCCTGCTGTCGAGCGAGTTCGTCGCCAATTGGGCCGGACGGATGCTCAACATCCATCCCTCGCTGCTGCCGAAGTACAAGGGTCTCGACACGTACGCACGGGCGATCGACGCGGGCGATAGCCATGCCGGCTGCAGCGTGCACATCGTCACGCCCGAGCTCGACGACGGCCCGGTGCTTGGCCAGACCGAGGTTGCGATCCTGACCGGCGACACGCCCGAAACGCTCGCCGCGCGGATCCGCATTGCCGAGCACCAGCTCTACAGCCGCACGCTCGCCGCCTATGTCGGGCGAGAGAGAGATCCAGACTTCCTGCTCGACAAGGTCCGCGCCATCGCGATGGTCCAGGCCGAGGCCGAGGAAACGCTGTCGCACGGGATGCCGTGTTTCGGTATCGTCAAAGGCAAGAAGTTCGCCTGGTTTACCGCAGATCATCACGGCGACGGTCGGATCGCCCTACTCGTCAAGATCAGCGGGATCGAGGAACAGGCGATGCTGATCGAGCGCGACGAAACACGCTATTTCCGCCCCGCCTATTTCGGCGACGGCTGGATCGGGATCAGGCTCGATATCGGAAATACCGACTGGGACGCGATCGCCGAGTGGGTTGCGCGCAGCTGGCGATCGGTCGCGCCCAAGCGGCTGACCAGGCTGATCGACGCCGCCGACGCCTTCTGACGCCCGCGGCCAGACGCGGTGCGCGAAGATCAGGGTGTGATTGGTTGCACTGCCGACAAGCGATAGTCAGCAGCGTCGGTTGCGCCCGCCTCGCGTAAGGCGATGGCGGGCGCAAGCGGCCTCGTTCAGCCGACGATTTCGTCGTCGTTGAAGAAGAACGCGATTTCGGTCGCGGCGTTTTCTTCCGAATCCGAACCGTGGACCGAATTGGCCTCGATCGATTCGGCGAGTTCCTTGCGGATCGTGCCGGAGGCCGCATCGGCAGGGTTGGTCGCGCCCATGATGTCACGGTTGCGCTTGACCGCATCCTCGCCCTCGAGGACCTGGACGACGACCGGGCCGCTCGTCATGAAATCGCAAAGCTCACCGTAGAAGGGGCGATCCTTGTGGACCGCGTAGAAGCCTTCGGCCTGTTCGCGGGTGAGCTGGATACGCTTCGAGGCGACGACGCGCAGGCCTGCTTCCTCGAGCATCTTGGTGACGGCACCGGTCTGGTTGCGGCGCGTTGCGTCGGGCTTGATGATCGAAAACGTGCGGGTAACCGCCATGATAATGCTCCACTGTCGGATGAATCGGAAAAAGCCGCGCCAGCGGCGCGCTTGCGCGGCCCACTAGCCGTGAACGCGCTGCGCTGCAAGGCGGGACTCGCCCGCCCCGCACGCCTCAGCCTTCGTGGTTGGCGGCGATGAACCGATCGAGCAGCCGCACACCATAGCCCGTCGCGCCCTTTGCCCAGGTCGGCCCGTCCTTGTCCGAGAAGACCATCCCGGCGATATCGAGATGCGCCCATTTGACGCCGGGCTCGATAAATCGCTGGAGAAACTGCGCCGCGGTGATCGAACCGGCCTGGCGCGGGCCGATATTCTTGATGTCGGCAATCGGCGAGTCGAGCAGCTTGTCGTAAGCCGGCGCCAGCGGGAAACGCCACAATTTGTCGCCGGTCTCCTGGCCCGCAGCGAACAGCGCATCGGCGAGCGAGTCGTCGTTCGAGAACAGGCCGCCATATTCGTGGCCGAGCGCAACGATCATTGCGCCGGTCAGCGTCGCGAGATCGACGATCGTGTCGGGCGCATAGGTCTTCTGCGCCCAGTGGAGCGCATCGCAGAGAACGAGACGGCCTTCGGCGTCGGTGTTGAGCACTTCGATCGTCTGTCCCGACATCGAGGTGACGATATCGCCGGGACGCTGCGCATTGGCGTCGGGCATGTTTTCAACAAGTCCGCAAATGCCGATGACATGCGCCTTGGCCTTGCGCGAAGCGAGCGAGCGCATTGCGCCGGCAACCGCGGCGGCGCCGCCCATGTCCCATTTCATATCTTCCATGCCCGGTCCGGGCTTGAGGCTGATGCCGCCCGAGTCGAAGGTGACCCCCTTGCCGACCAGGCAAACGGGCCTGGCAGCATCGTCGCCGGTGCCGTTCCAGCGCATGACGAGCAGGCGCGGCGGGCGCACCGATCCCTGAGCGACGCCAAGCAGTGCGCCCATGCCGAGCGACTTCATTTCGCTTTCGTCAAGCACGGTCGATTTCGATGCCAAGGTCCGCCAACGGGCGGCAGCGTTCGACGAAGCTTTCGGGATAGAGGATGTTGGCGGGTTCCGAGACCAGCTCGCGAGCGAGCGCGATGCCTTCGTAGAGGCTTTCGGATTCGGCCCATTCGGCGGGCGACTTGCCGTTGCGCGTGACGGCGACGATGTCGGTCAGCGTCGGCTTGTCACGCTCCTTCATGCGCGTGCGATAGGTATCGATGCGCCAGCCGCGCTGCTGCATGCCCGACAGGAAACGGGCGATGTCGCCGTCGGAAAGCTGCGAGTCGGAAAAATCGACAGCGAGCGAGGTGACGCCCGAGGTCAGCAGGCGCGCGACCAGCGCGCCGCCGGCGGCTTCGAGATCAGTCGGCTCGCCCTTTGCGGTGCCAACGAGGATCAGCCGTTGCGAGCCATCGCCTTCGCCGATCGAGGTTTCGAACGTCGCGTTGCGCCGACCATCGAAGCGCGCCGCGCGCGCCGCCGAGCGCACCAGCCCACTCCATTTCTCGGGCAGGCGCCCGGCCGCGGCGTCGAGTCCGTCGCGGGCGATCGGATAGGCGACGGCATCGACCGAAGATGGTGCGGAAGCGGCGAAGGAGAATTTCATTAAGGTAACCTCTAGACGGCGTTGTTGATTGAATGGCTCGACGCAGATAGGGCGAAGCTTCGCGGGTTGCAAAGGGTAAGGCCGAGCCCGCGGCCCATTCACGGAGTTCAATGTGCCAGTCCGGACAGTCTCGCTTCTTTCGGCTGCCAGCGTGCTGGCCCTGAGCCAGCCAGCGCTGGGCCAGGAGCTGTCGCGCCCCGAGACGCCCGAGCCTGCAACGACCGTGAGTACCGCCGATCCGTCTCCTGCTTCGTCCGATCCTGGCGCAGGACGAGACAATCAGTTTCAACGCCGGACAGCTCGATTACGACAGCGCAGCCGACCGCGTTACCGCGTCGGACGATGTGTATCTGGCGCGCGAAGGCTATCGGCTGCGCGCCGACAGCGTCAGCTGGGATCGCAAGAGCGGCGAAATCGTCGCCGAGGGCAACGTAGCGATCACCAGCCCGACGGGCGATACCGCCTATGGCGACCGCATCGCACTGACCGACAGCCTGCGCGACGGAATGGTCGAAAACCTGCTCGTCGTGTTCGAACAGGGCGGCCGGATCGCCGCAAAGAGCGGCGAGCGTTTCGCCAATGGCGACATGGTATTCGATCGCGCCGCCTATACCGGCTGTCCGGTAGTCGACTCCGATGGTTGCCCCAAACAGCCCAGTTGGCAGATCAAGGCGACCCGCGTGACCTACGACAAGGCGCGCGACCGGCTGCGTTACGACGGCGCGCGCGTCGAACTGTTCGGCTTGCCGCTGATCCCGTTGCCCTTCCTGTCGCACGGGATTGGTAACGAAGGCAAAAGCGGATTGCTGGTGCCGTCGATCGGGATCGACAGGGTCAACGGCCTCGAACTGAGTGTGCCCTATTATTTCAGGCTCGCGCCCAATCGTGACGCAACCGTCACGACGTATTTGTACAGCGATGCCAACCCGATGGTCGGCGTCGAATATCGCGCGCTCAACACACTCGGCGCCTACCGCGCGCGTGGCTACCTGACCTACGGCCAGCGCATTGCGCTGACCGGCGCGGCCGCCAGCTCACAGCGCGATATCCGCGGCTATGCCGAGGCAAGCGGTCGTTTCCAGCTCGATCCGCAATGGAGCGTATCGGCATCGCTGCGCGCAACGAGCGATCGCACATTCCTTCGGCGCTACGATATCAGCCGCGACGATCGGCTGCGCTCGACGGTCAATGTCGAACGGGTCGCCGCATCAAGCTATTTCTCACTCGCGGGCTGGGCGGTCCAGACGCTGAGGCTTGGGGATTCGCAGGGGCAACAGCCGATTGCCCTGCCGATCGTCGATTATCGCAAGCGGCTGGCCGACCCGCTGCTGGGCGGGCTGATCGAGCTCCAGGCAAACAGCCTTTCGATCGTGCGGACCGACGGCCAGGACACCCAGCGCGCCTTTGCCAGCGCACAGTGGAACTTGCGCCGCCTGACGACGATGGGCCAGCTTGTCACCGTGACAGGACTGGTGCGCGGCGACGTCTATCACAGCGATGAAAACCTGCTGACTCCGGTGATCGATTATCGCGGCCAATCGGGCTGGCAGACGCGCGGCATCGCCACCGCCGCGCTCGATGTACAGTGGCCCTTCGTCGGGGCACTCGGCGGCGGGGTCCAGCGGGTCACGCCGCGCATCCAGGTCGTCGCCACCCCGCCCGTCAGGAACATCGAGATTCCCAACGAGGATTCGCGCGCCTTCGACCTTGAAGACACCAATATCTTCAGCCTGAACCGCTTTCCGGGTTATGATCGCTACGAGGAGAACGCCCGCGTTACTTATGGCGTCGAATGGGCCTATGACCGCCCATCGCTTTCGATCAACGCGCTCGTCGCGCAAAGCTACCGCCTCGACAACAGTCCCGTCCTGTTTCCCGACGGAACCGGCCTGTCGGACCGGTTTTCCGATGTCGTCGGTCGGCTGCGCGCGGCCTATGGCGACAAGTTGCGGCTGACCTACCGTTTTCGTCTCGACAAGGACAATCTGGCGGTGCGCCGAAACGAGGTCGACCTGACCGTCGGGTCGCGTCGGACATACGCGACATTCGGCTATCTGCGGCTCAACCGCGATATCAGCCAGTTCGCCGAAGATCTTGCCGATCGGGAAGAACTGCGCGCCGGCGCGCGCATCGCCTTCGCCGATTATTGGTCGGTGTTCGGCTCCGCGATCGTTGACCTGACGGGTCCGCGTGACGACCCGGCATCGCTGTCCGACGGTTTTTCCCCGGTCCGCCACCGGATCGGTATCGCCTACGAAGACGAGTGCGTGACCTTCGGCCTGACCTGGCGGCGCGATTACGAAAATATCGGAGATGCCCAGCGCGGCAACAGCTTCCTGCTCAGACTGGCATTCCGCAATCTCGGCGTGTAGGACACTTCGGTGCGGTCGGTGGCGCTCATGGGGGGTTCAGCCTGAGCGTTGATAATAGGCGATCATCTGCGGGAGATTTCTCTCCGCTTGGAAATGGAAAAGTTTATGCGTTCGATGAATTTCGTGGTGGCGAAGCTTGTGCTCGGCACCTCATGCTGTGCTCTTGCCGCTGCCGCGCTGGCCCAAACCACGACCGACGATCGCGTGGCCGAATCCGCCGCTGCGAACGCTTCCGCGGCTTCGGCAGCGAATGATCCAAACGTCTATCGCCCGACCGCGCGGGTCAATGGCGAGATCATTACACAAACCGATATCGATCAGCGCACGGCGCTATTTGCCTTCGTCAACAACGCCAAGCTTTCGCGCGAAGAGTTCGAACAGCTCAAGATCCAGGTGTTTAGCGCGCTGGTCGATGAAAAACTCAAGCTCCAGGAAGCCAAGGCCAACGATATCGTCGTCAGCGACGAGGAGGTGCGTGCCCGCTTTGTCCAGATCGCGGCGCAATACGGCCTGACGCCGCAAGCCTTTGCCCAGCAGCTCGCCGATAACGGATCGTCGTCGCTGTCGCTGGCCGCGCAATTGCGAGCCGAAATGGCCTGGGACCGCTTGCTTGGCCGCAAGGTCGAACCGTTCACGAGCGTGAGCACCGAGGAAGTCCAGGCAATCATCGACCGGATGAAGCTTGCCAAGGGAACGGCGGAATACCGGCTCGCCGAAATCTATCTCTCGGCCACACCCGAAACCGCCCAGGCGACTTTCGACAATGCCCAGCGCATCGTCGAGCAAATCAAACAGGGCGGCTCGTTCGGAGAATTCGCCCGGCAGTTTTCGGAAGCCTCGACCGCCGTTGTTGGCGGCGACCTTGGTTATGTCCGGCTCGATCAGTTGCCGGCATCGCTCGCCGAAACCGCAGCACAACTCGAGCCCGGCCAGTTGGTCGGCCCGATCGAGGTTCCAGGCGGCTTTTCGATTGTCTATCTCGTCGATGTAAAACGTATCCTGATGGCCGATGCACGCGACGCGATGCTGAGCTTGAAGCAGATGACGCTGACCTTTCCCCCCGGCACGACACCCGAAACCGGCAATGCCATGGCGGCCAGGTTCGTGACGGCTTCACAGCAGCTCAATGGCTGCGGCAGCGTCGATACGGTTGCGGCGCAACTCGGTGCCAAGGTCGTTAGTCGCGACGAGGTCGCAATGCGCGATATCCCGTCGCAGCTCCAGACAACGCTGACGACGCTTCCTGTTGGTCGCGCCACGCAGCCGTTCGGATCACAAAACGAAGGCATCAGCGTGCTCGTTCTGTGCGGTCGCGAAATGCCCTCCGAGGTCGCCGCACCGAGCGCGAGCGCGGTCGAGCAACAGTTGCTCAACGACAAGATCGAAAAGCGCGCCAAGCGTTATCTGCGCGACCTGAGGCTCGATGCGTTGATCCAGTACAGCTAAAGGGCAAATGAAGCAGATGACGGAGACGAAAGCATTCGTCGTATCGCTGGGTGACCCCGCCGGTATCGGGCCGGAAATTACGGTCAAGGCGTGGCTCGCCCGCGCGCGCGAACAACTGCCGCCGTTTTTTGCCGTTGGCGATATCGGTTCGCTCGCGGCGGTCTGGGATGGGCCGGTCGTGCGGATCGACAATGCCGACGAGGCGCTTGCCGCCTTCGACGAGGGGTTGCCCATCATTCACCTGCCCGGTTGCGAACCGGTGCGACCTGGCAACCCGACGCTCGACGGCGCCCAATGCGCGCTCAATGCGCTTGAAATCGGTGCAGGCCTGACGCGATCGGGCGGTGCGCGCGGTTTCATTACCGCGCCCGTGTCGAAGCATCAGCTCTACCAGGTCGGCTATACCCATTCGGGGCAGACCGAGTTTATCGCCGAACGTTGTGGTGTCTCGAAAACAAATGCGGTGATGATGCTGGCGGGCGGTGACCTGCGCGTCGTGCCGGTGACCACTCATGTCCCCTTGGCGGAAGTTTCTGGGCTGCTCACCGTCGACCTGATCGTTGCGCGCGCGCATGCCGCGGTCCGCGGACTGCGGCGCAGTTTCGGTATCGAGCGTCCGCGCCTCGCGGTTGCCGGCTTCAACCCACACGCCGGCGAGAACGGGGCGCTGGGCTGCGAGGAACAAACCGTCATCGCGCCGGCGATCGAGCGCCTTCGCGCCGAAGGCGTCGACGCCAGCGGGCCTTACACGCCCGACGCGATGTTCACGCCGCGGCACCGCGCGACCTATGATGCGGCCTTGTGCATGTATCACGACCAGGCGCTGATTCCCCTCAAGACGCTGTTCTTCGACGAGGGCGTCAACCTGACACTCGGCCTGCCGATCGTTCGGACTTCGCCTGATCACGGCACCGCGTTCGAAATTGCCGGCCACAACCAGGCGCACCCCGGCGCGATGATCGCGGCGATCAAAATGGCCGAACAGATGGCGCTTCACCGCGCCGCGGCCTGCGGATGACCGCCGGCGGCGCTTTGCCGCCGCTCCGCGACGTTATCGCGCGCCACGGTCTCAAGGCGACCAAGGCGCTCGGCCAGAATTTCCTGTGCGACGAACAACTGCTCGATCGCATCGCCGCGATCCCCGGCGACCTCAACGGTCACAATGTCTTCGAAGTCGGCCCAGGGCCCGGCGGCCTGACGCGAGCGCTTTTGCGCGCCGGGGCGAATGTCGTCGCGGTCGAACAGGATCGCCGCTGCATCCCCGCGCTCGCCGAGCTCGACGAATATTCGGGCGGGCGGTTGCGCGTGATCGAAGGCGACGCGCTCAAGATCGGCATTGCCGACGCATTCGGCAGCGCGCCGTGCCACATCGTCGCCAACCTGCCCTATAATATCGGCACGGCGCTGTTCACGCGCTGGCTCGAAAGCGAGATCTGGCCACCGCAGTGGATATCGATGGCATTGATGTTCCAGCGCGAGGTCGCGCTCCGCATCTGCGCCGCGCCGGGATCGAAAAGCTATGGGCGGCTCTCGGTCCTTGCCCAGTGGCGCAGCACCGCCAGGATCGCGCTGCCGGTCCATCGATCGGCCTTCACCCCGCCCCCCAAGGTGATGTCTGCGGTCGTGCTGATCGAACCTGGCGAAGCACCGGTCGGAATTCACCCCAAGACGATGGCGCGTGTCACTGCGGCGGCATTTGGCCAACGCCGCAAGATGTTGCGTCAGGCGATGAAGGCCCTGCCCGGCGGTATAGAGGCGCTGGCAGCGGCGGACATTGCCGGCGATCGCCGCGCCGAGACGCTGACGATCGCGGAATTCATCGCCATTGCCCGCGCGGTCGAGGCGGGCTGATCAGTTTTTCTGTTCGTCGCCCGCAGGTTTGGCGGCGACGGTTTCGGGACGAGGTCCAGCGGCAATCGCACGCTCGAGCGCGGCGACCTGCGGACAGGCGGTGCGGCACAGCTTCTTGAGCCTGGCGAGCGAGTTCGCGTGCGCGTTCGATCGCGCCTTTCTCCGCCAGCGCCGCTCCCTCGCCGGCAATCGCGTCGCGATTGTCGGGGGAAAGCGCCAGTGCGTCGCGATAGTAACGGATCGCGGTCCCGTTGAGATTTTCCGCTTCGGCAATCTGACCCAAGGCGACATAGGCATCAGCGTTACGCGGATCGACCGCCAGCGCGCTGACATAGAGATCATTTGCCTCGTCTGTCCGGCCCGCGACGAGTGCGGCGTGGCCGGCCTCGGCAAGCGACGATCGAACCCGGCTTGATCGGCTCGGCCGGCGGCGCGCCAAGCGATGCGGTCGACACCGTCGCGAGGATCAGGGCAGCACCGAAAGCGGCGGGGGTGAAACGCATTATTGTCTCCCAGGTCAAATCAAGCGGACGCGTCATTCGCCTTCAATGCGGCGAAAAAGAATCCGTCGCAACCGTCATGCGCGGGGCTCAGCACCCTGCCCGACCCCGCCGGACGGCCGGCCGATCCGGCATCGTCGCGCGACCAGCCTGAATGGCGGCTGAGGAAGGTATCGACGCGGTCGGGTCCTTCCTCTTCAACGAGCGAACAGACGGCATAGACGATCCGTCCTCCGGGCCTGACCAAAGATGCGGCAATATCGAGCAGACGCGCCTGTTCGCCCGCAAGGGCGCGGATCATTGCGGGCGTAATCCGCCAGCGCGATTCTGGATTGCGCCGCCATGTCCCTGTCCCCGAACACGGCGCATCGACGAGAACGAGATCGACGGTGCCGAGGAGATCGGCGAGCGCCTCGTGCTCGCGGTTCATGTCGAGCAAGCGGGTTTCGACGACTGCACCCGCGCGCGTCGCGCGGTCGGGCAAGGGGGCGAAGCGCGAACGGATCGCATCGCAGGCGATCAACCGGCCTTCGCCGTTCATCGCTGCGGCGAGCGCGAGCGTCTTGCCGCCAGCACCGGCGCACAGGTCGACGACGGTCTCGCCGGGCTTTGCGGCGCAGGCTTCGACGATCAGCTGGCTGCCGGCGTCCTGGATCTCGACCAGCCCGTCGAGATACGCCGCGCGGTCATCGACGCGCGTGCCGTGCGGGAGGCGCAGGCCGTCGGCGAGGCCCGCGATCGGTTCGGCCTCGGGAAACGCCTCGCGGACCGTGGCGACGTCGCTCTTGAGGCGATTGACCCTTAGATCGAGTGGCGCGCGATCTAGCAGCGCCGCGAGTTCGGCGTCGTCGAGCCATTTGGGCAGTCGCTTGCGTAGCCAGGCGGGAACGAGAGCGGGCTCTGTTGCGATCTCGCTGTCTCCGATCGCTGGCGGGGCATGGCCGCTCGCACCGAAACTTGCCAGCAATATCGGCGTCGTCCTTTGCGAGGCCGATCATCGCCGCGCGGCCCGTAGCCGGCGGTTCGCCGAAGGTGCGGATCGCGCGATAGACCAGGTCGCGAACGCCGCGCCGGTCCTTCGACCCGGCATAGCGCCGCGCCTTGAAATAGCGCGCGACGATCGTGTCGGCAGCGGCGCCATTGCCGCGCGCGGCAGTGACGACCTCGTCGAGGATTTCGATCGCCGCCTGAACGCGTGCCTGCGGGGTCATGAGTTTCGCCTGCCGGCGAAGTCGGCACCGGCCCGCGCCCCTCCCGACCACCCGATCAGGATATACTATGGGAGGTCGGGAGACGGCGCGGGCCGGTGCCGCGCGAAGGGACTGCTTGCTGGCCCATTTATCGCAAAAAAGATCATCAGCGCGTCGGATAGTTCGGTGCTTCGCGCGTGATCGACACGTCGTGGACGTGGCTTTCCTGCAGGCCCGCGTTGGTGATCCGAACGAAGCGCGCGCGCTCCTTGAGATTGCGGAGCGTGCGCGAGCCGGTATAGCCCATTGCCGCCTTCACGCCGCCGGCAAGTTGATGGACGACGTCGCGCGCGGTGCCCTTGTACGGCACCTGGCCCTCGATCCCTTCGGGAACGAGCTTGAGCTGGTCGGTAATGTCCTGCTGGAAATAGCGATCGGCCGATCCGCGCGCCATTGCGCCGACCGATCCCATGCCGCGATAGCTCTTGTAGCTGCGCCCCTGGTAGATGAACGTTTCGCCCGGGGCCTCTGCGGTCCCGGCGAGCAACGAACCGACCATCACCGCCGATGCGCCGGCGGCAAGCGCCTTGGCGATGTCGCCCGAGGTGCGCAGGCCGCCATCGGCGATGATCGGCACGCCTGCGTCGCTCGCCACCGATGCGGCATCGAGGATCGCGGTGAGCTGAGGCACGCCGACGCCCGCGACAACGCGCGTCGTGCAGATCGAACCCGGTCCGATACCGACCTTGACCGCATCGGCGCCGGCATCGATCAGCGCACGCGTCGCATCGGCGGTGGCGACGTTGCCGGCGATGACCTGCACTGCGCTCGACAGCGCCTTGATCCGCGCAACCGCCTCACCGACGCTGCGGTTATGGCCGTGTGCGGTATCGACGACGATGACGTCGCAGCCCGCATCGATCAGCATTTCGGCGCGGGCAAAACCCTTGTCTCCGACGGTCGTGGCAGCCGCAACACGGAGACGCCCTGCCTCGTCCTTGGTCGCATTGGGATAGCTGACCGCCTTGTCCATGTCCTTGACGGTGATCAGGCCGACGCAGCGGAAATCGTCGTCGACGACGAGCAGTTTCTCGATCCGGCGGTTATGGATGATGCGGCGGACCTCGTCCTGGCCCGCGCCCGGCTTGACCGTCGCAAGATTTTCGCTGGTCATCAGCTCGCGCACCGGTTGGCGCGGATTCTCGGCAAAGCGGACGTCGCGGTGGGTCAGTATGCCGACGAGCTTGCCCGAGGCTTCGACCACCGGAATGCCCGAAATCCTGTTGGTCGCCATCAGCGCCTGCGCCTGCGACAGCGGCGCATCGGGCGTGATCGTGATCGGATTGACGACCATACCCGATTCGAAACGTTTGACGAGCGCGACAGCGGCTGCCTGGTCTTCTTCGCTGAGGTTCCGGTGGAGCACACCGATACCGCCAAGCTGCGCCATGACGATCGCCATGTCGGCCTCTGTCACGGTGTCCATTGCCGCCGACAGGATCGGTAGATTAAGCCGGATGTCGCGCGTCAGCTGGGTCGACAGGTCGGCTTCGCTTGGCAACATGTCCGATTCGCGCGGCTGGAGCAGCACGTCGTCGAAGGTCAGGCCAAGGGGAATGTCGATATGCGCCACGGTTTCGTCCTGTTCTAGCTAGCCGTCGCCCGGTGGGCGGTCTGGTGGCGGCCCATGTAACCAGTAAGGGCCTCGCGCGCTAGGGGAGCGCTGCGATGGCTAGTCCTTCGGCTTTGCCCGATAGGTCGAGGTATCGGCAAAATAGGCGCCCAGTGCGACATGCAGGTCGGCATCTTCGGCCGCGCCGCCGAGCGGCGTGGCGTCGGTCAACTCATCGTCTGGGCCGTGATAATCTCCCGACAGGAAAGCTTCGAGCAGTTTCATGTCCGAAAACGAGCCGCCGACCATCAGCGCGGGAACACCCTTTTGCGCAAGGGCCCAACCGTCCTGCCGCCGAATGAACGCATTGGCCTCGTCGCTTTTGTCGATCGAGCGTCCGAGCGCATGTGCGACATGTTCGATCGCGGGGTCCAGATCGGTCTTGCCGCGTCCAATGATCGCCACCTTAGCGTCGCGCGGCGCGATCGCGATCGTATCGACATTCAATGCTACGGAGATGCGGTCGAGCGGTACGGGAGATTTCTCCGCCAACGCATAGGCGCCGAGCAGGCCCTTTTCTTCCGCCGTCGTCGCAACGAAATAGATGTCGCGATCGAACGGCCCCATTTGTGCCAGCCGCTTGGCCACCGCGATCATCACCGCGATTCCGCTCGCATTATCGACCGCGCCGTTGCAGATCCGGTCGGGCGCGCCCTCGGGGCGACAGGTCCCGAGATGGTCCCAATGGCCGGTGAACATGACCGCGCCCGACGCGGGGTCGCTGCCCGGCAGCTTGGCTATGACGTTGTAGCTCGTATAATCGCGCACCGTGTTGCGCGTCGCGATCGTCCCGCTGGCCTGCACAAAGGCGCCGCGGGTATCGCGTCCGATCGCCTGTTTGATCGCCTTCAGCGCGTCGCCGGTGACAAATCCGGTTATCGCGTCCTTCCCCTCTTCGGGCTGGCTGGCGAGAGTAGTGCGCGAGCGCCCGACCCAGCGCGTCGAGCGATCGAACGCCGCCTGGTCGCCGACGGCGATGAGCACGGCGGCCGGGTTGCGTTCCGCCAGCCTGGTCACTTCGGCCATCGTTGCGCGCAAATCGTCGCCGGCTGCCAGAATAACAAGCTTGCCAGCCATATCGGTTGCCGGTTCGTCACCCGACCCCAACTCGACGATGCCGTCGAACCCGACCCCGCGAGACGGCGCGGCGCTGTAGAACGCGATCCCGTCATCCCTGGTCATTAACGCCTTGCCGTCAATCAGCCGTGGCTTTCCGTCGGGCGAGACCAACGAAAACGCACTCGCCCCCGGACCGGTCTCGACGAGTTCGACCGGAGCAAGCCATCCCGCCGCCGCGTCCACGCCGCCCACGAGGCCGGCTTTCGAAAACTCCTCGGCGATATAGGCGATAGTCCTGGTCTCGCCCGGCGTGCCGGGCTCGCGTCCACCGAAATCGTCGCTCGCCAGCACTGCGATCGATTCGCGCAGCTCGGCTTCGCTGACCGGGCTTGGCGTGACCGGGTTCTTTGCCGCAACGGCATGAGGCTGGACGAGGGCGAAAAGGGCGCAAAATGCTGGCCCGGTCAGGTATCTGTTCATCGCTCGCTAGTGGCGCAAGCGCGGCGCGCATTCAAGTCGGCACGGGCGATCGTCCGGAACGCTGCTGCGACATGCATGGCCTCTATCATCCGGCCTTCGAACCGTTGCGCGCCCTCGCCATCGAGCGCGACGATCCGGCGGGCTTCCTCGACCGCGGCGGGGTCAGGTGCCCACGCCGCGTTGCACGGCGCGATCTGCGCCGGGTGGATCAAAGTCTTGCCATCGAATCCGAGGCGATGGCCCGCGCGTGCCTCGGCAGCGAAGGCGTCTTCGTCGTCGATTGCGTTGCACACCCCGTCGAAACACCAGACGCCGCTCGCCCGCGCGACGAGCACGATTGCCTGCAGCGACAGCGACATTGCTTCGCGGTCTATGCCGCCAGGCAAATGCAGTTCGTGCGCGAGGTCATTGAGCCCAGCGATCAGGCCGACCACGCGGGAATCATCTGCAATCGCACGCGCGTCGAGAACGCCAAGCGGCGTTTCGATCATTGCCAGCAGCGGCGCGGACGCCTTTTCGGGCAAATCGGCGAGGCGGTCGACCTTTGGAACGACGATGTAATCGGGCGGTGTCGCGTCGAGCGCGCGCAGGTCGCCGACCATCGCCTCGCCGTGATTGATCCGCACCGCGACTGCGATCGCGCCGAACCCTTCGGCCAGCGCCCGCGTCACCGCAATGCGCGCCGCGTCCTTGTCGGCAGCGGGCACCGCGTCCTCAAGGTCGAGGACGATCATGTCTGCGGCAGATCCGCGTGCCTTTCCGATTGCGCGCGGCTTGTGCGCCGGAACGTAGAGCACCGACGCGGGCGCAAGTGCGGACAATGCCTCGATTGCCAATCCGATTCTCCTTGGAAGCATGGCACGTTACCCGCATAATGCGCGAAAGCGAAGGGATTGGGGAACAGTCATGGGTACGATTTTAGGAATTGCAGCAGTGCTGGCGGCGCTCATCTATCTGATGATGAGCATCAAGATCGTCCGCCAGGGCTATCAGTACACGATCGAATATTTCGGGCGTTTCACGACCGTTGCGCGCCCCGGCTTCAACTTCTTCCCGGCGTTTTTCTACGGCGTCGGGCGCAAGGTCAACATGATGGAGCAGGTCCTCGATATCCCCGGGCAGGAGATCATCACCAAGGACAATGCGATGATCTCGACCGACGGGGTCGTCTTCTTCCAGGTCCTCGATGCCGCCAAGGCGGCGTATGAGGTTTCGGACCTGTACAATGCGATCATGAACCTGACGACGACCAATTTGCGCACCGTGATGGGTTCGATGGACCTCGACGAGACGCTGTCGAAACGCGACGAGATCAACGCGCGGCTGTTGTCGGTGATCGACGACGCGACGACGCCTTGGGGAGTCAAGATCACGCGGATCGAGATCAAGGACATCCGCCCGCCACAGGACATCGTCAACGCAATGGCGCGGCAGATGAAAGCCGAGCGCGAGAAGCGCGCCAATATCCTCGACGCCGAGGGTGCACGCGCGTCCGAAATCCTGCGCTCCGAGGGCGAGAAGCAGGGTCAAATCCTGCAGGCCGAGGGACGCAGGGAAGCCGCATTCCGCGACGCCGAGGCGCGCGAACGCGAGGCCGAAGCCGAAGCCAAGGCAACCCAGGTCGTTTCCGATGCGATCGCCGGCGGCAATTCGGCGGCGATCAATTACTTCATCGCGCAGGATTACGTGAAGGCGATCAGCCAGTTTGCGACTTCACCGAATGCCAAGACGATCCTCTTTCCGGTCGAAGCGACGCAGCTGATCGGCACGCTCGGCGGCATCGGCGAACTTGCGCGCGATGCCTTCGGTGACAAGTCGGCGAGCGAAGACCGCTCGTCGGGAACGCAGATCCCGATCACGCGTGAGCGTCAGCCGGTCGCACGGGACAAGGGCTGATGGGCGACTGGATCGGCGCGATCGATGCCTATGGCTGGTGGTTGATCGCCGCAATCGCGCTGGCGATACTCGAAATGCTCGCGCCGGGCGTGTTCCTGATCTGGATTGCAATTGCCGCGGCGGTCACCGGGATTGCCTCGTTCCTCCTCCCGATCGACATGCCGCAGCAGCTGATCGTCTTCGCGGTCGCCGCGCTGGTCAGCGGCTATGCCGGACGCAGCTGGTATCTCGCCAACCCGGTCGATACCGATGACGAGATGCTCAATGACCGCGTCGCACGGCTGATCGGCGAAGAGGTCGTCGTCGTCGTGCCGATCATCGACGGACGCGGCCGCGTAAAGGTCGCCGACGGCGTCTGGCCCGCGCGTGGACCCGACAGCGCAATCGGCGCACGCGTCCGCATTGTCGGTGCCGATGGCGGCTGCCTGATCGTCGAAACATTGCCGGCCATGGCGCCGAGCCTGACGCCTCCAACATGAAGCGTTAGGTCCTGCGACCTGACTGGGACGGATATTTCCCGTGCCCGAAACGTTGGCCTTTGGATACGCCTTGCAACATCGGGTTGCGCGGCCAATTTCGAAATTCGAAGGGACGTTTCATGGGTATTTTCAGCAGCATCAAGGATGCCATTTTCGGTCACAAGGACGAGGCGACCAAAACCGGCACCGGCGGAATCTTTACAGATTCGCCCGCCGCGACGACCGATAGCGCTGCCGCCACGCAGACGGTCGATGTCGAACAGGTCCTTGCAGCCAAGGCCGCCGACACCAATCAGGATCTCAACTGGCGCAGTTCGATCGTCGACCTGATGAAGCTCGTCGGGATCGATTCGAGCCTCGACAACCGCAAGGCGCTGGCACGCGAACTCGGTTACACAGGCGAACTCGACGGCAGCGCCGAAATGAATATCTGGCTGCACAAGGCGACGATGCGCGAGCTCGAAAAAAACGGCGGGCGCGTGCCTGCCGACATGCTCGACTGAGCGAAGCCGATTAAGAGCAAAGAAGAACGAGCGGCGAGGCCCGGCGTGACGAAAGTCCGCCGGGCCTTGTCTATAATAGCGATACCCAAAGGTCGGGCATGTCCAGGCGGTTCTCCAACCCGGACCGCCGAGCGTCAGTTGGTCGCTTCGCTCAGTTGCGGCGCGGCGCGGCGGACGCCTTCGTCGACATGCGCTTCGAAATCGGCGAAATTGTCGACGAACAGCTGCACGAGCTTCTGCGCGGTGCGATCATATTCCTCCGCATCGTCCCAGGTTGAACGCGGATCGAGGATCGCATCGTCCACTCCCTTTACGCTGACCGGCACGTCGAAGCCGAAATTGGGATCCTTGCGGAACTCGGCATCGCTCAGCGAGCCGTCAAGCGCAGCGTTGAGGAGCGCGCGCGTCGCCTTGATCGGCATGCGATGGCCGACACCGTATTTACCCCCGGTCCAGCCGGTGTTGACCAGCCAGCAGGTGACGCCGCCCTTGGCGATCCGCTCCTTGAGGAGGTTGCCGTAAACGCTGGGGTGACGCGGCATGAAAGGCGCACCGAAACAGGTCGAGAAGGTTGCTTCGGGCTCGGTCACGCCGATTTCGGTTCCGGCAACCTTGGCAGTGTAACCCGACAGGAAGTGATACATCGCCTGGTCTGGCGTCAGCCGCGCGATCGGCGGCAGGACGCCGAAAGCATCGGCGGTCAGCATGATGATATTCTTCGGCACCGGCCCCATATTTTCGGCCGAGGTATTCGGGATGAACTCGAGCGGATAGGCCCCGCGGGTATTTTCCGCGAGGCTGGAATCGTCGAGGTCGAGCTCGCCGTTTTCGTCCATCACGACATTCTCCAGCACCGTGCCGTGCATCCTGGTCGTGGCGTAGATCTCTGGCTCGGCCTCGGCCGAAAGACGGATCATCTTGGCGTAGCAACCGCCCTCGAAATTGAACACCGCAGTGTCCGACCAGCCATGCTCGTCATCGCCGATCAGCGTGCGCGAAGCGTCGGCGCTGAGCGTCGTCTTGCCCGTTCCCGACAGGCCGAAGAACACCGCGGTGTCGCCTTCGGGGCCGATATTGGCCGAGCAATGCATCGGCATCACGCCCTGCGGGGGAAGCAGGTAGTTGAGGATGCCGAACACCGACTTCTTCATCTCGCCGGCATATTTGGTGCCGCCGATCAGGATCAGCTTTTCGGTGAGGTTGACCGCGATCACCGTCTCGCCGCGGGTTCCGTGACGCGCCGGATCGGCGCGAAAGCTCGGCAGGTCGATGATGGTGAATTCGGGATCGAAGCCGTCGAGTTCTGCGGCGGTCGGTCGCACCAGCAGCGTGCGGATGAACAGGTTATGCCAGGCCAGTTCGTTGATAACGCGGACATTGACGCGATATTCGGCCTGCGACCCACCGAACAGGTCGGCGACATAGGCTTTGTCGAGCTTCGCCACCGCAGCGAAAAAGTCTTCCTTAAGCGCGGCGAAGTGCTCCGGAGTCATCGCGACGTTGGTCTTGCCCCACCAGATCGTGTTTTCGGTTTCGGCATCGCGGACAGTAAACTTGTCCTTTGCCGACCGGCCGGTGTGTTGGCCGGTTTCAACGACGAGCGCGCCGTGCTTGGCGATCTTTCCCTCGTGATTGGCGACCGCCTCTTCGATCAGCGCGTTTGTACCGAGGTTGCAGCGCGTGTCGGCGGGAAAAGTGATGGCGGTCATAACGGGCGTGCCCTTTTGCAAGATTTCGGACTGGGGGGCGACCGCCTGAGCGCTCGCTCTCATCTTGGCCGCTGGTTAGTGGTTTGGCCCGAAAACGTCAAAGGCGCGCAGGCAATATTTTGCGGCGCTTGCCCCCGATCCCTCGAATTGGGTAGTTCGGCGCACCCGGAACGATTGTCCGGCGCGCAATTCCGAGGCCCGGCACCACCGCATGACGCCCCCTTCGACTCCTTCCCGAATCGCGCTGGTCGATGACGATCGAAACATCCTGACATCGCTCAAGCTCCATCTCGAG
Organism: uncultured Alphaproteobacteria bacterium; assembly: GCA_963800335.1. Taxonomy (GTDB): domain Bacteria; phylum Pseudomonadota; class Alphaproteobacteria; order Sphingomonadales; family Sphingomonadaceae; genus Flavisphingopyxis. The sequence goes on along the minus strand of CAWDAN010000007.1, from coordinate 191,108 downwards.
GCCGAGGGCTTCGTTACCCGGCTTTATGGCGATGGCGAGAGCGCCCTGCCCGCCCTGATTGCCGACCCGCCCGACATTGCCATCTTCGATATAAAGATGCCGCGCATGGACGGTCTCGAACTGCTCCGCCGCCTGCGTGAGCGCAGCACGGTGCCAGTGATCTTCCTGACCTCAAAGGACGACGAAGTCGACGAAGCGCTCGGCTTGGCGATGGGCGCCGATGATTATATCGCTAAGCCCTTCAGTCCGCGGCTGCTGATCGCCCGGATCAGGGCGATCCTGCGCCGAGTCGAACTGATCGCGCAGAGCGATGACAATAGCGACATGCCCACGCCCGCTGCGGTTGCGCGCGGGCGCTTGACGATCGATCCGGCACGCCATGAGGTCAGCTGGGACGGTCACCCGATATCGCTTACGGTCACCGAATTCCTCGTCCTCGAAGCGCTCGCCCAGCGCCCTGGCGTCATCCGCAGCCGCAACCAGTTGATCGATGCGGCCTATAGCGACGACATCTATGTCGACGACCGGACGATCGACAGTCACATCAAGCGCCTGCGCCGCAAATTCCGCGAGGCCGACCCCGCATTCGATTCGATCGAAACCCTCTATGGCGCGGGCTACAAGTTCAATGTCTGATTACGAGACCGCCCCCCGCGAGCGTGAACTCGCGCTACGATGGACGACGCGGCTGTCGCTCACCGCGCGCATTCTTGCGGTCAACATCTTCGTCCTTGCGCTGCTGGCCGGCGGCATTTTCTACCTCGAAGGCTTCCGTTCGCGACTGGTCGAAACGCGGCTTGACCAGATCGCGCGCGAAACACGCTTGATGGCGGCCGGGCTCGATAGAACTGCGCCTGCCGAACAAGATGCATTGATCGCTGACTTTGCCGGTACCAGCGGCAGCAGGCTGAGAATCTACGATGCTGACGGGACAATGACCGCCGACAGCTTCGCGCTGGCAGCGCCCAGCTACCGCCTTATCGACCCCGCCACCGAACCGCTGCGCAAGGACATCGCCCGCGCGATGGACCGTTTCGTCGATACATTGACCGGCACCAGGGTTCCTCCCCCGGTTGTCGAACCGCCCGTTTCGATGGCTTCGAACTGGCCCGAAATCGACCGGAGCCGGATATCGGGCCGCGTCGTATCGGCCTATCGCCTCGCCCCCGACCGCACGCCGTTCGTCAGCGCGGCACGGGCGCTGACCGATAACGGCAAGACATTGCTGGTCACCAACAACGCACGCGACATCACCCGTACCGTGCGCAGCGAACGGCTGTGGCTGGGCCTGTTGTTCGCCGCCACGCTGATCATGTCGGTGCTACTCTCGCTATTCCTTGCGCGGACCATCGTCCGACCGCTACGCCGCCTGATGACTGCGGCAGTCAGGGTCCGCTGGGGCCGCGAGCGTGACGTCACGGTTCCGCGCCTGCCCGGACGCAACGACGAAATCGGCCTGTTGGCGCGGGCGATCAGCGACATGACCCGCAGCCTGCGCGAACGGATCGACGCCGGCGAACATTTCGCCGCCGATGTCGCGCATGAACTAAAGAATCCGATCTCGTCACTACGCAGTTCGATCGAGGCGCTCGAAGCGATCGACGATCCGGCCGTCCGCGTCCAACTGCTCGCCGTTGCGCGCGACGACTGTCGCCGTCTCGACCGGCTAGTAACCGACATCGCCGAAGCGTCGCGGATGGACGCCGAACTAAGCCGGGCACATTTCGAGCGCGTCGACATCGGCAGCATGATCGACGCGATGGTGAGCGCGCGCGAAGCACGCCGCACCCCCGACAGTACGCCTATCGCCTATGCCCGGCCGCGCAAGCGATCGACCGACGTCATGGGCGACGACAATCGCCTCGAACGCGTGTTCGACAATCTGATCGACAATGCGCTGTCTTTTTCTCCGCCAGGTGGCGTGGTCCGCGTATCGGCGACGCGCAGTGGCGACGAGGTCATCGTTCGTGTCGAGGATGACGGACCGGGCGTCGAAACCCAGTATCGCGACGCCATCTTCCATCGCTTTTACAGCATGCGCCCGGCAGGCGAGACATTCGCGCGTCACAGCGGCCTTGGCCTCGCGATCGTCCAGGCAATCGTCGCCGGGCATCAGGGATCGGTCAATGTTGGCGATCGCGACGACGGCGCATCGGGCGCGCGCTTCGAGGTTCGCCTGCCCGCAGCCGACGCGCCGGCGCCATGACCGTCGTGGCCCCCGAGACGGTGTATGCGACCTGCGTTGCGATCGACGGCCTGGGCGTGCTGATCGTCGGGTCTTCGGGATCGGGAAAGTCCGATCTCGCGCTGCGCCTGATCGATCGCGGCGCGGTGCTGGTCAGCGACGATCGCTGCATCGTTGCAGCGCGCGACGATGGCACGGCATCGGTATCGCCGCCCGCAACAATCGCAGGCAAGATCGAGGTTCGGGAGGTCGGCATCGTTTCGATGGATAACGCTGTAAGCGCCCCTCTAGCCCTCGTCGTAGCCCTGGATAACGATCCGCCGCGTATGCCCGACGAAGACGATACGATTGAAATTGCACGCTGCCGCGTGCCGCGATTGCGTATCGATCCGGGGCAGGCGTCGGCGCCGATCAAAGTCGCATTGGCCTTGCAGGCTGCGATGGCTAGGATGGCTTGATGGCGCGCGCCCCCGATACGAAATCCGTCCTTCTCGTCACCGGCCTTTCGGGAGCCGGCAAATCGACTGCGCTCAACGCGCTCGAGGATCTTGGCTGGGAGGTCGTCGACAACCTTCCCCTGTCGCTGTTCAACAGGCTGCTCGGTACGCCGCGCGGCGAGCGCGACGAGCGCGACCGTCCCGTCGCGATCGGCATCGACAGCCGGACGCGCGGCTTCGACGCCGAGTCGATTGTCCGCCGGATCAAGCGCCTAAAGGACCAGGAAGATTACGCGGTTTCGACGCTGTTTATCGATTGCGCGGGCGCCGAGCTTGAGCGCCGTTATTCGGAAACGCGCCGCCGCCATCCCCTCGCCGAAGATCGCCCGGCGAGCGACGGGATTGCCCGAGAGCGCGAATTGCTCGCGCCGCTGCGCCGATGGGCCGAGCATATCATCGACACGACCAACCTGACGACCAACGACCTGCAGGCCGACATCCGTTCGCGCTTTGCACGGGGCGATGGTCCGCGAACGGTGCTCAATATCATGAGCTTCGGCTTTGCCCGGGGAATGGTGCGCAATGCCGACCTGGTGTTCGACGTGCGCTACCTGCGCAACCCGCATTGGGACGACACGTTGCGCAAGGGGACCGGTCAGGACGCGTCGGTAATCGCCTATATTCGCGACGATCCGGCATATGAGACCAGCCTTTCGCAGATCGAGGCGCTGCTCGAGACGATCCTGCCGCGCTACGAACAGACAGGTAAAAGTTATACGACTGTGGCGTTCGGCTGCACCGGCGGGCGCCACCGGTCGGTCCACGTCGCCGAGCGCGTCGCAGCGCACTTGCGCGAGGCAGGATTTTCGCCCACGGTTTCGCACCGGGACCTGCCGGGGGGACCGCGAAAGGACCTCACGGCAGAGCGCGCCGGCTCTTCTCACCTGACACCTCCGAGCGACCCTTTATGACGAACCTACGCGCATGATTGGACTGGTCTTAGTCACGCACGGCCGGCTGGCGGAGGAATTCGTCACCGCGATGGAGCATGTCGTCGGCCCGCAACAGGGCATCGCGACGGTATGCATCGGGCCCAACGACAATATGGAAGGGCGGCGACGCGAGATCGCGCATGCCGTGGCGCAGGTCGATGACGGCGACGGCGCGATCATCCTGACCGACCTGTTCGGCGGCACCCCGTCCAATCTTGCCATCTCGCTGCTCCAGGAAGGCCGGGTCGAGGTCATCGCCGGGGTCAACCTGCCGATGCTGATCCGGCTCGAGGGCGCGCGGCGCCTGATGAGCGTTGGCGAAGCGGTCTGCGCGGCCAAGGACGCGGGACGCAAATATATCTCGGTCGCATCCGAACTGTTGGGACACACGCCGTGCCCCGACTGAGCGAGACAGTCGAAATCACCAACAATCGCGGGCTCCACGCCCGTGCCAGCGCCAAGTTCGTGACCTTCGTTGCGCGCTTGCCCGACAGCGTGAATGTAGAGGTCGAAAAGGACGGCACCTGTGTTGGCGGCACGTCGATCATGGGACTGATGATGCTCGGCGCCGCCAAGGGCGACAGCATCACGATCCATACCGAGAGTGCTGACGACCGCGCTGCTGCCGAGGTCGCGCTGATGAAGCTCGTCGGCCTCGTCAAGGACAGCTTCGGCGAAGATTGACGATGATGTACGATGATAGCTCCCCGGCCGATCGTAACGCGCGCGGCCATCGCCTGATCACCGGCTTTTCCAACCCGCTGGTCAAACGCGTACGGTCCTTGCGCGACAAAAAGTACCGACGCCGCGAAGGCCTGTTCATCGCCGAGGGCCTGCGCATCCTGACCGAGGCGCGCGAAGCCGGCGCACTGCCTGCGATGCTGTTCTACGCCCGGGGCGGGATCGATCACCCGCTCGCCGTCGAACTCGACGCGGCGATCGCCGATGCCGGCGGCGAGCTGATCGAGACGACGCCCGACATCCTCACCAAACTCTCGGGCAAGGACAATGCGCAGACGCTGATCGGCGTTTATCCCGACCGGCTGACCCCGCTCGAAGAGATCGATCGCGACACAGCCGAAATCTGGATTGTCGCGCAGGCGCTGCGTGATCCGGGCAATCTTGGCACCATCCTGCGCACCGGCGATGCGGTCGGCGCGGGTGGGCTGATCCTTATCGACGACTGCACCGACCCGTTCGGCGTCGAAGCGGTCCGCGCGAGCATGGGCGCGATCTTCACCCAGCAGATCGTCCAGGCGCGCTGGCCCGACTTCATCGCCTGGCTGCGCACAGGGCCAGGGCAATTGCTTGGCACCAGCCTGCAGACAGATCATGATTACCAGGCGGTGCGCTACGAACCGCCGACCTTCCTTCTCGTCGGCAACGAGGCGCAGGGGCTTCCGGCGGACTATCAGGCGGCCTGTGACGTGCTTGTGAAAATGCCGATGCTTGGCAAGGCCGACAGCCTGAACGCCGCCGTCGCCACCGCGGTAATGGCCTATGAAATTGTCAACCAGCGACGCGACGACTGATCGCAGCTACCAAGGGGCTCCAACTCATGATCCGCACTTTCGCCATTTCCGCGCTGGCAACGCTCGCCCTGGCGGGGTGCATGACGGTGCAGAACGGGAATGAGACCGGTCCTGCTGGCGACGGCGACACCTATCTCGCGCTCGGGACCGAGCCGGGCTGGACGCTCGAGATCACCCCGACGCGGCTCAATTACGTCGGTTCCTACGGCGAAACGCGCGTCGCCGAGGCCAATCCCGGAGCGCGCACGACCTTCAACGGCCATCGCTACGAGGGCAAGCGGCTTACCGTCGATATCACCCATGGCGCGTGCAGCGACGGGATGAGCGATCAGCGCTACGCCGACCACGTCACTGTCGAACTCGACGGCGCGACCTTATCCGGTTGCGGCGGCGCAACGCTGCCTCCGGCAGACCTTGCCGGAACGCGCTGGCAAATGCGCTCGATCAATGGCGCGAGCGTCGATCGATCGATCGCGACGAGCCTTGCGTTCGACGGGACGAGAATGAGCCGGCAGCGCGGGCTGCAACCGGTTCTCGGCGACCTATTCGTCCGACGGCACGCGGCTGTCGGCGGGGCCGATCGCTGCGACCAAGATGGCGTGCACCGGACCCGCCCAGGCGCAGGAACAGGCAGCCTTTGCGATCCTCGGCGCGCCGGTAACGATCCGCTTCGCCGCCGACGGCGCGATGATCCTGATGGGCACCGGCGGCCACAATATCGTCCTCGACCCCGTTACCTGATCGAACCCACGCAAGGCGCCGCGATCAGTCGCCGGCGATGAACGCGGTCATTTTCCATCCGTTCTTGCGCGGCTGGAACACTGCGCGATAGTCAATCGGGCTGCGCAGCTGGTCGGTTTTGACAAAACCCTTGGTACCATCGGCAGCGGTCACTTCGGTCCAGAGCGGCTGTTCATCGACGGCCTTTTGCGTGTCGGACGCGGTGACCAAGGCCCAGTCGAGCAAGGCGATGATGTCGGCGCCCTCCGATGGCTTGGCGCGCAACGGCACCGCCTCGCCGAGCGCGACGCGCGCGCTGAACGGATCGACCCCGCCGAGATCGACGACGAACATGCGCGGCATCGCGTAATAACCGCCACCCTGGTTCCCGCCGCAACCCAGCGCGATGATCGAGTCGAGCTCGTCCCACAGTTTCGATGTCTTCCACGACGTGCCGCGCCAGTAATCGGCGAAGGTCTTCATGCCTCCGCCGCCACCGAAATCGGTTTCGAGATCGTAGTCGATCAGCGGTTCGAGCAAGGCGAAATCGCGCTCTGCAACGGCGGTTTCGAAGCGCTGGCGAAATTCGGGAAAGCTGCCGGTCTTGCGACAGGTATCGATCGGGGGCACGCGCGGTTCGGCAATCACCCGCGCGGCCACCACAGGCGGCGGCACGATCTCGGCGGTTTCGTTGCCGATTGGCGCGGCCTCATTGGCGACCGGACCGGCCTCGTTGGCGATGGGTGCGGCTTCGTTTGCAGCCGCAGCGTTGACTGCGTTGGCAGTGCCGTCGTCGGTCGCGGTGAAGTTACAGCCGCTCGTCGCCAGCGCGGCGAGCAGGACGAGCGGGGAAATCGCGTTTGCGGACCTCATGGACGGGGACCTTTCATCTCGTGCAGCATTGCCTTCCTACCAGCTTCGCGGGCGCACGATAATGCGCTTCGCGCCGCTCACCGAAAGTTGCAGTTCAGTCCAGCCCATAGGTCGGTAACACGGCCCTTGTCGATGAGGCCCGAGATGCCCTTGGTGGTAAATTCCTCGCCGAGCGTGCTCCCGAATATCCGCGCACCGCCGAGCGAGGATCGCGCGGTCCCGATACCGAGCGCGCCGTCGCTCGTCGCCCAGCGTGGCCCATCGCTTTGGCCGAGCGACCAGCCGAGAAACTTGCCGTCCTGGTAGAGGAGCACGAGCCCGCCATCGTAGCGTGTAAAGTCGATCGGCCCCGCGCCGCATTCTTCCATCGTTCCGCGATCGACCGCCGCGACGTCGGCCCCGCTGACGAGCGCGGCTTCGGCGGCAGCGCGCGCCGCGCCAAATTCTATGGCTTTTCGCTTACCCCTAACGGCCTGTGCGGCGGAGAGCCCGTTCGCGGTCAGAATCGCTGTCGACTGCCACGGCGCGAACGTTTCCGTCGCTGCGTCGCCGCGTTCGTCGGCGGCTGCATCGGCGACGCGATCGGTCGCATTGGACGGTGCCGCGGAATTTCCGGTCGCTCCCTCGTTCGACGCGACGCTCACCCCCTGGTTGGCGGGTTGATCGACGTTTTGATCCCCGGGTGCGGCCTGACATGCCCCGAGCGCCAGCATCGTGCACAGGGTCACGCGCGTCGCAGGATTCAGCATAAAAGTGTGACCTTTGTTTGCACCGCAGCCGCCATTATTTGGCCGCCGCATCGACGCCCGGTTCGGCTATCGCATCGCCATAACGCGGCAGCGCGTCGAGCTCCGAAATTTCTTCGAGCTCGCGCTTGCCGGTATCGACGTTGAGTTCCTTGAAGCGCCGCCCGGTCGACAGGACGTTGCGTTCGAAACTGCCGACGAACTTGTTGTAGTTGCCGACCGCGCTGCTGAGGCCCGATCCCATGCGCTTGAGATGCTCGGCGGCGGTTGCCAGCCGGTCGTACATTTCCTTGCCGAGCTGTCCGATCAGCTGCGCCTCGCGCGCCAGCCCCTCCTGCCGCCAGACGCTCGAGACGGTGCGCGCGATCGCGACGAGGTTGGTTGGGGTGGCGAGCAGCACCTTCTTGTCGAAGGCGAAATCCCACAATTGCGGATCGTGTTCGAGCGCCGCCGAGAGGAAATGTTCGCCCGGAACGAACATGATGACATAGTCGGGCGCGTCGTCGAACTGGCTCTGGTAGCTCTTGTTGCCGAGCGCATTGACGTGCGCCTTCATCGACGCACAGTGCGCGCTGAGCGCCGCACGCTTGCCGATGTCGTCGTCGGCCTCGAACGCGTCCTGGTAGGCGTTCAGGGACACCTTGGCGTCGATCACCAGCGACTTGCCGCCGGGGATACGAACGATCGCGTCGGGACGCAGGCGCCCTTCCTCGGTCTCGACGCTCAATTCGGTGACGAAATCGACATGTTCGGACAGGCCACAGCTTTCGAGCACGTTCTTCAATTGCTGCTCGCCCCAGCGGCCGCGCGCCTTGGGCGCGTTGCGCAGGGAATTGACCAGCCGCGCGGCCTCGGTCGAGACGCGCTCCTGACCCTGCTTCATCTCGCCGATGAGCGATTTCAATGATCCGTAAGCCTCGGTCCGCTCGCGCTCGACCTTGCCGACCTGTTCCTCATACGACTTGAGCCGCTGGTTGACCGGCTCGAGCAGCTTGGCGATACGCTCGCCGCCCTTTTCGCTGGCCTGTTCGAAGCGCTGGTCGGCGCGCTCGAGAAACGCCTTTTGCGCCTCGCCCAGGATCTTCGAGCCGATCTCGCTGAACTGCGCCGACAGCGCCTCCTTGGCCTCCATTAGCGTCGCGATCTGCTTTTCGTGGTTGCGCGCATCGGCGGCGAGCGCGGCAAGCTGTTCCTTCGCCTGCCCCGCCTCGGCGCGGCTGGTCTCGGCCGCTGCACGCGCCGCGTCGCGCTCTGCCGCCACGCCGTCGAGTTGCAGACGCAGCGAGTCGGCAGTCTGCTTCCCCGCCGCCGCGGCGCGATTGCCGAGCAGCCAGCCGATGACGGCACCAAGCGCGAGCGCGATCAGTGCGGCGATAATGACGATGCTATCCATGGGCCGGAACATAGCCGGAACGGGCGATCGTAGGAAAGGGCTTTCTGACGCCGCAATGGAACGCGAGCGGCCCTTCGAACGCTGATAGGGCAAAACCAACCCGTCACAGGAGCGCGCCATGTCGATCGAAAAAATGATTTCCGAACACCCGCAGGTTCATGGGGACGAAGACCCGCAGCTCGGCGCCGCGGTAAAGCACGCGATGTATTGCGCGGCGATCTGCAACAGCTGCGCCGACGCCTGCTCGGCCGAAGACGGCGACATGGCGCAATGCATCCGCAGCTGTTCGGACTGTTCGGACATTTGCGAGGCGACCTATCGCGTCGCGTCGCGCCGCACCGCAGGCAATGTCGGCGTCATCCGCGCGATGCTCGCGGTCTGCGTCAAGGCGTGCGAAGCATGCGCCGCCGAATGCGACAAGCACGATACCGACCATTGCCGGCGCTGTGCGAAGATGTGCCGCGAATGCGCCGAGGACTGCAAGAAGGCGATGGAGATGATGCACGACGAGGCGGTCGCCAAGGCCTGAAGCCTGCGTTCACACCGAACAGGAAAAACACGATGAGCTATTATTTTGCCAAGACGATTACCGACCAATCCTTCGACGACGTCATTGCCGCAGTTACCACGGCGCTGAAGGACGAAGGCTTCGGCGTCCTGACCGACATCGATATTCGCGCGACGATGAAACAGAAGCTCGATGTCGATTTTCGCGACTATCGCATCCTCGGCGCATGCAATCCTGGCCTCGCCCACCAGGCGCTCGAGGCCGAGGACAAGATCGGCACGATGTTGCCGTGCAACGTCATTGTCCAGCGCACCGACGCAGGGATCGAGGTCGCAGCGGTCGATCCGAAGGCATCGATGCAGGCGATCGAAAACGCCGATCTCGAGCCGGTGGCGCAAGCGGTGCACGACAAGATGAAAAAGGTCATCGCCGCGCTCTGACGCGACGCGAACGCTCGGCGGCTAGCGCCGTCAGGCGGCCTTGCGCAGCTTGGTCAGCTTCTTGAGCACCATGTCGCGCTTGAGCCGGCTGAGATGGTCGATGAACAGAATGCCTTCGAGATGGTCCATCTCGTGCTGGATCACCGTCGCCATGAAGCCGGTCATCCGCTCCTTGTGAGGCGTGCCATCGAGATCCTGCCAGTCGACAGTCACTTCGGCTGGGCGAGAGACCTCGGCATATTGTTCGGGAACCGAGAGGCATCCTTCATTGTAGAGCGTATGCTCTTCGGATTGCTCGGAAAATACCGGATTGATGAAGATCTTGGGATCGCGAATGACGCGCTTGCCCTCTTCGTCCTCGGGATCGGGTTCCTGCAGGTCGATGACGAGGATGCGCTGCGGCACGCCGACCTGGATCGCGGCAAGGCCGATGCCGATCGCATCGTACATCGTTTCGAGCATGTCGTCTGTGAGCGTCTTCAAGTCCGCATCGAACACTTCGACGGGCTTGGAAATGGTGCGCAGCCGAGCGTCGGGCACCTCTATGATCTCGCGTATGGCCATGGCGGCGTATTTAGGGTCGTAGCCCGGCTTTCGCAACCGCAAGCGCATGGAACAGGCGGCATGCCATTCGCGTTGTCCATCGGCCCAAGGAGGAACCGCCATGACCGACACGAAAGACGCCATCATCGCAATCGAACGCCGTTTCTGGCAAGCGCTCGTCGATTACGACACGGATGCCGCCACGGCCCTGGTCGCCGACGACTGCCTCGTCACCGGACCGATGGGCGCGATCCGCATCGACCCGGTTAAATACGCCGCAATGATGGACGAGGGAAGCTGGTCGCTCGACAGCTTCGATTTCAGTGATGTCGAAGTGGTGAGGCCAACTCCCGAGATCGCCATCATCGCCTATCACGTGCATCAGACCGGCACGTTCAAGGGAGACGATATGGACATGAAATGCGCCGACAGCAGCGTCTGGATCCGTAGCGGCGGCAACTGGAAATGCGCACTGCATACCGAAACCATCCTCAGCGGCGGCTGAGCGAGCGATCAGCCGACCGGCCGCCGTGCCCTGAGCGCCTGCGCCAGCGTGCCTTCATCGAGATAATCGAGTTCGCCGCCGACCGGCAGGCCGTGCGCGAGGCGGGTGACGCGAACGGGATGCTCCTCAAGCCGTTCGGCGATGAAATGCGCGGTGGTCTGGCCTTCGAGCGTCGCGTTCATCGCCAGCACGACCTCGTCGACGCCGCCGCCGGCAACGCGCGCGACGAGGCTATCGATCGTCAGGTCTTCGGGCCGGACGCCTTCGAGTGCCGACAGGCGACCACCCAAGACGTGGTAGCGACCCGGGAAACAGGCGCGAACGGTCGAGCGCCCACAGGTCGGCGACATCCTCGACGACGCACAATGCGCGGTCGTCGCGGCGCGGATCGGCGCAGATGCCGCACGGGTTCACCGTATCGACATTGCCGCAGTTGACACAGGTGACGAGGCTGTCGCTAACGCTCTCCAGCGCGGCGAGCAGCGGCACGAGCACGGTTTCGCGTTTCTTGACGAGGTGGAGCACCGCGCGCCGCGCCGATCGCGGGCCGAGCCCGGGGAGCCGCGCGAGCGCCTGCGTCAGCGTTTCGATTTCCTTCGAGGCCATGACTGACGACTTAGGGGTTGCGCCAGAAGGCGACAAGCGGTTGAAGCGGCGCCATGCGTATCGCCTTCATGGGAACCCCCGAATTTGCCGTACCGAGCCTCGATGCGCTCGTCGCGGCGGGGCACGACGTCGTCGCGGCCTATAGCCAGCCGCCGCGCCCGGCCAACCGCGGCAAGAAGCTGACCCACTCGCCGGTCCAGAGGCGCGCCGAGGAACTGGGCATCGCGGTCCGCACGCCGAACTCGCTGCGATCGTCGGCGGCGCAGGCCGAATTCGCCGCGCTCGACCTCGATGTCGCGGTCGTCGCCGCTTATGGCCTGATCCTGCCACCCGCGATCCTCGAAGCGCCGATCTACGGCTGCCTCAACGTCCATGGCTCGATCCTGCCGCGCTGGCGCGGGGCAGCGCCGGTCCAGCGCGCGATCCTTGCCGCCGATGCAGAGACCGGCGTGACGATCATGCAGATGGACGAAGGCCTCGACACCGGCGCGATCCGCCTGATCGAGCGCACCCCGGTGCTGGCCAAGACCGCGGGCGAGCTGACCGCCGAGATCGCCAATATCGGCGCCAATGCGATGGTCCGCGTCCTTGCCGATATCGATGCCTTCCCGCCCGTGCCGCAACCGATCGAAGGCACGACCTATGCCGCCAAGATCAGCAAGGACGAGGCGCGGCTCGATTTCGCCTTCCACGCCGCCGAGCTCGTTCGCATGGTGCACGCGTTCAATCCAGCACCGGGCGCATGGTTCATCCACGAGGGCGAACGCCTGCGCGTCCACGCCGCCGAAGCCGAGGATGGCGAGGCGAGCGGCGCAGCGCCGGGAACGGTGATCGACGACCGGCTCGGCATCGCAACCGGCGGCGGCATATTTCGCCCGACCAGCATCCAGCGCGCGGGACGACCGCGCATGCCGATTGACGCCTTCCTGCGCGGGTTCGCCCTGCCTTCCGGCACGCGACTAGGCTGAGCGATGCCGCGGTTCGCGCTGACCATCGAATATGACGGCCGCCCGTTCTTCGGCTGGCAGCGGCAGACCAACGGCCCAAGCGTCCAGCAGGCAATCGAGGAAGCGATCGCGCGCGTCGTCGGCGAAGAGGTCCGCATCCACGCAGCGGGGCGCACCGATGCGGGCGTCCATGCGACCGCGATGCGCGTGCATTGCGACATCGAGACGCGCATCGCGCCGTTCCGCCTCGGCGAGGCGATCAACGCGCACCTGCGCCCTGCCCCCGTCGCGATCATCGCCTGCGAGATCGTCGCCGACGACTGGCACGCGCGCTTTTCGTGCCTCGGGCGGCGCTATCGCTATGACATCATCAATCGCCGCGCGCCGCTGACCTGGCAGCAGGGGCTGGCGTGGCGTGTCGTGCCCGCGCTCGACGAAGTCGCGATGCAGGCCGCCGCCAACCATCTCGTCGGCCATCACGATTTTACCACCTTCCGTTCGGCGCATTGCCAGGCGCAAAGCCCGCTGCGCACGCTCGATCGGCTCGAGGTGATCCGCGACGGCGACCGGATTGCGGTGTTCGCCGAAGCGCGCAGCTTCCTCCACCACCAGGTCCGTTCGATGGTCGGCTGCCTCGCGCTGGTCGGCCAGGGCAAATGGACCCCGGACGACATGCGCGCCATCCTCGAAGCGCGCGACCGTACGCAGCTCGGCCTCAACGCTCCGCCCGATGGGTTGTATTTCGTGGGGGCGGATTATCCCTGAACCCGCTCCCCTGAAGGGCGAGGGCCAGAGGCTTAGATCCCGAACAGGCGCACCAGCGCCTTGTCGAGCATGACGAGCTGCCAGATCAGCCGCCCGTGGTCGCTGAGGCCGCTGCGGTGCGCGGCGACGACGCGGGCGATCTCGTGGACGTCGAACCAGTCGCTGCGTGCCAGCGCCGAATTGCTTGCCAGTTGCTCGGCATCATCGGCCAGCGGGCCGCGAAACCAGTCGGAGATCGGCGTGACGAAGCCCATTTTCGGGCGATAGAGGATGTCGTTGGGCAGATAGCGCTCGAGCGCCTTTTTCATGACGTATTTGCCCTGCCCGCCACGCACGCGCATTTTGCCCGGCAACCGCGCGGCAAATTCGACGAGGCGATGGTCGAGCAGCGGCTCGCGCGCCTCGAGGCTGGCGGCCATGCTCATCCGGTCGACCTTGGTCAGGATGTCGCCTGGCAGCCAGATCTTGATGTCAGCATATTGCGCCGCGTCGAGCCCGTCGCGCGCAGGCGCACCGCGCATCGCGCGCCAATAGCGTTCCTCGGCGACATGACCGCCCAGAGCGCGCCGTGCCGCATCGTTGAACAGCGCGCTGCGCGCTGCGGGCCCAGTGACGCCGACCGACCGCGCATAAGCCTCCTCACCCGACAGCGACAGGCCGGTCAGCGTCGCCTTGGCGCGGAGCGGGCGCGGCGCCCAGTCGGCCTTGGGCCAGGCACGCGCGATCGGGCCGAGATGGCGGCGCAGCGGCGCGGGGATCATCGCGCGGACGCGTTCCTCATGGGCATGGAAAACGAGCCGGCGATAGCCCGCAAACGCCTCGTCGGCACCGTCGCCCGACAGCGCGACGGTGACGCGCTCGCGCGCCAGTTCGCTGAGCCGCAGCATCGGCAGCGCGCTGGCGTCGGCGAACGGCTCGTCGAAATGGTCGGCGACCGCGATCGACCAGGCTGAAATCGTCGGCGGCGACGACGCGCTGGCGGTGGTTCGTCGCGTAGCGCGTTGCGATCCTCTGCGCGTAGTCGCTTTCGTCGAGCGACTTGCTGGCAAAGCCGATCGTGCACGTTTCGACCGCGCGCGGGCTTGCCTCGGCCATCAGCGCGACGACCGCCGACGAATCGACGCCGCCCGACAGGAAAGCGCCAAGCGGTACGTCGGACACCATCCGCGATTTTACCGCGGCGCGCATCAGGTCGACCAGCTCCTCCTCGCATTCGGCGAGGCTGGCATCGGTCCGGTTCGAGAAATCGACATCCCAATACTGGCGCGGTGAAGGCAGCGGTCGGCCGCGACGGAGCAGGAGAAAATGTCCCGCGGGGAGTTTTTTGACCCCGGCGACGATGCACGTGTCGTCGGGAACGTAACCGAAGGCGAGATAGTCGTCGATCGCCGTGAGATCGGGCCGTGCGCGCAATAGCGGATGCGCCATCAGCCCCTTGAGTTCGGACGCAAAGGCGACGCTGCCGTCGCTCAGTTCGACATAATATAGCGGTTTGACCCCCATGCGGTCGCGCGCGAGGAACAGGCCGGGCAGCGCCGCGTCATAGATCGCAAAAGCGAACATGCCGTCGAGACGGGCGAGGCAATCGGGGCCCCATTGCCGCCATGCTGCAATGATCACTTCGGTATCGCCCTCGGTGCGGAATTCGTGGCCCAGTGCGCGCAGGTCGTCGCGCAGCTCGCGGTAATTATAGACCTCGCCATTGTAGCTGATGACGATCGAGCCGTCGGCGTTCGCCATCGGCTGCGGGCTGCCTTCGACGTCGATAACCGACAGGCGAACGTGCGCCAGCCCGACACCGGGAGCGGTCCACACGCCGTCGCCGTCGGGGCCGCGATGCGCCATGCGCGTCGCCATCCGCGCGAGCCGCACGGGATCGACCGGCTTGGCCGTCTCGAGATGGAAGATGCCCGCAATGCCGCACATGGACCCGCCCCTAGCGGGTTTCGAGCGCGGCGTCAGCCAGTGCCGCGAAGGGTCCCGTCGCGGCGCGAAAATCGCGGATCGTCGCGGCGCCGTCTTGGCTCGGCGTATCGAGCGCAGAGACGATCACCGCCGCCGCGCGCTGGTCGCCGCCGAGCAGGCGTGCCACCAGCGTCGCCAGCTTGACGCGCTTCGGGTCGGCCAGAACGGCGTCGCCGACACGATAGACGCTGGCAACCTCGCGCACTGCTCCCGGTGCGACCAGTCGCGCGACCGTCACGTCGCCGAGCACGCGTTCCTGTCCGCTCCAGACCCAATCGTGATCGCTGTCGAGCGCGCCGCGGCCATAGCCGACGATCTCTCGCCCTTCGGCCTGGCGCGCGAAGGCCGCGACGATCAGGTCGACACGGCGCCCGCGTGGATCGGCATAGGTGAAGCGCTGCAGGCTGTCGGCACCGGCAAAATGCGGCTGCCACGGAACGGCGTCGGCGGATTCTACGCGCTGCCAGCCGGGCACCGCGGGTGCGGCATAGGCTTCGACCAACTGGGACGCGCGTCCCGCCGACAGTGCGAAGCCATGCGGTCGGCAGTGCCGCGATCAGCGACGAGCGCGAGCGCGACAGGCCATGCGGCCCTTCCCCGCTGTATCGGCGGGGCGGGCGCTGCTTCGACGCGCTCGGTCCCGTCGCGGTCGGCGAAACGCGTTCCGATGACGAGCACGATCGCGATGACGACGGCAAAGAAGACCCAGCCGTAGATGACGTGATCGAAGCCTGCGGCATGTTCGACACCGTAACGCTCGGCATACCAGATCGTCGCGAACGCGCGTACGCCGTTGGCGAGGATCGGCACGACGAGTGCCAGCGCGATGAAGCCGATCCGGCGTCCCCATCGGCGAAACAGCAGGTGCGCCGCGAGCGCGCCGAGCGCGACCATCGCGATGACGAACTTGACCCCCGAACACGCCTCGGCGACCTGGAACCAGCCGTGCGGCGTGGTGATGAAAACGCCCTCGATATGCGCCGGGATGCCCGCCCAGCCGAGCATCACCATCGCCATCTTGGCGGTCAGCGTCTGCAGCGCGGGGACGAACTCCTCGCCGAACGGCACGAGGAAGAGCGCATAGGCGATTGGAAACAGCAGCGCGCGCGACACCTGCCTGCCGAGCAACGTGACCACCGCGCCCTGAAGCATCAGCACCAGACCGAGGTGGCGCGCCAGCGAAACCCCGCCCGCCTCGCCAAGCAGCCAGGCGATCGAGCCGGCGGCAACGAGCAGCAGCCCCGCCAGCCAGACCGTCGGCGTCATGGTCCGCAGCACGGGCCAACGCTGCTGCACCAGCCAATAGAGGATCGGGATGATCAGCAAACAATGGTTGAAGGTCGAGCTCGTCCACCAGATCGAGGCCATATGCGCGGCATCGCGCCAGAAGAGCGCCAGCAGCGCGAGCGTGGCCGCGCCGAGCAGCATCGCATGGGTCCGCCACGCCGGGGCGGTGACGTCCGCGTGCCACGCTTTCGGTCATTGAGACGGCGGTCATGCCGCAGGCCGTGGCAATGCTTCGAGCAGGTCAACCAGCGGCGCAAGCGTCGCGTCCCAGGCATAGCGCACCTCGACGCGCGCGCGCGCCGCCTGCCCCAGCGCTGAGGCGCGCGGCGGGTCGGCGAACAGCGCGGCGACCGCGTCGGCCTGCGCGCCCGCGCTGTCGGCGACGATGAAATGAATCCCGTCGGTCGCGTCGATCCCTTGCGCGGCGGCGGGCGAGACGACAATCGGCTTGGCCATCGCCATCGCCTCGAGCACCTTGTTTTGCACGCCCCGGGCGATCTGCAACGGCGCGACGACGACATCGGCGGCGGCGAGCCAGCTGCGCACATCGTCGACCGCACCAGTGACGATCACGCCGTCGAGCCGATCGAGCGCGCAGACGCGCGGCGCAGGATGGCGCCCGACGATCGCGAAGCGGGCGCCCGGCACCTTGATCCTGAGGCGCGGCAGCACTTGGCGGGCAAAGCGTTCGACCGCCTCGATATTGGGCCGATAATCCATCTGGCCGGTGAAGACGATGAGCGGTCCGTCGGACGCGATATCGGGTTCGGCAACCGCCGCATCGGGATCATAGAAGTCGAGGTCGATGCCATTGTCGATTGCCACGACCTTGTCCTCGCCGAGGCCCGAGCGCGCGCGGAACAGATCGGCCTCGGCCTTAGAGACGAACAGGCTGCGCGCGGCATAGCGGGCGATCTGCGCCTCGAAGCGGGCGAGCGCGCGATCCTCGCGCGCGTAGACCGCACGCATCGGCGACAAGCGGCTCGAGGCGGCGGCGTAATCGCCGAACTTGGCCGAATCGACGTCGCCGAAATCGACGATCGTCCGTGCGAGCCACGCAACCGGCACAAATTGCGCCATCTGCCCCGAAAACACGAAGATGCGGTCGATCGCGCCGCTGTCGAGCAGCGCCGTGACGCGCGCGGCGATGCGCGGATGGTCGAAACTGGCGAGCGAATAGGGCGTGCCGTCGGCCAGCGCGCGAACGCCCGCGATCGGCACCGCCAGATTCCGCCGGACGAGCAAGCGCGAGGCGACGTAAGGATCAAGCCCGTTCGCCAGTTCCTCGTCGCGCGCATCGTCGGTAAAGGCGATGAGGTGGACAGGGCCCAGCGCGGCCAGCGCCTTGAGCATATGGAACGAGCGCATCTTGTCGCCGCGGTCGGGCGGAAACGGCACACGGTGCGCGAGGAACAGCGTCTCGCCGCGGCCGTCGAATGGGGTGCGGACCGCGTCATCCCAGACCGCGCGCGATGAATGGGCCGATGCGGTTGGCGAGTCGCAATGGCATTCTCTTCCACGCGGCGACCTGCAGCCGGTATTTGGCGTCGAGCGGGTTGATGCTGCGTGGCCCCTGCCCCTCTGCGTTGCGCGAATAATAGGTTAGCGGGATCGGTTCGAAACCCCAGTTCTTCTTGTACGCATAGGCGCCGGTGCCGAGTTTCGAGCGGCCGAAATCGAAGCGCGAACAGCCGCACCGCCGCGCGTGGAGCATCAACTCGTAATAGAGTCGTTCGTTGGCACGCAGACTCCGGGCAGCAGCGGTTCCGCCGCCCCAATAGGGCATGACGGTGCCGCGATGATACAGGCTGAGGACGCTAGCGACGGGCTTGCTTTCGTCACAAATGGTAAGGATATCTGCATCTTCACCGAATGCTTTGAGAACAGCCGAGAAGAGCTTTCGGGGAAAAACCGGGGTCCCGAGGTTGCGCACCGATTCGGCATAGACCGCGTAATGCGCCGCGCCTTCTTCGCGATCGCCACCGCTACTCACCGTGAGCGCCCCGTCGAGCGACTTGCGTACCTCGGCACGCTGTTTGCGCGGGATCGCGAGCAGCTGCGCGGCATCGTCGGCGGCGAGGTCTCCAACGAAACCGGCATAGGTCGCATCGTCGCGCGCCCAGTCGGCCCTTGGTGCGGCGCCACCGCGCAGTTCGACCGAGCCGACGCCGAGGCGGTGAGCGAGTGCCCAGGCGGCATCGGCAAGCGCATCGGCGATTGCCTCATCGTCGGCAAGGATTCCGCCGCCGACGGCAAAGGCGCTCGAGACCAGCGCATCGCCGAACAGGCGCGATCGGACATGTGTCAGCGGCAGATAACCAACCAGCGCGCCCGATTTGTCGGTCGCGCCGAGCAGGTGATAGCCATGGCCGCACCCCTGTTCGATCGCGCGGCACCAGCGCGGTTCGTGAAATGGCGTCGTGGCGTCATGCTGCGCGAGATAGGCGTCGAGCGCAGGCCCCTCCGCCACCGGCGCGACGCTGGGTACGCTGGCAGGATCGGCGAGGCTCATGCCGCGCGAGCGCCGATTGCCGCGCGTTCGTCTGCGACCAGCGCATCCATCCGCCCGAAATCGAACTCAGCCATCAACCGATCGAGCTTGCCCGCCATGGCCGACAGGCGCGAATAATGGCGAAGCTTCGACTTGAGCGAGGCCTCGGCTACGAACGGCTGGTCGGGATCGATCTCCCACGGGTGGAAATAGATGATCGCCGGATGCCCCGCAGCGTTGACCTGGCGGATCGCCCAGCGCGAAAAACGATAGGGCAGCAGGCGAAAGAACCCGCCACCGCCCGCCGCGAGCGTGCGCCCGGCGAAGGTCGCGGTGGTCACCGGCAGCTCGATCAGGTCGCTGCCTGCCACCGGACGCCAGGCGAAGCGCGGCGTGCCTGGCCAGCCATAATGGTCGTGCGCGATCGGCACGACGCTCGACGAGTAACTGTACCCTTGGTCGGCGAGGACCTGGTGCGCCCAAGGTGTACGAGGGTCGATCGAGAAGCTCGGCGCGCGGTAGCCGGTAACCGCCGTGCCCGACGTGTCTTCGAGAATCTTGCGTGTCTTTTCCAAGTCTTGAGCGAAGGTTTTTGCATCCATCGTGAAGACGCGCGCGTGATCGTAGCCGTGGCTGGCGATTTCGTGTCCCGCCTCGGCAATGCGGCGGATCAGCGACGGATAGCGTTCGGCGACCCAGCCGAGGATGAAGAATGTCGCCTTGACGTCAGCCGCGGCGAACAGGGCGAGCACGGTATCGCTATTGGCCTCGACGCGATGCGTACGACGGTCCCAGCTGCTGCGGTCGATGACGGTTTCGAACGCGCCGACCTGGAACCAGTCCTCGATATCGACCGAAATCGCGTTGCGCATCGCTGCCGCCTCCCTGGCTGGCGTTTCGTCTCCCGACTGCAACGCTGCCGGGCGCTTCGTCAAGCCGCGCGCGTGCGCCGAGTCGCCCGTCCTACATCGCCCTCGTCGATCCAGTCGATCATCAGCGTGACCGCGCGGCGCAATTCGACCTCCTGGTCCGCGATCTGTGCTTCGAGCTCGGCGATCCGTGCTTCGAGCGCTGCAACGCGGCTGTCGCGGGCGTGCTGGACGCGGTCGCCATCGACCGCGAGCGTCATCGCGGCGGGGGCGAATTCAATCGGACGCGCGTCCGCCTCAACCGGCGCGGCGGCCGGCTGTGCGCCTTGAAGGTCGGCGGCGGTCTCCCGGCCTGCCTTGGCCGCATCGGCGTCGGCACCCATGTCGCTGACGACTTCGCGGACCATCTCGCCGTCGATCCGGCTGGCTTCGTCGATCGCTCCGGCAAGCATCACCCGTCCGGCAATAACATTGAGCCGGCGCGGAATACCGCCGCTGGCCTTGTACAATTCATCCATCGCATCGGCGGTAAAGCGCGGATTACCGTCCCAGCCGACCTTGGCGAGCCGGTGGAGGATATAGGGTTCGACCTCGTCGGCCTCCATCGGTTCGAGATGGTGCGTCGCGATGACGCGCTGGCGCAGCTGTTCGAGGCTCGGCGATTCCTGGAAGGTATCGCGAAACTCTGGCTGGCCGAGCAGGAAGATCTGCATCAGCGGCTGGTTGCCGAGCTGGAAGTTGGAGAACATGCGCAGTTCCTCGAGCGCGGCGAGCGGCAGGTTCTGCGCTTCGTCGACAACGAGCAGCGTCCGCTTGCCCGCGCGTGCCTGGGCATTGAGGAAATCCTCGATATCGCGCAGCAGGTCGGCCTTGTCGGCGCCCTCGCTGTCGATCCCGAACTTGGTCGCGACGAGGCGGATGAGGTCATCGGGCCCGACCTGCGTAGAGACGAGCTGCGCCGCGGTCAGGCGGCGGTCGTCGATCGTGTCCATCAGGTGTGCGACGAGCGTCGATTTGCCCGCACCGATTTCGCCGGTGATGACGATCAGGCCTTCGCCCTGGGCGAGGCCATAGCCGAGATAGCTCATCGCCTTGCGGTGCGTCGCGCTCTCGAAATAGAAAGCGGGATCAGGGGTCAGCTGGAATGGCTTTCCCGACAGGCCGTAATATTGGTCGTACATCGCTTCGGTCTCTCCCAAGCCTTATCTAATCAAACGTCTATCAGAAACTATACCGCGCGCCGAGCAAGGCGGATGCGACGAGGTCGTTGATCCCATTGTCCTGATCCGAGCCATAGAGGCCGAGCGCGGCAACGCCCGACAGACCGCGGCTGAAGCGGCGGTTATAGGCCGCGGTCGCACCATAGCCGAGGACACCCGCGCGATTGCCCAGTTCGCTGTCGAAATAGCGCAGATAGGCAGCCATATCGAACCCCGAACGGGCATCGATCTGGGTACCCGCCGACAGGCTGGCGAAATAGCTTTCGTCGGTGACGCCTTCGAGATCGATCGTGCCGAGCAGGTCGCGGCCCTTGAAGCGGCGCTGGTCGATGCCGACGCTGAAACCGTAGTCCCAACCGCCTCGGCGCGTGCTGAGCTGACCCGACAGGCCGCGCGCGACGAAATTGGCGCTCGTCGTGCCCGCCAGCGCGGAGTCGAAACAGCCGCCTCCGCCCTGGTTATCGGCGCCATAGACGCAGCTGCCGATCGATCCGTCGAGCGGGTTGCGATAGGTGTCGAACTGCGTCGGCAGTCCGGCGAGCGCGTTGGTCAGGCGGCGGCCGTAGCTCGAAAACGTCTGATAGGCGCCGAACGCCAGGTTGGTGCGCGAATCGATCTGTTGCTGGTATGAACCGGCGAAGAAGAAGCCGCCATAGCGCCGCCCTGCATGCGCCTCGAGCGCGGTGCGGCGGCTTGGCCGCCACAGGACACCGACGTCATAGATCAGCCCGTCGGTGTCGAAATTGAGCCGTCGCGGCGAACTGGCATCGGTGACGAAGCGGCCGTTATTGTCGATCACCGGGTTGCCGAGGCCATCGCGCAGCACTTCGCGCTGGCTCGCCTGGGCATCCTCGTAACCGACCCCGCCGACCGCCTGCAAAGTGGGCGATACGGGCACGGTCACATCGACACGCGCCCATTTGCGCTCATAGCGCTGGTCGAGCAGGCTGACATCCTCGCGCTCGTAGCCGACACCGAGCGCCACGCCGACGGGCAGCACGCCCGGCTGGACGCCGATCGTCGCGCTGGCGACCTGGTTGGTCGAATCGTCGTAGAGGTCGCCGCTCAGGCCGCCGACGGTGACGGTGTCGTTCGAATTCTCGACGCGGTTATAACCGATGCGATAGGCCGCGCTCAGCGTTGCCTCGCCGACCGGGACCGATACGTTGGGTCCGGCATAGACCGAATAGACATCGACCGTGTTCGACGTGTCGCCGACATACAGGCCGGGTGCCGATCCGCCGATATCGCGCCGCGCGCGAGTGGCGAGCGCGCCGCCTTCGACGCTGACGCGGTTGGGAACGAGGTCGACTCGTGCACGCGCCAGGCCGCTGACGACGTTCTGGTCGCCGACATCCTTTTGCCAGGCGATGCGGCGCTCATAGCGGACATCGGCCTGCGCCTCGGCGCGGCGCGTCGAAACGCGCGCGGCAACGCCAGCGGCGACGCTGGTATAGGTTACCGTATCGCCATTGCCGTTGAGATCGGCGGTCAGCACCTGTTCGAGTTCGACATAGGGGATGACCTCGACGCGTGGCCCCGAACGGTCGCGGGCCGGCGCGGAATCGTCGGCGGCGGTCGTGTCCGTACGGTCGGAGGATGCATCGGCAGATTCGTCGCCGAGCATCTGCGCGTGGGCTGCAAGCGGCATCAGCAGCGCGTACAGCGCCGCGCCAAATGCCATGCACGGCCGCAGGAGATTGCGGTTCGTCCGAAAGGTCATGTCATTCCCCCTGACCATAATAGGTGCCGAAGCGGCGGCCGCCGGGGGAGAATTTCACCCCGTTGAGCAGCAGCTGGATATTCTCGCACGCGGTCATCAGGCCGATCGCGTCCTTGAGCGCGCCTTCCTTGGTCTCGTCGGCGCGCACGACCATCAGCGCCTGGCCGACATGCGCGGCGAGGACGAGCGCGGGCGATGCCGCCAGCACCGGCGGCGAATCGAAGATGACGATCCGGCGCGGCGCCTGCTCGGTCAGCCGGGCAAGCACCGTCTCGGTGCGTGCCGAGGCGAGGTATTCGCTGTCCTTGGTCGTCTGCGTTCCCGCCGACAGGACCGACAGGCCGACGATATCGGTCGGGATGATCGCGGTGGCGACGTCCATCGACGGATCGGCCAGCGCATCCATGAAACCGCGGCTGGCCGACAGGCCGAGCGCGGCGAGGATCGACGGCTTGGCGAAATCGGCATCGACGAGCAGGACCTCGTGATCCTGTTCCATCGCCAGCGACATTGCGAGATTGATCGCGCAGAAGGTCTTGCCCTCGTGCGGGTTGGCCGAGGCGATCAGCACGCGGCGGGCCAGCCCCTCGCGCCCGGGGTTCGCGGCGGCAGCGTCCTCGAGCGCCTTGATCTCGCGCATCAGCCGGCGTTTGACGATGCGAAATTCCTCGGCGAGGCCGCTGACCGGTCCGCCGGGGACGATCATCCCCGCTTCGGCGAGGCCTTCGCGATCGACGTTCTGGCGCGGAGCGTTGACCACGGGGCGCGACGGCGCGACCTCACCCGCCCGGCGACCGCGCCGTTCGACGCGCGGTTGCGGCGTGGCTGGCGCCGCGACCGCGGGAGTCGGGATCGACAGGTGCAGCCGGCGCATCGGGATCGCGGCGCAACAGCGCGTTGAAATCGAACGCATCGGCAGCCCGTTCGAGCAAGGACGCGCGCTTCTTGATCGGGGTCGGCTTGTTCATGTCTTTCTCCCCGCTCACGCGACCATGCCGCGCTGGACGAACTCGACGATCATCAGGATGACGAACAGACCGACGAGTCCCGCCGAGCCGCCGGCGAGCCATTTCATCTTGCGCTTGCGCTCCGCGACCAGCGGTGCGGTCAGCAATTCGGTGATCGAGCCGATGACGGGCAGGCCGCTGGCGCGTTCGAGCCGGCTGGCGGTCGGATAGCTCGTCTGGATCTGGCCCTGGGCGAACGCGGCACCCGCGCCGCCGACCAGGCCGACGATCAGGATGCCGGCGAGCAGCAGCGGGCGGTTGGGACTGACCGGCGCGCGCGGCTGCGACGGCGGGTCGATCACGGCGATGCTGACGGCATCGGTCTCGACCTCGAGATCGCCGCGCAGACGCGCCTGTTCGAGCTGCGCCGCGAGCTGGTCGTACTGTTCCTTCATCACCGTATAGTCGCGGTTGATCCGGTCGTATTCGGCGGCAACCTCGGGTTCCTGGATGCGCTGCGACAGCATCGCGGTAACATCGCCCTGAAGCTGCGCCTTGCGCGATTCGAGCGCGGTGACCGTCGCCTGGCGCTCGGCGCGCATCGCCTGGAGCGAACCGTAAGCCGGATTGGTGATCTGCCCCGATGCGCCGGCTGGCCCTTCGCGGGCCGCCTGGGCGCGCAAGGCCTCGACCTGGGCGCGCGTGGCGATGACGTCGGGATGCGAATCGGTCAGGCCGCGCGCCTTCATGCTGGCAAGGTCGGATTGCGCCGCGGCGAGCTGCTGGCGCGCGACGCTGCCACCGACCGCGCCGATGCCGCCAGCCACCGTCGCCGGCGTGCTGGCGAGCTGGCCATTGAGCGCGGCGAGCGAGCTGCGCGCCGAGACGAGCTGCGATTCGATCTGGTTGATCTCGGCGCGCGCCGATTCCATCCGCTGGCTGGCCGAGCCGATGCCGGGCATCATGCCGACATTGTTGGTTTCGAACGCAACGCGGCGCTGTTCGGCGTCCTGCAGCTCCTTGCCGCGCAATTCGAGCTGGGCATTGAGGAATTCGATGCTCTGGCGCGCATTCAAACGCCCGCCCGCCGAACGCTGGTCGCGCGCAACGGCGATCAGCTCGGTCAGCACCTGCGGCGCGAGGCGTGCGTTCTCGGCATCGCTCTTGTCCGACAGCGAGACGCTGTCGGTAACCTGGAAGACGTTGTCCTGGCTGGCGAGGACGACGATTTTTTTCTGCAGCGCGCTGGCGGCCGACAGCCGCGCCTTGTCCGACGCGCCAGGCGCGACGATGCCGGTGGCGACGACGACCTTTTCAAGCGCGGCAACGCTGGTCAGCGTCTGGCGGACTTCGTCGATCTGGCGGCGCGTATCGACCTGCGTCCCCGATACCTGGTCGGAGACGACCTGGTTGACGTTGACGAGCACCTTGGCGGTCGACTGGTAGGTGTTGGGGATCAGCGCGACGACCAGCCAGCCGAGGATGCAGATGATCCACGCGACCGCGAGCGCAAGCCAGCGGCGCAGCCAGATGGCATGCAGTGCAACCCTGATCTCGTCGTAAAGACTGTCCATAAACTGGGTCTCTGGCTGGCGCGCGCAGGCGCTTTAGAAGAAGCTTTCGGGAATGATGATGACGTCGCCCGGCTGGAGCCGGACGTTGGCGGTGCTGTCGCCGCGCTTGAGCAGGTCGCCGATGCGGATGGCATATTCCTTCTGCTCGCCGGTCGTCGCCGTTGTAGCGGATCAGCCGCGCCTTGTTGGCGGCGGCATATTCGCTGAGCCCACCGACCGCGATCATCGCGTCGAGCAGCGTCATGTTCGCGCGGAACGACAGCGACGCGGGCTTTTCGGTCGCCCCGACGATGCGCACCTGCTGCGAATAGGTGCCCGCGAAATCGTTGACGATGACGCTGACGATCGGATCGTTGATGAATTCGCTCAGCCGCAGCTTGATGTCGTCGCCGAGCTGCGCGGGCGTCTTGCCGACCGCGGGCAGGTCGGTGATCAGCGGCGTCGTGATGCGGCCATCGGGGCGCACCTGGACCTTGGCGCCGAGTTCGGGATTGCGCCAGACGAAGATCGTCAGCTGGTCGAGCGGGCCGATGATATATTCCTCGCTCGGCCCCTGCTGCTGCTGGACGAACGATGCGGGCGGCAGTTCGGGCGCCGTCGCGACTCCCGATGCGCAACCGCTCACAGCGAGCGCCGTGACGCTGCTCGCAGCGATCAAACGGGCGATATTGGCTTTCCGCATAGCAAATTCCTTGTGCCGAAACGCGGGCTTCGCGGCGTGCGAAACCCGTGCGTCGATGACGTCATTGCGCTTCTTTTGGCGCAAAAGGGTGAATATTGCGTTAGTGAAGTATCGCCTGCCCCGCGGCGGGACGCGGACAAGATCAAGCGTTAACAAGCACCTCGAGCGGTTCGGGATGGCCGAGGAAGGCGGTCGGGCTGGCCGAGCGGCCATAAGCGCCGGCGAGGAACACCGCGATCAGGTCGCCCGGTTCGGCGTGCGGCAACGCGACCTGGTCGCCGAGCCGATCGAGCGGGGTGCACAACGGTCCGACGACCGACACCGTTTCGCCCGCATCGGCGAGGAAGCGATTGGCGACCGCGATGGGATAATTGCGCCGGATCACCGTGCCGAAATTGCCCGACGCGGCGAGTTGGTGATGCAGCCCGCCGTCGCAGACGAGGAAGGTCTGGCCGTGGCTGTCTTTGCGGTCGACGACGCGTGTCAGATAGACCCCCGCTTCGGCGACAAACCAGCGCCCGAGCTCCATCGCGAACTGCGTCTCGTTCAGAATATTCGGCAGTTCCTTCAACTGCTTGGAAAGTACAGCTCCAATCGATTCTACGTCTAGCGAGGCGTCGCCCGAGAAATAGGGAATGCCCAGCCCGCCGCCGATGTTGACGTGACGCGGCGCGCTGCCGATCTCCTCCGCCAACGCTGCGGCAAGCGCGATCGTCTGCGCCTGCGCATCGATGATCGCATCGGCGTCGAGCGACTGCGATCCGGCGAATATGTGAAAGCCGCGCCAGTCGCCGCCACCCTTGATCACGGCCTCGACCAATGCGGGAACGCGGTCGGCATCGACCCCGAACGGCTTGGCCCCGCCGCCCATCTTCATCCCAGACCCCTTGAGGTCGAAACTGGGATTGACGCGGATCGCGATGCGCGGCGCGATGGCGAGGTCGCGCCCGATCGCCAGCGCCCGCGACACCTCGCCCTCGGACTCGGCGTTGAGCGTGACCCCCGCCACGAATCGCAGCCTTGAGCTCGCGGTCGCGCTTGCCGGGGCCGGCAAAGCTGATCGCATCGGGCGTCATGCCCGCCGCGAGCGCGCGGTCCATCTCCCCCTGCGAGGCAACGTCGAACCCGTCGACCAGCGGCGCCATCGCCGCCAGCACGGGTGCCCAGGGGTTGGCCTTGATCGCGAAATGCAGCGCCAATGCCTCGGGCATCGCCGCGCGCAGGCGCTGTGCCGCGCTGGCGCACGATATCCATGTCGTAAACGAACAGCGGCGTGTCGCCCGCTTCGGCCACGAGATCGTCGGCGCGGCGCCCGCCGATCAGCAGCATACCGTCGCTGTCGGCGGCGAAATAGGGCGGGATCGGGCCGATTGGCTTCATGACGTCACCTCCTGCGCGATTTCGTTCGCCAGCGCCACCCGGTCGAGCTTGCCATTGGGATTGCGCGGCAGTGCATCGCGCCAGACGATCCGGGCGGGCTGCATGAAGTTGGGCAGTTCGGCGCGCAGATGCGCGCGTAGCGCTGTCGTCATCGCCACGCCCGCGGACGATCAGGACGATCGCCTCGCCAAGCCGGTCGTCCTTGACGCCGAGCGCGACCGCTTCGGCGACGCCGTCGCACTCGACCGCCGCGTCCTCGATCTCGCTCGGGCTGATGCGGTTGCCCGCCGACTTGATCATCGCGTCGTCGCGGCCGACGAAATAGAGCAGGCCGTCGGCATCGCGCCGGACGCTGTCGCCCGACCAGACCGCAGAGCCGCCATAGGCCGAATGCGCCGGCGCGGGCTTGAACCGCTGAGCCGTGCGCGCCGGATCGCGCCAGTATCCCTGCGCGACGAGCGGGCCGCAATGGACGAGCTCGCCCGGTTCGTCGGCCTCGGTCGGGGAACCGTCGGGCCGCACGACGAGGATTTCGGCAAAGGGAATCGCGCGCCCCATCGAATTCGGGATGCGCGGCGACGAGCGCGGGGTCGAGATAGGTCGAGCGGAACGCCTCGGTCAGGCCGTACATCGGATAGAGGTCGGCATCGGGAAACAGCGCGCGCAACCGCCGCACCAGCGGCCGCGTCAGCGCGCCGCCCGAATTGGTCAGCCGGCGCAGCGATTGGCCCGCATCGTCGGCCCAGTCGAGTTCGACGAGCTGGACCCACAAAGGCGGCACGCCGGCGAGTGTCGTGATCGCGCGCCTGGCCACGGATTTCATGACGTCACGCGGCGTGAGATAGTCGAGCGGGATGCAGGCGCCCCCGGCATACCAGGTCGAAAACAGCTGGTTCTGGCCATAATCGAAGCTCAGCGGCAGGACGCACAGCGTCCGGTCATCGGCCGATAGCTTCAGATAATGCGCCACCGACTGCGCCCCGAGCCAGAGATTGGCGTGGCTCAGCACGACGCCCTTGGGCTTTCCCGTCGAGCCGCTGGTGTAGAGGATCGCGGCGATATCGTCGGGCGCGGCAGGCGACTGCGCGATCCGATCCTTGGTCGCGGCGACCGCGTTGGCAAAGCCATCGACATCGACGCGGGCGGCATCGCCATCGCCGGGATCGAGCGTGGCGAGGCGCGCGGCATTCGACAGCAACAGCCGCGCGCCGCTGTCGGCGAGGATATGCGCGACCTGTGCGCGCTTGAGCAGCGGATTGACCGGAACGTGGACCAGCCCCGCACGCGCCGCGGCGAGCGGCATCAGGCACGCCTCCGACGTCTTGGCGAGCCAGGTCGCGACCCGATCGCCGGGGACAAGGCCGTGCCCGCGCAGGACCGAAGCCATCGCCGCCACGCGGTCCTCGATTGCTGCAAATTCAAGCGTTTCGCGCGGCGTTTCAAGCGCGATCGCACTTGCCGCGCCGCGCTGCATGAGGCAGTCAATCGTCTGCGGTGCGATGGTTAGCGTTTCGGTCACAGCTTTTCCGCATAATGATAGGATCGCAGGCTCGCACAGCGCGAACGGACGGGAATGTATGTGGGTCAAGGGTGAATATCACGTCAAGCTCGACCGCATCGCCGAAAATTCGGCGCGCGCGCTGGGTCGTGATCGCCAGGCTTCACTGTTCGACCGGCTCGACTGGTTCCGACTGATCCACCGCCACTGCGCGCCGCATTCGCGCGTCCTGGCGGTTCGCACGCGCAGCGAGCATTCAGACTGCTGGCTGGTTCTGGCGCACCAGGACGACGAAGCACTGGTCAGCCTGTCGAACTGGTACAGTTTCTCTTTTCGTCCGATATTTACCGGTGCACCTTCAGACGAAACCAAGCTGAAATTGCTGACCGCCGCGGCGCAGCGCCTGCGCGACAAGGCCGCCAGTATCGTGCTCGAACCGCTTCCCGAAAGCGATCGCGCGCTGGTCGAGACGAGCTTTCGCCGCGCGGGCTGGCGCGTGTTTTCCAAGGTCAAGACGCTCAACCACACGCTCGATACCGACGGCATGGATTTCGCGACCTATTGGGCAGAGCGCCCCGGCGCGCTCAAGAGCACGGTGAAGCGCAAGGCCAAGAAGAACATCGTCACGCTCGAGCTGTTCGACCGCTTCGACGCCGACGCCTGGGCCGCCTATGAGGAGGTCTATGCGCAAAGCTGGAAACCCGAAGAGGGGCATCCCGAATTCCTCCGCGCGCTCGCCGAGCAGGAAGGCGCAGCGGGCGCGCTGCGGCTCGGCATCGCCCGGATCGAGGGGCGGCCGGTCGCGGCGCAGATGTGGACCACCGATCATGGCGTCGCCAACATCCACAAGCTGGCGCACGTCGAGGACAGCGACAAGGCATCGCCGGGCACGCTATTGAGCTATGCGATGTTCGAACACGCGTTCGATCGCGACCATGTCGGTACAATCGATTTCGGCACCGGCGACGATGCCTACAAGCGCGACTGGATGAACGCGTGTCGCCCGCTCTACCGCGTCGAGATGTACAACCTGCGGCGCCCGGCGACGTGGTTTCCGGCATTGAAAACCGCGCTGTCACGGCTTGTTAAGCGGCGCGGTTCGGATTAACAGGCAGCGCAGAAACAGCGGTCTCGCGGGGAATTTGCATGATTTTCGAAGGCGCCGAAACGGTCGAGGCGACAGTGCGCGCAGTGTTGCGCGATGTGCTCGGCATCGACGAGGCCCGCGTCGCGGGCTTCGACGCGCAGACCGAACTGTTCGGGTCGCTGCCCGAACTCGAATTCGATGGCGGTGGCGGGCCTGCTCACCGAACTCGAGGACCGGCTCGGCATTACCGTCGACGATGACGAGGTCGATGGCGAGATCTTCGAGAATTTCGGCGCCCTGGTGCGCTTTGCCCAGGTCAAGGCGCTCGGCTGACATGGCGCGCGGTCGCCTCGCACGATGAGCGCGCCCGCACTTGCCGAAAAGTCCGGCCTGGCCGAACAGGTCGTCCGCGATGGCCCGGCGACAGGTCCCGCTGTCCTGTTCGTCCTGCCACTGTTCGAAGAGGCCAACCGCCTGCGGCGGACGGTGCGCCTCGCAATGCGCGCGCTGGCCGAGCGCGGGGTCGGGTCGATCCTGCCCGACCTGCCGGGCCAGAATGAATCGCTCGTGCCGACACATGAGGCGACGCTGTCGCGCTGGCGCGCGGCGCTGGCCGATCATGTCGCCGCCAACGAGCGCCCCGATGCTGATCGCTTCGATCCGCGGCGGCGCGTTGATCGACGATGTCGCCGCCGCCGCGCACTGGCGGCTCGCGCCGGTCCGCGGTGCGAGCCTGCTCAAGACGATGATGCGCACGCGGATCGCGGGCGATCGCGAGGCGGGGCGCGACACCAGCATGGCCGAACTCGAGGCGAAAGCGGCGAACGAACCCGTGCGCCTTGCAGGCAACATCCTGTCGCCGGCGATGATCGCCGAGCTGCGCGATGCCGAACCGGCCGCGTATTCCAGCCTGCCGCAGCGTGTCGCTCGGCACCGGCGAGGATGCCCTGCCCGGCCGTCCGTTGTGGTTGCAGGCCGAGCCGGGCGAGGATGCGGGGCTCGCGGCGGCGATCGCCGACGACATCACAAGGTGGATGACGTCATGCGCGATCACCTGAGTTTTGCCTGCGAGGGCGACACGATCGCTGCGACGATCGACCGGCCCGAAGGCGCGCCGCGCGCGGCGTTGCTGATCGTCTCGGGCGGCAACGAGCTGCGCAGCGGTGCGCACCGCGGCATGGCGATGCTGGCACAGCGCCTCGCCGCGCAGGGCATGGCGATCCTGCGCTTCGATCGGCGCGGGGTCGGCGACAGCACGGGCGACAATCGCGGTTTCGATGCCAGCGGTCCCGATATCGCGGCGGCGCTCGCGCAATTGCGCGCCGCCTGTCCGCCCGGCACGCCGATCGCCGCGTTCGGCAATTGCGACGCGGCGAGCGCGCTGGCGCTGCACGGGCCGTTCGCGGGGATCGACGCGCTCGTCCTCGCCAATCCGTGGGTGATCGAGGACGTTACGCCTGCAAAGGATGATGGCGACGACACCCCCCTGCCCTCGGCGGCGGCAATCCGCGCACGCTATCGCGCCAAGCTCAAGGATCCACGCGAATGGCTGCGCCTGCTGCGTGGCGGCGTCGATCTCGCTAAGCTGGCGCGTGGCCTGTTGCGCGCCCGCAGTGGGGATGCGCCTTCGCCGCTGGCTGCGCGGCTCGGCGACGCGATGGCGCGTTGCGCGGAACCGACGCACGTCCTTCTCGCCAGTCGCGACCGTACCGCGATCGAGTTCGAGGCAGCGTGGATATCGCCCGCCTTCGCCGCCGCACGCGAAAACGCGATGGTGTCGCTGCACCGCCTTGACAGCGCGTCGCACAGTTTTGCACGCGAAGACGATGCGACATGGCTCGAAGAACGGCTGATCGAGACGCTGACGCGATCGCGGTAAAGCTTACTCGGCGGCTTCGGCAGCCTCGAAATCAGCCTCGGCGAGGAATTTCTCGGCATCGAGAGCGGCCATGCAGCCCATGCCGGCGGCGGTGACCGCCTGGCGATAGACCTTGTCCGACACGTCGCCCGCAGCGAACACGCCGGGAATGACGGTCCGGCTGGTGCCCTTTTCAACGTCGAGATAGCCGTGGTCGTCCATCGGCAGCTTGCCCTTGAACAATTCGGTCGACGGCGCGTGGCCGATCGCGACGAAGCCGCCTTCGCACGGCTCGTGGCTCTTTTCGCCGGTCACGGTATCGACGAGGTCGACGCCGACCAGCCCTTCGGGATCGCCGCCGCCGACAAAAGCCTCGACGCTCTTGTTCCACAGCACCGAGATTTTCGGATTGGCGAACAGGCGTTCCTGCAGGATTTTTTCCGAGCGCAGCGAATCGCGGCGATGGATCAGCGTGACGTCGTCCGAATGGTTGGTGAGATAAAGCGCTTCCTCGACCGCGGTGTTGCCGCCGCCGATGACGACGACCTTCTTGCCGCGATAGAAGAATCCGTCGCACGTCGCGCAGGCCGATACGCCCTTGCCGCCAAGTTCGGCCTCGCCCGGCGCGCCGAGCCATTTGGCCTGCGCACCGGTCGCGATGACCAGCGTTTCGCCTTCGTAGATCGCGCCGCCGTCGCCGGTCAGGCGGAACGGGCGCCGCGACAGGTCGACATCGACGATCAGGTCATAGACCATCTCGGTCCCGACATGTGTCGCCTGCGCCTGCATCTGCTCCATCAGCCACGGGCCCTGAACGACTTCGGCGAAACCGGGATAGTTTTCGACATCGGTGGTGATCGTCAGCTGTCCGCCGGGCTGCATGCCCTGGATCACGATCGGCTTCATTCCCGCGCGCGCGGCGTAGATCGCGGCCGACAGGCCGGCGGGACCCGAACCGAGGATGATCATGCGCGAATGGCGGGTGGCGGACATGCGAAGCTCCAGGCGTGAAATGAATGATACGGCGATGCCGCAGCAGGCGCATCTAGGGGGTCGCGCCCGGTTTGTCACCAATCGGGCGCATCACGGCCCCGGTGGCCTCAGGCGACGATGCCGCGCTCGATCACCCTGCCCTCGATGATCCTTGCCACGCGCGCGGCGTAGTCGCCGATCAGCGTGACCAGATCTTCGGAGCTGACCTCGTGCGGGTTCGGGTCGATCGCACACAGCGTGCCCCAGAAGCTCCCGTCGGACAGGACGACAGGGAACGAGACATAGCTTTCGAAGCCATAGAGCGTCGGCGTCGGGTGGGTCCGCCAGCCGGCATCGATCGTGACATGGTCGATGACGACCGCCTGGCCCGATTCGCGGATCTCGTTGCAGATCGTCGTGGCGACGTCGAGTTCGTCGCCAGGATCGAGGCCGAACTCGATCTGGTCGACGACCTGGCACGCGATCCAGCGACTATCGGTGACGCGCGCGAGGGCAGCAAAGCCCATCTTGGTCGCGCGGCAGACATCCTCGACGATCGCGCGGATGGCGGGATCGTCGGCTTGTGCAATCGCTATCGCGACCAGTTTATCCTTAGGCATTGGTCCCCCGGCTCGCTCGCTAACCCCGATCGGGCCTCGTCGAGGCGACCGGCGCGTCCCATGTCAGATGCCGGGTTTCGAGCACGACCAGATTGTCGGGCCGGACGATTTCGGCATGGGTTTGATAGCCGAGCAGCTGGTCGGCGGGAAGCTCCTGGTTCAGCGTCATGATGCGCGTCTCTTCGGAGGAGAAATCGGACAGGCCGCGGGCGCGCTCGATCCCCTCCTCGTCGTAGATATGGAGCACGTCGCCGCGCGAGAAATCGCCGTCCATCGAGATTACGTCGCGCCGATGGATCGCCTTTCCCTGGCCAAGGTTTTCAGCCGCCTCCCCGGTAATGACGAGGCTTCCCGCCATTTGCAGGCGATCGGCCAGCCACGTCGTCCACAGCGACCCCGGATTGGCGTGCGCGATGCACCTGGTGCATTTGCGCGCGCCCGACAGGACCGACGACAGCGGATATTCGGCCTCGCCATTGGCGATATAGGTCGTGCACCCCGCGTTCTGTGCCATGTTGGCGGCCTGCAGCTTGGTCAGCATGCCGCCGGTGCCCAGCGTGCTGGTGCCGCTCGTCGCCTCGATATACTCGCTGACGTCGTGGACCTCCTCGATCAGCTGCGCGCCGTCTTCATCGGGATTGCGGTCGTAGAGCCCGTCGACGCCGGTCAGGATGATGAACTTCCCCGCCTCGACCATCTGGGCGATCTTGGCAGCGAGGCGATCGTTGTCACCGACGCGAATTTCCTCGGTCGTGATCGTGTCGTTCTCGTTGACGATCGGCACCACCTGCGCCTTGAGCAGCCGGTGGACGGTGTTCTTGGTGTTGAGGAAGCGGCGGTGGTCCTCGAAATCGCCGAGCGTCAGGAGGATCTGGGCGATCTCGAAGCCATATTCGTGCGCAATCTGCTTATAGACGTTGAGCAGCAGCGGCATGCCGCACGCCGCGGCGGCCTGTTTGTCGGTCAGGCCCGCCGTTTCGGGCCGCTCGCCGAGGATGTTGAGGCCGAGCGCGACCGCTCCCGACGAACACAGGATGACCTCGTAACCATCGTCGCGCAGCCGGGCGATGTCTTCCATCAGCCGCTGGATAAAGCCGAAACGCGGGGTCAGGCGATCGCTGTTTGCGAGCAGGCTCGAGCCCACTTTCACGACGATACGCTTGCTTTGAATTACGCCAGTCATCACCATTGCCTTGAAAAATGCTGCTGGCTATCTAGTTATGCATTGTGCGATGCACAACCGGCTTGTCGGTCGATACGGCCTTTCTCTATCGACGCTATCGCTGGCGTTCGCGCCGTGACATACTGGAATGATTGGGAAGAATAGCATTCGTCTCGGTCTTCTAATATTTATAGCAGCACGGGGTTATTTCTCTTACGAAGAAAACTTGTGCGTTTTCTGCATAGCGCAACGGACAATAGTGATGCGATTTCGCGGATCATGGATTCGGCGATATTGGCGCGCAATGCTCGAGACGCTGCGCGAAGCCCAAATCCTGACCGGGTCCGATCGCGACCGTAAAACGGGCGCGGATGGTTCAACCGAAATAATATGATAGGCATTCTCATGAACGACACGACACTCGACCCCGCCGCCCACATCGCAGAGCTTGGCAAGCGCGCGCGCAGCGCAGCGCGCCAGTTGATCGGTGCGACGACCGAGGCGAAGAACCTGGCGTTGACCGCAGCAGCCATGGCGCTGCGCGCCGCCACGCCGAGGCTGATCGAAGCGAACGAAAAGGACGTCGACGGTGTCCGCGGCAAGAAGCCCAGATTCGTTTATCGACCGGCTGATGCTCGACGAGGCGCGTATCGCGGCGATGGCCGACGCGCTCGACGAGATCGCCCGCCTTCCCGACCCCGTCGGCCGGCGCCTCGCGACATTCGACCGGCCCAACGGGCTCACGATCGAACGCGTCGCGGTCCCCATCGGGGTGATCGGAATGATTTATGAATTCGCGCCCCAATGTCGGTGCCGATGCCAGCGCCTTGTGCCTCAAGTCGGGCAACGCGATCATCCTGCGGGGAGGCTCAGAAAGCCGCCATTCGACGCGCGAGATCGTCGCCTGCATGCAGGCCGGGCTCAAGGCCGCACGCCTCCCCGAAGACGCGGTCCAGACCGTTGGCACGACGAGCCGCGAGGCGGTCGCCGAGCTGCTCCGCGCAGTCGATTATGTCGACCTCGTCATCCCGCGCGGGGGACGCGGTCTCGTCGAGCTGGTTCGCGACCAGGCCAAGGTCCCGACGCTCCTCCACCTCGACGGCAACTGCCACAGCTACATCCATGCCGATGCCGACCTTGCCAAGTCGGTCGCGATCATCCGCAATGCCAAGCTGCGCCGCACCGGCGTTTGCGGCGCAACCGAGAGCATCGTCGTCGACCGGGCGGTCGCCGCCGAGGCGATCCCGATGCTGGCCGATGCGATGCCCGACTGCGAATTGCGCGGCGATGCGGAATCGGTAGCGATCGAGGACCGGATCAAGCCCGCCGAGCCGGCCGATTTCGACACCGAATTTCTCGATGCGATCGCCTCGGTGAAGGTCGTCGACGATCTCGCCGCGGGAATCGAGTACGTAGCGGCGCATTCATCGGGTCATACCGACGCCATCCTCACCGAGAACGAGGAGGCCGCCAATCGCTTCCTGACCGCGATCGACAGCGCCGTCGTCATGCACAATGCATCGACGCAGTTTTCCGACGGCGGCGAGTTCGGCATGGGCGCCGAAATCGGCATCGCGACGGGCAAGATGCACGCGCGCGGCCCGGTCGGCCTCGAGCAGCTGACCAGCTTCAAATATCTCGTCCACGGCGACGGCCAGACCCGCCCCTGAAGGCAATCTCGTCGCAGCTGAGCGACCGTCCGTCGTGCGCGCGGAATGAACCCCGCGCGCATTCACCTGCCAGTCATTTGGACCGCTCGAAGGCCCTCCGGCTGTCACGCTGGGCAGCTGACAACAGGGTTTCCTTTCGAATGACATTCATGAGTATCTTCCCGTTCTCCGCGGTCGACCTGGCGGTGGATCTGGGAACCGCCAATACGGTGGTGTTCCTGCGCGACCACGGCATCGTCATGGCCGAACCGTCGGTCGTGACGATGGAGACGATCGACGGCGTAAGGCGCGTGCGCGCGGTCGGCGCCGATGCCAAGCTGATGATGGGCAAGACCCCGGCCAACGTCCAGACGATCCGGCCACTGCGCAACGGCGTCATCGCCGATCTCGACGTGGCCGAACAGATGATCAAATACTTCATCGCCAAGGCGCGCAAGCTCGCCCGGACGCGGATGCGCGGCAGCCCCGAAATCGTCCTGTGCGTCCCGTCGGGATCGACCCAGGTCGAACGCCGCGCGATCCGCGACGCGGCGACCAATGCGGGCGCACGCAAGGTCTGGCTGATCGACGAACCGATGGCGGCCGCAATCGGCGCGAACCTGCCCGTGACGCACCCGGTCGGATCGATGGTCGTCGATATCGGCGGCGGATCGACCGAAGTCGGTGTGGTTTCGCTCGCCGGGCTACACATGAGCCTGTCGGCGCGCGTCGGCGGCGACCGGATGGATGAAGCGATCACTTCGTTCGTCCGTCGCAAACATAATTTGCTGATCGGCGAAGCGACCGCCGAGCGGATCAAGATCGAGGCAGGGTCGGCAATCGTGACAAGCGATCAGGCAACGTCGCAGGTGCGCGTCGGCGGCCGCGAAGTCGTGCGCGGCGTTCCGCTCGAAATCCGGATCGACCAGCGCGACATCTGCAAGGCGCTCGCCGAGCCGGTGTCGCAGATCGTCGAGACGGTCCGCCAGGCGCTCGAACACACCGCGCCGGAGATCGCCGCGGACATCATGGACACTGGCATCGTCATGACCGGCGGCGGCTCTCTGCTGCGCAATATCGACGTCGTGCTGGCCGAAAACACCGGCCTGCCCGTCCGCATCGCCAACGATCCGATGAGCTGCGTCGCGCTCGGCGCAGGCAAGGCGCTCGAGGACATGAGCTATCGCGGCGTTCTGCACGCCGTTTGAGGCCGGGATTCAGGGCAACGCCATATTAGCGTGAGCGAGGCGATCGTCTGGACGGTTCACACCACTCGCTGGCGCTCGGGGGTTACATAAAACCATCCCCCGGATGGTTCGCACCCATCGCTAGCGCTCGGGAGCCTCGCAAAAATCGTCCCCCGGACGATATACACCCCTCGCTTGCGCTCGGGAGTTACATAAAGCCATCCCCCGGATGGTTTTATGTAACTGGTAGCGGAGGAGGGACTCGAACCCCCGACACGCGGATTATGATTCCGCTGCTCTAACCAGCTGAGCTACTCCGCCCCGTAACGCGCCGCCCGATCTGGGTGGGGAGGCGCGGTTGGAAGCGCGGCCTATACGGACCGGCTGGCACCCGGTCAATATCGCGATGACATGCTTCGCAAGCACAGCCCGACGCGCTAGGGCATGGCCATGACCAACGCAGACATGCAGCATTACGACGTCCTTATCGTCGGCGCCGGCCATGGCGGCGCGCAGGCCGCGATCCAGCTACGTCAGGCAGGTTATGGCGGATCGATCGCAATGATCGGCGACGAGCCCGAACTGCCTTACGAACGCCCGCCGCTGAGCAAGGAATACCTGACCGGCGACAAGGATTTCGAGCGGATGCTGTTCCGTCCCGAATCGTTCTGGAGCGAGCGCGATATCACGCTGCTAGCCGCATCGCGCGTGACGCGCGTCGATCCGGCCACCAAGACGGTCGCGACTACCGGCCATGGGACGATCGGTTTCGACCGGTTGGTCTGGGCCACGGGCGGCCAGGCGCGCACGCTGCCTTGCCCCGGCGGTGATGACGCCGCGGTGTTCGCGATCCGCAAGAAGCGCGATGTGGACGCGATCCATGCTGCGCTCGCCGACACGCGCCGCGTGGTGATCGTCGGCGGTGGTTATATCGGACTCGAAGCGGCGGCGGGATTCCGAATGCTCGGCAAGGCGGTGACGGTGGTCGAGATGGCCGACCGGCTGTTGCCGCGGGTCGCAGGCGCGGCGCTGTCCGATTTCTATGCCGCCGAACATCGCCGCCAGGGCGTCAATATCCGGCTTGCCACGACGGTCGAGGCGATCAAGCGCGACGACGGCGGCGTATCGTGCAGCCTTTCCGATGGCGACAGCCTCCCCTGCGAGCTGATCGTCGCGGGGATCGGCATCGTGCCCGAGGTCGGTCCGCTGATCGCCGCGGGCGCAACGGGCGGCAACGGCGTCGATGTCGACCGCGCGTGCCGCACCAGCCTGCCCGACATCTACGCGATCGGCGACTGCGCCAGCCATGCGAATGTCTGGGCCGACGGCGAGCAGACGCGCGTCGAATCGGTCCAGAACGCGCACGACATGGCCAAGGTCGTCGCCCAGGACATGATGGGCGAAGAGGCGATCTACGACGCGCTGCCGTGGTTCTGGTCGAACCAGTACGACCTGAAACTACAAACCGTCGGGCTCAATATCGGCCATGACGAGGAAATCGTTCGCGGCGACCCGGCTTCGCGCAGTTTTTCGGTGATCTATCGCAAGGCGGGGCGTGTCGTCGCGCTCGACTGCGTCGATCGGGCGAAGGATTACGTTCAGGGCCGCAAGTTGATCGAGGCGCGCGCAGAGGTCGACGCGGGCGCACTCGCCGACATTGCCGTGCCGCTCAAGGAACTGCTGTCCTAGCCGCGAAAATGCCCGCGCCAGGCCTGTTCCCACGGGCCGCCGCGATAGTGCCAGGCGGCAAGCCCAGCGATGGCCAGTGGCCGCGGCACGAAGTCGGCGGCCAGCGTGGCATGGAGCGCCCGCGCCGTCGCGGGATCGACCTTATTCTGGACAGTGATGTGGAGACGCGGCGCCTGGCTGTCCTGCGGCGTCAGCAGGCCGTGAAACGCCTCGGCCAGTTCGCTTCGCAGTTCGCGCAACGCAGGCGATTCGACGCGATACGCCACGCCGCGTCCGAGCAGCATGACATCGGTTAGCCGCGCCTCGGGCGGCGGGCCCGCGACCAGCACGCGCAATCGTTCGCACAGTTCGGCGAGCAGCGAGGGCGGCAGGTGGTGGAACAGCGTGATATGCGCGGCGAGGAAATTGCGCTCGGGCGGGAAATGCGCAGCGCGCAGCGCGTCGGCCCAGCGCTGGTCAGCGGCGCCCATCTCGGCGGTGACGATGATCGGCGCGGCGGACATGCGGCATCGTGGCGCGGAGACACCGCCAGGGCCAGCAAAAAGGGCGCGCACCCCGCAGGATGCGCGCCCTTCGATACTCTCGCGTCGCGTTGGCGACGCAGTCGCGGCTTAGGCGTTTTCGAGTTCGCGCGCTGCGCCGGTCTTGGCGGGGTTGGCCTTGACCCATTCCAGCACTGGCTCGGGCTTGCTCTCGCCATAGGGATCGCTGTCCGATCCGACGTCGTTGATGCCCGGCTCAACGAACATTGCGGTGATCACGCCGTCGTCGATGACCATGGCATAGCGCCAGCTGCGCTCGCCGAAGCCGACATGATCCTTCTTGATCAGCATGCCCATCCGGCGGGTAAAATCGCCCGAACCGTCGGGGAGCATCTTCACGTTTTTCGCGTCGAGGAACTTGCCCCACTGGTACATCACGAACGCATCGTTGACCGACAGGCAGTAGACGTCCTCGACGCCGGCGGCTTTGAAGTCGTCATAGTGACGCTCGAACGCGGGAACCTGTTCGGTCGTGCAGGTCGGGGTGAACGCGCCGGGCAGCGCGAAGACGACGTGGCGTCCCTTGGCGAACATCTCGCCGGTCGAGGCCTCTTCCCAGCGGAAGGGATTGTCGCCACCGATCGCTTCGTCGCGAATACGGGTCTTGAGGGTAACGTCAGGCACGGGGCATCCGGTCTGCATATTAGTCTCCTGGTAGGAT
This sequence comes from uncultured Alphaproteobacteria bacterium, assembly GCA_963800335.1. Lineage (GTDB taxonomy): Bacteria > Pseudomonadota > Alphaproteobacteria > Sphingomonadales > Sphingomonadaceae > Flavisphingopyxis. Next base: position 150,853 of record CAWDAN010000007.1, on the reverse strand, counting down.
TGAAGCGCGGGGCGGGATGCGCCGCGCGAGAAATGGTGCGTTGCAACATCAACGGCTCGACCGAGATAGTGTTCCGGCCGGGATTTTGTAATAGATTAAATCACTCGCTGCGATCGGTTGCGGCGATCACTTCATCTCGCCACGCGCGCGGCGGATCGCGAACCATTTTTTGACGTTGGCATTGTGCTCCGCAAGCGTGCCCGCAAACACATGGCCACCCTTGCCGTCGGCGACGAAATAGAGCGCCTTGCTGTCCGACGGGTTGAGCGCGGCGGCGATCGACGACTTGCTCGGATTGGCGATCGGTCCCTTTGGCAGGCCCGCCATCGCGTACGTGTTATAGTCGTTGACGTCGCGGATCTCCGACTGCCTGATCCGGCGGCCGAGCGGTTTGCCTTTGGTGATCGGGTAGATGATCGTCGGGTCGGCCTGGAGCATCATGCCGACCTCGAGCCGGTTGGTATAAACCGCCGCCACGGTGGTCCGTTCGGCGGGCAAGGCGGTTTCCTTTTCGATAATCGACGCGAGCGTGATCGCCTCGTTGCGATCCTTGGGGAAAGCGCGCTGGCTGCGTTCGGGCCACAACTCGGCCCAAGCCTTGTCCATCGCGTCCTGCATCCGTTTGATCACGGCCGAGCGTTGCTCGCCCTTCTGATAGGCATAGGTTTCGGGCAGCAGCGAGCCTTCGGCGGGCACATCGAGGCTGCCCTTGAGCTGCGGGTTCGCCATCAGCCGGTCGTAGACCATGATCGAGGGCATGCCTTCGGGTACGGTGACGAAGCGCTGGACGGTCTTGCCGTCCTGCATCATCCTGAGGACGTCGCTGCCGCTGGTGCCTTTTTCAACCGCATATTCGCCCGGCTTGATCGCGGCGTCTCCGCCCGACAGCTTGGCATAGCGCAGGAATGCGTCGGCCGATTCGATCGCGCCCGCCTCTTCGAGAATCGCCGCAGCCCGCGTCAGGCTCGAACCCGGCGGAATGACGACATCGGCATCGCGCGGGGCGGTCCCGGCCGAACATGCGGTAAGAAGGAGGGCCAGCGCGGCGGCCAGCCAGATACGCATGTCAGTCCATCGCCTTGAGCACGAGGCTGGCGTTGGTGCCGCCAAAGCCGAAGCTGTTGTTAAGCACGGCCTTGACCTTGCGCTTCTTGGCATGGTGCGGGACGAGGTCGACGCCCTCGGTACCCTCGTCGGGATTGTCGAGGTTGATCGTCGGCGGGACGATCTGGTCGCGCATCGCCAGGATACAGAAGATTGCCTCGACTGCACCGGCACCGCCGAGCAAATGGCCGATCGCCGACTTGGTCGAGCTCATCGATACCGTCGAGATCGCGTCGCCGAACAGCCGCTTGACCGAGGCGAGCTCGATCGTGTCGGCCATCGTCGAGGTGCCGTGCGCGTTGATGTAATCGATGTCGGCCGGGACCATGCCAGCCTTCTTGAGTGCCATCTGCATCGCGTTGTAGGCGCCAAGCCCTTCGGGATGCGGCGCGGTGACATGATAGGCATCGCCCGACAGGCCGTAACCGACGACCTCGGCATAGATCTTCGCGCCGCGCGCCTTGGCGTGCTCATACTCCTCGAGACAGACGACGCCAGCGCCTTCGCCCATGACGAAGCCGTCGCGGTCCTTGTCATAGGGACGGCTCGCCTTTTCGGGCGCGTCGTTCGACGACATGTTGAGCGCGCGAGCCTGTGCGAAACCGGCGATGCCGAGCGGGCACAGGGCGCTTTCGGCGCCACCCGCGAGCATGATGTCGGCATCGTCGTCGCGGATCATCCGCGCGGCGTCGCCGATCGAATGTGCGCCGGTCGAACACGCCGTGACGACCGCGTGGTTGGGCCCCATCAGCCCGTATTTGATCGAAACCTGGCCCGAGACGAGGTTGATCAGCCGGCCGTGGACGAAGTGCGGCGAGACGCGGCCCGGCCCTTTTTCGGCAAGGACGAGCGATTCCTTCTCGATACCGGGAAGGCCGCCGATGCCCGATCCGATCGAACAGCCGAAGCGCATCCGCGTCGCTTCGTCGGCGTCTTCAAGGCCGGCATCCTCGATCGCCTGTCCGGCGGCATCGATGCCGAATATGATGAACGGATCGACCTGGCGCTGGACCTTGTGATCGACGCGCTTATCGGGATCGAAGCCGTATTCGTGCTCGGGCGGCTTGATCTCGCACGCGATGCGGCATTTCTGGTCGCTCGCGTCGAAGCGGGTGATCTGCGTCGCGCCCGATTTCCCGGCCAGGATATTCTTCCAGCTGGTTTCGACGTCGCCGCCCAAAGGCGTGACCAGACCCAGACCTGTTACGACGACACGGCGCATGGCTTGCTCCCTGAATTCAGCATGAGATTCTATACGTGATGGTGGTCAGAAACGAAAACGGCTTCCCGAACGCGGGACGATTGCCCGGGCCGGGAAGCCGGTAGTCGAGAGACTGCGGCGCAGCGATTGTCGTCGCGCGCCCCGTCCGATCCTCAGCCCTTGTTGGCTTCGATATAGTCGATGGCGTCCTTGACGGTCGCGATCTTTTCGGCGGCATCGTCGGGAATCTCGACCGAGAATTCCTCTTCGAACGCCATCACGAGTTCGACGATATCGAGGCTGTCAGCGCCCAGATCATCGATGAAGCTCGCCTGTTCGGTGACCTTGTCGGCCTCTACGCCGAGATGTTCGACGACAATCTTCTTAACGCGTTCGGCGATCTCGCTCATTCCCTGTTCCTTCTTGTCTTAATCGGTGATCTGTTGCCCCTGCCCTAGTGCGGCTGCGCGAAACTGGCAAGGGGCCGGTGGACCCGCGATATCGGGATCGATCGCGCGGTCCGCAAGGCTTTATAACATCGCCATGCCGCCGTTGACGTGGATCGTCTGTCCGGTGACATAGCCCGCCTCGCGACTGGCGAGATAGGCGACCGCCGCGCCGATATCGGCGCCATCGCCAAGGTCGCCGGTCGGGATCCTGGTCAGCAGCGCGGCTTTCTGCGCTTCGGGCAGGCCGTCGGTCATCGCCGAGCGGATAAAGCCCGGCGCGACGCAATTGACCGTGATGCCGCGGCTGGCCAGTTCCTGTGCCAGCGCCTTCGACATGCCGACCAGCCCGGCTTTCGAGGCGGCATAGTTAACCTGGCCGGGATTGCCGGTCGCACCGACGACGCTCGAAATCGAGACGATGCGGCCAAAGCGCGCCTTCATCATCGGCTTGGCCGCGGCGCGCATCAGGCGGAACGCGGCCTCGAGGTTGACGCGGATCACCGTGTCCCACTCTTCGTCCTTCATCCGCATCGCGAGGTTGTCCTTGGTGACGCCGGCATTGTTGACCAAAATGTCGATCTTGCCCATTTTCTCGACAACCTGAGGGATCAGCGCATCGACCGCCGCCCCGTCGGACAGATCGCAGGTGAAGATCTCGTGCGCGCTGCCGCCGAGCGTGGCCTTCGCCTCGGCCAGCGCGATCGGGCGCGTGCCCGACAGCGCGATCGTCGCGCCCTGGTCGGCGAGCGACTTGGCAATCGCCGAACCGATCCCGCCCGAAGCGCCGGTCACCAGCGCGGTCATTCCTGTCAGGTCGAACATTATTGCTTCCTCATCATTGTTTGCGTTTGTCACAACGTCTTCAGCAACGCCTCGATGTCGTCCATCGTCATGATGCTGGTCGTCGTCGCGTCGGGGGCGGTGCGCTTGACCATCGGTCCGAGCACCTTGCCGCCGATTTCGACGAAATGGCTGTGCCCCGCGCCGAACATCGCCAGGACCGATTCGCGCCAGCGGACCATCCCGGTGACCTGCTCGACGAGCCGCGCCTTGATCTCGTCGGGCGCGCTGATCGGCGCGGCGAGGACATTGGCGTAGAGCGGCAGCGTCGGCCGCTCTACCTGCGCTTCGGCCAGCGCCTCGGCCATAGCGTCGGCGGCGGGTTGCATCAGCGGGCAATGAAACGGTGCCGATACTGGCAGAAGGACCGCGCGCTTGGCGCCCATGTCCTTGGCGAGCTCGACTGCGCGTTCGATCGCCGCGCGCGCGCCCGAGATGACGACCTGCGAAGGATCGTTGTCGTTGGCGACGGTGCAGACCTGTCCTTCTGACGCAGCGTCGGCGATCGCCTCTGCCTTTTCGATATCGGCACCGAGCAGGGCCGCCATCGCGCCCTCGCCGACCGGCACCGCGGCCTGCATCGCGCGGCCGCGAAGTTTGAGCAACCGCGCGGTGGTGGCAAGATCGATCGCGCCCGCCGCGCACAGGGCAGTATATTCGCCAAGGCTATGGCCCGCGACGCAGTCGCCCTTCTGGGCGATGCTGATATTGCCTTCGCGCTCGAGCACGCGCAGCGTCGCGATCGCATTGGCCATGATCGCCGGCTGCGCGTTTTCGGTCAGCAGCAGGTCGCTGTCGGGGCCTTCGCACATGATCGCGAAGAGTTTCTGCCCGAGCGCATCGTCGACTTCCTGAAACACCTCACGCGCGTGCGCGCTGGCGTCGGCGAGCGCCTTGCCCATGCCGACCGCCTGGCTGCCCTGTCCGGGAAAGATGAAGGCGCGCATGGGGTATTCTCCAGATCAGGCTGTTGGGTGAGTGTTCGTCGGGTCGCTGCCTATGGTCGAAGGCGCGCCGATGCAAGACAGGTCAGCGGGCGAACCGTCCGAAGGGAACAATCTTGTTTGCGGCATCGTGGCCGATGTCCGCGCGGCCCAGATAAGGAATGGCGTTTCGCTGGCACCAGAGCTCGGCGATCTCTTCGCAGCTCGCTCCGAAATCATGGTCGTTGGGCAGGACATCGCCGAACCGCCCCATGCGGATACCGGCCAGTCCGACATCGCGCAGCGCGGTGGTGACATGGTACATCGCGCGATCGAAGGCATACTCATATTCGCTGACCTCTTCGAGCATCAGCACATGGCCCGACAAATCGGGCATCAGCGGCGTGCCGATCATCATCGACAGCGTCATCAGGTTGAACGCCACGACCGGCGCGTCGGTGTCGACGAAGCGACGGTTCGAGCGCGGTTCGGTCGCCGGTCGCGAACCACGACATCGCGCGCAGGACCGCCGCGTCTCCGCCCGGGCGGCGCAGGTCGGCGGGCATCGGACCGTGGACCGGCCTCCCCAGCCCACGCCGATAGAGGCCGCCGAGCAGGTTGCCGCCATCGCTGTAACCCATGAAGATCATGTCGCGCGCGGCCGCCGCATCGACCGACATCAACGCCGTCTCGGCCATCCGCGCGGCACCATAACCGCCGCGGGCAAACCACAACGCGTCGTATTTGCCACAATGGATCGCGCGGCAGAAGTTTTCCGCGCGGCGCCGATCGGAACCGGCGAAATGCCCGTCGCGATCGAAAGCGGCATCGGGGACATCGATGTCGAGCCCAGGAAAATGTTCGCGGCCCAGCGCAACCAGCCGATCGGCGTCTTCGCGGACGATGGGAGTCGACGGGGTGATCACCCCGATCCGCCTGATCTGCTTCATCGCGCCCTCCCGGCCATTCGCAATTGCGTTGCGCCAGCCAACCGAATAGCGAGCAACACGCATGAACGACAAAGACTATTTTTTCTGCGGAATCGGCGGATCGGGGATGTTGCCGCTTGCGGTGCTCGTCAGGGCGGCGGGCGGCCGCGTCGCCGGATCGGACCGCGCGCTCGACCAAGGGCGCGGCGCGGGCAAGTTCGACTGGCTGCGTTCGCAAGGGATTGCGGTTTTTGCCCAGGACGGCAGCGGCGTCGTCAGCGCGGACCAGGTCATCGTCGCCTCGGCCGCGATCGAGGACAGCGTGCCCGACATTGCGCGTGCCAAGGCGCTGGGTTGCGCCCGCATGACGCGCGCCGAATTGCTCGCGAAACTGTTCAATGCGCGCGCCGACGGCATCGCGATCGGCGGGACCAGCGGCAAATCGACCGTGACCGGCATGATCGGCTGGATCCTCGCTGCGTGCGATCGCGACCCGACGATCATGAACGGCGCGGTGATGAAGAATTTCGTCAGCGACGCGATTCCCTTTGCCAGCGCGCGCGCCGGATCGGGACCGTTCGTCACCGAAGTCGACGAGAGCGACGGTTCGATCGCGCTGTTCCGTCCCGGCATCGCGGTGATCAACAACATCAGCCTCGATCACAAGACGCTCGACGAGTTGCGCGCGCTGTTCGCCGGTTTCGCGCGGGTTGCGCGCACCGTCATCTGGAATCGCGACGATGCCGAGACCGCCGCATTGATCGCCAGCCTCGACCTCGCCGACGCGATCTCATTCGGCTTCGGCGATGCCGATATCCGCGCAGTCGACATCGTCGAACGGCCGCTAGCCACCAATTTTACTGTCTGCTCCGCCGACGAACGCATCGCGGTGACGCTCGCCGTGCCGGGTCGCCACAACATTGCCAACGCGCTCGCAGCCATCGCCGCGGCCCGGGCGGCGGGCGTACCGCTTCGTCAGGCAGCCCTTGCCATCGAGAGCTTTACCGGCCTTTCGCGCCGCTTCGACGTCGTTGGCAGCGCGGGCGGTATCACCGTGATCGACGATTTCGGCCACAATCCCGACAAGATCGCGGCGACACTGCGCACGCTGCGCGCCTTTTCCGGGCGGATCATCGCCTTTTTCCAGCCGCACGGTTACGGCCCGCTCGCCAAGATGGGCGAAGAGCTCGCCGCGACCCTTGCTGGAGAGCTCGGGCCGCAAGACCGGCTGATCGTCAGTGATCCTGCCTATTTCGGGGGCACGGTCGATCGATCGATCGGCAGCGAGGTGCTCATCGGGGCGCTTGGCGAGCGCGCCGAACACATCGCCGACCGCGCGGCCTGCGGCGAACGCATCGTCGCTCTCGCGCAGCCCGGCGACCGGATCGTCGTGATGGGCGCGCGCGACGACACACTCGGGATTTTTGCCCGCGACATCCTCGCCGGACTTGCAAAAGACACTGGCGCGGCGTAGGGGCGCACTCTTCCGGGGCGATGGCACTTGCCGTTGCCCCTGATTTTATTCGAGACGACAGCCGGAGGGGCCCCCGCACTGGGCGGGACAAGCCAGCGATCGGCCAACAATAAAGGATACGCGCATGCCAGCCTATGAGCATGTATTTCTCGCGCGTCAGGACCTTGCCCAGGCACAGGTCGACACGCTGGCGGAAGCTGCCGCCAAAATCGTCGAAGATCACAAGGGCAAGGTCGTCAAGACCGAGACCTGGGGCCTTCGCCAGCTAGCCTATAAAATCGACAAGAACCGCAAGGCGCATTTCGTGATGCTGTCGATCGACGCCCCCGGCGATACGATCACCGAGCTCGAACGCCAGGCTTCGCTCAACGAGGACGTCATCCGTTACATGACGATCCGCCTCGAACAGCATGAAGACGGCCCGTCGGTGATGATGCGCAAGAACGAGCGCAGCGAACGCGGCGACCGTGGTGGTCGTGGTGGCCGCAGCAACGACCGCGGCGATCGCGATAATCGCCGCGACCGCGACGAAGGGAGCAACTGACCATGGCACGCCCATTTTTCCGCCGCCGCAAATCGTGCCCCTTCTCGGGCAAGGATGCGCCGCAGATCGATTACAAGGACGTTCGTCTGCTGCAGGGCTTCGTGTCCGAGCGTGGCAAGATCGTCCCCAGCCGCATTACCGCCGTTTCGGCCAAGAAGCAGCGCGAACTCGCCAAGGCGATCAAGCGCGCACGCCATATCGGCCTGCTTCCCTACGTCGTGAAGTAAGGAGCATCTGAACATGGATATCATTCTGCTCGAACGCGTCGAAAAACTCGGCGGCATCGGCGACGTCGTCACCGTCAAGGACGGTTACGCCCGCAACTTCCTGTTGCCCAACAAGAAGGCGCTGCGCGCCAACGAGGCCAACAAGAAGGTCTTCGAAGCAAACCGCGCCAAAATCGAATCGGACAATGCCGACAGGCGCGGCGAAGCCGAGAAGCTGTCGACCAATGTCGAGGGCAAGCAGGTCGTCCTGATCCGTCAGGCATCGAACTCGGGCCAGCTTTACGGCTCGGTCACCGTCCGCGACATCTCCGACGCGCTGGCCGCGATCGGCGTCGAGGGCGTTACCAAGTCGATGATCGTGCTCGAAAAGCCGATCAAGTCGCTTGGCCTGTTCAACGTTAAGGTCGTCCTCCACCCCGAGGTTTCGGTTGCCGTCGAGGCAAACGTCGCACGTTCGCCCGAGGAAGCCGAGCTTCAGAAGGACGGCGTCGACGTCATGGCCGAAATGTTCGAAAAGGACGAAAGCGGCTTCGTCGAGGACTTCGATCCCAATGCCGAACCCGGCGAGATCGCAGCGATCGACAAGGACGAAGACGAAGGCTCGAACGACGAAGCCGATGCCGGCTCGGACGACGAGACCGCTTCGGACGAGGACAAGGCGGAAGGCTAACCTCTCCCCTTTGTCATAGCCTACAAGCCGGCCAGCCCTTCGACCCGAAGGGCTGGCCGTTTTAATTCAATAGCCCATCAGGCTGAGCACTTCCTCGCGGCTGCGCGGATCGTCGAGGAAGCAGCCGAGCAGCCGGCTGGTCATCATCCGTACGCCAGGCGTACGTACGCCGCGTGCTGTCATGCAGCTGTGGCTGGCGCAGATGACGACCGCGACGCCGCTTGGCTTGAGATGGTCCCAGATGCACTGCGCCACTTCGGCGGTCAGGCGTTCCTGGACCTGCAGGCGCCGGGCATAGCCGTTGAGCACGCGCGCGAGCTTGGAAATGCCGACGACGCGCTCCTTTGGCATATAGGCGATCGAAGCGGTGCCGATGATCGGCGCCATGTGATGTTCGCAATGCGACTGGAACGGGATGTCCTTCAGAAGGACGAGTTCATCATAGCCGCCGACCTCTTCGAAGGTCCGCGCGAGGTGCATCGCCGGATCCTCTTCATAGCCCGCGCAATATTCGCGCCATGCGCGCGCCACGCGCCGGGGCGTATCGCGAAGGCCCTCGCGCGACGGATCGTCTCCAGCCCATTCGATCAGCGTACGGACGGCCTCTGCAACATTGTCGGGAACGGGTATCTTGCCTGCTTCGCGCGCCTCGAGCGCGAGTGCCATGTCGTCCGAAGTTTCCATCGCCATTCTCTTATTGCCGGTGTGTCCGGCGACCATAAGACAAAGGCCGGATCGCACAAGGCGATCCGGCCGATATCCTGATCCTGAGTGGCGCGATCAGAAGCTGGCGCGCACCTTGATCCCGTAGAAGCGCGGAGGCGCCGGGTAGACCGCGTAAGTCCCCGTCTGTTCCGGAACGGGGAACGACGTGATGTTGTAATAGGTATTGAAGATGTTCTCGACGAACGCCTCAACACCGAACCGGTTGTCGGCGAAGTTCAAGCCGACCCGCGCATTGGCGATGCCATAGCCATCGTTCGTCGTCGCCGGCGCGCCCAAGACGTTGCCTGGAACGGGTACCGTTGGATCGTTGAGCGTGTTGGCATCGCTGTTCTGGCGGAAGTCGACATGGACCAGCGCGCCGACGCTGTCGGTGAGCTGAGGTGTCCAGGTAACCCCGCCCGTCAGGACGTGGCGCGGCTGGTTGGTCAGCTGCTGACCGTTGTCGGGCGCAAGCGGATCGTTAATCTTTGCGTCGAGATAGGTGTAGCCCAGCTGGACGATGAAATCACTGACCGGCCGGATGATCGATTCGAGCTCGACACCCTTCGAGATGACTTCCTTGAACTGGCGAACGACGAAGCTGCTGCCTTCGAACCGGAGGCTCTGATAGCCCGCAAAGTCCTGATAAAAGCCGGTTACATTGAATGTGAAGGCGCGGCTGAAATTGGTCTTGAGACCGACTTCGAAGGCATCGACCGTTTCGTTCCCGAATTCGAGATCCTCGATCTGCGCACCGTTGCCCAAGGGGCCTGCGGCGGTCGGGAAGTACTTGGAATCGAACGTCCCGCGATCGAGGTTGTAACCACCCGATTTGAAGCCGCGATCGTAGCCGCCATACAGCAGAACGTCAGGGGTAAGCTTGTATGCCAGCTTGGCCGTCCCGGTGAACTCGTTTTCGCTACGCTTCCCGTCGTAATTCCCGTTGAACTCCGGGTTTACCGTGGGATTGCAGATCAGCAAACGGATGTCGTTGAGCGAAGGCTGACCCGCGATCACCGCTCCGAAAACGCTCGAGCTGCCGCCGGGCAGGATCGCCGAGCAGGCGGGGTTGGTGGCGTTGAGATCGGCGTTGATCTCCTTCGATTCATGGTTGAATCTAAGGCCAAGCGTCAGCGACAGCTGGTCGGTAATCTGCAAGATGTTATGCGTGAAGAGTGCAAAGGCGTTGGTGTCGACGGTATAATCGTCGTTGTTCTGGCCAGCGCCAACGTTGCTCGGCAAGGGAGTCGCGAACTGCGCCGCCGAGCCAGGGATGCTGGCAATCAAGCCATTGACCTGGGCTGCCGAGGGATTGACGAACGGATTGGTCAGGAAGGTGCCGAAAAACGGGCGACCAGGAAGCGAACCGAACAGCGAATATCCGTTCGGCGCAAACGGGTTCAACGGGTTGGCAGTCGCCCCGCCAATCAGCGCATCGACATATTGATCGGCCTGCGTACCGAAGCGGATGGTATCGCGCAGCGTCAGCTTCTCGTTGAGATAGAAACCGCCGACCAGCCAGTCGAGCCGGTCGTTAAATGCTGTCCCCTGAAGGCGAATTTCCTGCGTGATATCGCGCAGCGTCGTCTTGTAATCGTCGCGATAGGCGCGATCGAGACCCGAAAAATCGATGTCCTGGTCGCGCAACGCCTTCCAGTCGCGATAGGCGGTGATACTGGTCAGCTTGACGCCGCCGAAATCGTAATTGATTTCGCCCGACGCACCGTATTCCTCGACCTTTTCGGTGAACGCGCGATTGGGCGAAATTGCCATCCGCCGCTTGCTCGGGTCGAGATCGGTCGGATATCCCACATTGCCGCCGAGGCCGGCGAGAAACTGGACCGCAGGCGTCGTTCGACCGTTGGTGACCTGGATCGCGCCACAGCAATTCTCGTCGGTCTTGTAGTAATCGCCGATCAGGCGAACCGAGAGGTTCTCGTTTTCGAACAGACCCTGCGCACGAACGAAGTAGCGATCGAGATTGTTGACCGAACGATCGGAATTGACGTCCTGGATGTAACCGTCGCGCTTGTGATAGCCGCCGTCGAGGCGCACCGCGAAGGTTTGCGAGATCGGGCCCGTCACGCCCGCCTTGACCTCGACATTGTCATAATTGCCGTAGGTCAGCTCGCCATAGCCGCCGAGGGTGAAGGCAGGTCCCTTGGTCGTGATCGACAGCGCACCGGCAGAGGTGTTGCGGCCGAACAGCGTGCCCTGAGGGCCGCGCAGCACTTCGACGCGTTCGACCGGCGGCAGTTCTGCGAGCGCAAGGCCTGCACGGGCCCGAAAGACGCCATCGACGAACACGCCGACGGCAGGTTCGAAACCGGGGTTGTCGCCGGCGGTACCGATGCCGCGGATCGACAGGACGACGCCGGTGGCCGACGACTGGCCGGTCGTTGCCTGGAGGCTCGGGGTCAGCTGGCGCACGCCGCGAATATCGACAACGCCCGCATTTTCGAGCTGCTCACCGCCGACAACGGTCACCGCGATCGGCACGTCCTGGGCGATCTGGTTGCGCCGTGTGGCCGTCACGATGATCTCATCGCCGTAGCTGTCGGCACCCGCGTCGGTAGCAACGCCCGCAGCCTCTTCCTGCTGCTCCTGCGCCGTATCCTGGGCGAAAGCCGTAGCCGGAACGACCACAAGGGCCGCCGACGCCAGAAGTCCGTGAACAATACGCATGAAATTTCCCCTCCAAGAGACCGATTCTAATCAGATCGGTCGTAATTCACACCGCGCTGTTTCGCGCGTTCGAACGATTGCAGCACAAAAATCACGTCGCCGACTCGCTGTCAATCGAAAGCATGGGCGCAAAGCGCGGTTTATTGCGTCGTGTAGCGCATCAGTCACGTCGAGACGGGCCATGATTCACCAACAGGAACCCTCGTTCGACCACGTAACCGCAAATGGTGCGCCCGACAGGATTCGAACCTGTGGCCTCCGGATTAGGAATCCGATGCTCTATCCGACTGAGCTACGGGCGCGGGAACGATCCCTGCCCCGCCCCTACTATCGCGGCGCGACGTGCGTCAATTTGGCAAATGATGCGGGGCCAGCCTTCAGCCAGGATTTTCGGCGGCGGAAACCATCTCGTCGAGCGCGCCCGAACGGTCGAGCTGGGCGAGTTCGTCGCTGCCGCCGATCCCGCGACCGCCGATGAAGATTTGCGGCACGGTGCGTGCGAGCGGCGCGCGGTCACGCATTTCGGCCAAGCGGTCGCCGCCCATCGTCACGTCATATTCGTCGTAGGCGATGCCCTTGCGATCGAGCAGCGCCTTGGCGCGCACGCAATAGCCGCACCCCCATTTGCTATATATCTCAACCTTGGCGGACACATCGAAATCCTTGTTTTTCCTCAGCTCCATATCGGAATGATCACCGATTTAGTCAATGCGCCTGGTCGCGCTCCCTTTCGCGATCCCCGTCGTGCACGACGCGAGACCAGCACGCCACGACGACGCTCTGTGCGCCCGCCCGTTTGAGCGTCCGGGCGATCGCCCCCGTCGTCGCGCCGCTGGCATAGACATCGTCGACGAGCAGGATCCGCGTCCCGCGCACCGCCGGACGCACATCTGCCGGGACGGCAAAGGCGCCGCGCATCTGCCTGGCTCGCGCCGATTTACCGAGTCCCCTGAGCGGCGGCGTAGCCTTGCGCCGGCTGATCCAGTCGGCGTTGACGCGAAGGCCCAGGTCGCGGCCGAGATGGCGGGCAATCAGCATCGATTGATTGAAACCGCGCGACCACAACCGCCAGCGATGGAGCGGAACCGGGACAATCGTCCAGCCCGCCAAGTCGTCGGGGAGGTTGCGCGCGATATGGTCTGCGGCAAGTCGGGCGAGCCCGATCCGCCGACCGTATTTGAGCCGCAGCGCAAGCGTGCGCGCAATCTCGCCATAAGCGAATGCCGCCAGAACACCGTCGTGATCGGGTGGCGCGGCGAGGCATTGCGCGCACTGCGCCCCAGCGCCGCGGTCGAACGCAAACGGCAGGTGACAGGACGCGCACCAGGGCGGGGACAGGAAATCGATCGCTTGCCAGCATTCGAGACAAAGGCGACGGTCGCCGTCGACAATTTCGCCGCATGCGGGACAACGCGGCGGAAGCGCGTAATCGAGCGCTGGTCGCACGAGGCTAGTCAGCAATGCCAGCGGGCCGGCCATGCCAGACTTGTGGCATCGGCCGTCTCGCGGCACAAGCGCCGGCATGACCAGCCCGGCCGTCCCAGAGATATTCAATACTGATCGCCTCGCCCTGCGCCGCGAACGCGCACGGCAGAGCGGCACAGGGTTTCTCGCCGATCTCGTTCTTGGCGCGGTCGTCGAACGGCTCGACGATGTCACGCGCCGGTTCGAGTCCGGCCTGCTGGTCGATCGTTCGCCCGACGAAGCCGCCGCGCTGTCGAAGCAGCTGGGGTTCGAGCTCGAGGCGATCGAGGCGATCGGCCTGTTCGCCGACCGCGCGCCAGGCGCGGCGCCGCTCGACTGCATCCTGTGGCCCGGGGGGCTTGAAAGCCTCGCCGATATCCCCGGGGCGCTGATCCGGTGCCGGCGACTCTTGCGCCCCGACGGGCTGATCATGGGCGCTTTCTGGGGCGCGGGAAGCCTGCCCGCTTTACGGCGCATCATGGCGGCGGCCGATGGCGAGACGCCGCATGTGCGGCTTCATCCACAGGTCGATGTGCGCGCGATGGGCGACCTGTTGCAACGCGCCGGAATCGCGCTTCCCGTCATCGACCGCGACGACATCGCCTTGCGCTATCGCAGCTTCGACCGCCTCGTCGCGGACCTGCGCGGATCGGCCCTGACCAATGTCCTCGCCGGGCCAGTCGCTGCGCTCGATCGAACTGCCCTGGCCCGGGCCGAGGCGGCCTTCGAGGCGGCGCGCGATGCGACAGGTCACGTCGTCGAAGCGATGACGCTGGTCCATTTCACGGGCTGGGCGCCCGATGCCTCGCAGCCCGTTCCCGCCCGTCGTGGTAGCGGAAAAGTGTCATTGCGCGACGCGCTCTCGAGCAAACCCTGACAGCTTAACCCGGCGACAGGGGGCGAAGGCTGTCGAGCAAGAGATAGTCGATTGGCGGCATCGCGAGGCGCGCAATCGCGTCGATATCGAACCAGCCTATTTCATCGGCATGCAAGGCCCGCAGTTCGCCGCTCCACGCCGCCACGCGATAGAACAAGAGCAGCAAGTCGCGCGTGCCCGCTTGCCCGCTGGCAAAGGTCAAAGGCGCGACATCGGCCGCCACGATAGCGATCCCCAATTCCTCGTCCAGTTCGCGGATCAACGCATCGACCGGGGCTTCGCCGGACTCGACCTTGCCCCCCGGAAATTCCCACAAGCCGGCCATGCTACCACCGGCCGGGCGTTTCTGGAGCAGCCAGCGGCCGCGCTCTCCAGGCAGTCCCGCAGCCACAACGGTCATAATGGGACAGCTATTGGAAATGTGACTGCGCCTCATAATAAATTAACGGAAACCCATCATATCGATCACTTTTGGATATTAGAGCGCCATTCAAGGGACCGCCATCATGACCAAGATAGTTGGCCTGTTTCGTTCGGAAACCGCCGCTACGGCGATCGAATACGGCCTTATTGCTGCGTTCATCGCGGTGGGATGTATCGGCGCGTTCACCGCGATGGCGGATTCGACTTCGACAAAGTGGAATACGATCAAGACCGAGTCTACCAAGGCGATGAATTAATCTTTTGAAAAGGGTTTTGCCATAAGCCTTGATCGTTGGCCGAAAACCATTTGGTCAGCCGGGTAGTAGCTAGAAACCTCAGGAGACCAATTATGAAATTTCTGAAATCGATGATTCGCGACACCAAAGCCGCGACCGCTATCGAATATGGCCTGATCGCAGCGCTGATCGCCGTCGCCGGCATCACCGCGTTCCAGGCTGTCGGCACGAGCGTCAAGGGCACGTTCACCAACGCGTCGGACGCAATGAACTAATAACCGCCCTCGCCTTGGCGAGAGCAAGACATCAAATCGGAAGAAGGGCGGTGGAGCTTCCACCGCCCTTTTTCATGGGCGCCGTTCGCAGTCGCGATCGGCGCCCATCGCTGCTTCAGCGATTGCCCTTGACGACGATCTTGACCTGATCGCCGACGTTGAGGCGCGCGTTCGCGCTCAACCGATTAAGCACCAGGAAACGCTCGGTGCGGAAGTTGTCGTACGCCATGCGGTTGGCGAGGCTAGCCACCGTGTCGCCCGACTTAACCGTTACGACATCGATATAGCGCGGCTTGATAGCCGCTGCCTGCGCCGCCGACAGACGACGGACGCTCTGGAACATCGAATTGAACACGCCCGCGTCGCCTGCCTTGGTCAGCGTGGCGAAGTGAAACGCGCTCGTGTTCGAAAATTCATAGGCGAAGATCGTGATGTCGACCGCACCCGACTGCGTGTTCGCGCGTGCGGTGACGTACGACGCGGGCAAGCCATTGACCGTCGTCCGGTTGACCTGGCCCACCTGCAGCTGCGTGTCGCCGGCAATGCCCTTGAGCGCGCGCGTCAGGTAATCGGACATGTTGCCGTTGTAGCTGCCCGCAGTGGTGAACATCGCCTGGCCGTTGGGGCCGCTGATCGTCACTGCCTGCGTGCCGTTCTGCATGCCGTAACCCTGTGGCACCGAGAAGGCGAAACGCAGATCGGGATGCTGGAAGGTTTGTCCTTCGACGATACCCTGGGCAGGATCATCGCCATACAGCACGCCATCGACCGCTGCCTTGAAGGCGGCTTCGTTGAGTTTCCCGCCGGCGACGCCGGTGCTTGCCGCGACGCGCTGGGCATCGACGACGCGTGACGCCGGATCGGGGTGGGTGCTGGCCCATTCGGGGATCGACCGCGCATCGCGACCTGCGACGCGCGCTTCGAGATCGTCCTGCGCGGCAAGGCTGGTGAGCATCGTCGACAAGGCACGCGGATCATAGCCGGCACGGGCGAGATACTGAATGCCGAGGCGGTCGGCCTCCAGTTCCTGGCCGCGCGAATAGCCGAGGGTCGCGATCTGGGCGACCTGGAGCGCGTTGTTCTGGAGTAACCCGCCGACGGTGCTGGCGATACCGCCGGCATTGCCTAGCAAGCCACCGACGACGGTGCCGAGAACGCCGAGAATGGTGTTGGTCTGCGCCTTCGACTGGCGCTTTTGCGAATGGCGCGCGGCGACGTGACCGATCTCATGGCCGAGCACGCCGGCCAGTTCGGCCTCGTTGTTCATAAGCGCCATCAGTTGGCGTGTAACGTAAACATAGCCGCCGGGAATCGCGAAGGCGTTGTTGACCGGCGAATTGAGCAGCGACACGGTGAACGACGAGGTCGAGTTGGATAGGCCCGACTGGACCGCGATATTCTGACCCACCCGGGTAACATAAGCAGCTTGCGGGCCGGAATAGGTGCCGCCGAACTCCTGCAAAATCTCGGGGTGGTTCTTGGCGCCCTCGGCGCGTTCCTGGCTGGTAATCGGGGCCGCCTGGCCTGCGACGACGTCGCTGCCACCGGTGTTCCCCATCGTCGTGCAGCCCGACAGGGCAAGGGCTGTCGCAGATGCGAGCAGAATGGCTTTGCAATTCATTGAAATGTCTCCCTGGGGGTTCGTTAGCTTCCCGTTATGAAAGCTAAACCCGTCAACAGGGGTGCGGTTCCGTCGAACGGCAACCGTTGTGAAGTCAGCCCGCCAATTGCCCCATTGCGAGGTATTTGTCCTCGCGCTCGGTCCGCAGGGCGTCGGGCGTCCTTCCCGCAAGATCGTCAAGCTCCTCACCGAGCGCCTTCTTGAGCGCGGCGATCGCGACCGAGCGGACACGATGCGCTCCGCCGATCGGTTCGGGGACGATGCGATCGACCACTCCGAGGCGTTTGAGATCTTCGGCGGTCACCTGCATCGCGGTCGCGGCATCGGCGGCCTTTTCGGCGGTACGCCAAAGGATCGAGGCGCAGCCTTCGGGCGAAATGACCGAATAGACCGCATGTTCGAACATCAGCACGCGGTTGGCCGCAGCGAGCGCGATCGCCCCGCCCGAACCGCCTTCGCCCACGATCGCCGCGACCATCGGCACCTTGAGCTCGAGGCACGCCTGCGTCGATCGCGCGATCGCCTCGGCCTGGCCGCGTTCTTCGGCCTGGATGCCGGGAAACGCGCCAGAGGTATCGACGAGCGACACAACCGGAAGACCGAAGCGGTCGGCAAGCTCCATCAGGCGAATCGCCTTGCGATAGCCTTCGGGCTTGCCCATGCCGAAATTGTGCTTGATCCGGCTCGCGGTGTCGTCGCCCTTCTCATGGCCGATGACGAGCACCTTTCGCTCGCCAAGCCGCGCCAGCCCTCCGATGATCGCGTGATCGTCGGCAAAGGCCCGGTCGCCAGCGAGCGGCACGAAGTCGTCAAATATCCCCGCAACGTAATCCTTGAAATGCGGGCGGTCGGGATGGCGGGCGACCTGCGTCTTCTGCCACGGCGTCAGCTTGCGGTAGATGTCCGACAGCATCTTGGCCGACTTGGCCTCGAGCTTATCGATTTCCGACTGGATGTCGACGCCGTCGCTGGCACTTTCGCGCAGTTCGTGGATACGCTCGTCGAGCGTTGCCACCTGTTTTTCGAAATCGAGGAAACTGACCATATCGGCGCGATCGGTAGGGGGCGGACGACCGTTCGTCAACGCGATTGGTCTCGTCGCGCTGCCGCCGCGCCACCACTGTGGCGCCGGGCGAGCGGATGACGCGCATTGACCAGCTCGATCAACCGGCTGGCATCGACATGGGTATAGATTTCGGTGGTCGAGATATCGGCGTGGCCGAGCATCACCTGCAAGGCGCGCAGATCGGCGCCGCCTTCGAGCAGATGCGTGGCAAAGGCGTGGCGCAGGACGTGGGGGCTGATCCGGTCGGGCGCGATGCCCGCATCGGCGGCGTGCGCGCGCAGCAACTGGAACAGGCGCACCCGCGACAAATGGTTCTTCCCGCTCGGGAACAGCCATGCGCTATCCTCGGGGACGAAGGCAAGCCAGCGTGCAACGACGGCGCGGCCACGATCGGACAGCGGGACAAGCCGTTCCTTCCCGCCCTTGCCGCGGACGATCATGAATGGCTGGTCGGTGCGGATCGCGCGGCGCGGCAGCGACACGAGCTCGGTCGCGCGCAACCCAGAGCCGTAAAGCAGTTCGAGCAGCGCCAGCAGCCGGATCGCGGCGCGCGCATCGGGTGCTGCCGCGCGCTCTTCGGCAAGCGTGAAGAGCGCGCCGATCTGCGCGCGATCAAGCGTCCGCGGCAAGGCGCGACCACGCGACGGGCTGGCCAGCGAACGGGTTGGATCATCCCCGATGATCGCTTCCTCGACGAGAAACCCGAAGAAACTGCGCAGCGCCGATTGCTTGCGCGCGAGCGTCGCGGCTGCAAGCCCCGACCAGTGCTGCACGACGATACGAATAGCTTCGCCGTCAGCGCTTGCCAGGCGACCTCCGAGCCGCCTGCTCGCCTGTTCAAGGTCGCTGCGATAGGCCGCCAGCGTATTGGGCGCGCAGCCCTTTTCGGCTGCCATCATCTCGAGGAAACGCTCGATCAGCTCGGCATCGCTGCCTTGATCGACAGGCGGGTTCACCGCGTCCGCGCGCGCCTAGCTTCGCGCAATGGCTTCGGCCGCGATCATGCGCGCCTCGGGCTCGAGGCCGACCTGGCGCAGAGCGCGGACGATGTGGAACAGGTGGCGCGGGCTGACCTTGTCCCAGCCCCTGCCCTGCATGCCGACTGCGGCCAGCACCGCGACGGTGCCGGGTTCGCCGCGCGATGCAGCGGCATCGATTGCGCGCGACCAGCGTGTCTGCTGATCCAGGTCGAGCCCCAGATCCTGCGCCCAGTTGCTCGCGGTGCCGTCATCGATCCGGCCAAGGCCGGCGAGACCGGCTACGAGGAAGCGTGTCGCGAGTTGCTCGGCGCTCTTGTCATCGCCGCTGAAACTGTCGATCGATCCAGATGACACGGTGCCGCCATTAGGCGCGGCAAGCGCCACCATCGCCCAGGCCGGGCTCCCCTCGTCGAGCGCCTTGGCCCAGCGCGCGGCCACGGTATCGAAGCCGCCGGTCAGCATCGATGCGATCAGCGGGGCGGCATCGTCGCCATAGTCGCCCGAAACCGGCATCGTCGCGGCGGCACGCGCGGTGAGGACGTAGGCGCCATAGGCATTGCCGTGCGCGTCTTCGCCCCAGATATCTTGCAGCGCGGCCAACCGGTTCGCGGTCCGGCGATCGGCAAAGGCGGTCCGCAGGTCGTCGGCGAGCGCGAGCGTCGCCTCGCCGCGATCGCCGCTGCGCGCGGCAAAGCCGATGAGATCGCCATAGGCACGGTTCGAAAGGATTCCGATGCTCGCCGCAGCCTTGGCATCGCTGACGCGCGCGTCGATCGGCGTCATTGCCGCCGCCATCCGCCATGCGCGCATCCGGGCATTGAAATTCTGCGTCAGCCGGTCGGGGATATCGAGGCCCGCAGCGGTGGCGAGACCGAAGCGCCAGCCGTCGAGCCTGTCGACATTGTCCCACTGGACGGTCACCGACCGGCGCCCGGCGGCGCCCGCGCCAACGATCCTCTGCGCCAGCAAGATATCGATCGTCTCGCCCTCGCGGCGACGCAGCCGGTCGATCGTGCTCGACGCGATGCCCGCCTCGCCCGCCATCGCGGCGCACATGCTGCGCGCGACTTCCCAGCGCTTGTCCTTGGTCTTGCTCAGCCCCTGGTCGACCAGCGGGCACAATCCTGCCGGATCGGCGTTGGCCATCGCGGTGCCCAGCGCAACGTTGAGCAGGCGCGGCGTCGCGTTGTCGCTGTCGATCGACTGAACGATCGCCTGCGCGCCGCGCGCATCGCCCATCCTGAGCAGCAACGAGGCGCGCGCCGCAGCCCAGTCGGCACCATTGATCGTCGCCGGTGTGGTGACATCGGACAATAGCGTGCGGCGGAGCAGGATCGAGGCCCAGCGCGAGGCGATCGGCGCCTGCGTTTCGCGCATCAGGATGCTGAGATATTCGCCGCCGCTCGCGCCGAACGCGTCGGGGGCGAGTCCACCGGCATCGGTGCCGAGCGGCCCGAACTGGTCGAGACTGCGGCGCGCCGAGGGCGGCAGGTCATAGCGTACAGCCGACGGCACGTCGCTCTCTTCGCCTTCCTCGGCACCGGTTTCTCCCGAGAGATCCTCACTTGTCGCAGGGGACGGTGCGGGCGTTGCCCCGGGATTGGACGGAGCGCTCGGAGTCGGCGCAGGCGCAGGACGCGGCGCTGGAGCGGGGGTCGGCGCCGGTGCCGGCGTCTCGCCAAAGCCCGGCGGCAGCAGCGATTCCTGGCTGGCGACGGGACCCGACAGCGACAGCGCGATCAACGCAACACCCGACAGGCCGAGCGCCAAGCGCCGACGACGGGACGAATTGACCGATGGAGCGGATGCCATTGCGCTGCGCTTATTTCGCCGGAGCGGCCTGGACCGGGGTTTCGATGCGGCTCACCGGCTGTTCGCCGTTGCGCGAGGCAAAGAAGAACAGGCCGCCGACGAGCAGCACCAGCAATAACAAAATGATTACGAGCGAACGCGACATGATACCCCCGGGGTGGCGGAACAGAAATGCGGCGGCGCGCGCTTGGTGCCAGTCGTCGGTCAAAAGCTTTGCCCGCCGCGATGGCAAAGCTATAGCGGGCGCATCCATGCAGCGGAACCCGAAAACCAGCCCCCGACCATCGCCCACGCGTGCGGCGAATGCGGTCGGCCCCTTGCCGCCCGCGGTCGCATCGAGGGCGATCGTCCTCGTCGGCCTGATGGGTGCAGGCAAGACGACCGTCGGGCGCCGGCTGGCGCGCGTCCTCAAGCGCCGCTTCGTCGATGCCGATAGCGAGATCGAACATGCCGCCGACATGGCGATTGCCGATATGTTCGAACGCTATGGCGAGGAAGAGTTTCGCGACGGCGAGCGCCGCGTCATCGCCCGCCTGCTCGACAGCGAGCCGATCGTGCTCGCAACCGGCGGCGGCGCCTTCATCGATCCCGAAACGCGCGCGCTCATCGCCGCGCGCGCCATCAGCATCTGGCTCGACGCCGACCTTGCCGTCCTCGCCGAACGCGTCGTCAGGCGCGATACGCGCCCCTTGCTGCGCGGCGGCGATCCGCTGACCCTGCTCGGCGCGCTCGCAGAGAAACGCCTGCCGATCTATGCCCAGGCCGATATCCGTGTCGCATCGAGCCAGGCGCCCCACGACCGAACGATCTCCACCATCCTGACGGAGCTTGCCGCATGGAAAGGCTGACCGTCGACCTAGGGTCGCGTCGTAGCGACATACTGATGGCACCGGGCCTGCTTGATCATGCGGAGGAATATCTCGCCAGCGACGCGCGCAATGCGCGCATCGTCGTCGTGACCGACGAGAACGTCGCGCGCGCGCAGCTGCCGCGGCTTAGCGCATCGCTAGACAAGGCGGGCATTGCCATCGATCCGATCGTTGTGCCTGCAGGCGAAGCGAGCAAATCATGGGATCAGCTTGCCGATTTGTGCGACGCGCTCGCGGCGCGCGGCGTCCAGCGCGGCGAATCGATCGTCGCGCTCGGCGGCGGCGTCGTGGGCGATCTGGCCGGCATGGCGGCGGCGCTGCACCTGCGCGGCGTGCCGATCGTCCAGATCCCGACTTCGCTCGTCGCCCAGGTCGATAGCAGCGTCGGCGGCAAGGTCGCGGTCGATACCAAGGCCGGAAAGAACATGGCGGGCAGCTTCCACCATCCTCGCCTCGTGCTGATCGATCCCGATTGCCTCGCAACCTTGCCCGAGCGTGAAATGCGCGCGGGTTACGCCGAGATCGCCAAATACGGCCTTATCGGCGATGCCGATTTCTATGCTTTTTGCGAAGCCAATGTGGCGGACATCATGGTGCGCGATCCTGACGCCCTGTCGCACGCTATCTCTCGCTGCGTGGCGGCCAAGGCGCGCATCGTCGAAGCCGACGAGGACGATACCGCGGGAACCCGCGCGCTGCTCAATCTCGGTCACAGCTTCGGCCACGCCTTCGAAGCGCTCGCCGGATATGACGGAGCCTTGCTCCACGGCGAGGCCGTCGCGGCGGGAATGGCGCTGGCCTATGCCTATTCGGCGCGGATCGGCCTGTGCGATCCTGTCGTCGCGCGGCGCGTCTCGGCGCATATCGACGATGCGGGACTATCGGCGCGCATTCCCGATGCGATCGGCGAAGCGGACTCTCGCCAGATCGTCGCGTTCATGATGCGCGACAAGAAGGCTGCTGGCGGGGGGCTGACGCTGATCCTTGCCGAAGACATCGGCCGCGCGGTGCTGCGCAACGGGATTGCGCCAGACGACGTCGTCGCCTTCCTCGACGAGACAAGAGCCTAGCCTTCGACCGCGGGCCTTTGTGCCCGGTCGCCGACCCGGAAGCGATGCTCGTCGCCGGCGTGCAGGTCGCCGCTTTCGATCTGCAGGTCGAGCCGCGTCTGGTCGTTGTGGCGGAACGCCTGTTCGACGTCGTCGATCTCTTCGGCCGTAGTTTCGAGCGCCTCGAGCGCGAGCCGGCCCATGCAAATCGAGCCTTCGAATACCTCGCGCACCGCCGCGCAATGCCCCGCCTGTTCGATCGCGATCAGGTGGCGGCGATCGAACACGCGGACGAGCAATTGCGCCTGAGGGAAGGCCTCGGCAATCGCTTCGACTGCCTTGCGATCGAGCGCCCTGTCGTCGATGCACAGCGCGATCAGCTCGGCCTGTTCGGCCCCCGCGCGGCGCAGCAGATCGAGCCTGAGCCCGTCGCCGAAATAGACTTTGACGTCATATTCCTCGCTGAGTTCGATCTGTTGCGGCTTCTTGTCGATCAGCGTCACCGACGCATCGACCGCGGCCAGCATCTGCGCGACAGTCTGACCGAAGCGGCCATGGCCGACGACGATCGCGCGGTTGCGATTGGCGTCGCCCGGATCGGCCATATCAGGATCGTCCTTGGGCGCCGAAAATTCGAGTCGTCGCGCGATCATCATCAGGAACGGTGTCGAGGCCATCGACAGGGTCACGATCGCACCGAACAGGCTCGCCGCCTGGTTTTCGATCAACAACGCATCGCGCGCCTGCGCAAACAGGACGAAACCGAACTCGCCGCCCTGGCTTAGCAGCAAGGCGAGACCGAGCGCGGGCTTGCTGTCGACCTTCCACAATCGCGCAAGGCCATAGATGACGAGCGTCTTCACGATCACCACCGCCGCCGCCATCGCCAGCACGAAGACCGGATTGTCGATGATCGCCTGGATATCGAGGACCATGCCGACGGCGAGGAAGAACAGGCCGAGCAGGATCGACCGGAATGGCTCGACGTCGCTTTCGATCTCGTGGCGATAGGGCGAATCGGCGAGCATCACGCCGGCGATGAACGCGCCCAGCGCGGTCGACAGGTGCAGTGCCTCCATTACGGCGGCGCTGGCGAGGACGGTGAACAGCCCGACGACGACGAACAGCTCGCGCTCGCCGAGCCGCCCTACCAGCCGCAACAGCGGGCTGAGAACAAAGCGCCCGACCAGCACCAATCCGACGATCGCCCCAACCGTATAGACGCCGAGCATCCATCCCGGCGGCGCCGAAGGATCGGCGGGCGCACGCGACAGCGCCGCGATGATCGTGATCAGCGGGACGATCGACAGGTCCTGGAACAGCAGGATCGAAAAGGCGCGCTCACCAAATGGCGAGTTGATCCGCCCCGAACTCTTGAGCCCCGGCAGGACCTGCGCGGTCGAACTCAGCGCCAGCGGGAGACCGAGGGCGATAGCCGCGGCGAGCGTGAAGCCGGTGGCGAAATAGATGACCGCAAACAGCGCGAGGCCGCACAGCATGACCTGGGCAAAGCCGAACCCGAAGATGTCGCGGCGCAATCGCCACAAACGCGCGGGGTTGAGCTCGAGCCCGACGAGGAACAGCAGCAGGACAATGCCGATCTCGGCGATCGCCATCTTCGATTCGCCGTCGCCGACCAGCGCCAGCCCCTGCGGCCCGATCAGCGCGCCCGCGGCGAGATAGCCGAGCACCGCGCCGAGACCGAACTTGCGAAAGATCATGACGAAGACAAGCGCCGCGCCGAGCAGCAAGACACCTTCGTAGAGTAGCGAATGGCTCGCCGCGGCCGCGGCTGCGGCCTGCGTATCCATCAGCGCCGCTCCGCGCTCAAGCGGCTTCGCCGTCGGCGCAGCATGCCGCTTCGACGCCCGCTTCGAAGGCGAGCATCACCGATTCGTGGCGCGAGGGCGCGGCGCGCGCATCGGCGACTGCATCGAGTTCGGGCCAGTCGGGGGTTGGCGCATTTCTATCGGCAAGCCACGCCTTCATCGCGTCGCGCGCGGCGATCAACTCGGCGCGCGACTTGCCGCAGCAGTGGCTGGCGAAAATGGCTGCCGATGCCTGGCCCAGCGCGCACAGATGCGGTGTTACCCCAACACGGCAGACACAGCCGCCGTCGTCGAGGTCGAGTCCGAGAGCGAGCCGGCTGCCGCACACCGAGGTGCGTCGCTCGACGCGCGCCTGCGGGGCATCGGGCATCGGGTAATCGGCCAGCCGGGCGGCGAGCCGGATGATATCGCGGTTGTAGAGTGCTCCGCTCATGATGCGCTGTGTTCCTTGCGCTGCTGTTCGATCAGATCGGTAATCGCGATCCCGCTCGCGTTCAACAGCGCATAGCTGCGGCTGTCGGTCATCCAGGCGGGGCGATCGGCGTTGCGCCCGTAGACCGTGTTGTAAGCGAGGCTGGCGAGGAGGAACAGGACGGTTGCGATTACCAACCCCTTGACCAGCCCGAAGCCGACCCCGATCGCACGGTCGAACGGCCCGATGAACGAGCTCCGCGAACGCTCGCCGATGCGGTGCGCAATGAACTTGCCGACCGCGAGCGTCACGCCGAAAAGTATCGCGAAGGAGAGCATCGCCGCGCCCGAGGCGTTGCCGACATAGTCCTGCGCGATGACGCTGGCGGGGGCGTGGAACAGGCGCACGACGACGATCGCCGCGATCAGCGCAGCCAGCGCGAAAACCTCGTGGACGAAGCCGCGGCGAAAGCCGATCCAGGCGTTGAGGCCGAGCAGCAGGATGACGAGGATATCGAGTGCGGTCATGGATGCGGTCGTTCCGGCTACAGCGTGCGCCCGCTATTAGGCGGCGACGGGCGTCGGCTCAAGCGTCGAGAAGACCTAACACGATCAATTGATCATCGCGTCACCGCCCGAGCATATGATCGACGAACGCCTGCAGATTGGCGAAACCGGCGACGTCCTTGCTGTTCTTGGGTCCGCCCTTGTTCGCCACCGCGCGCGGGACGAGGCTGCGCGTGAAGCCCAGTTTGGCTGCTTCGCGCTGGCGCAGCTCGGCATGCGCGACGGGGCGCAGTTCGCCCGACAGCGCGACCTCGCCGAAGATCACCGCGTCGCTCGGCACCGGTCGCTCGGCAAGCGCCGAGACCAGCGCGCCCGCGACCGCGAGATCGGCGGCCGGGTCGGTCAGGCGATAGCCGCCGGCAATGTTGAGATAAACTTCGCACGCCGAAAAGCTCAGCCCGCAGCGCGATTCGAGAACCGCGAGGATCATTGCCAGCCGCCCCGAATCCCAGCCAACCACCGCGCGGCGCGGCGTCGCTCCGCTCGCCAGCCGCACGGTCAGCGCCTGCACCTCGACGAGGACGGGGCGCGTGCCTTCAAGCGCGGGAAACACCGTTGCGCCGGCGACGTCGCTCGTCCGGTCGGTCAGGAACAGCGCGCTTGGATTGGTGACTTCGTCGAGCCCGTCGGAGCCCATCGCGAACACGCCTATCTCGTCGGTACCGCCGAAGCGGTTCTTGAGCGCACGAAGGATGCGGTACTGGTGGCTGCGTTCGCCTTCGAAGCTCATCACCGTGTCGACCATGTGTTCGAGCACGCGCGGCCCGGCGATGCTGCCGTCCTTGGTGACATGACCGACGAGGATCAGCGCGGTCCCGCGCTCCTTGGCAAAGCGGATCAGCTCGTGCGCCGATGCGCGGACCTGGCTGACCGTCCCGGGCGCGCCCTCGATCAGGTCGCTATGCATCGTCTGGATCGAATCGATCACCAGCATCGCGGGCGCGGGCCGGTCGGCGAAGGTGGTCAGGATATCACGCACCGATGTCGCTGCGGCGAGCTGGACCGGCGCCTTGCCGAGGCCGAGGCGGACGCCGCGCATACGCACCTGCCCCGCCGCTTCTTCGCCTGAAATATAGGCGACCGCATGGCCCGCGCTGGCGAGCTTCGCCGCCGCCTGGAGCAGCAGCGTCGATTTACCGATGCCGGGATCGCCGCCGATCAACGTCGCCGATCCCGCGACGAGGCCGCCACCCAGCGCGCGATCAAGCTCGGCAATGCCGGTCGGCAGCCGGTCGGGCAGCGGGATATCGCCGTCGAGCCCTTCGAGCGTGACCGCGCGTCCGCCGGCGCGCAGATCGTGCTTGGCGGAGAAGACGGTGGCGGGCTTTTCTTCGACCAGCGAGTTCCATTCGGCGCAGTCGGCGCACTGGCCCTGCCAGCGATTCGATTCGCTGCCGCAACTTTGACAGACATATCTGCGTTTCAGTTTCGCCATGCACAGCGTGTAACGGGAACAAAGGCGGAACGCCAGCCCTTCCCCACCGAAAAGGAAATGCCCCTATGACCGATATTCCGATCCTCACCCGCCGCCGCCTGATGAGCGGCGCACTCGCGCTGCCGATCCTCGCCTTGCCCGGTTGCACGACCGGCCTTGGCGGATTTGGCCTGGTCGGTGCGATCCGCGAGCTGCTGACGCTCTCGTCGCAGCGAGCCTTTGCCAACCTGCTGCGCCCGAACGGATTTTTCGACAGCGAGGTCGCACGCATCACGCTGCCAGCGCAGCTCGGCGGCGACGGCGCGGGATCGATTTTGTCGCGCGTGCTCACCTCGGGGCCGGTCAAGGACCGCCTCGCCCTGCAGGTCAATCGTGCCGCCGAACGCGGTGCCGAGCGCGCTGCGCCGCTCGTCTATGACGCGATCCGAACGATGAGCATCACCGATGCGCTGGGAATCGTTCGAGGCGGGCCGACCGCCGCGACCGGCCTGCTCCGCAACGTGATGGGCCAAAGCCTCGTAAGCGCGATGTTCCCCGCGATCGGCGAAGGACTGCGCCTCGCCGATTCGGCAGTCGTCAGCGAAGCCTTGCGGCTCGCCACCGGGATCGATTTCAACGGCCTGTCGCAGGATATTTCGCGCAAGGCGTCCGACGGCATCTACGCCGCGATCGGGCAGGAAGAAGCCGCGATCCGCGCCAATCCGCGCAGCAGCAACAGCGCGCTGATCCAGGGCGTGTTCGGGGTGCTGTAAACGCTACTCCTCGCCAGCTCTCCTGTTTACGCGGGCAATTCTCTCCCGTCCGTTGGTCCTGAGTAGGCTCGAAGAGCCGTATCGAAGGACTCTCGCGGGGCAGGTAGGGTCGAAACAGGTCCTTCGATACGCGCCTGCGGCGCTACTCAGGACAAACGGGATTGGGAGGGGGAGATGAAAGGTCCGGTGGGGTGCGCCCACAGCCCCTGCCCGCTATAGCGATGGCGAATCGATCCACCGCGCCACGGGAGCCGCCACATGAAATTCTTCGTCGACACCGCCGACATCGCCGACATCAAGGAAATGGCCGACACCGGCCTGCTCGACGGCGTCACCACCAACCCGTCGCTGATCAAGAAGGCGGGGCGCGATTTTATCGAGGTGACGGAGGAGATCTGCGGCATCACCGACGGTCCGGTCAGCGCCGAGGTGGTCGCGCTCGACCATGGCGGGATGATGCGCGAGGCCGAAGTGCTTCGCAAGATCGCCGACAATGTGTGCATCAAGGTGCCCCTGACGATCGACGGGCTCAAGACGTGCAAGAAGCTGACCAGCGATGGCACGATGGTCAACGTCACGCTCTGCTTCTCAGCCAACCAGGCGCTGCTCGCGGCCAAGGCGGGGGCGACATTCATCTCGCCCTTCGTCGGTCGCCACGACGACAACGGCTTCGACGGCATGGCGCTGATCAGCGATATCCGGCTGATCTACGACAATTACGATTTCGACACCGAGATCCTCGTCGCCTCGATCCGTCACCCGATCCACGTCCTCGAATCGGCCAAGATCGGTGCCGACGTCGCGACGATGCCGCCCGCGGTGATCAAGAGCCTGTTCAAGCACGTGCTGACCGACAAGGGCATCGAGGGCTTCATGAAAGACTGGGCGCAGACCGGTCAGTCGATCGGCTAAGCCAGGACGCTATGCCACCGTCATTGCTTAAGCGGCGCAAGGAGTGCCTGCGCGGCTTGGCCGCTCGAAATGAAGGTAACGGCTAGGTCACCATTTCGTCGGCGCAGGGTCGACGACCTTGAAACCGCCGGCGCCGACTTCGCTGACTTCGAGCGCGCGTTGGGCGATGCCGAGATTGTCGAAGCGGAAGATGCCGTCGATCCCCCCGAAGCCGTCGCTGGCGAACAGGCGGTTTATTGGAAAGGTCGTGCCAGGCTTCCAGTCGCGCGACACGCGCACCGTCAGCAGGACCGCGTCGTAGCCCAGCGCCGACAGGCGGAACGGCGTTTCACCGTACCGCGCGCGGTACTTGCTTGCGAGCTGGCCGTAATAGCCGTCCGACACGCTGGCGAACCACGATCCGCGCAGCGCCGGTGCACCCGCGAGCGAGCTGTCGGTGTTCCACAGTTCGGTACCCAGGAAGCGGATGTCTGCGCCGGCAGTCTCACGCAGCATCGGTGCTGCCTGCACCGCGACGCGGCCGCCATCGGCGATCAGCACCGCGTCATAGCCCGAGACGCGCCCGAGCCGGCGCACCGCACCGGTGATCGATGCGGCCGACCGATCGTAGCGTTCGGCGGCGATGACCGCCCCGCCATGGAGTTTGACCGCGTTGCGCATCGCAGCGAGCGCACGTTCGCCATAGGGTCCGACAGGCGCCAACGCGGCGAAGCTCTTATAGCCCTTGGAGCGAGCGAAGGTGACGACACGCTCAACCGACTGCGACGGGACATAGCCGAGCAGGAAGGTGCCGTTGCCGGCAACCGACGTGTCGTTCGAAAAGCTGAGCAGCGGGACGTTGGCCGCGCGCGCGATCGGCGCGGCGATCTTGACGTCGGAGGCGAGCAACGGGCCGAGGATCAGCTTGTTGCCGTCGGCGATCGCCTGGCGCGTCGCATTGGCGGCGCCCATCGCGGTGTCATAGGTCGTGATACGCACGCTTTCGGACTTGGAATCGAGCAATGCCATTGTTGCCATGTTGGCAATCGAGGTGCCGACGCCGGCATTCTCGCCGCTTTGCGGAACGAGCAAGGCAACGCGGTGGCGCGTTTCGTCACTCGGCAGGCCCGGGGTTACCGCGGGTCCGGTCGGCTGCGTCGTCGGCGTCTGGTCGGTCCGTTGCGGCCCCTTGGGCAGGAGTGTCTGGCAGCCCGACACGAGGACCGCGAGAAATGCGATCATCAGCGCCTGCCACAGCCGTTTCAAGCCCATCGATTCGCTCTGCGCTTGCGGCGCATATCGCCTATCTGCCAAGACCGTACTCATGAAATCGTCTCCCTCTTCAGGTCTCTATATCGTGGCGACGCCAATCGGCAACCTGGGAGACTTGTCCGATCGTGCGAAATCATTGTTCGCGCTCGCCGATCTCGTCGCCTGCGAAGACAAGCGCGTCACCGGCAAGCTGCTCAACCACCTCGGTATCAAGCGTCCGATGGTCGCCTATCACGACCATAGCGACGATGCCGCGCGCGACGCGCTGATCGCGCGAGCGGCGACCGGCATCGTCGTGCTGGTCAGCGATGCGGGCACGCCTTTGATATCCGACCCGGGCTACAAGCTCGTGCGCGCCGCGCGCGCCGCCGGGATCACGATCGCCACGGTGCCGGGCCCGAGCGCCGCGATCGCCGCGCTGACGCTCGCTGGCCTGCCGACCGACCGCTTTGTCTTTGCCGGCTTCCTGCCCAACAAGACCAAGGCGCGGCGCGATGTCGCCGCCGAGTTTGCCGCGCTGCGCGCCACGCTGGTCTTTTACGAAAGCGGGCCGCGGCTTGCCGCCAGCCTTGCCGACCTGGCCGACGTGCTCGGACCGCGCGAAGCGGCAGTCGCGCGCGAGATCACCAAACTGCACGAGGAGTGCGTGACGGGGACGCTGCCTGCGCTTGCCGACCGCTATGCCGACGCGCCGCCAAAGGGTGAGATCGTCATCGTCATCGGGCCGCCGCTCGCCGTCGCAGCGCCCGATCTCGACGACGCCGCGCTCGATGCGCTGCTGACCGATCTCCTGTCCGATATGCCCGTTGCCAAGGCGGCAAGGGAGGCAGCGCGCAGCCACGGTGTCGAACGCAAACGCGCCTATGACCGCGCGGTGGCGCTGAAAGGCAGTCGATGAACCGCGCGCCAAGCCGCGAACTCGCCGAGCGCCGCGGGCGAAAGGGCGAAAGCCTCGCCGCCTGGTACCTGCGTCTCCACGGCTGGCGGATCGTCGCGCGGCGCGTGCGCGCGCCCGGCGGCGAGGTCGACCTGGTCGCGCGGCGGGCCCGCACCGTCGCCTTTGTCGAGGTCAAGTGGCGCGCGACCGATGCCGAGCTCGACCGTGCGATCGACCGCAACCGCCTGCGCCGCGTCGCCGCCGCTGCCAATGCGCTCGCCCCGCGCTATGCCGCGCGTGGCGAAGATGTGCGGATCGACGTGCTGCTCCTTGCGCCGCGCCGCTGGCCACGCCACATCGCCAACGCGTGGATAGGATAGGAACGCCCATGACCCTGAATGTCGCGGTCCAGATGGACCCTCTCGATGGAATCAACATCGCTGGCGATTCGAGCTTTGCGCTGATGCTGTCGGCGCAGGATCGCGGGGCCAGACTGTGGCATTACGACGTTCGCAACCTGACCTGGCAGGGCGATACGCTGACGACGCGCGCACATCCGGTCACGGTCAAACGCGATGCGGCCGACTGGTTCGCCTTTGGCGACGAGGAGGTGATCGACCTCGGCAAGGATATCGACGTCGTCCTGATGCGTCAGGACCCGCCGTTCGACCTCGGCTATATCACCGCGACGCACCTGCTCGAACGGATCATGGACCGCACGCTGATCGTCAACGATCCGGTCCAGGTCCGCAACGCGCCCGAAAAGGTGATGGTGCTCGATTATGCGCGCTTCATGCCGCCGACGCTGGTCACGCTCGACCTCGACGAAGTGCGCGCGTTTCACGCGCGGCATGGATCGATCGTCGTCAAGCCGATCCACGGTAACGGCGGCAAGGCGGTGTTCCGCATTGGCGACGACGGCATGAACCTCTCCGCGCTCGTCGAGCTGTTCGGCCAGGTCTGGCGCGAGCCGTTCATGGTCCAGGCATTCCTGCCGAGCGTCGCAGAGGGCGACAAGCGCATCGTCCTGGTCGACGGAGAGATCGCCGGGGCGATCAACCGCAAGCCCGGCGAAGGCGAGTTCCGATCGAACCTCGCCGCCGGCGGCCATGCCGAGGCGACGACGCTGACCGCGCGAGAAGAGGAAATCTGCGCCGCGATGGGCCCCGAGCTCAAGCGCCGCGGGCTGATCTTCACCGGCATCGACGTGATCGGCGGCGAGTGGCTGACCGAAATCAACGTCACCTCGCCGACCGGCATCGTCGCAATCGATACCTTCAACGGCACCGACACGCCCGGCATGATCTGGGACGCGATCGACCGACGGCTGGCGGCAATGGCCTAGCCCGTTCAGGCTCACTCGGCGCGCGGGTGTGCGTTGCGATAGACGTCGAGCAGGTGCGCAGCATCGACCGCGGTATAGACCTGCGTCGACGTCAGGCTGGCGTGGCCGAGCAGTTCCTGCAGGCTGCGCAGATCGGCACCTCCCGCGAGCAAATGCGTCGCGAAGCTGTGGCGCAGCGCGTGCGGCGTTGCGCGATCCGATAGCCCCAGCCGCGTGCGCGCGGCCTGGACCGCGCGGCGGATAATCGCGGGCGACAGCGGCCCGCCGCGCTGGCCTCGAAACAGTGGCGCGTCGCCGGTGAGATCAAAGGGGCACAAAGCGACATAGGCGACGATGCCTTCGCGCACGGTGGCGAGCAGCGGAACGATGCGCGTCTTGCCGCGCTTGCCGGTTACGCGCAGGCTATCGCCAAGCGGCAGGACGGCGCCGGTCAGCGAGAGCGCCTCGCCGATGCGCAAACCCGCGCCGTAGAGCAACATCAGCACCGCCCAGTCGCGCGCGCCGGTCCATGCGTCGGTGGCGCTCTCGGCGAGATCGTCGGCGAGCGCGACTGCCTCGTCGGGCGTAACCGGACGCGGCACGCCTTTGCTAACGCGCGGACCCTTGACCAGCGGCACGGTCGCATCCTCGCCGCCGACGAAACGCAGGAAGCCGCGCACCGCCGACAGTTCGCGCGCCGCCGACGCGTTCGACAGGCCGTCACCGCGCCGCGCGGCGAGATAGGCGCGCAGGTCACCGGGGGTCAGCGCGGCGATATGCGCAGCAGTCACCGCCTCGCCGCGATGCGCCATGACGAACGCGCACAAGCGCTCGGCGGTCGTCGCATAGGCGCGCACGGTATGCGCCGAGCGCCGCCGTTCGGTTGCGAGATGGTCGCGCCAACGGTCGATCAGGGCGGATGCAGGCGTCATGTGGACAGCGTAGCGACTTTGGCAGCGGGGTGAAGGCCCCATCCTTTCGCTTCACGAGCACGCGAGGCAGGGACGGTCGCTCTAGACCGCTACCAGCCTAGGCAGGATCGCGTCGAGCAGGATCATTCCTCCCTCGGTCACGGCGATCCGGGTGCCGTCGCGCGTCAGCAGCCCCAGCGACGCCAGCTCGTCGGCGGCGCGGGCATCGATCAGATCGGCCTGCGCGATGCCGCTGTCGGCAGCGATCGCGGCGAGATCGACACCTTCGGCAAGCCGCAGGCCCATCAGCAACGCCTCGGTCGCGCGCGTCGCGGGGTCGAGATCGGCCTCGGCCTTGATCCCGTGGGCATTGCGCGCAACCGCGGCGAGGTAATTTTCGGGTTTCTTGTGGCGCTCGCTCGCCGCCTTGCCTCGCCGTCCGTGCGCACCGGGGCCGATGCCGACATAATCGCCATAGCGCCAATAGGTAAGGTTATGGCGGCTCTCCTCGCCGATGCGCGCGTGATTGCTGATCTCGTAGGCGGGCAGCCCCGCCGCCGCCGTCATCGCACGCGTTGTCTCGAACAGGTCGGCGGCAGCGTCGCCTTCCGGGATCGTCAGCTCGCCCTTTGCCGCCAGCGTGGCAAAGCGCGTACCCGGCTCGATCGTCAGCTGGTAGAGCGACAGATGCCCCGTGCCGAATGCCAGCGCACGGGCCAGTTCGGCCTCCCAATCGGCGAGGGTCTGATCGGGACGCGCGTAGATCAGGTCGAAACTGACGCGATCGAATGCCGCTTGCGCAACATCGAGCGCGGCGAGGCCTTCACCGACGTCGTGCGCGCGGCCGAGAAACCCGAGCGCGCTGTCGTCGAGCGCCTGCAGGCCGAGCGAGACACGATTGATCCCGGCGGCGGCCAGGTCGCCGAAGCGCGCGGCCTCGACCGAGATCGGATTGGCCTCGAGCGTGATCTCGATGCCCTCGGCAAAACCCCAATGGCGATCGGCGGCAGCGAGAATGTCGGCGACGAGCGCGGGCGGCATGAGAGAAGGCGTGCCGCCGCCAAAGAAGATCGACGACAGCGGGCGTCCGGCTGTCAGCGCCGCCTCATGGACGAGGTCGGCGATGATCGCATCGCGCCACGCGTCGATATCGACAGCGTCGCGGACATGGCTGTTGAAATCGCAATAGGGACATTTCGAAACACAAAACGGCCAATGGACATAGAGCGCCAGCGGGTTCACGCTATCGCTTCGTCGCTCATCGAGGATTGCCGCATGGTTCATCGCAACGCCCTTAGGCGCACCGCCGCCGTGCTGCCAGCCCTGCTCGGTTTCGCCACACTGACCGCGTGCGGCGTCGCCCCCGCCGGCGGTCCGCCCGTCGTCACCGAGCGCTGGACCGATACCCGCCCCGCGCCGCGCGGCGAAGCGGCGTTGCGCAACGCGATGCTGAGTGCGCACAACGATACGCGCCGCGCGGTCGGAGTGGCACCGCTCGTCTGGGATGCCGGACTGGTCGCCGATGCCGCGCGCTATGCGCAGGAGATGGCGAGGACGCGCCGCTTCGCCCATGCGCCGCATGATCCGGCAAGACTCGAGGGCGAGAATTTGTGGATGGGGACGCGCGGCGCCTATTCTTATGACGACATGATCGGGGCGTGGGTCGCCGAGCGCCGATATTACCGCGCGGGCAGGATCCCCGACACCAGCAGCACCGGCAAGTTCGGCGACGTCGCGCATTACACGCAGATCATCTGGCGCCGCTCGACGCGCGTCGGTTGCGCGCTGGCGAGCAATGCGTCGGACGATTACCTCGTCTGCCGCTATACCCCGGCGGGCAATATCGTCGGGCAATCGCCGCTCTAGCAGCTTGACCAGGTCCGTAGCGTGCTGCGAGACCGACCGCTCACAATGCTACGGCGATCAACTTTCTAAAGGCATCCGCGCGATGGCTCATCGCGTGCTTGGCCGCGGGGTCCATCTCACCAAAGGTCTGGTCATGGCCGTTGGGCACGAACATCGCGTCATAGCCGAAGCCGTTCTGTCCGCGCGGCGGCCAGACAAGCAGACCATCGATGCGGCCTTCGAAGCTCTCGCTGTGCCCATCAGGCCAGGCCAGAGTCAGCACGCAGACGAAGTGCGCATCACGCGGCGCATCGGGACCCGCGTCCTGCAGGCGCGCCTCGACGCGGCGCATCGCCTCGGCGAAATCGCGGCTGCCGTCGTCGAGCTCTGCCCAGCGCGCCGAGAATATTCCCGGCTCGTCGCCCAATGCCGCGACGCACAGGCCGCTGTCGTCGGCGAGTGCGGGAAGCCCCGACAGATCCGCGGCCTGAAGCGCTTTCAACTCGGCGTTGGCGATGAAGGTCGTGCCGTTCTCGACCGGCTCGGGGAGGTCGAGCGCCGCGGCCGAGACGGTCTCTATGCCGTAAGGTGCGAGCAAGGCGCCGATTTCACGCACCTTGCCCGCGTTGTGGCTGGCGATCACCAGCCGGCCAGGGGCGAGTTTGCGGATCGCCTGCTCTCCCGCCCCGGCGGTCATGCTCCGCGCACCTTGTCGACCGCGGCGTCCTGCGCGGCGAAGATGCCGTTGCAGCCGATCCGCGCGAGGCGCAGCAGGCGCAACAATTCTTCTTCGTCGAAGGTCGCGCCCTCGGCGGTCGCCTGCACTTCGGCGAGCTTGCCGTCGCCGGTCAGGACGAAGTTGGCATCGGCCTGGGCATTGCTGTCCTCGTCATAATCGAGATCGAGGACGGGCGTGCCGTTATGGATGCCGCAGCTGATCGCGGCGATCTTCTGGGCAATCGGGTCGGTCTTGATGAGCTTGTCGCGCAGCAGGCCGTCGACCGCGAGGCGCAATGCGACCCACGCACCGCTGATCGAGGCAGTCCGAGTCCCGCCATCGGCCTGGAGCACGTCGCAGTCGAGCGTGATCTGGCGCTCGCCGAGCGCCTTGAGGTCAACTACCGAACGGAGCGAACGCCCGATCAGGCGCTGGATTTCCTGCGTCCGACCCGACTGCTTGCCGCGTGCGGCCTCCCGGTTGCCGCGGGTGTGCGTGGCGCGTGGCAGCATGCCGTATTCGCCCGTTACCCAGCCCTCGCCCTTGCCGCGCAGCCACGGCGGCACGCCCTTTTCGACGCTCGCGGTGCACAGCACGCGCGTGTCGCCGAAGCTGACCAGCACCGACCCTTCGGCATGGCGGGTAAAGCCCGTCTCGATCGTGATGGCGCGCATTTCGTCTGGCGCACGGCCCGATGGTCGCATGAATTCGTCTCCTGTGAATGATGCCCACGCCCTAGCGACCTTGCGCCGACCATGCCAGCCACCTTACATCGCTGACATGACCCCGCCCGCCGCACCTTATGATATTGGCGACCTCAACGATCGCGCCCGCGATATCTTTCGGCTGGTGGTCGAAAGCTATCTCGCGACGGGCGCGCCGGTGGGGTCCCGAACGATCTCACAGGCCGGACGGCTCAACCTGTCGCCTGCGTCGATCCGCGGCGTGATGCAGGACCTCGAGGGGCTCGGCCTGCTCGCCGCGCCGCATACCAGCGCCGGACGGATGCCGACGATCAGCGGCCTGCGCCTGTTCGTCGATGGCATGATGCAAGTCGATGAGCCCGATGCCGGAGTGCGCGCGCAGATCGAGGCACAGCTCGGTGGCGACGGCCCGGTCGAGGACGCGCTGGCGGCGGCCACGATGGCTCTGTCGGGCCTGTCGTCGTGTGCGGGCCTCGTGCTCGTGCCGAAAAGCGAGCCGGTGCTGAAGCAGATGAGCTTCGTCCCGCTGTCCGAGACGCAGACGCTTGCGGTGCTGGTCGGCAGCGACGGCAGCGTCGAGAATCGCGTGATCGAACTCACCGAACCGATTCCGCCCTCGGCACTGGTAGAAGCGGGCAATTACGTCACCGCGATGCTTGGCGGACTGACTCTGCCGCAGGCGCAAGCACGGCTTCGCGACGAGCTCGAGAACGAGCGCATCGCGCTCGACCGGGCGGCGAGCGAGCTCATCACGCGGGGTCTCGCGACGTGGAGCGAAGATGCCGCCGATCGCCCGGTGTTGATCGTGCGCGGTGCGGCGAACCTGATCGACGCCGCCGCAGCGAGCGACATCGAGCGCGTCCGCGGGCTGCTCGACGCGCTCGAGAGCAAGCAGGAGATCGCCCGGTTGCTCGGCCTGACGCGCGACGGCCAGGCGACGCGGATTTTCATCGGCGCGGAGAACGAATTGTTCTCGCTGTCGGGATCGAGCGTGATCGCCGCGCCGTACCGCAACAGCGAGGACCGCGTCGTCGGTGTCGTCGGCGTGATCGGCCCCATTCGCTTGAACTATGCCCGCATCGTGCCCATGGTAGATTTCACCGCTCAAATGCTGTCGAGATTGATTACATAATGACCGAAAACGAAATGCCCGAAAACGAAACCGAAACGCCTGAAAACGGAGCCGAAGAGCTGCGTCAGGAAACCGCCGCAGAGGCCCCCGAGCTCGAGGAACACGATCGCTTTGCCGAGCTTGAGGCCGATTTCGACAAGATGCGCCAGGACCTGCTTTATGCCCGCGCCGAAACCGAGAACGTCCGCCGTCGCCACGAACGCGAGCTGGCCGAGGCGCACAGCTATGCGGCGACCAAGTTCGCCCGCGACATGCTGTCGGTCGCCGACAACCTGGCGCGCGGCCTTGCCGCCATTCCCGCCGACCTCAAGTCCGACGACAAGCTGAAAGGCGTCATCGCCGGTATCGAGGCGACGGGGCGCGAGATCGAAACGGTGTTCGAACGCCACGGGATCAAGCGAATCGACACGATCGGCGAACCGCTCGACCCCAACCGCCACCAGGCGATGGTCGAGATCCCCGATGCCGAAGCCACGCCGGGGACGATCGTCCAGGAAATGCAGTCGGGCTACATGATCAAGGACCGGCTGCTGCGTCCGGCGCTCGTCGGGGTTGCCAAGGCGCCCTGACCCAGCGGCGGCTTCGGCCGGCAAACCGCCCGAAACCAAAAAGGGCGCCTCCGACGGAGGCGCCCTTTTGTAATGGTGCGCCCGGAAGGATTCGAACCTCCGACCCCTTGATTCGTAGTCAAGCACTCTATCCAGCTGAGCTACGGGCGCACTGCCGACGGGCGGCAGAGGGGGCGAAATAGGCGGATCGCCGCGATGGCGCAACCCCCCTTTCGCGCTTATTTGTCGTCGCTCGACTTGCGGGCCGAAAGCGCCGCCTGCGCCGCGGCAAGCCGCGCGATCGGGACGCGATAGGGCGAGGCCGAAACGTAATCTAGCCGCACGCTCTCGCAAAAGTCGATGCTGGCGGGATCGCCGCCATGTTCGCCGCAGATGCCGAGCTTGAGCCCGTCGCGCGCGCCCCTGCCCCGCTGGGCAGCGAGCTCGATCAGCTGACCGACGCCGGCGACGTCGATGCTGACGAACGGGTCGGTCGCGTAGATCCCCTTGTCGACATAGGTGCCGAGGAAACGCCCGGCATCGTCGCGGCTGACGCCGAGCGTAGTCTGGGTGAGGTCGTTGGTGCCGAAGCTGAAGAATTGGGCGCTCGCGGCGATTTCACCGGCCATCAGGCAGGCGCGCGGCAGTTCGATCATCGTGCCGACGAGATAGACGATATCGCGCCCGCGCTCGGCGAATACCGCGCGCGCGGTGTCATCGACGACCGCCTTCATCAGTTCGAGTTCGCGTGCGCGTGCGACGAGCGGGATCATGATCTCGGGAATCGGGGCATCGCCCGACGATTCGGCGACATCGATCGCGGCTTCGAAGATCGCGCGCGCCTGCATCTCGTAGATCTCGGGGTAGGTGACGCCGAGACGACAGCCGCGATGGCCGAGCATCGGGTTGAATTCGTGCAGCTCGGCAGCGCGGGCGCGCAGTTTCTCGACCGACACGCCCGAAGCGGCGGCGACCTCGTCGAAATCCTTGTCGGCGTGCGGCAGGAATTCGTGCAGCGGCGGATCGAGCAGGCGGATCGTGACGGGCAGCCCCGCCATCTCGGTAAAGATGCCGGCGAAATCGGCGCGCTGTTCGGGCAGCAGCTTGGCGAGCGCGACGCGGCGGCCCGCCTCGTCATCGGCGAGGATCATCTCGCGCACCGCGGCGATGCGGGCGGCGTCGAAGAACATGTGCTCGGTCCGGCACAGGCCGATCCCCTCGGCGCCGAATTCGCGCGCGACGCGGCAATCGGCGGGGGTTTCGGCGTTGGCGCGCACGCCCAATCTGCGCACCTTGTCGGCCCAGCCCATCAGCACGCCGAAATCGCCGCTGAGTTCGGGCTGCACGGTGGCAACCTCGCCCGCCATGACTTCGCCGGTGCTGCCGTCGATGGTCAGCATGTCGCCCTCGGCAAAGGCGCGGCCGGCGACCTTGAGGCTGCCCGCCCTGGCGTCGATCGACAGCGTGCCCGCGCCCGAGACGCAGGGGCGCCCCATGCCGCGCGCGACGACCGCGGCGTGGCTCGTCATGCCACCGCGCGCGGTGAGGATGCCGGCGGCGGCGTGCATGCCGTGAATGTCTTCGGGGCTGGTTTCGGTGCGGATGAGGATGACGCGATCGCCCGCGCCAGCGCGGCGTTCGGCGGTATCGGCATCGAACACCGCGATGCCCGAGGCGGCGCCCGGGGACGCCGGCAGGCCGCGCGCGACGACGTCGCGGACGGCGGCGGGATCGAGCGAGGGGTGGAGCAGCTGGTCGAGCGCCTGTGCTTCGACGCGGGCGACCGCCTCTTCCTCGCTGATCAGGCCTTCATGCGCCATGTCGACCGCGATCTTGAGCGCGGCGGGCGCGGTGCGCTTGCCGGCGCGCGTCTGCAGCATCCAGAGCTGCCCGCGTTCGACGGTGAATTCGATGTCCTGCATGTCGCGATAATGCGTTTCGAGCGTGTCGAAGACGCGGCCGAGCTCGCCGAACACCTCGGGCATCGCCTCTTCCATGCTCGGCAGGCGTGCGCCCGCCTCGTCGCGTGCGGCGAGCGTGAGATATTGCGGCGTGCGGATCCCGGCGACGACGTCCTCGCCCTGCGCGTTGACGAGCCATTCGCCGTACCACGCCTTTTCGCCGGTCGACGGGTTGCGGGTGAAGGCGACGCCGGTCGCCGAGGTGTCGCCCATGTTGCCGAACACCATCGCCTGGACATTGACCGCGGTGCCCCAGTCGTGCGGGATCGCGTTGATCCGGCGATAGACGCGGGCGCGTTCGGACTGCCAGCTGTCGAACACCGCGCCGATCGCGCGGGTCAGCTGTTCATTGACGTCCTGCGGGAAATCGCGGCCGAGTTCGGCGGCGACGATCGCCTTGTATTCGCCGACGAGCGCGCGCCAGTGGTCGGCACCCATCTCGGTATCGTCGGCAAAGCCGCGGTCTTCCTTGGCGATTTCGAGCGCTTCCTCGAACAGGCCGTGGTCGAGGCCGAGGACGACGTCGGCGTACATCTGGACGAAGCGGCGATAGCTGTCCCAGGCGAAGCGCGCATCGCCCGAGGCGGCAGCGAGGCCTTCGACGGTGGCGTCGTTGAGGCCCAAATTGAGGACGGTGTCCATCATCCCGGGCATCGAGACGCGCGCGCCCGAGCGGACCGAGACGAGCAGCGGATTGGCGGGATCGCCGAAGCGCTTTCCCGTCGCGGTCTCGATATGGCCGATGCCATCGGTCAGCGCGGCGAGGAAATCATCGGTGAAGCTGCGGTCGGCGGCGATGTAGGTCGCGCACATGTCGGTGCCGATCGTGATCCCCGGCGGAACGGGCAGATCGATCGCGGCCATGCCGGCGAGATTGGCGCCCTTGCCGCCGAGCAGGGTCTTGTCGCCCGCGACGCCGGCGTCGGCAGCGTCGGTCGCGCCGCCGCCGAAACGATAGATCGAATGCTTGCTCACGCCTGTTTGCTCACTTCTGGTTGCTCACGGCTGTTTGCCCACGGGCGGCCTTCGAGCTGACAAGTTCATGCGGTTCACACCGTCCAGGGGCAGGTTCACGGCTGTGGCCTATTGCGAAGTCACTCTCGCCTCGCAGACCGCTCATCCCTCGATCCGCGAGAAGTCGGCGACGGCGTGGACCGCGGTGCGGATGCGCGCGAGCAGCCGCAAGCGGGCGGCGCGTTTGTCAGGATCGGGATCGTTGACGATGACCTCCTCGAAAAACGTGTCGATCGGTGCGCGCAACGATGCGAGTGCGGCCATTGCGGCGGCGAAATCCTCGCGCGCGATCGCGTCGCGCGCGGCGGGTTCAGCCGAATCGAGCGCGGCGACGAGGGCAGCTTCGGCATTTTCCAATGTGTAGGAAAGCGAATTATCCCGCTCGCGCTCAGGCTGAGCCTGTCGAAGCCCCTCAGATGACCCTTCGACAGGCTCAGGGTGAGCGCCGTTGGTGTCAGGGTCGCCCCAGCCCTCTTTCTTGAGGATGTTCGCGGCGCGCTTGTAGCCGGCGAGCAGGTTGGTGCCTTCGGGGGTTTCGATGAACGCCTGCAACGCCTTCACCCGCGCGAGCAGGCGGACGAGATCGTCCTCGCCGCCGAGCGCGAACACCGCATCGATCAGGTCGTGGCGGACGCCCGCTTCGCGTTGCTGGACCTTGAGGCGGTCGGCGAAGAAGTCGAGACAGCGATTCATCATCGCGAGGATTCAGCCATATCGCGACGAACGTATCGAAGCTCTCCCGGAATTCCTGTCACCTGTCTCGAGCGTTCAGAGATGCTGTCATCTCGATCATCGAATCGCCGCTCAGCAGTTCAGCGACATCAAAGGCTCGTCAGATCGCTGTCTCTCGATACATCCTGAGCGTTCGCCAAACCATCGCGTAGATGCGCAATCCAC
The DNA here is from genome assembly GCA_963800335.1 of uncultured Alphaproteobacteria bacterium. Taxonomy (GTDB): domain Bacteria; phylum Pseudomonadota; class Alphaproteobacteria; order Sphingomonadales; family Sphingomonadaceae; genus Flavisphingopyxis. Next base: position 109,342 of record CAWDAN010000007.1, on the reverse strand, counting down.
GCGAATCAGTCGACCGTGAGTTCGTCAATCGAAGCGCAATTCGTCTCGACAAGTGATCGCGCAATGCTGCTCGACGAAGCGCGAATGGATCCTTCGACCCAGTCGGCCGTCTGATCGATTGCGAAAAACTCGAACCAGCGTATCCAGCTTATCCGCCAAGCTCACCGCCACGGTCACCGGCGCGGTGGGGACGTCGTCGCCCTGCCCGACCGGCTTGTAATGGTCGCGGATCGCGTCGGCGACCGCTGGGCGAGGCCTTCGGCGCGGGCGTAATAGCCGCCGATGACGCCCTGCAGTTCGGGAAACTCGCCGACCATTTCGGTGACGAGATCGGCCTTGGCGAGGCGCGCGGCCTGTTCGGCGAGGGTGGCAGGACTCCTCCCGGCGGGAGGTGGGGGGGCTCAGCACGTGCGGGCTTCGTCGTGCCTTGCGACTACCGCTTCGCAGTCCCCTCCCTCCGGGGCGGCTTTGACGATCCCTTCTCACCAGCCAGCGCGCCAGCTTCGCGACGCGATCGACCTTGTCGGCCACGGTGCCGAGCTTTTCGTGGAAGGTGATGCGGGCGAGGCCCTCGGCGTGCTGCGCGAGCGTTTTCTTGCGGTCCTGGTCCCAGAAGTGGCGCGCGTCGGAGAGGCGGGCGGCGAGGACCTTTCGGTTGCCGTCGACGATCGCCGCGCCGCCGTCGTTCGCATCGATATTGGCGACGCAGATGAAGGCGGGGGCGAGCTTGGCCGTCGCCGCATCGTTGAGGACGAAGTATTTCTGGTTGGTGGCGAGCGTCAGCTGGATCACCTCGCGCGGGACGCTGAGGAAATCGGGGTCGAAGCTGCCGATCAGCGGCACCGGCCATTCGGTCAGGCCGGCGTTTTCGGCAACGAGGGCTTCGTCGACGATCCAGTCGAGGCCTTGGTCGGCGGCAAGCGCTTTCGCACCGTCGCGGATGATCGCGCGGCGTTCCTCTGCATCGACGATGACGTGGCAGGCGCGCAGTTTCTCGGCATAATCGTCGGCGCCGCCGATGGTGATGACGCCGGGGTGGTGGAAGCGGTGGCCGAGCGTTTCATAGCCCGAGGCGACCTCGCCGATCGTGCACGGCACGAGGTCGCTGCCGAAGATCGCGACGATGCCGTGCAAGGGACGGACCCAGCGGAGCGATTCGGTGCTCTGGCTCGCGGCGCCCCAGCGCATCGACTTGGGCCAGGGAAAGGCGCGGACGATGGCGGGGATCGCCTCGGCAAGCACGTCGCGCGTGGCGCGGCCGGGCTTCTCGATGACCGCGAAATACGTGTTGCGGCCCTTTACGTCGCGCAGCTCAAGCTGGTCGCGGGTGACGCCGGCCTTGCGGCAGAACCCGTCGATGGCGGCATCGGGCGCGCCTTCGGGCGGGCCCTTGGCTTCCTCGCTGACCGCCTCGGTCGCGTCGGGCAGGCCGCGCGCGATCAGCGCGAGGCGGCGCGGGGTGACGATATGTCTGCGTTTCGGTGGCGGTCAGGCCGGCGGCGGCGAGCTGTTCGGTGAACAGGCGGGCGAGGTCGGCGGCGGCCTTCGCCTGCATCCGTGCGGGGATTTCCTCGGAGCGCAGTTCGAGCAGGAAGTCGGTCATGACGATCCCCCGATCGTCACCCTGAACTTGTTCAGGGTCCATTTCTCGTCTCGTGACACCTTCGCTTGGGGCACGATGGATGCTGAAACGAGTTCAGCATGACGATTTGGAGAGACGATACCGACCATCATTCCGCCCACCCTTATGGTCCATCCACGCGGTGCACGCGCCCTTGGCGAGGTCGCGGACGCGCGCCATGTAGGCGGCGCGTTCCTGGACCGAGATCACGCCGCGCGCCTGCAGCGTGTTGAACACGTGGCTCGCCTTGATCGCCTGTTCATAAGCGGGGATCGGGAGCTTGTGCTCGAGGCAGTTCTCGCACTCGGCGACCGCCTTTTTGAACAGGTCGAACAATGTGTCGGTGTCGGCGACCTCGAAATTCCATTTCGACATCTGCTTCTCGTTCTCGAGGAAGATGTCGCCATAGGTCAAAGCGGGCATGCCCGGCTGCGGCGTGTTGTAGGCGAGGTCGAGGATCGAATCCTTGTCCTGGATATACATGGCCAGCCGTTCGAGCCCGTAGGTCAGCTCGCCCGAAACCGGCTTGCAGTCATAGCCGCCCATCTGCTGGAAATAGGTGAACTGGGTGACCTCCATGCCGTCGCACCAGACCTCCCAGCCGAGACCCCAGGCGCCGAGCGTGGGCTATTCCCAGTCGTCCTCGACGAAGCGGATGTCGTGCTTGAGCGGATCGATGCCGATCGCAGCGAGGCTGCCGAGATAGAGCGCCTGCAGGTCGGGCGGGCTGGGCTTGAGGATCACCTGATACTGGTAATAGGCGCCGAGCCGGTTGGGATTTTCGCCATAGCGGCCGTCGGTCGGGCGGCGGCACGGCTGGACGAAGGCGGCGTTCCACGGATCGGGGCCGAGCGCGCGCAGCGTGGTGGCGGTGTGGAACGTCCCCGCCCCCATTTCGAGATCGTACGGCTGGAGGATCGCGCAGCCATGCGCCCCCCAATAGGCGTGCAGCGTCAGGATCAGGTCCTGGAAGCTGAGCGGAGGAGCATCGGACGGCGGTTTGGGCGCGGGGTGCGGCATGGGCGAGGGCTTTGGCGGAGCAGGCGGCGCAAATCAAGGCTGGGCATGGCCCCGGCGAACGATATAGATGCGCCCGGCCCGCCCCCTTTCGGCCCTGGAGAAACGACGATCATGACCTTGCGCAAAATCCTACGCCTCGCCGCCCTGCCCTTGATGCTCGGCCTGGCGGGCTGTGCGACGAGCGGCGATGTCGCCGCAAACGCCGCCGGCCGCGTTCGATCGCGGCGATGCCGATCCGGCGATCTGGGTGATCAAGGACGCCGACACGACGATCTACCTGTTCGGCACGATCCACCTGCTCAAGCCCGACCTCGTCTGGTTCGACGACGCGGTGAAGACCGCGTTCGACGCGTCGGACGAGCTCGTCCTCGAGATGGTCGAGCCCGATGCCGCGACGATGCAGCGCGGCATCATGGCGCGCGCGGTGGCGAGCGACGGGATCGCGCTGCGCGACCGGCTGGATGACGCGCAGCGTGCGCGATACGACGCGGCGATGGCCGACATCGGCATGGCGCCCGCGACCTTCGACCAGTTCAAACCGTGGGCAGCGGCAATCACGCTGTCGACGATGCCGATGCAGAAGCTCGGCTTCGATCCCGACACCGGGGTCGAGAAGATCGTGACGAACGGCGCGAAATCCGGAGGCAAGAAAATTGCCGCGGTCGAGACTTTCGACGAACAGATCGGGTTTTTCGATACCCTGCCGGTTCGCGACCAGGTCGCCTTCCTGATGGCGACGATCGACGGCCTGCCCGATCTCGCGAAGGAAACCGCGCGGATGGAGCGCGACTGGGCGACAGGCGATGTCGCCGATCTCGCCGCCTTGCTCAACGAGGGGCTCAAGACGACGCCGACGCTCGGCAAGATCCTGCTCGCCGACCGCAATGCGCGCTGGGCGGCGTGGCTCGACGAGCGGATGAAGCAGCCGGGCACGGTCTTCATGGCGGTCGGCGCGGGTCACCTGGCGGGCGATGAGAGCGTCCAGGCATATCTTGCCAAGCGCGGCATCGTCGCCACGCGGATCGACTACTGATCGGCATGCGGCGCGCGCTGGCCAGTTCGTCGCGTGGCCTGTGGCTGAGCGTGACGCTCGCGCTCGCCGTGGCGATCGGCGTGCTCGTCTTCGCGCTGCTCCACGACCGGCCGCAGCCACAGGCGGCCAGCACCCCCGCGGCGGTCGCCAAGCCGGCATTGTGGCGGATCGCCGATGGCGACACGACGATCTATTTCTTCGGCACGATCCACGCGCTGCCGCACGATGTCGCGTGGCGCACCCCGGCGGTCGAACGCGCGATCGATGCGTCGGACGAGCTGATCATGGAAATCGCCGATAGCGACAGCGTCGACGAGCTCAGCCTGTTCGCTGCAATGGCGAGCGACCATGCGCCGAACACACCGATCGCCGCGCGGATCGATCGCAAGCTGTCGCTGGCATTCGACCATGTCGTCGAGCGCGCAAAGCTGCGCCGATCGCAGCTCGACGAGATGGAAGACTGGGCCGCCGCACTGGTCATCGGCAATGCGGTCGGCGCGCGCGCCGGCTTCGACCCCGCGCGCGGCGTCGAACCCGCGCTCGATGCGCGCTTTCGCAGCGCCGGAAAGCCGGTCGCAGGCTTTGAGACGACCGCCGGCCAGCTCGGCATTTTCGACGCGCTGCCGCCAGCGACGCAGAACGCCTTCCTGGTGAAGGCGATCGCCGGCGCCGAAGACGACCCGGCGCAAGCGAAGGCGCTCGCGCGGGCGTGGGAAACCGGCGACGTCGCGACGATCGACCGCCTCGTTTCGCAGGACCTGCGCTCGGTCAAGGGGCTGGCAGGGCCGCTGCTCGACCAGCGCAACGCGCGCTGGGCCGACCAGCTCGCACGGCGGTTGGTCCGGCCCGGCACGATCTTCGTCGCGGTCGGCATCGCGCACCTCGCCGGACCGCAATCGGTCCAGGCGCGCCTGGCACAGCGGACCGGCCTCACCGTCGAGCGGATCGAATAGCCACGACTTGCATAAACCGGGTTCGCCGACTATAGGCGCGCGCTTGCCAAGCCATGGTCATCCCTGGAGGCGTGGCGGCATGAACCAACCATTTGGAGACATATTATGAGCGATCAGCTGACGCTGTCGGCCGAGACTCGCGATCGGGCAGGCAAGGGAGCCTCCCGTGCGCTACGTCGTGAAGGCCGCGTACCCGCCGTTATCTACGGCGGCAAGGAAGACCCGATTACCATCCACGTCGAGGAAAAGGCACTCGTCAAGCAGTTGATGACCGGCCATTTCATGAACTCGGTCGTCATGGTCGACGCCGGCGGCAAGACCCACCGGACGCTGCCCAAGGACGTCGCCTTCCACCCCGTCACCGATCGCCCGATGCACGTCGATTTCTATCGCCTTGCCAAGGGTTCGACCGTCGCGGTCAACGTTCCCGTCGTGTTCGAGAACGAAGAAGCAGCGCCGGGCCTCAAGCGTGGCGGCGTGCTCAACGTCGTGCGCCATGAACTCGAGCTGATGTGCGATGCGTCGAAGATCCCCGACGAGATCCACATCGACCTCACCGGCCTCGAAATCGGCGATTCGATCCACATCTCGAACGTCACCCTGCCCGAAGGTTCGACCTCGGCGATCGACGACCGCGACTTCACCATCGCAACGCTCGTCGCTCCGTCGGCACTCAAGAGCCAGGACGACGAAGCCGAGAGCGAAGGCGAAGACGTCGATGCCGACGCAGTTCCTGCGACCGAGCAGGGCGAAGACGCCGATGCCGCCCAGGAACAGGCCGACAAGGCCCCCGACGGCGACGCCAAGGGCGAATAATCTCGTCAGCGTATCATTTGACGGCGGCGAACCCTCCCGGGTTTGCCGCCGTTTCAATTCCTGCCTAGGAGGGCGTCATGCAATTGTGGGCAGGTCTCGGCAATCCGGGCGCGGATTATGCGCTCCACCGACATAATGTCGGCTTCATGGCGCTCGACGCCATTGCCGAAACGCACGGCTTTTCCGCCGATCGCAGGCAGTTCAAGGGCTGGACGCGCGAGGGGCGGATCGGACCCGAGAAGATCGTCCTCCTGAAACCCGCGACCTTCATGAACCGCAGCGGCGAGAGCATTCGCGCCGCGCTCGATTTCTACAAGCTCGAACCCGGCGACGTCACCGTGTTCCACGACGAGCTCGATCTCGCACCGTTCAAGGTGAAGGTGAAGACCGGCGGCGGTGCGGCGGGGCATAACGGGCTGCGATCGACCGACGCGCATATCGGCCAGGAGTATCGCCGCGTGCGCATCGGCATCGGCCATCCCGGCGACAAGGCGCGCGTCCACGGCTACGTCCTGTCGAACTATGCCAAGGCCGAGTTCGACCCGCTGTCCGATTTGCTCGGCGCGATCGCGGCCGAAGCGGGCTGGCTGGCGGCAGGAGACGATGCTCGGTTCATGAACGATGTGGCGCTCAGGATGCACGATAATGAGGAATGACATGACCGCAGCGAGCGAGCGCCCGGCCTATATCGATGTCACGCAGCAGGCGGGGATGCGCTTCTTTGGCAATCCCGACAGCGGGCGCGTCGTGATGCTCAACCTGCTCAAGTTCCGCGACGTCGCCGATTACGCGGACTTTCCCGATCTCGCCCCCGACGCGCCGATCAGCGGAGCGCAGGCCTATGACCGCTATATGAAGGCGACCGCGCCATTTCTCGCGGCATCGGGTGGACGGTTGCTGTTCGCGGGAAGCGCCGGGGCGTTCCTGATCGGTCCGGAAGAGGAGGACTGGGATTTCGTCATGCTGGTCGAGCAGGCCAGCCGCCAGGCCTTCATGGCCTTTGCCAGCGATCCCGAATATCTCAAGATCGTCGGCCACCGCAGCGCCGCGATCGCCGATTCGCGCCTGCTGCCGATCAGCCCGAGCGAAGATCCGCTCGGCTGACCGTACCGCCGTCGCGCTGCGCGGGCGGCAGTCGCACGGCACGCAGAAAATCGCCCAGGCAGGCTGCGGTAAATGCCGGCGCGCGGCGTCCAAGAGGCAATGTCCCAAAGCGCCCGAGGCCCTGCCATGACCCGCATATCGTCGATCCCCAAACCCGCTACCCTGGCCGCCGCGCTGGCCCCGCGCTATCGCTCGCGGCGTGCCATCAGGCGCCATCGAACGAAACGTCGAGCGCGCCGCAGGTGTCGCAAGCCAGGGACATCGTCCCCAGCACGCCGGGCAATGGTGCCAAGGCAACGCTGCTGGCCGGCGCCGAGCCGTTCGAGAACCTGACCGAACTGGCATTCTCACCGTCGTCCGACCGGCTCGACAGCGCGCTCGACGCGGCCAAGGCGATGGCTCCCAAGGTCGCCCGTTGCTGAGCCCCAAGGGCCAGAGCGACCTCGATCGCAATCTCACCGCGATCGAGGTGGCGCACGGTGCGCAGGAGCCTGCCGACCTGGCGATCGCATCGGTCGAAATCTATCGCACGCTGGTCACCGAAGCGGCGGGCGCATCACCGGTGCCGTCCGAGGTCAGCCTGCTCGATTATGCGGGCTTCCGCTATACCGCCGACTTGAAGGCGCGGCCGATGCGTTGGGACGACATGGCCGCCGCGGTCGATTTCGCCCGGTCGCAATGGGATGTGGTCCAGCCACGCGTCGCCGACCCCGAGACGGTCGGCAAGGTCAGCGCGGCCATCGACGGCATGTCGAGCGCAGTGACCAATCGCGATGCCAAGAGCGCCGCCGAAAACGTCGCTGCCGAGCTCGACCTGGTCGATGTCCTCGAACAGCAGTTCGACCATCGCTAATCCGCCCCGTCCCTCGCGACACCATCCGCAGATCCCGACAAAAGCGAGCCTCCGCATGGACCCGACGCACACCGACCGAACGCCTGCGAGCATCATAACCGCCAGCAAGGTGCCGCTCGTCACGCTGTATTTCTGGATCATCAAGATCCTCGCGACGACGGTCGGCGAAACGGGCGCCGACTATCTCAATTTCAACATGCACCTCGGGCTGGGCAAGACGTCCTGGATCATGGCCGGGCGCTCGTCATCGCGCTGCTGATCCAGTTGCCGCGGCGCGCTATGTGCCGTGGAAATACTGGCTCGCGGTCGTTTTCCTGAGCGTGTTCGGGACGCTGATCACCGATAATCTGAGCGACAATTACGGCGTCCCGCTGATCGTCACGACGATCGCCTTCACGATCGCGCTGATCGCCACCTTTGCCGCCTGGTATGCCAGCGAGAAAACGCTGTCGATCCACAGCATCCGTACCCGCAAGCGCGAGGCGTTCTACTGGCTCGCGATCCTGTTCACCTTTGCGCTCGGCACCGCGGCGGGCGACATGCTCGCCGAACAGATGAACGTCGGCTACACGCTCTCGGCGCTGATCTTCGGCGGCGCGATCGCGCTCGTCACCTTGGCCTATTACACTTTCGGCTCGATGCGATCTGGGCGTTCTGGATCGCCTATGTCCTGACCCGCCCGTTCGGCGCGTCGTGCGGCGACCTCCTCACCCAGGCGCCCAGAGACGGCGGCCTCGGTCTCGGCACCAACGTCGTCAGCGCGCTGTTCGTGATCGTCATCGTCGCGCTGGTGATCTATCTGACGACCAGCAGGATCGACGTCGAGCGCCGCGACGCCAAGGTCGCAAGCGATGCTGCACTTGCGAACGGCGCGCCCTAGTCTAGCGACCTGCGCTTCGTCGGACCCGTCTTCGCACGGGTGGCTCGGCCGGGCGCCTATCCCCCGGACAATTTGGCAGTCGATCGATCCTGGACCCCGAGCGGGCCGCGCGCACGATGCCGTCTTCTTCAGAGGGCCATCATGACCCCTTCATCCCAATTCCGCCGGCATTGGCTGTCGAACCCGCGCAACGACGTGCTTGCGGGCCTCGTCGTCGCGCTCGCGCTGATCCCCGAAGCGATCGGCTTCGCGCTGATCGCGGGCGTCGATCCCAGCGTCGGCCTCTATGCCAGCTTCTCGATCGCGACGATCATCGCCTTTACCGGCGGTCGTCCGGCGATGATTTCCGCCGCGACCGCCGCGGTTGCGGTCGTCGTCATCCCGCTGGTGCGCGATTACGGCGTGTCGTATTTGTTTGCCGCGACGCTGTTGATGGGCGTGTTCCAGATCATTGCCGCGCTGCTGCGGCTCGACCTCCTCATGCGCTTCGTTTCGCAATCGGTCGTCACCGGCTTCGTCAACGCGCTCGCAATCCTCATTTTCATGGCGCAGCTGCCGCAGCTGACCAATGTCACGCCGATCACCTATGCGATGGTCGCCGGGGGCCTCGCCATCATCTACCTGCTGCCGCGGCTGACCAAGGCGATCCCATCACCGCTGATCGCGATCATCGTGTTGTCGGCGATCTCGATCGGCATGCGGCTCGACGTCAACACCGTCGGCGACATGGGGACATTGCCCGCCGCGCTGCCCTTCTTCGCCTGGCCCGACGTGCCGATGACGTGGGAAACGCTGCGCATCATCGCCCCCTATTCGCTGACGATGGCGGCGGTCGGCCTGCTCGAATCGCTGCTCACCGCGCAGATCGTCGACGAGCTGACCGATACGCGGCAGCGACAAGCAGCGCGAAGTCGGCGGCCAGGGCATCGCCAATTTCATCACCGGCCTGCTCGGCGGCATGGGCGGCTGCGCGATGATCGGCCAGTCGGTGATCAACGTGAAATCGGGCGGGCGCACGCGCCTCTCGACGCTGGTGGCGGGCGTTGCGTTGCTGATCCTGTGCGTCGTGCTCGGCCCACTGGGTCGCACGCGTACCGATGCCCGCGCTCGTCGCGGTGATGATCATGGTGTCGATCGGCACCTTCAGCTGGGGCAGCTTCGCCAACCTGCGCAGCCACCCATGGCCGTCGAGCGTCGTCATGATGGCGACCGTCGTCACCGTCGTGTGGACGCACGACCTCGCGCGCGGCGTGATCGTCGGCGTGCTGCTGTCGGGCATCTTCTTTGCCTACAAGGTCCGCCGCCTGATGACCGTCGAGACGCGGATCGACGGGCGATCTGCGCAGCTACATCGTCTCGGGCCAGGTGTTCTTCGCCTCGATCGACCGCGTCGAGCGGGCGATCCTCTATGACGATGACGCGCCACGCGTCGAGATCGACTTGGGCGCACGCGCATTTCTGGGACATTTCGGCAACCGGCGTACTCGACAAGATCGTCGCGCGATTGGAACGCGGCGGCAAGTCGGTCCACGTCACCGGACTCAACGAGGCGAGCGCGACGCTGGTCGACCGCTACGGCGCGTTCGAACGCCCGTTCACGACGATGGGCACGGTCGGGCATTAGCCGCTGGGGACTGGCGAAATCGCGGCGCAGCGCCTAAGGCGCAGCGCGAGCGACCACAGACAATGGAAAAGACACGGATATGGGTTTCAAATGCGGAATTGTGGGCCTGCCCAATGTCGGCAAGTCGACGCTGTTCAATGCGCTGACCGACACGCAGGCGGCGCAGGCGGCGAACTATCCGTTCTGCACGATCGAGCCCAATGTCGGCCAGGTCGCGGTGCCCGACGCGCGGCTCGACGAGCTCGCCGGGATCGCCGGCAGCGCCAAGATCATCCCGACGCAGCTCGCCTTCGTCGATATCGCCGGGCTGGTGACGCGGCGCGTCGCAAGGGCGAGGGCCTGGGCAACCAGTTCCTCGGCAACATCCGCGAAGTCGACGCGATCGTCCACGTCCTGCGCTGCTTCGAAAACGACGACATCCAGCATGTCGAGAACAAGGTCGATCCGATCGCCGACGCCGAGACGGTCGAGACCGAACTGCTGCTGTCCGACCTCGAAAGCCTCGAAAAGCGCGTCCCCGCCGTCGCAGAAGAAGGCCACCGGCGGCGACAAGGAGGCCAAGATCGCCGCATCGGTGCTCGGCCAGGCGCTCGACCTGCTGCGCGAAGGCAAGCCCGCGCGCCTCGTCGAACCCAAGGACGAGGAAGAGGCGCGGATTTTCGCGCAGGCGCAGCTGCTGACCGCCAAGCCCGTGCTCTACGTCTGCAACGTCAACGAGGACGCGGCCGCAGCGGCAACGCGCTTCGGCGCGCGTGTTCGAAAAGGCCAAGGCCGAGGGCGCCAACGCGGTCGTCGTCTCGGCGGCGATCGAGGCCGACCTCGTCGGCATGGCGATCGGACGAGCGGATCGAGTTCCTCGAGCGAGATCGGCCTTTCGGAAACCGGCCTCGCGCCGGGTCATCCGCTCGGGCTACGACCTGCTCCACCTGCATCACCTTCTTCACCGTCGGCCCCAAGGAAGCGCGCGCCTGGACGCTCGAAAAGGGCGCGCAAGGCACCGCAGGCGGCGGGCGAGATCCATTCGGACTTCGAACGCGGCTTCATCCGCGCCGAAACCATCGCCTATGACGATTACGTCACGCTGGGCGGCGAAAGCGCCGCGCGCGACGCGGGCAAGCTGCGCCAGGAAGGCAAGGAATATGTCGTCAAGGACGGCGACGTGCTGCACTTCAAGTTCAACGTCTGAGGCGATGACGCCCTGCGCCGGTGCCGCCGCGACGACTTCGCGTTGTCATCGATTTGCGCTACGCCTTAGCGCATGACCCGACTCGTCCAAGGCGCGATCGCCGCTTTCACCCTGCCCTTCGCGCTCGCCGCCTGCGCCGCCACTCCTGCCGCGACGACGGTACGAGTGCTGCAGCGCCGCCGCCGGCCGAGGCGCGCGCGCCGGTAACGATCCTGATCTCGATCGACGGCTTTCGCCCCGATTATCTCGGCCGCGGCATCACGCCCAACCTCAATGCGCTCGCCGCGCAGGGGGTCGAGGGCAGTTGCAGCCCGCCTTTCCATCGAAGACCTTTCCCAATCACTGGACGCTGGTGACGGGCAAATATCCCGATCACAACGGCATTACCGCCAACACGATGCAGGACCCGGCGACGGCCCGACGAGACCTTCACGATGGCGAGCGACGACCCCTTCTGGTGGAACGCGGCGCCCCGATCTGGGTCGATGCCGAGCGCCAGGGCGTGCGCACCGCGACGATGTTCTGGCCCGGCGCCAACGTCGCCTGGGGCGGCACGCGCGCCGCCGACTGGCCCCATGCGATCACCGGCGGCGTGCGTCCGCAGGACTGGCAGCAGTTCAACCAAGAAGTCGACGACACCCAGCGCGTCAACACGGTATCGACTGGGTTCGCCGTCCCGCCGCTATCCGGCCCAGACTGATCACGCTCTATTTCGATATCGTCGATACCGCGGGCCATCGCTTTTGGCCCCGACGACGCGCGCACGACCGCCGCCGCCGGAGCGTTGTCGATACCTCGATCGGACAACTCGTCGCGGGGCTCGCGGCGCTCGGCCAACCGGCCAATATCGTCGTCGTGTCCGACCACGGCATGGCCGCGACAAGCAGCGACCGGGTGATCGCGCTCGACCAGGTCGCCGACCCTTCGCTCTATCGCCTCGTCGAGAACGGACCCTATGCGACGATGACCCCGACCGAGGGCAACGAAGCGCGCCTTGCCGAAGCGCTGCTCGCGCCGCACGCGCACATGCAGTGCTGGCGCAAACAGGACATCCCGGTGCGCTTCCATTACGGCACCAACCCGCGCATCCTGCCGTTCCTGTGCCTTGCCGAGAGCGGCTGGGTGATCAATCCGGACGCGCCCGGCGAGCGGTTCGCGGGTGGCAGCCACGGCTATGACAACGCCGCGCCCGACATGGCGGCGACCTTCATCGCGGCCGGCCCCAACATCCGCCACGCGTCGGTCGCACCGGGGTTTTCGAACGTCGAGGTCTATCCGCTCGTCGCGCGCCTGATCGGGGTGACGCCGCACGCCAGCGACGCCACCGGGGCGACGCTGGCCGATGGCGTTGCCGCGATAGGCGTCGAAATGGGCTTCCTTAAATCGGAAGTTCCCCTTTTCATCGTTGAGCAACGAAACCGACCCGCATGACCTATTATGAAGACCTCCAGATCGGGGCCAGGAACAGCTTCGGATCCTATCACGTCACGCGCGAGGAAGCGCTTGAATTTGCGAACAAATACGATCCGCAGCCGTTTCATCTCGACGACGATGCGGCGGCGGCGACGCATTTCGGACGCCTGTCGTGCAGCGGCTGGCACACCGCCGCCATGACGATGCGGATGATCGTCGAAAATCTCGACGAGACCGCCAATGCCAAGAGCCTGGGCGCAGCGGGAATCGACGATTTGCGCTGGATCCGGCCGGTGTTTCCCGGCGACACGCTGCGCGTCGAAACCGAGATCGTCGACAAGGCACCGTGGCCCGGACGACCAGAAATGGGCTTTTTCCGGTCGAAGACGGTGGTCTTCAATCAGGACGACAAGCCAGTGATGAGCTATGTCGCCAAGGTATTGATGCAGCGGCGCCAGGCCGCGTCGGACTGACCGACTGCGCGCGTACGCGCCGCAGCTCCAGCTGCCCTGGTAGCTGCGATCGCCGACCGAGAGTTCGGTGACGGTCAGCGTCGCAGGCCAGCGCGTCGATTCGACGCCGTCGGCAGTCCCCTTGCCCGCGCCGCGCCCGACATTGAGCGTGATGTCGCTGCCGGCGAAAATGCCGCCCTGGCGCAATGCCTGGTAGCCGCCCGGCTTGGTCGCGTTGACCTTCCCGACGGTGCCGCCATATTTGACCGCGCCCTGCGCGCGGGCGGCCGGGTCGTCGGGCGCGGTGGCGACGAACAATAACTCGTCATCAGCGGAGAAGCTGCATCCCGTTCCCGACGCGACGACCGGCGAGAATTCGCCATAGGTCATCGGCTGGAGCAGCGGCCCGGCAGGATCGGGGCGGACCGTGCCCGGCGTATCGCCGATTCCGCCATCGGGTTCGACCGGCATCCGCATTTCGCCATTAACGACCCCCGGCAGGGCTGCGCTGCCCTCGGCCGAGACCGATGGTTCGACCTCGTTGCCGGTCGATGCGGCGGGTTGACACGCGGCGAGCGGAATACACGCGGCGGCGATGGCGATGATGGTCTTCATGGATCCTCCGATCGGATATTCGTGGCGAGGGACGGCGCGACGGCGGTCACGGGCCGCAGGTCCAGCTTCCCGCATAGCTGTGGTGTTCGCCGTCGCTCCGCGCGACGCGCAACGTGGCATCATAATGTGTTGCCTCGCTGGCGATAGCGCGCTTGTCCCCGCGCGACAGCGTGACTTCGATCCCGTCGCCGATCAGCATCAGCCCGCGTTCAAGCTGCGCGAAATCGCCGGTCGCATCGACGCGCGCGACGCGATCGCCCGGTTTGACGATGCCGTTGATCCGCGTGCCGACTTCGACGACGCCCGAGGCGACGAGCAAAGCCCCCGCCCCGCCGGTCGCAACGAAGCTACAGCCGAGTTCGCCGTCGAGCGGTTGGCGGCGAGGTCGGCGGCGGTCAGGGGCCGCAGGCGATCGGTTCTTCGGCGGCGGGTTGAGCTGCGAGAGGCGCATCGGATTGCACCGGCTGATCGGCATTTGCGACCAGACTCGCGCGGTTCGGACTCGGCGGACGTGACGTTGCAGGCGGTAAGCGCGGCGAGTGAAAAGGAGGGCGACGATGCAGTATATCATGGTGCTTCAACGGTATGAAACGGTCGGCGTTCCCTGAACCGTATCGCGCAGATGCGAATGTCTACTTATGGGTGGAAAGCTGACATTCAAAGACCCGTGTAAGCAATGTCGCCTGTTGTCCACACTATGCGCCCATTTCAAGTTAGTTCTCCAAATAATGATGGATGTTGCTCTCATTGAAGTGATGCCGTTCCCGCCGGTTTGATCGAAGCGAGCAGCCAGGTTACCGGCACGGTATCATCTTGAATCCCATCTGATGGAGCGACGCCTTCAATCGTCGTTTCGAGTAGCCGCGCGGAAAGTCCAGATTTAGGCGGGCCACAATTTCGGTAGAGTGCGATACGGTGTCTGGCGTTGTCCCTTGGCTACCTCGCTCAAGTGTGATTGGCTCTCAAAGATCGGTCGTTCCACTGGTTGTCGTCGCATTTTGTAGGAGCGGTGGAAGCGGCAGCGACGGAGATGAGCACTCTGAGCTATAGAAGGAGAGGCCTAAGATTATCGCTGTTTTCATCATCCTGATGTAACGAGCCGCTCGAATGTCCGCTATTGGGTCGTTACCCTAGGTTCGAGATTCACTAACTTCTAGCAGTGCGTCGCCGCTCTATTTCCGCCCGAACAGTTTCTCTACGTCTCCGAGGCCCATCTTGACCCAGGTCGGGCGGCCGTGGTTGCATTGGCCCGAGTGCGGGGTGACCTCCATTTCACGCAGCAGCGCGTTCATTTCGGCCACCGACAGCACGCGCCCGGCGCGGACCGAGCCGTGGCAGGCCATCGTCGCGGCGACGAGGTCGATGCGTTCCTTGAGGCTGAGCGCCTCGTCATAGGCGCCGAGTTCGTCGCCGAGATCGGTAAGGAGTTTGGCGCAATCGACCTGGCCGAGCATCGCGGGGGTCGCGCGCACGAGCATCGCCGAGGCACCGAAGCGCTCGATCTCGAGCCCGAAGGCGGCGAGTTCTTCGACGCGCGTTTCCAATCGGTCGCAGGCGGCCTCGTCGAGTTCGACAACGTCGGGCAGCAGCAGGCCCTGCGACGGCACGCCCTGGCCGCCCTCTTGCGCCTTGGCAACGCCCCTGCGCATGCGTTCGAGGACGAGCCGTTCGTGCGCCGCGTGCTGGTCGACGATGACGAGTCCGTCCTCGGCCTCGGCGACGATATAGGTTTTGGCGACCTGCCCGCGCGCGACGCCGAGCGGATGGTCCGAGGCGACCGGCACCGGCGCGCTTGCCATCTCGGCGCGGCCGAGCGGGCTGGGCTGGTCGACCGCGTGTGAAAATTCGGGGCGGCGTTCCATCACCGCCGCTTCGCCGAAACCGACGGGCTGAGTGAAGAAACCGGCGCGCGGCGGTTGCGGCGCGATCGGCTCCTGCTGCCACGCGCCAAGCGCGCCGGCGGCGGGACGCTGGACGCTGCGGAAACCTGCCTCGTCGAGCGCGCGACGCAAGCCCCCGACGATGAGCCCGCGCACGACGCCGGGTTCGCGAAAACGCACCTCGGTCTTGGCGGGATGGACGTTGACGTCGACAAGGCCCGGATCGATGTCGAGGAACAAGGCGACGACCGGATGACGATCGCGCGCGAGCAGGTCGGCATAGGCGCCGCGCAGAGCGCCAACGAGCAACCGGTCCTTTACCGGTCGGCCGTTGACGAAGAGATACTGGTGATCGGCAACGCCACGGTTGAAGGTCGGCAGACCGGCGACACCGCCCAGCGCCATGCCTTCGCGCGCGACATCGACGACGATACTGTTTTCGGCAAAGCCCGGCTGGGTCAGCGCGGCGACGCGTGCGGGGCGGTCCTGCCCGCCCTGGAGCTGCAGCTTTGCCTTGCCGTCGTGGTGGAGCGCAAAGGCGATGTCGGGGCGCGCCATCGCGAGGCGTTTGACGACGTCGAGACAGGCAGCATATTCGGAGCGCTCGGAGCGCAGGAATTTGCGGCGTGCAGGGATGTTGGCGAACAGGCCGGCGACGATCACGCGCGTACCCGGCGGCAGCGCGGCAGGCGCTTCGCGCGACGCCGCGCCGTTGTCGATGGCGAGCGACCAGCCATCGGCGCCCGATGGGCGACTTTCGATCGTGAAGTGCGATACGCTGGCGATCGATGGCAGCGCCTCGCCGCGGAAGCCGAGCGTGACGATGTGATCGATGTCATCGCCGGGCAGTTTGGAGGTCGCGTGACGCTCGACCGCGAGGCGCAATTCGCCCGCCGCCATGCCGCAGCCGTCGTCGGTCACTTCGATCCGGTCGATGCCGCCGCGCTCAAGCGTCACCGAGATCCGGCCGGCGCCCGAGTCGATCGCGTTTTCAACCAGTTCCTTCAACGCGCTGGCGGGTCTTTCGACCACTTCACCCGCTGCGATGCGATTCACCAGTGTTTCGGGGAGGCGGCGTATTGACATATCGGGGGCCTTAGCGCAGTCCGTCGCGACCTGCGACCCTCCAGTCTTTTTCACGCATATTTGCACTTGGCGGCCGGGCTGAATTTTTTCGGTACCGCATCGCGCAATCTGTTAGGGACGGTTCGCATATCATCGATTCCGAGGCGGCGGTGGCGCAAGCGACCCGGTCTCCAGACGGCACAGGCGGAAATACCAGGCAATGTTCTTCTCCAAACTTTTCAAGTTCTCGTCGCAGGATATGGCGATCGATCTCGGCACGGCGAACACCGTCGTCTATGTCCGCGGCAAGGGCATCGTCCTCAACGAGCCGTCGGTCGTCGCGGTCGAGACGATCAACGGCATCAAGAAGGTGAAAGCGGTCGGCAACGACGCCAAGCTGATGATGGGCAAGACCCCCGACAGCATCGAGGCGATCCGCCCGCTGCGCGACGGGGTCATCGCCGACATCGATGTCGCCGAGCAGATGATCAAGCACTTCATCCACAAGGTCCACGGTCCGCGCCGGTTCCCCAGCTGGCCCGAAATCGTCATCTGCGTGCCGTCGGGTTCGACGAGCGTCGAACGGCGCGCCATCCGTGACGCGGCCTCGAACGCAGGCGCTTCGCAGGTGTGGCTGATCGAGGAACCGATGGCCGCCGCGATCGGTGCCGACATGCCGGTGACCGAACCGATCGGATCGATGGTCGTCGACATCGGCGGCGGCACGACCGAGGTCGCCGTCCTCTCGCTGCGCGGCCTGGCCTACACTACCAGCGTCCGCACCGGCGGCGACAAGATGGACGAGGCGATCGTCAGCTACGTGCGGCGCCATCACAACCTGCTGATCGGCGAAACCACCGCCGAGCGGATCAAGAAGGACTTCGGCGTCGCCCGCACCCCCGCCGACGGGGTCGGCCAGACGATCAATTTGAAGGGCCGCGACCTCGTCAACGGCGTGCCCAAGGAAATCAGCATCAACCAGGCGCAGATCGCCGACGCTCTGTCCGAGCCGATCGGCACGATCATCGAGGGCGTGCGCATAGCGCTTGAGAATACCGCGCCCGAACTCGCCGCCGACATCGTCGACCAAGGCATCGTCCTGACCGGCGGCGGCGCGCTGATCGCCGGGCTCGACGAGCTGCTGCGCGACGAGACGGGCCTGCCCGTCACCGTCGCCGACGATCCGCTGACCTGCGTCGCCATCGGGACCGGGCGCGCACTGGAAGACCCGGTCTTCCGCGGCGTCCTGATGTCCGCCTGACGGCGGCGGTCGCTTAGCCATGGCCCCGCCCCGACACAGGCGACCGGGATATTCGCGCAAGGCCCAAATGGGCCTGTTCGCAAGCTATGTCGTTGCCGTCGTCGGCGCGGTCATCGCGCTGCTGCTCGTCCTGCTCGCCCGCTTCGATCCCGGCGCGTTCCAGGCGCTGCGCCAGGGCGCGGCCGAGATTTTCGCGCCGGTCGCGCGCGGATCGGGCAACGTCACCGGCTCGGTCGGATCGATCGACGACAACGTCACCGCCTATCTGCGCGCCGGCTCGCAGAACCTCGAACTGCGCCGCGCGCTCGACAGGAACTCGCAGCGAATTGCTCGAGGCGCGCGCGCTGCGCCAGGAGAACCGCGAATTGAAGGCGCTGCTCAAGATCGGCGAGGACAATGTCGAGGCGGTCGCGGTAACCCGCCTGCTCGGGTCGACCGGATCGAGTGCGCGGCGCTATGCGACGCTCGACGCGGGCCGCAATCGCGGCATCGAAAGCGGCATGCCACTGCGCGCACCCGAAGGATTGATCGGCCGCGTCCTCGATGTCGGGCCGAGCGTGTCGCGCGTCCTGCTGCTGAGCGATGTCGCCACAGTGGTTCCCGTCCGCCGCTCGCGTGACGGCCTGCCCGCGCTTGCCAGCGGCCGCGGCGACGGCAATCTCGACATTCGCGCGCTCAACGTCGGGATCAACGATTTCGAACGCGGCGACATCTTCGTCACCTCGGGCACTGGCGGCCTATATCAGCCCAACATCCCGGTCGCGATCATCGTCGCGACCCAATCCGACGGCGCGATCGCGCGTCCGCTCGCCCATCCCGCGCGCGTCAGCGCGGTGCTGGTCGAGCGCGCCTTTCGTGACAGCGACGACGTCAAGGCCCTGCCCCCCGCCGAGGGCGAGCAGCCGCGCGACAATTGATGGCGCGCGGGATTTCTTTCGCACGTCCCTCGACGTTGCGCATGCGCGTGACGCCGATCGCGACGGTGATGTTCGCCTCGGCGCTGCCCGCGATGCTGCCGATGATCGCGACCTTCCCGACCCTGCCGCCGCTCGGCCTGTTGCTGTTCGTCGCCTGGCGACGGCTGCGCGCCGACCTGTGGCCCGCCTGGATCGGCCTGCCGCTCGGCCTGTGGGACGACCTGTTCAGCGGCCAGCCGGTCGGCAGCGCGATGGCGCTGTGGACGATCATCGTGCTGTTTTTCGAGGCGGTCGAATATCGCATGCTGTTCCAGGACCAGTGGATCGACTGGCTGCTCGCCGCCGTCGCGATCGCATTCGCCATTTTCGGCGGGGTCCTGTTGCTGTCATGGACCGGTACGACAATTCCCTATGCCGTGGTGCTGCCGCAATTGGGCTGGTCGGTGCTCGCCTATCCGCTCGTCGCGCGGCTCGTTGCGATGCTCGACCGCTGGCGGTTGCGCAAGTGACCGTCGCAGCCCCCGCAGGCGCAGCATGAGGCGCCGAACCAAGCGCACGCGGCCGATCCTGACCGAGGGGACGCAATCGCTCAGCTTCACGCGCCGGACGATGCTGGTCGGCGGCGCCCAGATCGGCATCGGTGCGCTGCTTGCCGCGCGCATGGCGTATATCTCGATCGCCGAGAACGAGCGCTACCAGATGCTGTCGGAGAGCAACCGGCTCAACCTGACGCTGATTCCGCCGCGGCGCGGCTGGGTGATCGACCGCTACGGCGCCGCGATCGCCAACAACCGCGTCGACCTGCGTGTCGACATCATTCCCGAACGGCTCAAACATCCCGAGCAGACGCTCGCGACGCTGAAGGATATCCTCGCGCTCGAACCAGACGAGATCGAGCGGATCCGCGGCGAGCTCGACCGCGCGACGAGCTTCCAGCCGGTCCAGGTCGCCGACGGCATCTCCGAACAAGCCTTTGCCGCAATATCGGTGCGCCTGCCCGAACTGTCCGGCGTGTCGCCGCTGCGCGGATTTACACGCAACTATCCGAGCGGCGCCGCGGTTGGCCATTTGATGGGCTATGTCGGCATCGCATCGGCTGAGGAATACAAGGAATCGAAGGACCCGCTACTGATCACGCCGGGGTTCAAGATCGGCAAGGACGGGCTCGAAAAGCAGTTCGAACAGCAGCTGCGCGGAAAACCCGGCGCCAAGCGCGTCGAGGTGACCGCGCGCGGCAAGGTTGTACGCGAGCTGACGACCACCCCCGACATTCCCGGCCGTCCGATCCAGCTGACGCTCAACGCCGACCTGCAGGCCTATGCCGCGCGACGACTGGGCCGCGAATCGGGCTCGGTCGTCGTCATCGACTGCCTGACCGGCGACCTGCTGACGATGGCGTCGATGCCGTCGTTCGATCCCAACAGTTTCTCGAGCGGGATCGGCCACGACGAGTGGAACCTGCTGTCGGGCGACGACCATGTGCCGTTGCGCAACAAGGTCCTGAAGGGTCTCTACCCGCCCGGATCGACGGTAAAGCCGATGGTCGCGATGTCGTTCCTCGAGGCGGGGCTTTCGCCCGACGAATCGGTCAATTGCAACGGCGGATTGCGCGTCGGCAACCGCGTCTTCCACTGCTGGAACCGGCGAGGCCATGGCCGCGTCGACATGGCCAAGGGAATCTACCAGAGCTGCGACGTCTATTTCTATTACTTCGCGCAGAAAATGGGGATGAACGCGATCGCGGCGATGGCCAAGAGGCTAGGCCTCGGCCAGGAATTCCCGCTGCCGGTGGCGAGCCAGTTCTACGGCACCGTGCCCGATCCCGCTTGGAAGATGAAGAAGTACAAGCAGGCGTGGCAGCCGTACGACACGGTCAATGCGACGATCGGCCAGGGGTATATGCTGTTCAACCCGCTCCAGCTCGCGGTCATGGCTTCGCGGCTGGCGACGGGCAAAAAGCTGATGCCGCACCTGTTGATGGATGCCAGGCGCAAACCCGCCGATTCGCTCGGCTTTACCGACGAGCATATAGCCTATGTCCGCGCCGCGATGAGCGAGGTGGTCAATGGCCGCGGCACCGCCGGGCGGGCGCGCATCCCGATCGACAACGTTCTGCTTGCGGGCAAGACGGGGACCGCGCAGGTCGTCAGCCTCGACCGCGGAAGCGGCAAGGGCGGCCTGTGGAAGTATCGCGACCACGGCCTGTTCATATGTTTCGCGCCGTTCGACAATCCGCGCTTTGCCTGTTCGGTGGTGATCGAACATGGCGGCGGGTCGGGCGCCGCCTATCCGATCGCGCGCGATGTCATGACCTTCCTCTATGACCGGCAGAAGGCGATGGACGCGCTGCTCCCGCTCGAGGCGGCATGGGGCGGCACGGTCGAGGAGCGCATGGCCGCCGCGATGACGCGCTACAAGTCGGCCGCGGCGACGCCCGCGCCCGAAGCGCCGCCACCGCCGCCCGGCGACAATCCGCGATGAGCGTGATCCCCGCCCCAGTCGCCGGCCTTCCCTGGCGGATCATGGCGCTGACCAGCGCACTGGCCTGTTTCGCGGGTGTCGTCCTGTATTCGGCCGCCGGCGGGAGCATGACGCCATGGGCCGGGATGCACCTCGTCCGCTTTGCCGTCTTCCTCGTCATGGCGCTGGTGATCAGCCGCTTCGACGAGGACTTCATCAAGGCGATGTCGTTTCCCGGCCTATATCGGCGTCGCGCTGCTCCTGCTGTTCGTCGAGGTCGTCGGCCAGGTGAAGGGCGGCAGCCAGCGCTGGATCAGCCTCGGCGCGTTCAACCTGCAACCGTCCGAGCTGATGAAAATCGCGATCGTGCTCGCGCTCGCGCGATTCTATGCCATGCTCCCCGCCGGCGAGACGACGCGGTTTGCCGCGGTGTGGCCCGCGCTCGTCCTGATCGGCATTCCGAGCGCGCTGGTGCTGCTCCAGCCCGACCTCGGCACGACACTGGCGATCGTCGCCAGCGGCGTCATCGTGATGTTCATCGCCGGCCTGCCGCTGCGCTATTTCCTCGGCGCCGCGGGTGTGGCCGCGGCGGCGGCGCCGATCCTGTTTTCGATGCTGCACGATTACCAGCAGAAGCGGATCCTGATCTTCCTCACCCCAGAGGCCGACCCGCTCGGATCGGGCTATCACATCGTCCAGTCGAAGATCGCGATTGGATCGGGCGGATTGTTCGGCAAGGGTTTCCTCAACGGCACGCAGAGCCACCTCCAGTACCTTCCCGAAGGCCATACCGATTTCGTATTCGCAACCATGGCCGAGGAATGGGGCCTGTTCGGCGGACTGATGCTGCTGCTCGGCTTTTTCCTGCTGCTGCGCTGGGCGACCGGGGTAGCGTTGCGCGCGCAGACCAAGTTCGGCCGCTATACCGCCGCCGGTCTGACCATGACGATATTCTTCTACGTCGCGATCAACCTGATGATGGTGATGGGGCTAGCCCCCGTGGTCGGCATTCCTTTGCCCTTCATGTCGTATGGCGGGTCGTCGATGATGACGATAATGATCTGCATCGGCATCATCCTGTCGATCGACCGCAAGGCGAAGCGCGGGCGCAGCGCGATGAGCGGCCTGAGCTGACGCGCGGGGCAAAAATCGGGTCGATATGCACGGTCGCGCACATTTCGCGTTGCAATGCCGCAAAGCCCGTGATAGCCGCACCGCTCGCTTCGCCGGAGAGGAAAAACCCCGCCGCGATGCGCTCCTTCGGGGGCACGCTGTCGAAACAGCAGTGGACGCTTAGCTCAGTTGGTAGAGCAGCTGACTCTTAATCAGCGGGTCGTAGGTTCGAACCCTACAGCGTCCACCATTTTCTCCCCTTGCACATCGACTAGTCACACACCGAATAGCCACGAAAGCCGAGTTCGTTCTTGGCGCCGGGCAGCGCCACGACCATTTCGGTCTCGCGGCGTTCGCCCGCCTTGGCCGGGGCGTCGACGGGGGTGATGGCGACCCTCAGGCCGCCATCGGCATATTCGGCCGCGCTTTTGTCAGTGCCGCTCGCTGGCAGCGTGATGAGCTTGCCGTTGAGCTTGATCGTCGCGTTTTCGGCGCTGCCGCCATAGACCAGCGACGGTGCGCCGACTTCGGTCAGGCGGATGACGCAGCGGCCCTTGATGCCACCGAGGCTGGCGAGATCGGCGGGGGTCATCGTTTCGGGTTGAAGCGTTGCGTTGGCGACACCCGCCAGCGCTTCGGCTGCTGCGACGTGCGGTGCTGCTCTGGCGGGTGCTTCGAGCGCGGCTTCCTTGTCATTGCCCGGGGCGGTGTTGCTGTTGCAGCCAGCGAGCGCGAGGCCCGCGCTGGCGGCCAGAATGGTCAGTGTGCGGGTCATCGTGCGGCCTCCTGTTTCATTTTTTCGGTCGGGCGCGGTCCGTTCTTCTCGATATCCTCGATGAGGTATTTCATCTCGGCGATCTCGCGGCGCTGCGCGACGATAATGCCCTCGGCCAGTGCACGCGTTCGCGGATCGCGAAGGTGCGCGCGCTCGCTGGTCATGATCGCGATCGAATGGTGCGGGATCATCGCCTTCATATAGGCGACGTCGGCAACGGTTTCCTGGCTGCGCACGAGCCACAGCGAACCGGCGAAGATCACGACCGAGGCAACGACGATCGCCAGGTTCTTCTTCGGGTCCTTGTACATGCCGAGCATGAAGGCGAGCATGATCACCGCCATCGCCGCGCCCATGACGAACGCCATCCACATCCGCGTCTGGCTGAAGAAGATGTGATCGAACGCGTAGGTGTTCAAATACATCAGCGCGAACATCACCACGGTCGACGTCGCGATCATCGCGAGGAAGCGGCGATATTTCATCGCGCTGCCCTGCGGCTTTCCCTGTTCCTGGTTCATGCTTCCTCCTGTTTTCTTGTGTAATAACGATTGGCCGAACACCCGGGTCAACGCGCGCCATCGTCAGCCGATCTTTCCCAGATCGAGCGCGCCGCAGGCGCAGCGCGTTGCCGATCACCGAGACCGACGACAGGCTCATCGCCGCCGCCGCGATCATCGGGCTCAGCAGGATGCCGAACCACGGGAACAGCACGCCCGCCGCGATCGGCACGCCGAGACTATTGTAGACAAAGGCGAAGAACAGGTTCTGGCGGATGTTGCGCATCGTCGCGTGGCTCAGCGTGCGCGCCTTGGCGATGCCCGACAGGTCGCCCTTGACCAGCGTGATCCCGGCACTTTCCATCGCGACATCGGTGCCGGTGCCCATCGCGATGCCGACGTCTGCCTTGGCCAGCGCGGGCGCGTCATTGATCCCGTCACCCGCCATCGCGACGATATGTCCCTGCGCCTGAAGCTCGCTGACGACACGGTGCTTGTCCTCGGGCGAGACATTGGCGTGGACCTCATCGATGCCGACCGCCTTGGCGACTGCGCGCGCGGTCCCCTCGGCATCGCCGGTCAGCATGACGACGCGGATACTGGCAGCGTGGAGTGCGTCGATCGCCGCCTTGGTCGACGGCTTGATCGGGTCGGCGACGCCGATCAGCCCGGCGGGCTTTCCGTCGATCGCGACGAACATCACCGTCTGGCCGTCGCCGCGGCCCGCTTCGGCATCGGCGACCAGCGCTTCGTCCTTCGCGCCTAGCCCCGCCATCAGCTTCTCGTTGCCGACCGCGACCGTGCGGCCCGCCACGGTGGCGGTCACGCCTTCGCCGGTCACCGACTGGAAGTCGCTGGCTTCGGCAAGGTCGAGCGAGCGGTCCTTGGCGCCCGCAACGATCGCGGCGGCGAGCGGATGTTCGCTGGCGACCTCGATCGCCGCGACCAAGGCAAGCAGTTCGTCCTCGTCAAAGCCGGCAGCGGGTACGACCGAGACAAGCCGCGGCTTGCCCTCGGTCAGCGTGCCGGTCTTGTCGACGACGAGCGTGTCGACCTTTTCGAGCGTTTCGAGCGCCTCGGCGTTCTTGATCAATATGCCGTTCTGCGCGCCCTTGCCGGTGCCGACCATGATCGACATCGGGGTGGCGAGGCCAAGTGCGCAGGGGCACGCGATGATCAGCACCGCGACCGCGTTGACCAGTGCGTAAGCCAGAGCCGGCGCGGGTCCCCAGAGCGCCCAGACGATAAAGGTGACGACCGAGGCGGTGACGACCGCGGGGACGAACCAGCCCGCGACGGTATCGGCGAGTTTCTGGATCGGGGCGCGGCTGCGCTGTGCCTCGGCGACCATCTGGACGATCTTGGCGAGCAGCGTGTCGCTGCCGATACGGCGCGCGACCATGACGAAGCTGCCCGTCTGGTTGACCGTGCCGCCGGTTACATCGTCGCCCTCGCCGACCTGCACCGGGATCGGTTCGCCGGTGATCATTGCCTGGTCGATCGTGCTCGATCCGCTTTCGATGCTGCCGTCGACCGGCACCTTGTCGCCCGGGCGCACGCGCAGCCGGTCGCCGACCTCGACCTCGTCGAGCGAGACGTCGGCCTCGCTGCCGTCCTCGGCGATGCGCCGCGCGACCGGCGGGGCGAGCTCGAGCAATGCCCGTAGCGCGCTCGACGTCGCGCCGCGCGCCTTCAGTTCGAGCACCTGGCCGAGCAGGACGAGCGTCGTGATGACCGCCGCAGCCTCGTAATAGACCGCGACATTGCCGTCATGGCCGCGGAACGAGGCGGGGAAGAGATGCGGGAACAGCGTCGCGACGAGGCTGAAGCCATAAGCGACTACGACGCCAAGACCGATCAGCGTGAACATGTTGAGGTTGCGCGTCCTGAGCGACTGGACCGCGCGGACGAAGAACGGCCACGCACCCCACAGGACGACCGGGCTCGCGAGCGCCAGCTGGAGCCATTGCGACCAGTTCGCGGCGATACCGGCCAACGGCTGGCCGGGGATGAGATCGCCCATCGCATAGACGAACAGCGGCAGCGTCAGGCCTGCGCTGACCCAGAAGCGGCGGCGCATGTCGATATATTCGGGGTCGGGTCCGTCGCTCAGGCTGACCGTCTCGGGTTCGAGCGCCATGCCGCAGATCGGGCAGCTGCCCGGGCCGACCTGGCGGATCTCGGGGTGCATCGGGCAGGTGTAGATCGTGCCTTCGGGCATGTCTTCGACCGCGTCGAGATGCGCCCCGCTCAGATAAAACTCGGGATCGCCGACGAACTTGTCGTGGCAGCCCTGCGAACAGAAATAATGCGTCGCGCCGTCATGATCGGCGACGAACCGCGCGCCGTCGATCGAGACCGTCATGCCGCAGACCGGGTCGATCGCCTTGCCCTCTGCAGATGGCGCGGGCTTGGCCGCGTGCGACGTCGAACAGCAGCTATGATCGTCCATGATGTGATTCCCGGTTTATGTCTTTCAGCGGTCGGACGACGGCGGCGACCTAGTTGTAACTGGCGAAAACCTTTTGTCCCCCGGGCCCGAAGGCGATGACCTTGTAGGGCTGGCGATGGTTGCCATGCTCCATTCCGGGCGACCCCATCGGCATGCCCGCAACCGCAAGGCCGGTGACGCCCTTGGGTTTCGTCTTGAGCAGGCGCGCGACATCGGCGGCGGGGACATGGCCTTCGATGACATAGCCCGCGACGATCGCGGTGTGGCATGATTGCAGCGCGACGGGGACTTTGTACTTCGTCTTGACCGCGGCCATGTCGGCGGCGTTGACCACCCTGATCGTGGCATTGAGGCCCTTTTGCGCGTGCGCCGCCCATAGTTCGCAGCAGCCGCAGCCGGCATCGCGGAACATCGTGTAGGTCGCCGCCTGCGCCGCGGTGGTGCCCGCGGCGGCGAGCAATGCCGCCATCACGGTCGTCAAACGCCTGATCCGAATATTTGCCATGATATGCTCCTGCGATGGGGGTTAGTGGGTGTGGCCGTCGGCGTCATGGGCGGCATGGGCGGCGGGTGTCGGCATCGCGCCTTGGCCGGCGGCATCGTGATGCGAGCCTGCCATGCCTTCCATCATTTCGTCGTGGTCGGCGGGGGCGCTGGCGACGAGCCGATCGTAATCGGCCTGCGACATGCCCGGCAGTTTTTGCACGAAGGCAACCATGTTCCAGATGAGCTCGTCATTGTGCGTCACCCCCCAGGCAGGCATCGCGGTCATCTTGATGCCATGCTTGATCGCCCAGAACTGCTCGCTCGGCCCATGTTCGGGCTTGCCCTTGAACACCGGCGCCTTGGGATAGAGGCCCTGGCTCAGCTCGGTCGGCGCCATGCCCGGCGCAAGATGGCAGCCGGTGCACATTTCGGCATAGAGGCCCGCACCGGCGGCAATCCGTTCGGGACTGCCGAGATCGGCAGGAGGCTTGATATCGCCTGCGCGGACCGCGATCGAACGCTCGCGCATGTGCTCGATCATGGCCGTGGTGCCGCTCGCGTGATGCGCATCGGCGCCGATATTATAGACGCCCGCGTAAATGAAGATCGCGCCAAGCACGAGGACGACGATCGATGCCACGCCGATGAAATGCGGGCTGGGCAGATGGTAGCGATGGTCGAATTTGCGCAATGGCTTCAGGTCAGGCTCCGGGGTCGCGGTCATCGCTTTACCCTTTCGAACAGCTCGACGAGCTCGTCGAATTTCGCGCGTTGTTCGGCCGGGTCGCCCGAACCGATCGCCTCGGCGACACAACAGGCGGCATGGGTTTTGAGGATTTCGCTTTCGGCTTTTGCCAGCGCCGCCTTGACCGCCTGGATCTGCGTCAGGATGTCGATGCAATAGCGATCGTCGGCAACCATTTGCGCGACGCCGCGTACCTGCCCTTCGATCCGCTTGAGCCGATTGAGCGTGCCGGTTGAGTGGTGAGCCATCGAAATCCCTGCTTGTAAATACCCTAGGGGGGTATATTTGCGCAGACTTGCAGGAGATTACAAGCGTGATGTTAAACGACCCGTATGACCGCCGCTCGATATTGCGCGCCTCCGCGCTGTTCGGCGGCCTCGCCTTGACCGCTCCCATGCCGGCCTGGGCGCGCGGCACGAATCTGGCGCATGGTACCGTCCGCCAGGGATTCGACCAGGTCTCTGGTGCGTCGATCGATCTTGCGATCGGGGAAGGCATGTTCGCGACCGGCGGGCGTGTTGGCCATGCGTTTGCGGTCAATGGCTCGGTGCCCGGCCCGCTGATCCGCCTGCGCGAAGGCCAGGAGGTCACGCTCAACGTCACCAACAATCTCGCGACCGACAGTTCGATCCACTGGCACGGCATTCTGCTCCCGTTCCAGTTCGACGGCGTGCCAGGCGTCAGCTTTCCAGGCATCAAGCCCGGCGAGACCTATAGCGCCGCCTTCGAGGTGCGCCAGAACGGCACCTATTGGTGGCACAGCCATTCGGGCCTGCAGGAACAGGCCGGCCATTACGGGCCGATCGTCGTCGATCCCGCCGGCGCCGACCCCTATGCGGCGGACCGCGACTATGTCGTCCTGCTCAGCGAATTCACGCCGATGCATCCGCACACGATCATGGCCAAGCTCAAGAAGGGCGACGCCTATTTCAATCATCAAAAGACGACGCTGACCGACGATTATCCGCTCTCGGCCGCGGACCGGCTGATGTGGGGCAAGATGCGGATGATGCCGACCGACATCCTCGACGTGTCGGGTTCGACCTACACCTATCTGCTCAACGGCCACGGCCCCGACGACAATCTCGAACTGATGTTCCGCCCCGGCGAACGCGTCCGGCTGCGCTTCATCAACGGCAGCGCGATGAGCTTTTTCAACATCCGCATTCCCGGCCTCGCGATGACGGTCGTCGCCGCCGACGGACAGAATATCCGCCCGGTCGAGATCGACGAATTCCAGATCGGCACCGCAGAAACCTACGACGTGATCGTCGAACCGACGCGCGAACAGGCCTTTGCGATCGTCGCCGAGGCGATGGACCGTTCGGGCATGGGCATTGCGATGCTGACCCCGGCGGCCGGCATGCGTGCCGCTGTGCCCGCGCTGCGCGAACCGATCCTGCTGACGATGGCCGACATGGGCATGGGCGGCGGGCATGGCGATATGGAGATGGGCGGCGCTCCTGCCGCCGACCCGGCGATGGATCACGCTGCGATGGGGCATACGCCCGCACCGGCCGCCAAGCCCGACGACGCGATGGGCGATATGGCGGGGGGCGATATGGCGATGGGATCGATGGCGGGCATGAACATGCGCGACACGTCGATGCTGCCGCCGCGAGTCAAGGTCGGCCCCGGCCTCGACATGGTCGCGATGAACCCGCAGGACCGCACCGGCTATCCCGGGCTCGGTCTCGACAAGGTCGACCACCGCGTCCTCAATTATCGCCAGCTGTCTGCACTCGAAGCCAACACGGACCCGCGCACGCCCAGCCGCGCGATGGAAATCCACCTTACCGGCAACATGGAACGCTTCATGTGGTCGTTCGACGGCAAGAAGTTCGCCGCGGTGTCGGAGCAGCCGATCCGCTTTGCCTATAACGAGCGCGTCCGGGTCAAATTGATCAACGACACGATGATGGTGCACCCGATCCATCTCCACGGACACTTCTTTGAAGTCGTCAATGGCCAGGATCCCGCGCACCAGCCGCGCAAGCACACCGTCAACGTCCAGCCGGGCAGCAGCGTCACCTTCGATCTTACCGCGAACGAGCCCGGCGACTGGGCATTCCACTGTCACTTGCTGTTCCACATGCACGCCGGGATGTTCCAGATCGTCACCGTTGAATCCCCGACGGGAGCAGGCGCATGAAAACGCTGATCACGATCCTGATGCTCGGCGTCGCCAGTCCGGCGCTGGCGCAGCACAGCGGCCATACGATGACGATGCCAATGCCCGCTCCGGCGAAGAAGCCGGCTCCGGCTCCGGCCAAGAAACCCGCACCCGCACCGGCGAAGAAGCCGGCGGCCCCTGCCAAGAAGGCTGCGGCTCCGGTCAAAAAAGCGCCCGCTCCGGTCAGGAAATCGGCGCCCGCCAAGCCGAAGGCCGCCGCCCAGGCTCCGACGACGCCCACTGCGGCGATGGACCATGGCAGTATGGGCGAGGCGATGCCGATGGGATGACGCGCATGGATCCGACGATGCGCGATGGACCAGATGGATCACGGGGCGATGGACCACGGCGCGATGGACCATGGAACGATGGACCACGGGGCGATGGATCCCGCCATGCCGATGGATCATGCCGCAACGGGCGACGATGCGATGGCCATGCCGATCCGCTTGCCCGATCCGCTTGCGCCGCCACCGCGCGAGGCGGGCAGCGGCCCGGCGCGCGCCGCCGAGGCGATCTACGGAACCGAAGCGATGCGCGAAGCGCGCGAGGCGTTGAAGCATGACACCGGCGGTCAGTCCTTTGCCTGGTTCATGGCCGACCGCGCCGAATACCGCGCCCGCCAGGGTCGTGACGGCTATTTGTGGGACGTCCAGGGCTATTATGGCGGCGACATCGACAAATTCTGGTTCAAGAGCGAGGGCGAAGGCAGCTTCGGCGAAAAGCCCGAGCAGGCCGAGGTCCAGGCGCTGTGGAGCCACGCGATCGGCCCCTGGTTCGACCTCCAGGCGGGCGTGCGGCAGGACCTGGCAGGTCCCGACCGGACGCACGCAGTCATCGGCGTCCAGGGGCTGGCGCCCTATCTGTTCGACATCGACGCGGCCGCATTCCTGTCGAACAAGGGTGACGTCACCGCGCGGATCGAGGCCGAATACGACCAGCGCATCACGCAGCGCCTGATCCTCCAGCCGCGCGGCGAGGTCAATCTGGCTGCTCAGGACATCCCCGCTCTCGGCATCGGCGCCGGGATCGATACGCTCGAACTGGGCGTGCGCCTGCGCTATGAATTCGCCCGCGAATTCGCGCCCTATATCGGCGTCGAACAGGAATGGAAGCTTGGCGGTAGCGCAGATTTCGCGCGCGCGGCCGGCCACGACCCCAGCGTTACAAATTATGTCGCGGGCGTGCGCTTCTGGTTCTGATGGCGCGGCTGGTGCGTCAGGCGATCCACAGCCGCAGGAGGTAGGCGACCGCGCCCAATGCGGCGACGCTCGCGACCCAGATGAGGACGAGCCAGCCGAACCGCTGCCACAGCGGCCGGGCATCGCCGCGATCGCCGCCCTCGAGTTTCGGTTCCCAGCGCATCAGTGCCAGCCCATCAGTGATAGCCGTCGGCATCGACCTTGCCGCGGAACACCCAGTACGCCCAGCCGGTATAGGCAAGGATGACGGGCATGATGATCGCGACGCCGACGAGCATGAAGACCTGGCTGCGTTCGGGCGCGGCGGCGTCCCAGATCGTCAGCGCATTGGGCACGACATAGGGCCAGATCGTCACGCCGAGCCCCGCCATGCCGAGCAGGAACAGGCCGAGCGACAGCCAGAAGGGCGCGGCCTCCTTGCGCTTGGCCAGCGCGCGGATCAGCTGCCAGGCGAGGACACCGGTCACGATCGGTACCGGCGCGGCAAAGGCGAGCGCGGGCATCGATAGCCAGCGGGCGCGATAATCGGGGTGAAGGCCGAGATTGTAGAGGCTGACCGCCGCCATCAGCGCCAATGTCGCAAAGGCGGCATAGCGCGCGAGGCGATAGGCATGGTCCTGCCCGCGCCCTTGCGTCTTCCACACCAGCCAGCACGCGCCGAGCAGTGCATAGCCCGCAACGGTGCCGAGCCCGGTGAGCAGCGTATAGGGCGTCAGCCAGTCGAACCAGCTGCCGGCATAGGCGCGGTCGGCGACGGTGATCCCCTGCAGCAGCGCGCCGAGGACCATGCCTTGGCTCAATGCCGCGACGAACGATCCGCCGCAGAACGCGAAGTCCCAGAAGCGGCGGTGGCGCGGGTCGCGCCAGCGAAATTCGAACGCCACGCCGCGAAAGACGAGGCCGAGCAGCATCGCGATGATCAGCGGATAGGTCGCCGGCAGGACGACGGCATAAGCGAGCGGGAACGCGGCGAGCAGGCCGCCGCCGCCGAGCACGAGCCAGGTTTCGTTGCCGTCCCACACGGGCGCGATCGCGTTCATCGCGGCGTCGCGCTCTTCGCCCACCTGAAAGCTCGGGAAGAGAATGCCGATGCCGAGGTCGAAGCCGTCCATGACGACGTACATCATCACGGCAAAGGCAATGATGAATGCCCAGATGACGGTCAGGTCGAAACTGGCCGTCATGACGCGTCTCCCGTCGGCGGATCGATCGGGCGTCTCGCGCGGCCCCTGCGCAGGCCCCGGGGTGATACCCGCGGTCCTGACGGGGCCACGCTCGGTGCGCTTGACCCCCATTTCGCCGGTCTGCGGCGAGGAGGCCATCAGGCGCAATATGTACCAGACGCCGACGCCGAACACCGCGCTATAGACGATCGCGAAGGCGGCAAGGCTGACCGCGACGGCGGGCGCGCTCAGCGGGCTGACGCTGTCGGCGGTGCGCAGCAGGCCATAGATGGTGAATGGCTGGCGACCGACCTCGGTCGTCGCCCAGCCCGCGATCACCG
Source organism: uncultured Alphaproteobacteria bacterium (assembly GCA_963800335.1). Classification (GTDB taxonomy): domain Bacteria; phylum Pseudomonadota; class Alphaproteobacteria; order Sphingomonadales; family Sphingomonadaceae; genus Flavisphingopyxis. Next base: position 77,239 of record CAWDAN010000007.1, on the reverse strand, counting down.
CGACAAAGCCCATCGGCGCCATGACGATCGCCGCGCGATGCAGGCCGCGCCAGTCGTAGAGCTTGCCGCGAGCACGCGCCAACAGGCTCCACAGGCCAAGGCCGAGCATCGCAAAACCGATCCCGACCATGATGCGGAAGGTCCAGAAGACGATGGCAACGGGTGGCTGGTCGACACGCTTGATCGTGTCGAGGCCGGCGAGCGGGGCATTGGGGTCGTGTTTGAGGATGAGCGACGAGGCCTTGGGAATGCCGATCGCATAGTCGAGCCGCTGGTTGGCCTGGTCGGGAATACCGAACAGGTACAATGGCGCGCCGTCGGGGTGGCTCTCGAAATGCCCTTCCATCGCCATCACCTTGGCTGGCTGATACTCGAGCGTGTTGAGCCCGTGAAGGTCGCCGACGAAAATCTGGACCGGCGCGACGAGCGCGGCCATCCACATCGCCATCGAGAACATCTTGCGCGCGTGCGCATTGCCCTTGTCCTTGAGCAAATGCCAAGCGCCGACGCCGCCGACGACGAGCGCGGTGGTCAGGTACGCGGCGATAACGGTGTGGACGAGGCGATAGGGGAAGCTGGGGTTGAACACGATCGCCCACCAGCTCGGCCCCGGCAGGAACTGCCCATTGGCGCCGATTTCATAGCCGACCGGCGTCTGCATCCAGCTGTTGACCGAGATGATCCAGAATGCCGACACCGCAGTGCCGAGCGCGACCATCAAGGTCGCGGCGAAATGGAGCTTCTTGCCGACCTTGTTCATCCCGAACAGCATCACGCCGAGGAACCCGGCTTCGAGGAAGAAGGCAGTCAGCACCTCATAGGCCATCAGCGGCCCGATCACCGGGCCCGCCTTGTCGGAGAACACCGCCCAGTTGGTCCCGAACTGGTAGCTCATGACGATACCTGACACGACGCCCATCGCGAACGCGACCGAGAAGATCTTGAGCCAGTATTTGAACAGGTCGAGATAGAGCGACTTGCCCGTTTTGAGCCAAAGCCCCTCGAGCACGGCAAGGTAACTCGCCAGACCGATCGAAAACGCCGGAAAGATGAAATGGAAACTGACGGTAAACGCGAACTGCGCGCGCGCGAGGATCAATGCGGTGGCATCGATGGTCATGGATCTCGGCACCTCCTGTGCCGTGCAGCCTGACTAAAGCCTCGCCCTGCCCACGTCAAAGCGAACGGGGTGCAAAGCGCTTCATCGCACTTGCACGCCGCGCAAGCAGGCAGCGCTGGTCGCGGGGAGCGAAGCGCGATAGGTTCGGCTTATGGGGGCCGACATGGAACGCATTCTCGTCATCGATGAAGGCACGACGTCGACGCGCGCGATCCTGTTCGGCGTCGACGGGCGCGAGATCGCGGTCGCGCAGCGCGATCTGACGCAATATTACCCTGGTCCCGGCCTCGTCGAGCACGACGCGACCGAGATCTGGGACCGCAGCCTCGCCTGCGCGCAAGAGATGGTCGCCGCCGCCGGCGGGGCCGACCGGATCGCCGCGATCGGCATCACCAACCAGCGCGAAACAGTCGTCTTCTGGGATGCGGTCAGCGGCGAGCCGCTGTCGCGCGCGATCGTCTGGCAGGACCGGCGCACCGCCGATCGCTGCGCCGAACTGCGCACCGCGGGGCACGAGGACGCGGTCCAGGCAAAGACCGGGCTGTTGCTCGACCCCTATTTCAGCGCGACCAAGATCGCCTGGGCGCTCGACCACTGGCCCGCACTGCGCGCCGCGGGCGACCGGTTGCGCTGCGGCACGGTCGAATCCTATCTCGTCTATCGCCTGACGGGGGGCTTGCACGTCAGCGACGCGACCAACGCGTCGCGCACTGCGTTGATGGACATCCATAAAGGCGGCTGGGACGATGGGCTGTGCGCGTTGTTCGGCGTGCCGCGCGGCATCCTGACCGATATCGTCGATTGCAGCGGCGCGATCGCGAAAACCGACGCGGCGCTGTTCGGCGCAGCAATCCCGATCACCGGCCTCGCAGGCGACCAGCAGGCGGCGACGATCGGCCAGGCGTGCCTGTCGCCGGGCCAGGTCAAGGCGACCTTCGGCACCGGCGCCTTCGTCCTTGCCAATACCGGCGCCGCCGCCCCCGTCTCGCAGCACCGGCTGCTGACGACGATCCTCCACCAGGCGGACGGAAAGCGTTGCTACGCGCTCGAAGGATCTGTGTTCGTCGCGGGCAGCATGATCCAGTGGCTGCGCGACAGCCTCGGCATGATCGTCGATGCGGCGGAGAGCGAAAAGCTCGCCCGCTCGGTGCCCGACAGCGGCGGCGTCGTCGTCGTCCCGGCGCTCGCCGGCCTCGGCGCGCCGCACTGGCGCCCCGACGCTAGCGGCGCGATCACCGGGCTAAGCTTTGCCAGCGGCAAGGCGCAGATCGTCCGTGCGGCCCTTGAGGCGATGGCGCACCAGATGCGCGACCTCAAGGCGGCGTTCGTCGGCGACGGTGCAGACTGGGCCGAGCTCAGGATCGACGGCGGCATGGTGCGCAACGACTGGCTTGCGCAGGACCTCGCCGATGTGCTCGACCTCAATGTCGAGCGACCGCACTATGTCGAGACGACCGCGATCGGTGCGGCGATGCTCGCGGCGACCGGCGCGGGGCTTTACCCCAGCCTCGCCACAGCGGCCAAGGCAATGCGCGGCGACGTCGAACGGTTCAAGCCTGCGATGGCGGCTGCCACGCGCGCCGCGCGGCTGGCGGCATGGGACAAGGCACTCGCAAGCGTCCTCATCCGCACATGAAAAAGGGCGGCTCGAGGACCGCCCTTTTGAAATTCTGCGATGGCTGGGCGCTTAGCGCTTGAGGCTGAGTCCGCCGAAACGCTTGTTGAAGCGTGCGACCTGGCCGCCCGCGTCGAGCATGCGGCCGCTGCCACCGGTCCAGGCGGGGTGCGACGTGGGGTCGATTTCGAGCGTCATCGTGTCGCCCTCTTTGCCCCAGGTCGAGCGCGTCTGGTACTCGGTACCGTCGGTCATCTTGATGTTGATGGTGTGATAATCGGGATGCGTGTCGGTCTTCATGTCATGCTCCTGGGGCGGACCGGTTACCGACCGGCGCGCGAGAGATGGATCGCGTTGAATGCGGAAGCGGCCCCCTAGCGCGGAGCCGCGACCATTGCAAGTCGGCGCGAAGTCTTATTCGGCAGCGTCAGCCCGCTGGGGCGTCGGCGATCATCGCGGTGAAGGCGCATTCGGAGACGACAGCGCCGTCGACCTTCGCCTGTCCCTTGAACTTGCAAACGCGGCCCTTGTTCTGGACGATCTCGACATGCAGGTCGAGCAAGCAGCCGGGTTCGACGGGCTTGCGGAATTTGGCGTTCTCGATCGCCATGAAATAGACGAGCTTGCCGCCGCCACTCTCCGGGTCTTTCTCGCGCAGCGACTGCATCGCGAGCACGCCGGCGGCCTGCGCCAGCGCCTCGATCTGGAGGACGCCGGGCATGATCGGCCGACCGGGGAAATGGCCCTGGAAGAACTGCTCGTTCATCGTCACGCCCTTGACCGCGTGGATCGACGTGTCGGCTTCGTAGGAAACGACCCGATCGACGAGCAGCAAGGGATAGCGATGCGGAAGAAGCGCGAGGATACCGCCAATATCGATCGTGTTCGCGGTCGCCCCGTTTCCGTCCCTACCGTCCTTGCTGCCCGTCATCGTAGGATCAGCGTCCCTGGGGCTGCGCTGCGGCGGGTGCCTGCTGCTGCGCATCCTTCTGCAACTTGCCGGGCTCGTAGCCAGCCGGCGGAACGATGCCGACGCTGGGAACGCGACGGTTGAGTTCGGCGACGACGGCATCGGTGATGTCGACATAGGGCTCGCGCGCCAGAACCGCCTGGGGCTGGATCAGCAGATCGACCTTCTTGGCGGTCATGGCAGCCTTCACAGCGGCATCGAGCTGCATCACGATCTGGTCTTCGACAAAGGCGCGCGCCAGCATGACGGGCTGGTTGAGTCGGCGCAAGCTCCTGCTGGGCCGCGGTCTGCTTGCGCTGCAGCGCTTCGGCGGCGGGGCGTACCGAGGCATCGGTCGCACCAGGCGCCTGAGCCGCTGCGTTGTAGGCATCGACCTGCGGCTTCGCATCGGCCTGAAGCTGTGTGGCCCGGTCCTGGACCGCCTTGATCTGCGCAGCATAGGTCGTCTGCATCTGTGTCATCGCGGTGGTGAAGGCGGCCGACTTGAGGACTGCGCCTTCGTAATCGGCAGTTGCAATCGAAGTGCGCGACTGCGCCATTGCGGCCGGAGCTGCAACGGTGACGCTCGCAAGGGTGACGCTGGCAAGAGCCGCGGCTTTGAACAAAGTTTTCATTAGAATTGGGTTCCTACATTGAAGGTGAACAGTTTGGTGTCGTCGCCTTTCTGCGTTAGCAGGGCGCGCGCTATATCGATCCTGAACGGACCGAAGGGCGAGTTCCAGTTGACCCCGAAGCCGATCGACAGGCGCGGCTTGTACGAGTTGCCAAAGAACTGCTCGGTGAACGGCAGGATCGTCTGGAAACCCGTCGGGCAACTGTTGAACGGTCCAGCAGTCGCCGGAACCGGTGGGTCGCCCGCCGAGGGCCTCTCGGCAAATTGCGACGTACCGTTGGCAATATCGCGGCAGACCGCCTTCACGTTGCCGTCGGTGTCGGTAAAGGTATTGCTCAACGTCGTCAAATTGGGCTGCTTGACCTTGAACAGCGAACCGACGTCGAGGAACACCGAGGGACGCAGTCCGAGGTCGCTTGCGCCCGCTCCCAGCGGAATTTCCACCTCGGCGCGAGCGAGGTAATAGGCGTTGCCGCCAAGCGCATCATCGGAGGCAGCATCATTCGAGAAATCGACGATCGGGTTGGCCGGATCGGTGACGTCGACGCGCGAATAGCGCTTCACGCGCGGTCCGACGCCGCGGATGTCGAAACCGCGGAACTGTGGTTCGCCGAGGAAGAAGCGGTCGGTCAGGCGCACGTCGTTGCCGCCGTAGCCAAAGATATAGCCTGCCTCTGCGGTCAGGCCGAGGACGAATTTCCCAGTCAGCGGAATGTACTTGCCTGCATTGAGGCGCGATTTGAGATATTTGACGCTGCCCCCCAGTCCGGCCAGATCCTGGCCGAGGCTGACGAAATAGCCCCGGGTGGGCCGCAGGCGATTGTTACGGTGATCGAGATTGATCGTGTAACCGACCAGCGACGTGGTGCGGTTGCCGATCGCGTCGCAAAGGAAGCGGCCGGCGCGCAACGGATCGCACTGACCGTTGAAGAAGTAGGTCGATTCGTCGAGCGACACGTTGTCGATATTCAGCCGGTACTGCAGCGAGGCGCTGAGATACTCGTTGAGCAACGTACCCGCCTGGACCGCCAGGCCCGTCGTCGTCTGCTGAAACGTGGTCTGGCGATTATTGTTAATGAAATTGAACGAGTTGAGGTCGCGGCGGTAAACGCTGCCGCCAAGCGAGATCGTCCGGTCGAGGAAATAGGGCTCGGTAAAGCTGAGTTCGGCCGACTTCGAATAGGACGAATAGTTGACGCTCGCGCCGAGAATCTGCCCCTTGCCGCGGAAATTCTTCTGCTGGATCGACCCCTGCAAAAGGAAGTTCTCGATCGACGAGAAGCCGGCCGACAGGGTCAGCTGACCGGTCGATTTTTCCTCGACATTGGCTTCGAGAACGATCCGGTCGGGCGAGCTGCCCTCTTTCTGTTCGATCGTGAGGTCTTCCTGAAAGAAGCCGAGCGACTTGATGCGGTTTTCCGACCGCTTGAGCAGGAAGCTGTTGAACGCGTCGCCTTCGGCCAGACGGAACTCGCGGCGGACGACCTTGTCTTCGGTCAGCGTGTTGCCGTTGACGTCGATGCGTTCGATGTAGACGCGCGGGCTTTCGGCGATCTGGAAGGTGATCCCCATCGTCAGGTCGTCGGGATTGCGCGTGTAGCGCGGCGAAACCTTGGCAAAGGCATAGCCGAACAGGCCGGCGGTTTCGGTCAGCGCATCGACGGTTTCCTCGACGCGCTTGGCGTTGAACCAATCACCCGACTTGATTCCCAGACGCGCTTCCATAGCCTTGTTGTCGAAGTCGCGGATCGAGCTGTCGACCTTCACATCACCGAACTTGTACCGTGGACCCTCTTCCACGACATAGGTGATGATGAAATCCTGCTTGTCGCTGGTCTGCTCGGCGACCGCTGAAACGACGCGGAAATCGGCATAGCCCTGCGACAGGTAGAATTCGCGCAGCTTGGCCTGGTCATAAGCGAGGCGATCGGGATCGTAGCTCGTGTTCGACGACAGGATCGAAGTCAGGCGCGCCTGCTTGGTCGCCATTTCGCCGCGCAGCTTGCCATCGGAAAACTGGTCGTTGCCGATGATGTTGATCTGGCGGACCTTCGACTTGGGGCCTTCCTCGATGACGAAGATGACATCGACGCGGTTCTGGTCGAGCTGGACGAGCTTGGGCTCGACGGTGGCGGCAAAGCGGCCCTGGCGCTTGTACAGCTCGATGATCCGCGCGACGTCGGCACGCACCTTCGATCGCGTATAGATCTGCCTCGGGGCAAGCTTGATCTCGGGATTGATCTTGTCGTCCTTGAGTCGCTTGTTGCCTTCGAGCAAGATGCGGTTGACGACGGGGTTCTCGGTGACCTGGATCGTCAGGTTGCCCTGGTCGTCGCGGATCTGGAAATCGGTGAACAGCTCGGTCGCGGCGAGCTCCTTTAGCGCCTGATCGAGCGCGGCGCGGTCGTAGCGTTCGCCGACGCGCAAGGCGATGTACGAAAGGACCGTCTGCGCCTCGAGCCGCTGATTGCCGACGACGGCAATGCTGCGGATGACGCCGCCGGGAGCCGTGTCGGCCGCGACGGGAGCGGTAGCCGGGGCAACCTGCACCGGGGTCGCGTCCTGCGCGAATGCCGCGCCGCTGCCTGCGAGCATCGATCCAGCCATCAGCAAAGCCGCCATCCGGCGGATGTTTTCAGTCTTTTTATAGCCGCTCACGCGCTTGGACCCTCACATGCTTGAAAATTTGTGTCGCATTACCGACAAGCGGCCCGACAAGCCAGCCCCTTGCCCATGAAATTCAGCCCGCCAGCCCCGCCAATGCGTCGAGCCAGCCGAACGAATGCAGGTCGTTGAAGGTAAACAGGACCATGACCAGCGCGACGAAGGCGAAACCACCGCCGAACGCCCAGTCGAGCACCCGCCGGCTCGGCGGGCGCCGCAGCGTCGCCTCGATCGCGTAAAACATCAGATGACCTCCATCGAGCATCGGGATTGGCAACAAATTGATGAACCCGAGATTGATGGACATCAAAGCGACGAACGATAGGAACGAAAAAAGTCCCAAGGTCACCTGTTCGCCCGAAATCTTGGCAATGCGCAGCGGTCCGCCGAAATCCTTGACCGAACGGCGCCCCGAGACGACCTGGCCAATCGTGCTCATCGTCAGCGACAATATGTCGCCCGTCCGCCCGATCGCATAGCCGGGGGCCTGTGCGAGCGAGACAGGGGCGAGTTCGGCGCCCGCCCGGCCGACCCCGATGATCCCGATGCGATACTCGTTGCCGAAACGATCGCGCTCGACCGAGACGCGCGGAACGATGACGATCGCCTGCTGACGGCCGCCGCGTTCGATCGCGAGCGGGACCCGCTCGCCGGGGCGGTAGAAGATACCCATCTGGATATCCTCGAAACTGTCGACCGGCTTGCCCGCGACCGACACGACGCGGTCGCCGGGCATGATGCCCGCCTCCGCCGCTGCCGATCCCGGCTGGATCGTCTCGACGACCGGCGGGCTATAGGGCTGGCCATAGGCCATGCCGAGGCCGGCGATAAGCAGCAGCGCGACGATGAAGTTGGTCACCGGACCCGCCGCGACGATCGCCGCGCGTTTCCACAGCGGCTGCGCGGGAAAGGTTCGCGCCTGTTCTTCGGGCGGCAGCTGGCGCCAGGCGGCATCGGGCTGGCTCGCGGGGCTCATGTCGCCGGCGAACTGGACATAGCCGCCCAATTGCAGCCAGCCGATCTTCCAGCGCGTCCCGCGTTTGTCGGTCCAGCCGATGATCTCGCGTCCGAAACCGATCGAAAAGGCGTCGGCCTTTACCCCGCACCAGCGCCCGACCCAGTAATGGCCGTACTCGTGGAGGAATACGAGCGGCCCCAGGACGAGGACGAAGGCGAGCAGGGTCAGCGGCAGGCCGGGCGCGTCAGGCATTGGCCGCCAGTCCGGTCAGGTCGGCGGCGCGGCGGCGCGCCTCGTCATCGATCGCGTAGATGTCGTCGAGCGCCGCCGGCGTCGCAGGCGACCAGTCGTCGAGCGCACGCAGCGCGATATCGGCGATGTCGAGAAAGCCGATCCGGCCGGCGAGGAAGGCGGCGACCGCGATCTCGTTGGTCGCGTTGAGCTGCGCCGGGCGTCCGCCGCCGGCCTTGGCCGCCTCGCGCGCAATGCGCGTCGCGGGGAAGCGCGTTTCGTCGGGCGCCTCGAACGAAAGACTGCCGATGTCGGCGAGGTCGAGCGGTTCGCACGGCGTATCGATCCGCCGCGGCCAGGCGAGCGCGCTGGCGATGGGGATGCGCATGTCGGGCGCGCCAAGCTGCGCGAGCGTCGATCGGTCGCGATATTCGACCATCGAATGGATCACCGATTGCGGGTGGACGAGGATCGCGATCCGGTCGAGCCCGACGGGGAAGAGGTGATCGGCCTCGATCAGTTCGAGCCCCTTGTTCATCATCGTCGCCGAATCGACGCTGATCTTCGCGCCCATCGACCAATTGGGATGCGCGACCGCCTGGGCGGGCGTCATCGCGCGCATTTCCTCGATGCTCCTGGTGCGGAACGGCCCGCCGCTGGCGGTCAGCGTGATCCTCGCCACGTCGGCGATGTCGTTGCCCGCGAGGCACTGGAAGATCGCGTTATGCTCCGAATCGACGGGCAGCAGCGTCGCACCCGATTCGCGCACCTTGGCCATCATCAGCGCGCCCGCGGAGACGAGCGATTCCTTGTTGGCGAGCGCGACGGTCTTGCCGCATTCGATTGCCGCCATCGTCGGGGCGAGCCCGGCGCAACCGACGATCGCCGCCATCGTCACGTCGGCACCGCGCTGTGCTGCCTCGATCAGTGCGCCCTCGCCTGCCGCCGCTGCGATCCCGCTGCCCGCCAGCGCGTCGCGCAATTCGGCCAGGCAGCTCTCGTCGGCGACGACCGCGATCTCGGCATCGAATTCGCGCGCCAGCTTCGCCAGGTCGTTCGCCTGGCAATTGGCGGTCAGCGCGACGACGCGCCATGCCTTGCGATCGCGGCGGACGAGGTCGAGCGTCGAGGCGCCGACCGATCCCGTCGCGCCGAAGATCGAGATGCTGCGCGGCTGGGTCATACCGGCAAAACCACCGTGATTGCCCGGCTCTCAACGGGAACCGTAATCGCAATAACGAAAATGTGTAAGACGACACCGACGAACAGCACCGCGAGCAAGCCGTCGACGCGGTCGAACAGGCCGCCATGGCCGGGGATGAGCTGGCTCGAATCCTTGACCCCGGCGCGGCGCTTCATCCAGCTTTCGAAAAAGTCGCCCGTCTGTGCGATCACCGCGGTTGCGATGCCGCCCGCGATCAGCACGCCGAGGCCGCGCATGAAGCGCGTATCGACGAGTGGCGCGAGGATGAAGATGAACACGAGACTCGCGGCAATCGCCGCCCCGATCAGCCCCGCCCAGGTCTTGCTCGGGCTGATTGACGGGGCGATCTTGGGCCCGCCGAAGGTGCGCCCGGCGGCATAGGCGCCGATATCGATCGCCGCGACGAGCGCTATCAGGCCGCCGACCAGCAGCATACCGCGGTCGAATTCGCGCAGCAGGACGAGCGCGGCAACAGCCACGCCGACATAGACGATCCCGGCGATCAGCCACAGGGCGCGTGCGACGCCGCTTTGCGCGATCTTTCCAGCGAGGCGGTTCCATTCCCACAGCACGCCGAGCGCGACCGCAGCGGCAAAGGCGGTAAAGACCAGCCCGCCGAGCCAGATCGCGAGGCCCGCGACGGCAATCATCACCACCGCCGATGCCGCGCGGACGCCGAGGTCGGATTTTTTCGCAGTGCCCGGCTTGGTTGCGTCATCGTTCATCTAGCGTCCCCCGAAACGGCGTTCGCGCGCCGCAAACCAGTCGAGCGCGGCCTTGAGCGCGTCGCCGTCGAAATCGGGCCACAGCATGTCGGTGAAATACATCTCGGCATAGGCGGCCTGCCACAGCAGGAAATTCGACAGGCGCTGTTCGCCCGAGGTGCGGATGACGAGGTCGAGCGGCGGCAGATCGGCGGTATCGAGCCGCGCGGCGACCATCGTCTCGTCGATCCTCGCGGGATCGATCGTGCCTGCGGCAGCGTCGGTCGCGAGGCTCCGCGCGACGCGTGTGATTTCGTCCTGCGAGCCGTAATTGAGCGCAACCGCGAGCGTCGTCGCCTTGTTGCCCGAGGTGCGTTCGAGCGCGTCGTCGATGAGTTTGACGACGTCGGGTTTGAAGGCGCTGTAATCGCCGATAATGTGGAGTTTGACGTCTTCTGCCGCAAATTTTTCCAGATCGGACAGGATGAAGCGCTTCATCAGCCCCATCAGGTCCGAAATCTCGTCCTCGGGCCGTTTCCAGTTCTCGGAAGAAAAGGCGTAGAGCGTCAGCGCCTCGAGACCCAGCGCCTTGGCCGCGCGAACGGTCTTGCGGACCGCATCGACGCCGGCCTTGTGCCCTGCTGCACGCGGCAGATGGCGGCGCTTCGCCCAGCGGCCGTTGCCGTCCATGATGATGGCGACGTGGCGGGGAATGGAAATGTCAGCCATGTTCGTGCCGCAGGGCAAGGGAAACCGGGCAAGCCAAGCTCACTTGCCCATGATTTCCTGTTCCTTGGCGGTCGCGGCGGCATCGATGTCTGCGATCGTCGCGTCGGTCATCTTCTGGACCTCAGTTTCGAGCCGCTTGCGATCGTCCTCGGAGATTTCCTTCTTCGCCTCGTCGGCCTTGAGGTTGTCCATCCCGTCGCGGCGCACGTTGCGCACCGCGATACGCGCCTTTTCGGCGTACTGGCCGGCCACCTTCGACAGCTCCTTGCGGCGCTCCTCGGTCATGTCGGGAATAGGCAGGCGGATGAGCTGGCCGTCGGTAACGGGGTTGAGCCCGAGACCGGCCGAGCGGATCGCCTTTTCGACCGCGGTCAGGTTCGACTTGTCCCACACCTGCACCGACAGCAACCGCGGTTCAGGCGCCGAGACGGTGGCGATCTGGTTCAATGGCATCTGCGCGCCGTAAACGTCGGCGGTGATCGGATCGAGCAGCGAGGTGTTCGCGCGCCCGGTCCGCAGCCCGTTGAGGTCGTGCTGCAGCGAATCGACGGCGCCCTTCATGCGGCGTTCGAGATCGGCGGAATCATATTTAGCCATGGTCGTTTTCCTCGTTGACGACGATCGTTGCAATCCCGTCACCCGCCAGGACGCGAGCCAGATTGCCCGTTTCGCGGATGTTGAAGACGACGATCGGGATATCATTGTCGCGGCATAACGCGACTGCGCTGGCGTCCATCACCTTGAGATTGTCGGCAAGGACGCGGTCGTAGGTCAGTCGGTCGTAGCGCGTCGCCGCCGGATCCTTCTTCGGATCGGCATTATAGACGCCGTCGACGCTGGTGCCCTTTAACAGCGCGTCGCACTTCATTTCGGCGGCGCGCAGCGCGGCCCCGCTGTCGGTCGTGAAATACGGCGCGCCGACCCCGGCAGCAAATATCACCACGCGGCCTTTGTTGAGGTGTCGCTCGGCGCGGCGGCGGATCACGGGTTCGCACACCTTGTCCATTTCGATCGCCGACTGGACACGCGTTTCGACGCCGAGCTGCTCAAGTGCATTCTGCATCGCGAGCGCGTTCATCACAGTCGCGAGCATGCCCATATAGTCTGCCTGTGCGCGGTCCATGCCCTTGGCCGCACCTGCCATGCCGCGGAAGATGTTGCCGCCGCCGATGACGAGACAGATTTCGAGACCACGCTCCTTGGCCGCCTTGACCTCGGCAGCCATGCTCGCGACCGTGGCAGGATCGATACCGAACTGGCCCGGCCCCATCAGCGCCTCGCCCGAAAGTTTCAGCAGGATGCGTTTGAAGGCGGGGCGCGTCACGACGGTCGGGATCCTCTCAGGCAGCGGGTCTGCAGGCGCTGCGTCCGACGCTGGATACAGCGATGGCGCGCGCCCTGTCGAGCGCACGCCATGCTGTTTCGCCTGCCCCGAGTCAATCTCGTGGGCAGCGCTAAGTCGTTATGATCAGTTGGCGCCGACGGCTGCGGCGACCTCTGCAGCGAAATCGGTCTCGGCTTTTTCGATGCCTTCGCCGAGCTGGAAGCGAACATAGTTCACCAGCGTGATCGATGCGCCCGCCTGCTTGCCGGCAGCGGCGACGACTTCGGCAATCGGCGTCTTGTTGTCGATCACGAAGACCTGCGAAAGCAACGCGTTTTCCTTGCGGAACTTGGCCATCGCGCCATCGACCATCTTGCCGACGATCTCAGCAGGCTTGCCCGATTCGGCAGCCTTTTCTTCGGCAATCGCACGTTCGCGAGCGATCAGGTCGGCGTCGAGATCGTCGCCGTTGAGCGCCAGCGGGCTGGCCGCGGCGATGTGCATCGCCAACTGCTTGCCGAGCGGTTCGAGAACGTCGCTGCCAGCGCTGCTTTCAAGCGCGACGAGAACGCCGATCTTGCCGAGGCCGGGTGCGACGGCATTGTGGACATAACCGACCACGGCGCCTTCGTTGACCGACAGGCACGCCACGCGGCGCACAGCCTGGTTTTCGCCGATCGTCGCGATGTTCTCGTTGAGCTTGTCGGTGATCGATCCGCCGCCCGGATAGGCTGCGGCCTTGAGCGCCTCCACATCGTCGCTGCCCTGTTCGAGCGCGACCTTGGTGACCGCGGCGACGAAGCCCTGGAACTGGTCGTTCTTGGCGACGAAGTCGGTTTCCGAATTGACTTCGACCGCGGCGCCGCTGGTGCCGTCGGTCAGGATCCCGACCAAGCCTTCAGCAGCCGTGCGGCTCGATTTCTTAGCGGCGGCGGCAAGGCCCTTGGTGCGCAGCCAGTCGATCGCGGCTTCGATGTCGCCGTCGTTCTCCGACAGCGCCTTCTTGCAATCCATCATGCCGGCGCCCGAGCGCTCGCGCAGTTCCTTGACGGAGGCGGCAGTAATCTGTGCCATGGAATTTTCCTCGATTAAAAATGCAACGGACGGGCGCGCGCGATAGCCGGATCGGCTCGCCGCGCGCCCGTATCTTGGTTAGGCCTCGGCCTTCTTGGTAGCGGCCTTTTTCGGCGCGGCCTTCTTGGCAGCAGGCTTGGCGTCGTCAGCCTTCGCGTCGTCGGCCTTCTTGGCGGGAGCCTTCTTGGCAGGCGCCTTCTTGGCTTCTGCCTTCTCGGCAGGCGCGTCGGCCTTGGCCTCTTCCTTTGCAGGAGCGGCTTCGGCCTTGGCGGGAGCCGCCTCGGTCTTGGCTGCTTCGGCTACCGGCGCAGGCGCTGCTGCGGCAGGGGCCGCGGCTTCACTGATCGCTGGTTCGGCGACAGGCTGTTCGGCTGCACCCAGATCGAATCCGCTGGCGGCCATCTGGTCCTGGCCACCCTTGGTCGCGGCAGCGGCAATCGCTTCGCAATAAAGGCGGATCGCACGGCTGGCGTCATCGTTCGCGGGCACCGGGAATGCGATGCCGTCGGGCGACACGTTCGAATCGAGCACCGCAACGACGGGAATGCCCAGAACGTTGGCTTCCTTGATCGCAAGCTCTTCCTTGTTGGCGTCGATAACGAACATGACGTCGGGAATGCCGCCCATGTCGCGAATACCGCCAAGGCTGAGCTCGAGCTTGTCGCGACGGCGCGTCATCTGAAGGACTTCCTTCTTGGTGAAGCCCGCAGTGTCACCCGACAGTTGCTCCTCGAGCGTCTTGAACTGCTTGATCGACTGCGAAATCGTCTTCCAGTTGGTCAGCATCCCGCCGAGCCAGCGATGATTGACGAAGTGCTGGCCAGAAGCGCGCGCCGCGTCAGCGATGGCGTCCTGCGCCTGGCGCTTGGTCCCGACGAACAGGACCTTGCCGCCGGCGCCGACGGTCTGTGAAACGAAGTCGAGAGCGCGCGCGAACAGCGGCACGGTCTGCGACAAATCGATGATGTGAATGCCGTTGCGCTGGCCGAAAATGTACGGCTTCATGCGCGGGTTCCAACGATGCGTCTGGTGGCCGAAATGTGCTCCGGCCTCGATCAATTGCTGCATCGTGACGACTGGTGCCGCCATAGTAGTTCTCCTTCCGGTTGGTCCTCTGGCGGGCAAGAACCGGACAAGACCTTAAATCAGGCCGCCCGGCACCGGTATGTGCGCCCACCATGTGGAATGGCGGGGCCGCTACCCCAAGCACCCACCTGATGCAAGCCCTGTTTGGCGGTTGACATAAGAACAGAACAAGAACATAGGCAGTTATCCACAGGCCGTGGAACCGATTTGCCGAGTCGGCGTTATGGTTAACGGTCGCCGCCCAATCGATGTTGGGCACGACGCTGAAAGGATCTCCTGATGTTGAATGTCACGATTTCGCTGCTGTTTGCCGGTACACTGATCGGATCGCTGGTCGCGATTGCGACGATGCTTTCGGCGAACGGCGCGCGGATCCTCAGCGCGCTTACCGGCCAGGGCGGTCTTGCGCCGATCGCCACCGACGCCGTTGCCGCACCGCGCTACGCCGCGCTCCGCGCCAATCGGTTCAGGCCGGTGGTGCGGGCAGATCGACCCGCGCTTCGCGCCGCTGCCTGACCTTGGCGTAGCTGCGCACGCTGAACGGGATCAGCGCGATATAGATCAGCGAGATGACGAGCAGCGTCTCCCACCGGGCGGTGAACAGCGCCGCGCCGAGCAAGCCGACAAACGCCAGGATTTCAAGTCGCCAGCTGCGCCGGATGCGCAGGCTGGTCCAGCTGTAGGTCGCGACGTTCGAGATCATCAGGAACGCGACGAGCAACACCCAAGGCATGACGACATACCACGCGCGGAAGACATCGAGGTCGGTGACCAGCCAGGCATAGATCGGGACGAATGCTATCCCCGCCCCCGCCGGTGCGGGAACACCAGTCATGAACCCCGCCGACTTGTGCGGCTGGTCTTCGGCATCGATCGCCGCATTGAAGCGGGCGAGACGCAGCGCGCAGCACACTGCGAGCGCAAGCGCGGCGGTCCAGCCGAACTTTGGCGCATCGGATAATGACCATTGGAACATGACGATTGTCGGCGCGACGCCGAAGGCGATGACATCGGACAGCGAATCGAGCTCGGCGCCGAAGCGGCTGTTGGCGCGCAGCAGCCGCGCGATGCGGCCGTCGAGCCCGTCCAATATGCCGGCAAAGATGATTGCGCCGATCGCAAGCTCCCAGCGGCCGTCGATCGCCATGCGCGCGCCGGTCAGGCCGAAGCACAAGGCCAGCGCGGTAACCGCATTGGGGGTGATCGCGCGGAACGGGATGCCGCGGACGCTGCGCTGGGCGGGGTCGTCGCTCATGCCGTTCGGTTCGCCCGGCAGGTCGTCATCGCGAAGCTCATTGGCCGGTGCCGAGCAGCTGCGGCGCCTGGCCGATGCGCGCGATAACGGTTTCGCCCGCGACGCTGCGCTGGCCGAGCAGGACCGCCGGTTCGGTACCATGCGGCAGGTAGACATCGACGCGGCTGCCGAAGCGGATCAGGCCGACGCGCTGGCCCGCAACGACCGAGTCTCCGGGACGGACCCACGGAACGATGCGCCGCGCGACGAGCCCGGCGATCTGGGTAAATCCGATCCGCGTGCCGTCGGCGCGTTCCATCAGGATATGCTGGCGCTCATTGTCTTCGCTCGCCTTGTCGAGGTCGGCGTTGACGAACTTGCCGGGAATATAGACGACGTTCTTGATCGTGCCGGTGATCGGCGCGCGGTTGATGTGAACGTCGAACACGCTCATGAAGATCGACACGCGTGTCATCGGTTCGTCGCCAAGCCCGTCGGTGCCGGCCATTTCGCGCGGCGGGGCGACCTTCTGGATCAGCGTGATGAGGCCGTCGGCAGGCGCGACGACGAGATCGTCGTGCTGCGGCGTGACGCGTGCCGGATCGCGGAAGAAAGCGAACACCCACAGCGATATCCCCGCCATCAGCCAGCCGACGATGTCCCAGCCGAGCACGAACCACAGGAACAGCGTGATCGCCACCGCGATCAGGCCGAACTTGCGCCCTTCGGGGTGGACGGGGGGCCATTCCCATTTCACGCCGCGGCCTTCACCATTCGAATATGTCGGTAATGTCATGGCCAGCGGTCTAGTGGCTGCGTCCAAGCGAGACAATGCTAAAGCGGCGCACACGCCGCGCCGCCCAGTTGAACATCGCGCCCGCTTTGCCTAAGGCGAGCGCCAACGCGCGCCCGTTCAGACCGGCGCACCGCAATCCATAGCAAAACAACGAAAGTCCTCACTTATGAGCAAGATCAAGGTCCTCAATCCCGTCGTCGAACTCGACGGCGACGAAATGACGCGCATCATCTGGCAGTGGATCCGCGAACGGCTGATCCTCCCCTATCTCGACATCGACCTCAAATATTACGACCTGTCGATCGAGAAGCGCGACGAGACCGAGGACCAGATCACGGTCGATGCGGCCAATGCGATCCTCAAGCACGGCGTTGGCGTCAAATGCGCGACGATCACCCCTGACGAACAGCGCGTCGAGGAATTCGGCCTCAAGAAGATGTGGCGCTCGCCCAACGGCACGATCCGCAACATCCTCGGCGGCGTCGTCTTTCGCGAACCGATCGTCATTTCGAACGTCCCGCGCCTCGTTCCCGGCTGGACGCACCCGATCGTCATCGGCCGCCATGCCTATGGCGACCAGTATCGCGCGACCGACTTCCTCGTCCCGGGTCCTGGCAAACTGCGCCTCGTCTTCGAAGGCCATGACGGCGAAGTGATCGACCGCGAAGTGTTCGAATTTCCCTCGGCCGGCGTCGCGATGGCGATGTACAACCTCGACGAATTCGATCCGCGACTTCGCCCGCGCCAGCATGAACTATGGCCTCAAGCGCGAATGGCCGGTCTATCTGTCGACCAAGAACACCATCCTCAAGGCCTATGACGGCCGCTTCAAGGACCTGTTCCAGGAAGTGTTCGACAACGAGTTCAAGGACAAGTTCGCCAAGGCGGGCATCGTTTATGAGCATCGCCTGATCGACGACATGGTCGCCAGCGCGCTGAAATGGTCGGGCAAGTTCGTCTGGGCGTGCAAGAACTATGACGGCGACGTCCAGTCGGACACCGTCGCGCAGGGCTTCGGCTCGCTCGGCCTGATGACCTCGGTCCTGATGACTCCCGACGGTCAAGACGGTCGAGTCCGAAGCCGCGCACGGCACCGTCACGCGCCATTACCGCCAGCATCAGCAGGGCAAGGCGACCTCGACCAACCCGATCGCCTCGATCTTCGCCTGGACCGGCGGGATCAAGCATCGCGGCACGATCGACGGCACGCCCGAGGTCACCAAATTTGCCGAAACGCTCGAGCGCGTCTGTGTCGAGACGGTCGAATTGGGCGCGATGACCAAGGATCTCGCGATCCTGATCGGTCCCGACCAGCCGTGGATGACGACCGAACAGTTCTTCGAAGCGATCGTCGAGAACCTTGAAAAGGCGATGGCAGAGGGCTGAACGATCAATCCCCTCCCGCGTGCGGGAGGGGAGCAGGAAGGAATGCGCCATGCCGACGAACAGCACCAAGGCCCGGCTCGAAGTTCGGCAGGCGACGCTCGGCGACGTCAGCGGCATCGCCGCGCTTGTCCGGCGCGCCTATGACGACCTGCCCGCCTATACCTATGGCGAAATCCGCGGGCAGCTGAACAACTATCCCGAGGGATGTTTCGTCGCGATCCTCGATGACAAGGTCGTCGGCTATTGCGCCTCGATGCGGATCGCCGGCGGCATCGCTCTCGCACCGCACAGCTGGGACGAGATTACCGGCAACGGCTTCGGCTCACGCCACGATCCGACGGGCGACTGGCTCTACGGTTACGAGATGTGCGTCGATCCCAAGGTCCGGGGCACGCGGATCGGACGGCGCCTCTACGAGGAACGCCGCGCGCTCGCCGAACAGCTTGAACTGACGGGCATCGCCTTTGGCGGCCGCCTCCCCGGCCTGACGCGCAACCGGCGCAAGGTCGATGGCCCCGAAGACTATCTCGAGCAGATCGTCACGGGGCAAGATACATGATCCGGTCATCCGCTTCCAGCTCGCCAACGGTTTCGAACCGATCGGCGTGCTCAAGAACTATCTGCCTGAAGACAAGAAATCGCGTGGCTTTGCCGCGCACATGGTCTGGCGCAATCCTTACGTCGATCGCGACGAACCAGTAAAATTCCGCATCCCTCGCGGGGTCGAGGCAGTCCGTATCGCGACCTGCCAGCTCCAGGCGCGTGCCGTCGCCGACTATGACGACTTCATGAAGGCAATCCGATATTTCGTCGATGTTGCAGCCGATTACGAATCGGACTTCATTGTTTTCCCCGAACTGTTCACGCTCTCGCTCCTGTCGTTCGAGGAGAAGGAACTGTCGCCGATGGAGGCGATCGAGACGCTGAGCAAGTACACGCCCAAGATCCGCGCCGAGCTCAGCGAGATGGCGATGAAGTTCAACATCAACATCATCGGCGGATCGCATCCGACGCGCACCGACGACGGCGAGATCCAGAACGTCGCTTTCGTCTGCCTGCGCGACGGATCGGTCCATGAGCAGGAAAAGATCCACCCGACGCCCAACGAGCGCTATTGGTGGAACATCAAGGGCGGCGACACGATCGACGCGATCCCGACCGACTGCGGCCCGATCGGCGTCCTGATCTGTTACGACAGCGAGTTCCCCGAGCTCGCCCGCCGGCTCGTCGACGAAGGCGCGCGGATCATCTTCACCCCGTTCTGTACCGACAGCCGCCAGGGCTATCTGCGCGTGCGCTATTGCTCGCAGGCGCGTGCGATCGAGAACCAGTGCTTCGTCGTCATGTCAGGCAATGTCGGCAACCTGCCCAATGTCGCCAACATGGACATCCAATATGCCCAGAGCTGCATATTGACGCCGTGCGACTTCCCCTTTGCTCGCGACGGCATCGCCGCCGAGGCGACCGAGAATGTCGAGACGCTGACGATCAGCGACGTCAACCTCGCCGACCTCAGCTGGGCGCGCGCCGAAGGCACCGTGCGCAACCTCGCCGACCGCCGCTTCGATCTCTACCGCATCGAATGGGACAGCCAGGTCGGCAAGGACCATAACAAGAGCCGCCCGCGCACCGCGCCGATGGGACCGCACACTCCCGGCGGAGGCTAGGTCCGGCATCGTCCGATCAGATTTCGGGGCAGCGGCTTAGTCGCCTTGCCTCCTCACACAGCTGTCGACCACCTGGCCCGCCTGGCGGTTCTTGCCAGCTTCCGTCGTGTCTATACGCATCGACAGAACGCCATCGAAGAACGCGGTGCTGTCTTCGCAGAAACCCTCGAAAAACCCGTCACTGATATCGCTGGCGTTCGTTTCTCCTCGCCACGCGGCCGGACCGTCGATCACCAAGACGATGAGGTTGCCGTCGACCTCGACCCTGCTCAACACCAATCCGTCATCGAACTCTTCACCGATCATCTGGGTAAACGCGTCGGCATATTCCCCCACGTCGAAGGCCCTTGCCGGAACAGCTCCGATCGTCAGTGCAACCGCCGCCAGAATAACTCTGATTTTCATGCCCCATCCTCCTCAGTTCTCGGCACCGATTGTGGTTCATGGCGAGGCATTGTCAATCTGCCGCA
This sequence comes from uncultured Alphaproteobacteria bacterium, assembly GCA_963800335.1. Taxonomy (GTDB): domain Bacteria; phylum Pseudomonadota; class Alphaproteobacteria; order Sphingomonadales; family Sphingomonadaceae; genus Flavisphingopyxis. The sequence continues at coordinate 57,394 of CAWDAN010000007.1, read as the reverse complement.
GCATTTGGTGCGGCCAGCCCGGCGTCGGGGCTTTCGATTCTCTCGCGGCCAAACCCCAAGCCGATGATGCGCGCGGGGATGCGTTGCAACCCTGGCAAATACTGAAGCAGGCGGAGCTGCCATGGCGGGCGCTGCCGCGTGCTCGTGCCGTGCAGCAGCGGTGAGATCAATCGGTCCTGCGCCGCCTTTTGCAACGCCTGCATCCGCACCGTCGGCTTCCAGCGCCGCCCCTGCACCTCCTGCAGCAGCGCGTCGAAACTGGCGCCAGCGGCCATCGGCCCGGCGAGCACGTTGGCGGCCGCCACCGCATCCTGGATCGCGAGATTGATCCCTACCCCGCCGATCGGCGACATCGCGTGCGCCGCATCGCCGATCACGAGCAGGCCGTGGCGGTGCCAGCGTTTCAGTCGGTCGAGCGACACGCGCAGCAGCTTGACCTCGTCCCAATCCGCCAGCGCCGCGATGCCGTGCGCCAGTTCGGGCGCCATTTCGGCTACTTCGGCCTTGAACTGGGCTATCCCGCGCGCTCGCAACGCCTGCGCACTGCCCTTGGCGAACACAAACGCGACCTGCCAATAACTGCCGCGATCGATGAACACGCCGATCCGGCCGTTTTCGAATACCCCGAATGTCGCGTTCGCATCTGCCGGGTGCTTGGTAACGCGAAACCAGAAAACGTCCATCGGCGCGCCAATCGTCTCGAGCGGCAGCGCTGCTGCGGTCCGGATCACCGAGCCGCGCCCGTCGGCAGCTATGACGAGATCGGCCGAGATGTCCTTGCCACCGGCGATCTTCACCCCCGTCACCCGTCCGGTCGGCGCGGTCTTGATCCCGATGGCCTCGCAATTCATCTGCAGCGTGAAATTGGGATAGTGCTTCGCCTCGGCCGCAAGGAAGGCAAGCAGGTCCCATTGCGGCATCAGCGCGATATACGGCGCGGGCACTTTGAGATGGCGAAAATCGGCGATCGTCAGCATCTCGCCCATGATCCGCCCGCCGATCGTTTCGACCCGGTCGTGCGGCACCGCGAGAAGCGAGTTCGAGCAGGCTGAGTTGGTCGAACAGCTCTAGGGTAGAGGGATGAACGGTATCGCCGCGGAAATCTCTCAGGAAATCACTGTGTTTCTCGATCACCAGCGTCTCGACCCCGGCGCGGGCAAAGAGCAGGCCGGCGAACAATCCGGCTGGTCCGCCCCCGACGATGCAAAGCTGGCAACGACGCGTCATTACCCTTGGCAAATAGCAGCCCCGCTTCCTAAGAGCTATCCATGACGCTCAGCCTCGACAATCAGTCGTTCAGCGACGCGCTCGTCATTCTCGGCGCGGCGGGGCTCGTGATCCCCCTGTTCGCACGCTTTCGCGTGACCCCGGTGATCGGTTTCATCCTCGTCGGCGTTCTCGTGGGACCCCATGGGCTCGGCAGCCTGACCGACCGGTCGCCGTGGCTCTACTACGTCACCATATCCGATGCCGAGGCTATCGAGCCGTTCGCCGAATTCGGCATCATCCTGCTGCTCTTCTCGATCGGGCTCGAACTCAGCTTCCGGCGATTATGGACGATGCGGCGGCTGGTGTTCGGCGTCGGTGCTGCCGAACTCATCGGCAGCGGCGCGATCATCGCAGTCGGTCTCGCGCTGATGGGGCAAGGCATGGCAGGCGCAATCGGCCTCGGCCTGGCGCTCGCGCTGTCGTCGACTGCGTTGGTCCTGCCGATGGTCGGCACGCGCTCGCCGGTCGGCAAGGCCGCGTTCTCGATGCTATTGTTCGAAGACGTCGCGATCGTCCCGATCATCTTCGCGCTCGGCGTCATGGCGCCCAGCGCAAGCAACGGCTGGAGCGATCTCGGCGAGACCGTCCTGCGCGCCGGGATCGCTGTCGTCGGCCTCTATATCGTCGGCAAGTTCCTCATCCCGCGGATGTTCGCGCAGGCGGCGCGGACCAAGAGCCCCGAGGTGTTCCTCGCCGCCAGCCTGCTCGTCGTCATCGTGTCGAGCCTCGTCACGACTGCCGCCGGACTGTCGCCTATTGTGGGTGCGCTGCTCGCCGGACTGCTGATCGCCGAATCGGCCTATGCCGACGAGGTCGAGGCGATGACCGCACCGTTCAAGGGCCTCGCACTTGGCGTCTTCCTGATCACCGTCGGGATGAGCGTCGACCTCGCCGTCATCGCAGCCAACTGGCAGGTCCTAGCGCTCGCCATCGTCACGGTCATTGTCGTCAAGACGACTCGTCACCAGCGGGTTGTTGCGCATCGCCGGGGCCCGGATAGGCACCGCCGCCGAAGCAGGCCTGCTGATGTCGAGCCCGTCCGAAACGACGTTGATCGTCCTCGCCGCCGCCGCACAGGCGCAGCTTATCCTGCCCGAAACAGCGCAATTCTGGGAGATCGTCACCGCGATCGGCCTCACCATCACGCCGATTCTCGCGCGGATCGGCCACGATGTGTCGCGCCGGCTCGAATGGCGCGCCGGTGGCCATGGTGAAACTCCGCTCGCGGTCGAAGGCGACCATGTCGTCGTGATCGGTTTTGGCCGCATCGGGCGCGTGGTTGCCGACATGCTAACGCGCCATAAGCTCGACTATATCGCGGTCGAGGCCGACATCGATGCGGTCACGGCGGCCAAGCGCGAACACATGCCCGTGCTATTTGGCGACGTTTCGCGCCCCGCAGTACTCGACAATCTCAAGCTCGATACGGCGCGGGCAATCGTCCTGACGATGGACGATCCGGTCCAGCAGGAGCGCATCACGCGGCTGCTCCGCACGCGCTATCGCGATATCCCGATCGTATCGCGTGCGCGCGATGCCGACCACGCCGCCCGGCTGTACAGCGCCGGCGCGTCGGAGGCTGTCCCCGAAACGCTCGAAAGTTCGCTCCAGCTGTCGGAAGTGTTGCTGGTCGATCTCGGCATCGCGGTGGGGCCGGTCATCGCCTCGATCCACGAACGCCGCGCCGAGATGCGTGCCGAGATTCGCGACAAGAGCGGCCTCGATCACGAACCGCGCCTGTCCTCGACGCGGCGCGCCCAGACCTGCCTCGACCGACTAGCGGCCCTCGGGCAAGGCCTGCACGGCCGTCGACTTGGCGGGCGGGGCATCGCTTGCGACCAGCATCGGCTGGGTCGGCGCGGTCCAGACCGACGACAATGCGACGTCCTTCGGCAGCACGACCATCGACCAGCCGTCATTGGCGAAGTATTTCCGCGCCAATCGCTGGATCACCGCGGGCGTCGCCGACTCGGTATCGGTGACATAGCTGCGTAGCGCCGCGAGGTTGCGGGGATCGCTGCTCGCGCCTTCGAGCTCGTTCATGAAGAAGGCGTTGCTCGACGACGCCCGGTAGATCATCTCCTTGAGCGGCGTGATCGTCCGGACGAGTTCATCGGCGCTCACCGGCGTCTGCATCAACTCGCGGGCGATATCGCGCGCATAGCCGTAGAACGCGTCGACATCCTGCGGACGGACCAGGCTGGCCGCCATGATGTAACCCCCGCCGCTGAACTCGCGCGGCCAGTTGCTCCCGACCGATGGGCTGTAGCTCGCCCCCTGTGCGGCGCGCAGCCGGTCGAACAGCCGATCGTTGAATATCTCGGCAAGGACGTCGAGTTGCCGCGCTTCGCGGATATCATCGAGCCCTCCGCCTGTTTTCCAGGCGATCAACGCCGCGGCCTGATTGGCATCGCCAGAATGCCGAAGGACGGTGGGAACCGGATCGGCCTTTGGAAACGACAGCGGTTTGGCGTCCCCCGCCGGAGCCTTTGCGCGCGGCTTGAGCGCCCCAAACGTCGCCGCCAGTATCTTGTCCTGATCGACCTTCGACAGATCGCCGAAGATCATGACTTCGACCGGGCCGGCCGCCAGCTTGGGCGCCCAGAAGCGGCGAAATGCCTTTGGCGTGAGGCCTTCGATTTGCGCCCGGTCGGGCGACGCGAAGCGAAGGTCGCCGGGACGAATCTCGTTACCCATCGACCGGTCGAGCACCGCCGAAGGCGAACCCGCCGAAGAATCGAATGTGGTCAGTTCGACGATACGCGCACGCTTTACCGGGTCCGCGTCCCAGCCCGGATGATCGAGCTTTGCAGCGATCAAGCGCATTTGATCGGCGAAATCGGCCGAATTGGTCTCAGCACTGAATTCGAACGCGCCATCGGTAACGTCGAACCCCATGCCCAGCAGGCGGCCGGTCATCAGCGATTCCAGGTCGCGCAAATCAAGCTTGCCAATTCCGCTCTGAACGAGCGCCGAACCGCCGGTCCAGAGCAGGTTCGGTTCGGACGGCGACATCGACGCGGCGGCCGCCGCCGAAACGGACGCGGACGCGAATCTTGTCGGGCTCCACATCGTTGTCAAAGACGAGCGCCGAGATCTCCGTTCGAGAGTTTGAGTGTTTGCATGTCGAGGACCGGGATGTTCGACCGCTCGACAATCCGACCGGCGCGTCCGAGCCCCGGCAGATCATCGATTGTCACATTTCGCGAAGCGCTCCGCGCACTGCCGTCAGCGGCGACCGGCTCGGTCGACGAGTTTCGCCAGTCGCGCTTCAGCATCGGGCGCCGGCGCGGTCGTCTGCGATACGAAGGCGCGCACGACACGTCCCGAAAAGAGCTTTCGGATCACGTCGAGCATGTGCTGCGGCGTCGCCAGCGGTCGGCTCGAACGGAACATTACGCGATGATGAGCGGGATCGGAAACGGTCTCGCCGATATCGATCGAATTGAGCAGGTCGTCGACCAGTTCGGTGCCCGGCTGATTTTGCGCGTTTTCGACCTCGCGCGTCATCACCACATCCATTTCGTCATATTCGCGGTCGATTTCGGCCTGGCTCGGCGGATTGGCGAGCGCATCGGCAATCACGCCGCGAACATCCATGAGCGCCGGTGCCCAATCGGTTGCCGGCGCAGGCACGATATTGATCGACGTCACCATCGCCGAACGGCTGACCGAGTCATCGCCAACCTGGGCGAGAACATAGCTCCCTCCCGCACGGGCGCGCTGTTCGAGGCGACGATTGACGATTCTGAGCGCAATGAAGTCGTGATAGAGCGTCTGCGTATAGGCGATGCTGTCGGTAACCGGACGCCAAGGCCGGAGGTAATTAAGCGTCACGATATTGGGCTGGTTGGGTTCGGCGATCACCTTGGCGACAGGAAAGTCGGGCTTCGGATCGCCGAAATCGGGCGCGATCGGGCGTGCACCGCTCGCCTTCCAGTCGCCGAAATATTTGGCGATGAGGCTGGCGAAAACGGCCGGATCTCCATCGCCGGCGATCGCAATGACCGCGGTATCGGGCCGATACCAGCGTTGATGGAATTCCGCCAGGCCATCAGGTGTCGCCGCAGCGAGGCTTTGTTCGGTCCCTATCGGAACGCGATCGGCGAGCAGCTGGCCGGCGAAGACATGTTCGTGAATCGCGTCGCTGACCCGCGCCTGCGGTCCGGCACTTTCACGCAGTTCGGACAAGACGACACCGCGCTCACTGTCGATCGTCTTCGCATCGAGGTTAGGCGCTTCGATCATCGCCGCCAGCGTCTTCATCCCCTCGTCGAGTCCGGCGGCGGTCGCACTGGGCAGGTCCAACTTGTAAACGGTCGACGTCGGGGTCGTGCTGGCGTTGGTGTCGCTGCCGAAAGCGGCGCCGAGCCGCTGCCAGATCCGCTTGGTGTCCCCATCGCCAAGGAGGCGCGATCCACGAAAGCTCAAATGCTCGAGAAAATGTGCGAATCCGCGCTCCGAGTCGCGTTCCATGAGCGAACCCGCATCGATCCGGACCCGGATCGACACCTGGCCCGGGGGCGAGCCGTTGTTGCGCACCGCATATCGCAGTCCATTTGGCAGCGTTCCGAACTGCCATCCCGCATCGCGCGGGATATCGGTCCCGGCGTAGAGCCAATCATCCTGCGTCGGTTTCGATGACGCGGGGGCGGACGCAGCCTCGGCGGCCTGCTGCGCATAGGCAGGAGCGAGCGGCGCAACGACTGCCAGCGGGAGTCCCGCGAGCAAGACAAGCACAACGGTGAAACGATAGGGTTGGAAGCTCATCGCGCAGCTATAGGATGCCGCAACTTTCGTTGCGATGAATTAATGTCAAAGCACCATCATGAATCCGCTCTGATCGACCCGGGGCGATAAGGCAAAAAAAACCCCCGCCGAAGCGAGGGTTTTTCGAAAAGCATTACAGCCAGATCAGGGGCTGGTGGGCGTATCGTCGCTGCCGTCAGCCGCGATGATGATCGCCGTGATGATCGCTGCGATAGCGAGGACTGCAATGATCGCACCGCCGGGGCCGCCGCGGAGATCGCTCTCGTCAGCGGTGGTGGCTGCCGTACGCGCCTGAGCGTAATCAGCTGCAGTAATACCCTTGGCCGACTGAGCGGCGCTAGCCGCGACAGGCGAAACTGCCAGCGCGACGCCAGCTGCTACGAGCGAGGCTTTTTTATAGACATTCATATTTATTCTCCATCTCACTGGCTTACCCGATCGAATCTTCGTGCGACCGAGTCTTAATCCCTATTCTTCATCGCCTAGGTATATCTTTGATGTTCGGACCGCAACCCCCGAGTACATCAAAGTTTTCCGCAGCCTGAGGTTCCTACCCCACCTGTTGTATTAACAACACTATCACAACACGCGCCGGATCGAAAGGTTCCAAATACCGTTGCCGATCCGTCATGGCCGGTTAGCGTTACCGCTAGGTTAATTGCCAACCAAGTTGAGATGATCAGCCCTTCCCACGCGACACTTCGCTAATGGGAACGCGCGTTATCGGGTAGCCACAACCTTCGGGGATGCAAAGCCATGACCCGCCTGCTTCTTCGATCAGGGTCGGCGTGATCGTCGGCGTACCGTATCGGCGGCTGTCGGCGACGGCGGACTTGTGATCGATCAGGGGTGCCAACCGCTCGAGATTGCGCTCGGTCGGGAAAATCGCCGACCGGCTTCCGCCCCGCACCGAGTTCGAGGACTTCGTGTCGCGGAGGCCCAGAACGCCGCGCGATTCTCGGTGCCGTCCGACACGACATCGTCACCGGATCCGTCAAGACAGGCGAGGTAAAAGCGCGTGTCAAACGCACGATGGTTGCGAAAACGCGGATCCCATCGGGCAAACGGAGCCAGTCGGTCGAGATCGAGTCCCGTTCTGGCGTCGGCCAGCCAGTCGGCAAGCGAGCGGCCCTCGATCAGTTCGCTTTGCAGCTCTTCTGCGACACCGTCAGGGCGATCGCGCAGGCCGATCAAAAGCCCGGTTTCCTCTACCGTCTCGCGGATAGCGGCAACCCGCGCGGCGGCGTCGTCGGGTTCAAGGTGCGGTCCGAAGCGCAGACCGAGCGTGTGGTCGTCGCGATCGACGCGGCCACCCGGAAACACCACCGCGCCGGGAGCGAACCGCATAGCCATGGAGCGCTCGACGAACAGCAGTTGGGGGTGGCCGCGATCGTCGAACTCGCCGAAGATGACGAGAGTTGCCGCAGGGATACCCGATTTGGCCGAATTCAACGGGGAACAGGCTTTCCGCCTCGGCTTGTACGTGGGGTTGTTTCATGAACGCGTGATAGCGGGGATGCAGCTCGCTGTCATTTGCCGCGCGGGCGGCCTTCGCCCCGGTGCATATCGACCCAGTATAATCCAGCCCCTTGGGTAGGCTTGCAGCCAAAGCCTCGAAGGGGCGAAGGCTGGTGGAGCCGAGGGGAATCGAACCCCTGACCTCGTCATTGCGAACGACGCGCTCTCCCAACTGAGCTACGGCCCCTTTGCGCGTGGCTATAATCGGCGCCCGCGCGAGTGGCAACGCTGTTTTCCCGGTCGCCGCGGTTGATCGACAATGGCCTTTAGCTTTGGGCCAAGAGCGCCTAGGTTTCGTTTCGAAACTCACATCATGGAGACTTCTATGCCCCGCACCTGGCACCTCGCATCACGTCCCGACGGCATGCCGACCGCCGCCAATTTCGAGCTCAAGGACATCGCCGACCAGGCGCTCGGGGACAACCAGTTGCGCGTCGAGAACCGCTGGCTGTCGGTCGATCCCTATATGCGCGGCCGGATGAACGACGTGAAAAGCTATGTCCCCCCGTTCCAGGTCGGCGAACCGATGACGGGCGGAGCGATCGGCGAAGTCGTCGAGAGCAAGCTGGCGGGCTTCGAAGCCGGCGACCTCATCCTCCACATGTCTGGCTGGCGCGAGGGCGGCGTGATCGGAGCCGAGTCGATGCCGCACAAGCTGCCCAAGGCGATGCTCGATGCCGGGATCAGCCCGCAGACCTTCCTCCATAATCTTGGCCTGACCGGCGCGACCGCTTGGTTCGGCCTGCTCAAGGTCGCCGAAGCCAAGGAGGGCGAAACGGTGTTCGTGTCTGCCGCTGGCGGCGCAGTCGGATCGGCGGTCGTCCAGATCGCCAAGGCCAAGGGCATGACCGTCATCGGTTCGGCCGGCGGCGCTGACAAATGCGCCTGGGTCAGGGAGATCGGCGCCGACGCCTGCGTCGATTACAAGGCCGGCAGCCTGCTCAAGCAACTGTCCGTCGCAGCCCCCAAGGGAATCGACGTCTATTTCGACAATGTCGGCGGCGACCATCTCGATGCCGCCTTCGCCCTGGCTCGCGACTACGCGCGCTTTGCGATCTGCGGCATGATCGACGTCTACAACAACGGCAAGCCGCAAGAGATGAAGTATCTCGTCCGGACGATCCCCGCGCGGATACGCATGCAGGGCTTCATCTACACCGACTATCTGGCGCAGATGGACCATTTCTACGCCGATATGGGCGAGCTCATCGCGAGCGGAAAAGTCCAGGCCCGCGAAACCGTCCGCGAAGGCATCGAAGCGACGCCCGACGCCTTTCTCGGCCTGTTCTCAGGCGAGAACACCGGCAAGATGCTGGTAAAGCTCTAAAGCACTGTCCGCCGTCAGGCCGCGATGAAGCGGCCTGGCGGCGGCATTGCCCGTTGCCTATCGGTTGAGTTCAAAGCCGAGGAAGCTGGGCACCGGGCCGTTCCAGGCACCGTCTTCGCTGGTCCCGTCGGTCTGCGCGATCGGAGCGGGCTTGGCCGGGCGATCATCGGACCGCTTGCCAGCGTCGCGGGCAGGCTTGGCCACGCGTTCGGGCTTCTCGGCAGGCTTATCGGCGGCCTTCTCGTCACCCTTCTCTGCGCGCGGGGCTTCGGATGCCTTGGGCTCGGCCTTTGCTTCGCGCTTGGCCTCGGGAGCCGGCTTGGGCTGGCGCGCGGGCGCGGCAGCGCGCGCTTCGTCGCGTTTCGCGGGCGAACGCGGGGTTTGTTCAGGCTTGACCTCTGTGGGCTGCACGTTCGCATCGGCTTCGATCGGGGCATTGCTCGTGCCGCCGTCGCCTTCGCCAAGATAGTCGACCTTGTAGCCGACCAGCTTCTGGATGTTGTCGATCGCCTCTTCGTCGGCGGGCGTCACGAAGGTGTAGGCAACGCCGCTCGCCCCTGCCCGGCCGGTCCGGCCGATGCGGTGGACGTAATCGTCGGGATGCCATGGCGCGTCATAGTTGAAGACGTGGCTGACGCCCTTGATATCGAGACCGCGCGCGGCAACGTCGGAAGCGACAAGCAAGTTGATCGCGCCCGACTTGAATGCGTCGAGTTCGGCGACCCGCGTACTCTGGTCGATATCGCCGTGGATCTCGCCCGACTTGAAGCCCGACTGCTTGAGGCTCTTGTTGAGGTCGCGGACGGTCGTCTTGCGATTGCAGAAGATGATCGCGGTCGAGACCTTTTCGGCCTTGAGCAGCTTGATCAGGGTGTCGCGCTTGTTGCGAGCCGACGTCTTGATCAGCCGCTGGGTGATGTTGACGTTGGCAGTGGCAGGACGGGCGACCTCGATATATTTGGGATTGGTCAGGAACTTGTCGGCAAGTTTCTTGATCGGCGGCGGCATCGTTGCCGAAAACAACAGAGTCTGGCGATTGGCCGGCAGCTTGGTGCAGATGCTTTCGATGTCGGGAATGAAACCCATGTCGAGCATGCGGTCGGCCTCGTCGATGACGAGCAGGCTGCAGCCGTTGAGCATGATCTTGCCGCGTTCGAACAGGTCCATCAGCCGGCCCGGCGTGGCGATCAGCACGTCAACGCCCTTTTCGAGCGCCTTGATCTGGTCGCCCATCGATACGCCACCAATCAGCAGAGCCATCGAGAGCTTGTGATATTTGCCGTATTTCTCGAAATTCTCGGCGACCTGCGCGGCGAGTTCGCGCGTCGGCTCGAGAATCAGGCTGCGCGGCATGCGTGCGCGACTGCGCCCTTCGGCGAGGATATCGATCATCGGCAGAACGAACGAGGCGGTCTTGCCGGTGCCCGTCTGGGCGATGCCAATAATGTCCTTCATCATCAGGACGGGAGAGATCGCCTGCTGCTGGATCGGGGTCGGCGTGTCGTAACCCGCCTCGGTTACGGCGCGAAGCGTCTCTGCAGACAAGCCAAGATCGGCGAATTTCATCGAGTTACATTGCTCTTTCGAAAATAGGGGGCGGGGTCGCAGGCAAGGTTCAGCACTCTGACCGCCCGCCATATGGCGCGTATGTCGGCCTTGTCGCCGCAGCGTCCGAATGTCAAGGAAAGCGGCCTTCGCAGAGGCCAGGCGCCGCGTCCCGACCGGGCCGATTGCTCAGTCGCGCAGCGCCACCGGGACCATCAGGCGGAACTCGTCGATTTCGCAGCGCGCACCCGATCGTGCCTGGATAACATCGCGATCGGCACAGATCATGCCGTCGGCGGTCCGCTCGACATAGAAGCCGGAATAGAAATCGAGCGTCCGGCAATTCTCATCGAGCCGCGCGCGCAGGCGCTGGCGTTCTTCGGTCAAAAGGTCGATCGAATTGTCGCGCGTGACCTGGACACCCATCAGGCTGCTGATGCGCAAGCATTTAGGCGCCTTGGCTTCGCGCCAAACGATCGTCGGCCCGGGATGCGCCTGCTGTTCGTTGGGGCTCGACGGGCGAAACGTGCTGGCGCGCGACCTGGCGGGAATACGGATGATGACGCGTTGCTCGATGATGACCTGTTGCCATTCGGTGCGATCTTCGGGGAGCATCGCCTGCAATGTCGGCTGAATTTCCGCGGCTTCGGAAACCGGCGCGTCACTCGCTGCGGTCGCCGCCGCGGCAGGCGACAACATCATCAGCGACAAGGCTAGCAGGCTCGACAGAGACGATATCCCTCAACTGAGGCTCCGGGAGCGGAGCGATCGATCGGTGCCTAGGCAGAGGCTATTGAACCGCGCATGAACTCGCCAACACCCGGCCGGGCGAACGGTCCATATGGCGCAGCCCTTGCAGTCCGGTGCAAGCCCCAATAAAGCGGCTGGCTTTGGGGCCACGCCTCGTTCCCTGCAATTTTCCCAATACCGGAGTCAATGTCATGGCCGATGCGCCAAATTCCCAGCTGCCAATGCTCTATACCGACCTTTTGCCGCTTTCGAGCAAGGATCATGCGGACTGGAAGGTTCGTCCGGTCGATGATGCCAAATTCATCATCAACCAGAACGCGATCCCAATCACGACCGACGAATTCATTCCCGCAGCACGCTTCTACCCGATCGTTTTCTCGCAGGGCGACACTCCGGTGCCGCTCGCGCTCATGGGCCTCAACGAAGGCGTTAACACGGCGGTCGACGACGACGGCAAGCTGCGTGCGCCAGTTTATGTCCCCGCCTACATTCGCCGTTATCCGTTCCTGTTCGCGCGGCTCAATCCCAATTCGGAGGAGATGTCGCTTTGCTTCGATCCGACTTCGAAAGCGATCGGCAAGTTCAAGGACGGAGACAAGCTGTTCGAAAAAGGCGAGCAGTCGGAAGCGCTGAAGCAGATCATCACCTTTTGCCAGCAGTTCGAGGAATTGGGCGTGCGCACGCAGGCGTTCATGAAGGAACTCAAGGATCTCGACCTGCTGATGGAAGGCGAGGTTTCGATCCAGCAGCCGGGTAACGACAAGCCGTTCATCTATCGCGGCTTCCAGATGGTCGATGAAGAGAAGTTGCGCGACATGCGCGGCGACGCGCTTCGCAAGATTTCGCAGAACGGCATCCTGCCGCTGCTTTACGCGCACCTATTCTCGCTCCAGATGATGCGCGAAATCTTCGCACAGCAGGTTGCCCTGGGCAAAATGCCGCAGGTCTCCGAAGCCCCGATGCCAGCCGAAGGATAAGATATCATGGCGATCACCTATCGAAGCACCGCCACCGCGCGCTACGATCGCGTGGCGATCTGGTTTCACTGGATCCTGGCAGCATTGGTGATCGCCAATATCGCTATCGTCGAACTGACCGAAGACGCGTCTCGCGCGGTTCGCGGCGAATGGATTGGCACGCACAAGTCGATCGGAATCGCCGTGCTCGCGGTGACGCTGGGACGTATCGCATGGCGGCTTGCGCACACGCCGCCGCCACAGCCGGCGACGATGAAGCGCTGGGAGGTCGTGCTCAGCAAGACGGTCCACGGCATCTTTTATTTTCTGCTACTGGCGCTTCCACTGACCGGCTGGATTTTCACCTCGACGCACGGCAAGCCGATCAACTTCTTCGGCCTGTTCGACATCTCCGCCTTGCCGGTTGGCAGCAGCAAGAATCTGCACGAACAGTTCGAGAGTATTCACAAGTTGCTCGGCAACGCGATGCTTTACCTGGCGATCCTGCACATATTGGCGGCGCTCAAGCATCAATTCATCGATCGCGACGGGTTGATCGGGCGGCTCAACCCGTTTGCACGTCGCGCATAGGCGACAAGTGGGAACCACGGTTTTCAGCGCGCATTTTGCGATGCTGTAATCTCTTGAAGCGCTGCGGTTAATCCCTACATCGGAAAGTGCGGCAACCGGTTCTCCCCCTTTTCCGGATTGTCGCATGGATGCCCGTCGAAGCGGCTTGCCGCTGAGAGGGTTCTCCTCCCTGGACCCTGGCCACCTCGTACATCCAGTACGAGGTGGTTTTTTGTGCGTTATTCAGCGGCCTCGAGCGATGCCGACCCGCCGACCGCCGCGCCCAGCGCGTTGGCAAGCCGCGCAACCAGGGCGGCGATCCTCTCGATCCCGACCAGTGCCGGGGCCCCATCAGCATCGAGATAGAGATCGCGCGCGACTTCGACCTGGAGCGCGTGAACGGCAGTGGCGGGATTGCCATGACGTATGGTCGAGTATCCCCCGGCATAGGGCGTATTGCGGGCGCACGAGAGGCCTGTCGATCCGATCAGGGTTTCGGCCTCGCGGACAAGGGCCTTGGCCGCGCTGGTCCCCAAGCGGTCGCCGAGCACGATATCCGCCGAATCCGGCCAGCCCCTCCCCGCGCGACGCGGCATCGAGTGGATATCGAGCAACAGCGCCGAGCCGTGGCGCGCGCGGGCAGCGGTCAGAGCGCCGGCGAGCGCGGCGTGATAGGGTCGGTGAACTAGCGCAATGCGGGCATCGAGTTCGGCGCGATCGAACGGGGCACGCCACAGGTCACCGGCACTGGGAACGCTATGCGGAAAAACGCCCATGCCAGACGCGGCACGGCTTTCCGCCACGCGAGACGGTCCCCGGTCTTCGCGATCGTCGGGGTCCCGGTTGAGGTCGACCAATGCCCGCGGTGCCGTCGCGACCAGCACCGGGAAACCGTCGGCCGCCGCGCGCGCGACAAGGCGGTCGGCATAGCGATCCTCTAAGCCTCGTAATGTCGAGATTGGCACGCGCGCTTGCGCGATGAGCGGCGCGGGATAGTCGCGCCCGGCATGCGGCACGGCCAGGACCACGGGCGAAAGCGCAATCGGCCCGCCCTGCCAGGCAAAATATCGCTGCTCCTCGGTCATGTTACCCTTGTTAGCGAAATCGCCCCGAAATGGGAACGCCGCGCCGCAGCGCGATATCGCCGCTGGCCCTCGAATTGCTAATCATGCATATCAACCGCGACACACGAAGGGACAGTCGCATGAATCGCATTTTGCTAGCCGAAGACGATGATGCCATGCGCGAGTACCTTGCGCGCGCTTTGACCAACGCGGGCTATCATGTCACCGATGTCGATCGCGGCAGCGCGGCGGCGCCCTTGCTCGAATCGGGCACCTTCGACCTTCTGCTGACCGATATCGTCATGCCCGAGATGGACGGCATCGAACTTGCCCAGCATGCGGCCTCGGTGGCACCTGAACACGCGCATCATGTTCATCACCGGCTTTGCCGCCGTATCATTGAAGGCCGGCGAGGTAATGCCGCACGCAAAGCTCTTGTCGAAGCCGTTCCACCTCAAGGATTTGGTCGCCGAAGTGAACGCATTGTTCGGCCAACAAAGCGCCAGCCGGACGAGCTAAACCCCTCCATTCGGCAGTGCCTGAAGAATTGACCGTTTGGCGGTTGCATCGCCCGGACGATGCGACTAGTGACCCGCTCCAGAGTGGGCGTGTAGCTCAGTGGTAGAGCACTGTGTTGACATCGCAGGGGTCGCAAGTTCAATCCTTGCCACGCCCACCATAATTTCCCGCGATGTCAGCCTAATTTCCAAAATCTCGTAGAACGACCTGAGTTCCGAGCGCAGGCCGATCGCGTTACGGTATCGCCCAGCCTATTTCCGCCGCTTTTGCCCGCGACCTTGGCGCTGTCTTGTCACGCGGCTGAACGCTCGCGCTCAGAGTTTGACGCCTCCCCTCGCTGCTCGACGTCACAAAACGCTTGCATCGCTACGTTCCAGCGTTACAGCACGCTAATACGTTATAACAAGCGGTGCAAACATGGCCTCCCCATCCGAACCTCTTTCCAAGGACCTTCTCCTCGAGCAACTGTCCGACGCCCTGCTCGTTCCGAACGACCGTGCCGAGATGGCAGCGCTGCTTAGCGACCTGTGCACACCCGCCGAACTCCACAGCCTGGCCGAGCGCTGGCAGGTCGCCAGATTACTCGACACCACCGACAAGTCGTATCGCGAGATCCACGACGATACCGGCGTCAGCACGACGACGATCGTGCGCGTCGCACGCTTTCTGAGGCATGAGCCGCACCTCGGCTATCGCCGCACGCTCGATGCGGTGAACAGTCGTCAGGGTGAAGGAGCGCGCAATGTTCGCTGATTCCGACCGACTCCACATCGCGATCCAGAAGAACGGGCGACTTGCCGATTACAGCCGCGAGCTGCTGCGCGATGCGGGCATGCGCGTCGTCAAGGGCGTCAATGACCTCGCCGCGCGCGTCGAGAACTTCCCGCTCGACCTGTTGTTCGTCCGAGACGACGACATCCCGACCTTCGTCGCCGACGGGGTGTGCGATTTCGGTATCGTCGGCGGCAACGTGCTCGAGGAATTCGCTCTCGGCACGCCTTCGGCGCAGTTCGAGATTGTCAGCCGCCTCGGCTTCGGCCGCTGCACGCTCAAGATCGCGGGCAAGGACAATACCGCCTATACTTCACCTGCGAGCCTGTCGGGAAAGCGCATCGCGACATCATACCCGCGCATCGTCGGACGCTTCCTCGTCGATGCAGGGGTCGAGGCCTCGATCGTGACGATGAATGGCGCGGTCGAACTCGCCCCGCGGCTCGGCATCGCCGACTTCATCTGCGACATCGTCTCTACCGGCGCGACGCTCGACGCCAACGGCCTCGTCGCGTTCGACACAATCTACGAAAGCGAGGCCGTGCTGGTCCGCGCGCAACGCCCCGTCGATGCCGCCAAGGCCGCTGCTACCGAGCAGATGCTCGGACGAATCGAGGGCGTGCTGGCGACCAAGGAGGCCAAGTATATCATGCTCAACGCGGGCAGCGAGAACCTGCCCGCGATCACCGCGCTGTTGCCCGGGGCGGGCGCGCCGACCGTCCTGCCACTGCACGGCCGCCCCGGCCAGTTCGCGGTCCACGCGGTGTGCCAGGAATCTGTCTTCTGGGAGACGTTGCAGAAGCTGAAAGCCGCCGGCGCTTCGGCAATCCTCGTCGTCCCGATTGAAAAGATGATGATGTGATGACGCTAAGCTGGTCCGATCTGGACGATAACGGGCGCGTTGCGGCCCTCGCGCGTCCGGCGGCGCGTGTCGACGCGGCGCTGCGTGAGGGCGTGCGCACGATTATCAAAGACGTGCGCGACTCAGGCTGGGATGCGCTGTGTGCGCACGCCGAGCGGCTCGACGGAACGCCTCCCAAGCGCATCCCCGTCGCGCTCGCGGCCGAAGACGCGCGGCGCCGACTGTCGACCGATCAACTGCGCGCCATGCAGCTGGCGCGTGCCAACATCGCGCGCTTCCACGATGCCGCACGACCCGCCGACCTCAGCATCGAAACGTTGCCCGGACTCGACCGTGCGCAAGCTGTGGCGGCCGATCGACAGCGTCGGCATCTATGTGCCGGGCGGGACCGCGCCGTTGTTTTCGACGCTGATGATGCTCGCAATCCCCGCCAAGGCCGCAGGCGTGCCCAACATCACCGTCGTCACCCCGCCGCGACCCGACGGCACGCTCGACCCCGCGATCGCGGTTGCCGCCGAGCTTGCCGGGATCGATGCGATCTGGTGCGTCGGCGGCGCGCAGGCGATCGCCGCGCTGGCTTTCGGTGCTGGTTCCATTCGGCGCTGCGCCAAAATCTGCGGCCCCGGCAATGCCTGGGTGGCCGAAGCCAAGACGCAGGTCGCGGCGATGGCTGGCGGCCCCGCGATCGACCTGCCCGCCGGCCCGAGCGAGCTGATGGTCATCGCCGATGGCGATGCGTCGCCCGAAATCGTCGCCGCCGACCTGCTCGGCCAGGCCGAACACGACGCCAGCGCGCAGGTCGTGCTGGTGACGACTGACGCCGCTCTCGCCAAACGTGTCGCAGCCTTGCTCCCCGAGCTCGCCGCGTCGCTGCCACGCCGCGATATCGCGCTCGCCTCGCTCGACAATGCGCGGATCATCATCGCCGACAGCCTTGCGATCGCCGCCGATATCGCCAACCTCTATGCGCCCGAGCATCTCTCGCTCGCGATCGCCGATCCCGACGCGCTGCTGCCCGCGATCCGCAATGCCGGCGCGGTGTTCGCCGGCGCGCTCGCCGCCGAAACCTTCGGCGACTATCTCGCCGGGTCAAGCCATGTCCTGCCGACCGACGGCGGCGCCCGCGCCTGGGGCGGCGTCACCGTCCACACCTTCCTCAAGGCGATGACGGTGCAAAGCGTTACCCCCGCCGCGCTGCGCAAGATCGCTGCGCCTGCTGCGACGCTGGCGCGGATCGAAGGCCTCGAGGCGCACGCGCGCGCCGCCGAGGCCCGCCTCGTCACGCAAAACGCAGGAGCGACCGCATGACCAGCCTCGCCGAACGCCTCGCGCGCCCCGAAATCCTGGCGCTGCCGCACGTCGACATTGCTGCCAACCCGGCCAGCGCACGCGACATCGTCAAGCTCGATTCGAACGAGAATGGCTATCCGCCGCTCGTCACCGGGCCGCTTGCCGACGACATCAACCGCTATCCCGATCCGCAGGCGCTGCGGCTGACCGCGCGGATGGCAGCGCTTTATGGCGTTGCCCCCGACGAGATCGTCGTCACGCGCGGTGCCGATGATGCGATCGACGCGCTGGTGCGGGCCTTCTGCCGCGCGGGTGAGGACGCCGTCGCCTGCTGCCCGCCGACCTTCGGCCAATATGCGCAGGCCGCGCGGATCCAGGGCGCGCGCGTCGTCGAAGTGCCGCTAACCGCCGATTTCGCGCTCGACGAAGACGCGTTGATCGACGCAGTCCGGCGTGACGGTGCGGTCAAGCTCGTCTTCCTCTGCTCGCCCAACAACCCGACCGGCGATGTCATCGCGCCCGAGACGGTTCGCCGCGTCGACGCCGCACTGCCCGACACGCTGATCGTCCTCGACGAAGCCTATATCGAGTTCGCCGATGTCGAGAGCATGGCGACCGAAGCGACGCGCGCGGACAACCTCGTCGTCCTGCGCACGCTGTCGAAAGCCTATGGCCTTGCCGGGGCGCGGATCGGTGCGCTGGTCGGCCCTTCTTCGCTGACCGCGATCGTCGGGCGCGTCCTGCCGCCCTATGCCCTGCCTTCGCCGTCGCTCGCCGCCGCGCTCGACGCGCTCGCGCCGACGCTGATGCCGATCCACGCCGAGCGCATTGCCACGATTATCGCCGACCGAGCGCGGCTTGCCGCACTGCTGCGCGATGCAGACGGCGTCAACTCGGTGCGCGAAGGCGGCGCGAATTTCCTCCTGCTCGATGTCGCCGATCCCGCCGCGCTCGCCCGGCGAGCCGAAGCGGCTGGCGTCCTGCTCCGTTTTCGCCCGCAGGTCGCGCTCGGCGCGGTCCGCGCGACAATCGGCACGCCTGCCGAAAACGCCGCCTTGCTCGCGCTGTTCGGCCACACCGCCGAGCGCACGAACCGGACCGGCCAGGCGATCCGCCAGACCAAGGAAACCCGCATCGCGGTCGCGATCGACCTCGACCGCGCCGAGCCGCGCAGCATCGCTACCGGTATTCCGTTTTACGACCACATGCTCGACCAGGTCGCGGCGCACGCCGGATTCTCGCTGATCCTGCAATGCGAGGGCGACCTCGACATCGACGCGCATCACAGCATCGAGGATTGCGCGATCGCGTTCGGCAGCGCGCTGTCCGATGCGCTCGGCGCGCGGCGCGGGATCGGCCGTTTCGGATTCTCGCTGCCGATGGACGAAACGCAGGCCGAGGTGCTGATCGACCTGTCGGGCCGCCCGTTCGCCAGGTTCGACGGCGATTTCACCGCAAGTCATATCGGCGCCTATCCGACCGAGATGACGCGCCATGTCTTTCGCAGCTTTGCCGACAGTCTCGGCGCGGCGCTCCATGTCCGCGTCACCGGCGACAACGACCATCACAAGACCGAGGCGTGCTACAAGGCATTCGGGCGCGCACTGCGCCAGGCGGTAAGGCCCGAGGGCGACGGACTGAGCGTGCCTAGCACCAAGGGCGTGCTGTGAGCGTCGAGACGGACGCACCCGCCCCCGACCTGGCGATCCTCGACCTCGGCTATGGCAACATCGCCTCGATCGCGCTGGCTTTCGAACGGCTCGGTTGCGATCCCGTGCGGACCGCCGATCCCGACACGCTGCGCAGCGCGCGACGCGTTGTCGTCCCCGGCGTCGGCGCAGCGGGCTTTGCGATGGCGCGGATCGCCGCACTCGGCCTGCGCGACGTGATCCCATCGCTGACCCAGCCGGTGCTCGGCATCTGCCTGGGCATGCAGTTGCTGTTCGAGCACAGCGAAGAGGACGATGTCGCGATGCTCGGCATGATCCCCGGCCGTGTCCGCCGCATCGCCGCCGCGCCGGGTCGCCCGGTTCCGCACATGGGCTGGAGCCGCCTGACATTGCGCGCGCCATTCTCCGGGATTGGGGTCGCGGGCCTTGCCGATGGCGACTACGCCTATTTCGCGCACAGCTTTGCCTGCGACGACGGGCCAGCGAGCATCGCGGTCGCTGATTATGGCGGTGCGATCCCGGCAGTCGTCGAACACGGCAATGTCATCGCCGCGCAGTTCCACCCTGAACGATCGGGCGCCGTCGGCGCGGCGTTCCTCAAGGCGTTTCTCGCCCGCACATCGGAGCCCGTGCCATGCTGATCTATCCCGCGATCGACCTGATCGACGGCGGCTGCGTTCGCCTGCGCCAGGGCGATTTCGATGCGCGCACCGATTATGCGCGCAATCCGCGCGACGCACTTAGCGACTATGCCGAAGCGGGCGCGCGCTGGAGCCATATCGTCGATCTCGACGGCGCGCGCGCACGCGAACCGCGCCAGCACGCGCTGATCGCCGAACTCGCGCGGACATCATCGCTGCGGCTGCAGGTCGCGGGCGGTTTCCGCACCGCCGACCAGGTGGCGGCGATGCTCCATGCCGGCGCGGCGCGCGTCGTCATCGGCAGCCTCGCGGTGACCGATCCCGACGCGGTGTCGGCGATGATCGCCACGCACGGGGCCGATCGCATTGCGCTCGCGCTCGATATCAATTTGGAAGAAGGCGTGCCGATCTGCGCGCTGTCGGGCTGGCGCGAATCGTCGCGCGTGTCGCTGTGGGATGCCGCCGCACGCATTCCCGCGGCGCGCCATATCCTCGTGACCGACATTGGCCGCGACGGGATGATGGCGGGGCCCAATAGCGCGCTCGTCCGCAGCCTCGTCGAACGCCTGCCCGAAATCGCGATCCAGGCGTCGGGCGGCGTGTCGAACCTTGACGATATCGCCGCGCTCGCCGCAACCGGCGCGGCATCGGCGATCGTCGGCAAGGCGCTGTGGGAAGAGCGGATCGATTTGCGAGAGGCGATTGCCCGTGCCCGCATTTAGGATCATCCCCTGCCTCGACGTGCGCGCCGGGCGCGTGGTCAAGGGCGTCCAGTTCGCCAACCATCGCGACGTCGGCGATATCGTCGAACACGCGCTCTATTATCGCGACCATGGCGCCGACGAGCTGGTCTTCTATGACATTACCGCGAGCGCCGAGCGGCGCGGCATCGACCTCGCCTGGGTCGAGCGCGTCGCGCGGGTGATCGATATCCCCTTCGCCGTCGCGGGCGGCATTGCGACACGCGATGCTGCTGCCGCCGTGCTCGACGCGGGGGCCGACAAGCTGTCGATCAATTCGCCCGCGCTCGCCGACCCCGACCTGATCGACGCACTCGCGCGCGATTTCGGTAGCCAGTGCGTCGTCCTGGGTCTCGACAGCTTCCGCGACGACGGTGGCACCTATCGGGTCAAACAATATACCGGCAGCGAAGCGACGAGCCGCGATGCCGGGCGCGAAAGCATCGCCTGGGCGCGCGAGGCGACCGAGCGCGGCGCGGGCGAGATCGTCCTCAACTGCATGAAACGCGACGGCATGCAGGGTGGCTATGACTGCGACCATATTGCCGCCGTCGTCGCCGCGGTCGACGTTCCCGTCATCGCCTCGGGCGGTGCGGGCAAGGCCGGGCATTTCGCCGATGCGCACGCCGCGGGTGCGAGCGGCGGGCTGGCCGCCAGCATCTTCCACGATCGCCGCGTCGCGATTCCCGACCTCAAACAGGATCTCGCCGCGCGCGGGATAGAGATACGCCCCTATGACCGACCCTGAGCGCACCAATATCGCCCGATTCGACCCCGCCACGCTCGATTGGAACAAGACCGGCGGGTTGATCCCCGCGATCGTCCAGCACGCCGCGACGCGCCAGGTCCTGATGCTCGGCTATATGAACCGCGAAGCGCTCGACGCCAGCCTCGCCAGCGGCAAGGCGACCTTCTTCAGTCGCTCGAAGCAGCGGCTATGGCAAAAGGGCGAGAGCAGCGGCAACAGCCTGACCATCGTCTCGATCGAGGCCGATTGCGACGGCGACACGCTGCTGGTGCTGGCAAACCCCGCGGGGCCGACCTGTCATCGCGGCACGGCGAGCTGTTTCGGCGCGGGCGATGCGCGATTCGCCTTTCCCGCCAGCCTGGAAAACATCGTCGCCGAGCGCGCATCGGCCGATCCGGCGACGAGCTATACCGCCAGCCTGATGGCGCGCGGGATCAAGCGGATCGCGCAGAAGGTGGGCGAAGAGGGTGTCGAGACCGCGCTTGCCGCGGCGACGGGCGATATCGACGAATGCGTCAGCGAAACCGCCGACCTCGCCTTTCACCTGACCGTTATGCTCAATGCCATCGGGCGAGACTGGGCGGCGGTCGAGGCCGAGCTCGCGCGGCGTCACGTCGTCGATACAAAGAAGGCCGATGCCAAAAGGGATGATGGTGCTGCTGGAGAGGATTGAACTCTCGGCCTCACCCTTACCAAGGGTGTGCTCTACCACTGAGCTACAGCAGCACATATCAAAGGGGGTCCGCCTGAAGCGTTCGCCCCGCCCCATCGGGGCAGCGGCGCTCTTGCGGCAAGCCCCGTCAGGTGTCAACAGGCTGTCATGAGCCAGACCCCGCAAAAACCCGCACAAGCCGAAATCGAGGCCGAAAAGAAGCGCCGTCTCGCCGAGCAGCTGCGCGCCAACCTGCGCAAGCGCAAGAGCCAGGCGCGCGCGCTGAAGGACGAAGACTAGACGCTATTCGGCGGGCTTGACCCACGGATAGGCCTTCACCGGCACGGGAATGTTGCAGATATCCGCCCCGCCCGCGGGAACGATGAAGAACGGGTCGCGGCGATTGGCGCGCGCGTCGGCATATTGGGCGAAGGCGTCGCTGTCGGTCGAGAGGTAAGCGAAGCGCGGGCGCTCGGTCGACAGGCAGCTCATTCGCCAGCCGGACCGAGACGATCGGCGTCGGGCTTTCGTCTTCGGTATAGAAGCCGAGCTGGCCATGCCCGCGCGGCAGGCTCGACAGATATTCCATCCCGTCGATCACCCGCCCGACGAGCGCGATATTGCGGTCGAGATGGCGCGGCGCATGGCCGATGACGGTGTAGAGCTCGGCGCCGGTGCCGGTATTGGGCGAGAGATCGCGCCCGACGCCGACCATGCCGTAGCAATGGACGGGCCAGTCGCGTTCGATCGTCGAGCCGCGATCCGGCCAAAGGCCATCCTATTAGGCTAAACAGCGTAGACGCATCAGGATCGTCGGAAGCTATCGCTCCTTGGCGAGCAATGCAAGGCATTCGAAGCGCTTCGGCCTGATTGTTGATAAGTGCAGGCTCGCTGGCTCACCAATTGTCGGCGATGGCATCACATACTCGCTCTCGGGCACCACCGCCAAACCCTCGGGCAGCGGCTTCTTCTCGGTCGCGTCGCCCCATTGCGCGACGTAATTGTCCTGGACGCGATTGACGCTGGTGCCGTCCCACCAGTGCGCCGCGGCGAGCTTGCGCATGTTGCCGATCCAGCCTTGCGAGAAGGGCGGCGGCATCAGCTGGATGACGACGCGGCGCGGCTTGCCCTTGGCGTCGGGTGCGAGCTCCATCACCATCAGATCGCTCGCCGCGATCTCGACCCAGTCGCCGACCGGCGCGGCATCGACGATCGCATTGGGCGACGGCGCTTCGGCGGGCGGAGCGGCTCTGCCGCGGGTCGGCCTGGGCGAGCGCGGAGGTGACGGGAAGCGCGGCACATCCGGCAAGCAGGACGGCGGCGATCGAGAGCGTGATGGTGCGGGTCATGCGCGCACCCTGCCATATCGCGCGGCGAGGTCAATACACGCGCTTGCCCCGCCCCCCCTTCACGATAGGAGCCGCGTTTCCAAGCATGCGGAGCGGTGGCCGAGTGGTCGAAGGCGCTCGCCTGGAAAGTGAGTATACGTCACAAGCGTATCGTGGGTTCGAATCCCACCCGCTCCGCCACTAGTCGACCCAGACCTGCCCCGGACCCACATGTCTGGCCCATATGCATTATAAAAACCAAAAATGGCGAGACACCGCCAGTCAGCCCGAATTCTATCGGTTCGATGAGCCGATTACGATTGCACCGCCAAGCGGTGCCCGGTCAGATGGCCCTCATAAACCATGCCATTTCGATCATACCTTCCCAATCGCATATCTGAGCCACCACGGCGCAACGATCACCCACACGGGAGTGGTCAGCGCTACGACACGTCACGGCATGCCGCGAAGTCCAATGTTAATTTTTAGGTAAATCACTAGAAATTTGCTATTTGATATGAGGACGCAACCAGAGAAATATAGATTGGGGGATTGCCAATTTCCCATGCCTGTTAAGCCTCGCTAGATCGGCAAGTGGAATGGTTCAGGGCTTTCGATATCAATCGCCTCGTTCGAATTCCCTCTTCGTGAAGCGCATCGGATCATGGAGATGAGAATTGATTCGCATCCTAATCTTTGATGGCAATCCACTTTTCCTGCGGGCATTGAAAAAGTTTCTCCTGGAAGGTGAAAAATTCGACGTCTGTGAGGCAGGCACTGCTGAAGATGCGATCTCCTGCCTCAAGAAAGAAAAGCCAGAGATAACGCTGCTCGACCTGACCTCGCCGGATGATAGCGGCATGACTGTACTACGCTATATGCGCGAGCACATGCCGGAGGTTCCGACGATCCTTCTGGCAATCCATATTCACCCCGAACAGACTGTTGAAGCCATGCGCCTTGGATTGCGCGGGATCATCCTCAAGAATTGCGAACCGCAGGAGTTTGTCGTCGCGATCGAAGCCGTCCTGAATGGACGGACGTATTTCGATCCCGAAGTGGCTGAAGCAGCTCTTATCTATTCGATTACCAAGCCCCAGACTCGAAATGGAGCCAAAAGCTCCATCACCCCTCGCGAGAAAGAAATCATCGAACTGGTTTGTCTCGGCATGCGTAACCGAGACATAGCCACTCGCTGCAAGCTGACCGAGGGCACAGTCAAGGCTCACCTGCACAGTATTTTCCAGAAGATGGGAGTTGCATCTCGTGCCGAATTAATTGTCGGTCATGCTCTGGAAAGCCGCCACTCCCCTTGAGTTGGTATCCCTGCTCATGGCCGATTGCGAATTGAGCGGTGGATTTGTGCCAATTACCGCCGCAGTCAGCAAGGTCCCAGCGGCGATTGCAATACCATAGGCGATGCGGCGGTCAGCGGGCTCATTGCTTGCGGACTTCAGCACAAACTTGCGCGCGATCAGTGCGATTACCGCGATTACACCTCCCAAGACTGTAATTGCGACCAGCAGGACGGGCGCTGCCGATAACGGGAACCACAGTGCCGACGCGGCATAAAGCTTGGCGTCGCCACCGCCGATCCAGCGAAGCGCGAACAGCCCCATGCTGGCCGCGAGGGCAATCCCAAAATGCAGCACATTGGACCAGACATCGGAGGGCACGCCCTCACCGAGAAGAAAAAAACCGAACAGGATGACCAACGCCAAGGGGAGCGCGTTGGGAATGCGATAGCTGCGGATATCGCTGATAGCAGCAACCACGAGTATGAGCGCCGCTAAGGCGCCGACTAAATTGCCTATCATGAGCCCAACGACGTCCTTTGCAAGGCCATCCATTGGCGCCACAACCCCGGCTCGCTTTTCGGCGAGGCAATCAGCGCAGCAGCGACCAACCTTTCTTCAAGCGGACGGTTGCGCGCACGCCGTGCGCCGTCTGCGGTGCGAGCCAAACGCCCAGACCAGTCAGCATCATCCTCACCCGCCCTGCGAATTGGCTCGTTGCCGGCAATGCCATTGGCGATCGCCAGATTCCTTGCATAGAGACGGCTGTCCGGAGCAAGAGCGATGGCTCGCTCCAGTAGTGGGATCGCAACATCTGCACGTCCAGCCTCGGCCAGCGAATTGGCCTTGTTGTTGAGGACCACAGCGCGTTCCCCGCCTTGCTTAATTGCGACGTCGAACGCTCGTTCAGCAATATCGTGATATCCCGCCTTGGCGAGCAATACGCCAAGCCGATTCCAGTCCCACCAGCCGCTTGGACAATGAGCGATTGAAACGGCCGCAAGCGACAACGCGTCGACCAGAGCACCGTTCTTGTCGGCAAGCGTGATCGCAATCGAATCCGCAGCGCAATCGGCACCCCGCGGGAGCTTCGCCTTGGCCAGAGCCAAGGCGGCATCATCGACGCGGCCATCGGCAATCGACAGGCGCGCCACCGCGAGCCAGTAAGGAGCGGGCTGGTCGGTTACCGCATCGTTGTTAGCCCAGGTTAGCATAGCGCGCGCCTGGTCGATTCGTCCGGCACCGATGGCAGCGTCCACCTGCGCGAAAAAACCGCTGGGTTCGCTCGCTTCGACGATGCCGAGAGGGTTGTCGTCCTCAGATACTGCGGGCTGTTGCGGCGGGGAGCCGGCCTCTCTTATGAGCTGCGCGAGCACGGGTCGTACGGCTTCGCTCACCGGTCGGAAGGTGGTAGATTGGACGACCTCATTGGTCGCGCGGGATCTTTTACGCTCGGCTTTGCGTGGTTCCGGATGGCCGCCCGGCGTGGTCACCCATTCCACACCTCGCAGCGATGCCCGTTGCAAACCGGGCCGATAGGCATCGGCGGGCTTGAAGGCCGTGGGCGTGGCGCGCGTATCATTGGAAGAGATCGACGCTGCAACTGCAACCGTGGCAACCTGGCCCGGAGCATCACCGCCCAGCCTGGCAAGATTGCGGGCAAAGGCGGTGTTGGCAGGCTCGGCGGCCAATGCGTGTTCGAAATGGCGTCGCGCCAAATCGGCGCGCCCGATCTTGGCGTAAGCGACGCCAAGACCGTTCTGTGCGGCCGCCGAACGCGGATTGCGCCGCAGTACCGAGCGAAAGGTTTCCAGCGCGAGGCCGAATTGTCCTGTCGCAAGCTGCCTGCGCCCCATCGCTAGCGCGGCGTCGCTATCCTCTTCAACCCTATAGGGAACCGGCGGCGAAAGCGTGGCGGATACCGTGTACTGGCGGGATATCGAGTCGCTCATTGCCGCAAGCGGACCTCTGGCTCATCGTGGCGCAGCCCCCTAGCGCAAGACCACTCACCAGGCTCGCGATAATGTGCGGTTTCATGTCAACCTCCACCCATTGCGGGAATCAATGTGCGCACGACGCGTATGGCTGCGGGCAGCATCAACACGCCGATCATCACCGGCAACATGCATGCCACCAGCGGAATCGACAGTAACACCGGGAGGCGGTGGGCCTTTTCCTCGGCCCGCATTCGGCGCTTTTCGCGCATTTCCTCTGCATAGACTCGTAAAGTCGCGCCGATACTGGACCCCAGCTTGCTTGACTGGATAAGCAGCGTCGCGAACGACCGGATTTCATCCACCTCGACCCGCGCCGCCATGTTGCGCAACGCCTCTTCACGCGTCGCCCCGGCCCTGAGTTCGAGCGTTACCATCGAGATCATCCGAGCCACCAGCGGATGTGACCGAACCATCTCACGGCCGACCCGATCGAACGCGGCCTCGAGGCCGAGACCGGATTCGACGCAGACCAACATCAAATCGAGCGCATCGGGAAAGCCGTTAACGATCTCTTCGCGGCGTCGATCTGCCTTCGCCGTGACGAACAGATTTGGCAGATAAAGACCCAACAAAGCCAGTCCCATGCTGAGGATATACAGCCGGAAAATCGAAGGCTGGTCAGCCCGTAGCGTCGATAGGGCAAAGAACATGGCCGGTAGGGCCAAGACCAAGACGATCCTTACAAGTGTAAAAATCTTTGGCGCCACGGGACTGTCGAAACCGGCGGCGGCCAGCTTGGCCCGCACCTTGTCGCTCTTGGTGTCGACCAGCGACAACCCGGTCTTTTCGATCCGCTCGGCGAGCGCGCTCCAGAGCCTAGATGTCTCATGGCTACGTAGCGAAGGTCCGACCGACTTACCGACTGCGGCGGCGGTCGCATCGGGCAACAGGCGCCCCCGCACCGTCTGTCGTTGACGCCACAGGCCACCGAGTATCAGGACGCCAGTAACGACCACTCCAAAGACGATGACCAAGGCAGCAAACCGCAGGACAGGCTCGGTGAAAAGATCCATCATCGCATTAGACCTTCAGGTCGATCATTTTGCGGATCGTGAAGAAACCGATGAAATACAGAATGATGAGGCCAGAGAATCCGGTGATGAACATCGAATCCTGGGCGACATCCAGAAAGAAAGGCGGATTGAGCAGAAAAAGGGCGACGAACGCCATGACCGGGAGGCTCGTCAGGATTGTCGCGGTCATGCGCCCCTCGGAGCTGAGCGCGCGGACCTTCATGTACATCGACGCCCGGTCGCGGATGACCTTAGCGAGATTTTCGAGAATTTCGGCTAGGTTACCACCAGTCTCGTTCTGCACCGACAACGAGACCACGAACATCCGCACATCGTCCAAATCCCATCGTTCGGCCATCGCCTGCAATGCATCGCGGAGGTCCACCCCGTAACTGACCTCGTCGGTCGCCAACCCGAATTCCGATCCGATGGGATCTTCCATTTCGGTCGTCAGGATATCCAGCGCGGTCGCGATCGGATGGCCCGAACGCAGGCTGCGGATGAACACGTCGAGCGCGGTCGGAAACTGCGACTGCATCCTCTTCTGGCGCCGCCTAGCCATACGTCCGATGACCATCGTCGGAATTCCGACGCCTATCGCTAAGGCAAAAGTGATCGTCAGGTAGATGGTGCCGAGACCCAGCGCAAAGCCCGCCAGCGACGCGCCGAACAGGACCAGCGCGAAAATTATCGCAACCACGATAGTCAAATAAAGCGCAATACGTGAGGGCGTCGTCCGCAGGCCGCTCATCAGCACGGCACGATCAAATTTGACGGCAAATGCGCCCAACGGTCCGGGCAAATATGTCAGCCGTCCCGGATCGGCCTTGCGCAGACGCGTTGTAACCGCTTCGCGCGTCATGCCGCCTTCGATCATCCGCAACCGCCGATTGATCGCGCCGCTCTTAAGCAGCCTCTGCCGTACGTAGCCGACCAGTGTTTCCGCCGACAGAAAGACGGCAGCAAAGATACTGATAAGAATGAGCAAGCGGATCGCGGTGTCGGTCATCTGCTATTCGATCCGGCGATCGGGACGAAACAATTCCGATGAAATCGAAATTCCGCGGGCCCCCAATTCCTCCATGAACTGCGGACGAATTCCCGTAGCTTCGAAATGACCAATCACCTGGTTTTGTTCGTCCCGCCCTTCCTGTTTGAAGCGGAATATGTCCTGCATGGTGACGACATCGCTTTCCATGCCCGTCAGTTCTGACACCGATAATAACCTCCGCCGCCCGTCGGATAGTCGACCGATCTGAATGACGATATTGATAGCCGATGCGATCTGAGCCCGTGCCGACCGCATCGAAATATCGATCCCGCTCATCCCGATCATCTGCTCGATCCGTGACAATGCATCGCGGGCAGTATTGGCATGAACCGTCGTCATCGACCCGTCATGGCCGGTATTCATCGCCTGCAGCATATCGAACGCTTCGCCGGCACGCACCTCGCCGACAATGATGCGGTCGGGCCGCATCCTCAGCGCGTTCTTGACGAGATCGCGCTGGGTTATCTCGCCCCTGCCCTCAATGTTCGGCGGGCGTGTTTCGAGACGCGCGACATGTTCCTGCTGCAACTGGAGTTCGGCCGAGTCCTCGATCGTGACGATCCGCTCGTCGTTGTCGATCGCGGCCGACATGGCATTAAGCAGTGTCGTTTTGCCCGCGCCGGTACCACCAGAAATAAGGATATTGCGGCGCGCCTCTACGATCTTGTGCAATACTTCCGCTATTGTTTCAGGAACGCTACCGAACTCGGTAAGCTTGGCCATGTCGATCGGAATTCGTGCAAATTTGCGGATCGACAGTAACGCGCCATCGACCGCAAGCGGCGGTACGACCGCGTTAACGCGCGAACCATCAGCCAAGCGAGCATCAACAAAGGGCGAAGATTCGTCGATGCGCCGTCCGACCGCGCTGACGATCTTCTGGATAATCCTGAGGAGATGCCGATCATCCTTGAATTGCGTATCGATGCGCTTGAGCAGACCCTTGCGTTCGACAAAGACAATGTCGGGGCCATTAACCAATATATCGGTAATCGTATCGTCCTTGAGCAACGGCTCGAACGGCCCCAGTCCGAGCAGTTCGTCGAGAATGTCCGATACCAGACGCCTGCGCTCGGACTGGTTGAGAGCATGCTTTTGCATGGCCAACTGTTCGATGACGATTTCGCCGATTTCGCTTTCGATCTGCTCACGAGACATCTTTTCGAGTGCCGACAAGTTGATGACATCGATTAGTCGTCGGTGAAGATCAACTTTTAACGCAATCATGATCTTGCATAGCTCGTTTCTGCACCCTGCGGCGGGTCGGCACTGTTGCGCGCCGCGTCAGGGCGCCCCAGAGGAATCATCCTTTTCGCACGTTCCACATCGATCAGTCCTCGAGCCTAGTAATGCGCACAGATGCTCGCCAATTTTTGCTATTTCGGCGGCGAGCTTACTTTTGCGCCTGATTTCCTGGATCAGAACGCCTTGATCATGCGCGGCACTGACGAGCGGATAGTCGTTGCTGACGGTAAAGCCGATCGGGTGCCCGAGCGCCTGCGCGGCATCGCTCAGGCCGATCGAGCGAAACAGCCTTTTGGACACGCGGTTGGCGACGACGGTAATGGCGCCGTCTGCTACCCCACTCGATTTGAGCAACTGGAGCTGGCGACGTCCCTGCTTCAGACTAGCAACGGTCAATTCGACGACGAATATGATGTCGGTCGATCGTGCCGCAAGCGAGAGCGTCCAGCTGGTCCAGTTTGCCGGGAGATCCAGCATTACGTTGTCAAAATTTCCGCGCGCAATTGAAACCAGGTCAAGAAGCTGGTCCGAGTCTACCGATTCGAGCGGCATCAACTCGGCAGGTGGCGCGATCACATCCAAGCCTGGCTGAATCGAAGTTGCCATCGAACGAATGAGATCGCCGTCGACCCTTTCTCCCGCCTTAAGCAGGTCGCTAACCGTTCGATCGGGGTCGCACCGAGATACGTAGCGACGTTGCCGAACTGGAGGTCGAGGTCAAACAGGCAAACGCCTCGCCCTCCAGATTCGGTCGAGTGGTCGGCAAGCTGACAAGCCAGTTGCGTTGCAATCGTAGTGGCGCCCACGCCGCCGATGCTGCGAATTACGGAAATCAGCCTGCCAAGAGATGTTCCCGATTGCGCCGGTCCTCTCGACTCTCGGCAGATCACGCAAGGCTTCCATCAATTCGCCATAGGCAAGCGGTAACGCGACTACGTCGTTTACGCCCTGTTTGATCAACGCTTTGACCAGTGCGAGGTCGGCGTCGCGGATAGCGGCAATCAACGGGAGGTCGGGCCGCGTTGCTCGGAGATCGGCAATGCGTTCGATCGAAGCCGCTTGCCCTGGGCGAACCTCGAGAACAATCGCAGACGCCGTGTCAGCAAGACTCGCTGGCAATTTTGCGCCGGCCGGCAGCGGGTCCACAATGACGATTGGGTCATCATCCCGCCCTGGCTGGATATCCAGTCCCGCGAGTTCCTCTTCGGAAAGGACAAGGTGAACTCTGTTTTTACCCAGTTTCAATATGGGTCCTTCCCGAAATTGCATGTTCGCCACGCCCATCTTCGCCCCCTAATTCGCCACTGAGCCGTCACCGTCTTCAAGCGAGAGCGTGGCACCGAAATCGGGCAGCATGATTGCGCCACCGAAGGTCAAGAATGTGATCGGCACGAAGGTAAGATTTTGCAGTTTCACCGTTATCAACGGCGCGACGTCGGGTCCGTTTGGATCGCCTGCGAAGCCGAGACCCGAATAGTCGTAATCGATGACCACGTTGCTCGCAGAGATCCCGGGGCGGAAAGCCTCCATTCGCGCTACGAGCTTGTCAAATGCCGTTTGGTTTCCGGCCAAGCCGAAAGAGCAAGTCCCGCCTGCTTTGCAGGTACAGGTTGCAGACGTGCCGTTTGATGTGCATCGGACTCCGGGAAAATTGGCTTGAGGCACCGGCTCTCCTTGGACCAGCCCTCCGGTACTGGCGAACTGGTAGCTGCCGAGCCCGGCCGGAACGAGGTCGGTGGTCACCGCATAGCGCGCGCCCATCTGCGTTGCCTTTTCCGCTCGGTTCCATTCCCACATCACTCGGCCGGCATCGATAATCCCGAAGATGAAAATCATCAGAAGCGGCAAAACGAGCGCAAATTCGGCGGCCGATGAGCCTACGATATCGACAATTATGCGAGGCTGTTTCATACGCCCATCACCGCACTTTGCGATTGAGCATTGAGCGTAAGCGATGTCGCATCGATGCCGATCGCGCCGAATAGGGATGGATAGGCCAAAGTGGTCGTGATCGTCACGACGGGAGCACCGCTTGTCGATCCGTGATAGATTCCGGTTGTCACGCTGGCGTCGCACGCCACCGTGATGGTGATGTCGGCGTCGGTCCAGCCGCTAACCCGTGCTGTACCGCCTGCCGGCATGCCGGTCCGCGTAACGTTCTTGATCGCGGTCGCTACCGTCGGATCGACATCGGAACAGCTATATTTATCGAACCCCTGCCGGGAGGCGAAACGCGCTCCATCGCGCGCTCCCTTCTCGACGACATGTTCCTTCCAGAAGTAGTTGCCGAGCTCGAACGAACCAAAGATGAGGATGATCAGGATTGGTAAAACGAGCGCCATCTCAGCTGCCGCTGCCCCGCTGCGATCGGGTAAGATATGAAAGATGTTTCGCATATCGGCTATTCGATCAGATACGGCACGTCGCGGCGCGTAACCTGTCCAACCGTGGCATTGAGGCCCGCCTTGGTCGCACCAATGACTTCTACGTAAATATCGGTCTTGTCGGTATATTTTGTTGCGCAGGTCCCGCCGCCCTTGCACTTGCTTCGCGAATAGGATGGCTCGACTAGGAACAGATCAACGAATGTCGTCACCTCCAGCTCGGTATTGTTGATATTGCCGTATTTCGCCTTGAGCGCGTTGCAGTTTAAGGCCGCTGCCGAAATTCGTCGGCGATCGGGATAAATACCGCCAGGAACGATGCCATATGGCGAGGATGCCGTGGCCAGGCACTTGCCCGCCACCGGCTGGCTGTACGCGGTCTTTCCAGCCGCGCCTGGCGTGGGAGTACCGATCGTTGACAGATGGTCTATCTCATACTGATAGACTTGGTAACGTGTAGGATAGCCCTTGGGTTGTGAGCCATAGCCGACAGGTGGGTCGGCGCTGCTGATCTCGTTGTTGTAATCGGCGCCGTAGTTGGACCGCCAATACGCATTGATATCCCATCGCCCGTCACCAACCCGGCCGAGCGTACAATTCCCGACATCATTGAATGCATGGCAAAGGTCGCGGGGATGGCCCATGATCTGGGGGGTAACCGTGCTGGGATAGACGCTCGCCGACGTCGGTCGATAACGCTTGCTGGCAAAATCGCTCGAACTTGCGTCGTTTTCTTCCCAGCCATTGCCCGTTATTCCACAAGCATTGCCACGGACGAGGTCCTTGCGGACATTGACTGATGGCGAACAAACCCCGGCCTGCCCACCGATCGAAGGACAGCTGTTTCCGGAAGTATCGATATCGAACCGGGTGTTGAATCCGTCCATCACTGACGCATTCATGCCGTTCTTGATTTCCACTCCGTCGACCGGCGCGCAATCGCCTTTGGGCGTGTTCCATCCAAGTGCCGCCAGCAGGGCATTGGCACCCGACCCGAAATTGGTTTCGAGGAACCCGAACGATCCCGGGGTATAGGAATCGTTGGCGACGAGGCGATTGCCCACGCCCTTCTCTCCATCGGCGTCATAGGTCAGGTAGACGTCGGTATTGTTCAGCGGTTCAAGCGGGTTGCAAAACATGAGAGGTGGAACCTTGCAAATCGACGAACCCAAGCCAGCAAAGGCCTTCGCATCAATCGCCCCCGAATTGAGCGCGCCGACCACAGGCGTCAGCGCATAGACTGCGGTGCGCGCCCCCACGGTGACTTCGACATAATTGGCCAGCGCATCGTCGGTCGTGCTCGCGTCGTCGCGCGTGACGAGCTGGTTTTTGGCCTTGTCTTGGTAAAAGGCGACAGTGGCTATGGTCACGTTGCGATCGCCCCCGTCGTTGGCAAACAGCGTGTCGTTGGCAACAAGGTTGTTGGCCGCTTCCTCTGCCCGCTGGGTAGCCCCGGCCTCGCCGTCGAGCTGGGTCGCTGCGGCAAGTGCGGCATGATCGGCAGCATTCTGCAATTCGGTGTCCATCGTCGCCAAACGGGCGTAATCGAAAGCAATACCGCCCGCCGCGACCAGCGCGAAAAGCGACAATGCAACCGTCGCCGCTACCGCACCGGTTTCATCCCGCCTCCATGCACCCAGTCCGTACCCGTACACGACAATATTCCTCTCTTGCCTGATAGCTCTCAACGTCCCCCGGAACTTCCACCGCCACTGCCGGCGCCACTGCCGCCCGTCGTGGTTTTGATCGACACCGGCTTCTTCACCTTATCCGTGCGATAGCGTTCGACCGCGCCTGCGGCGGGCTCGCCATCGCTGGTCGCATCGTCGTCATAGAGAGGATCAGGATCGACGATTTGCAGCGCGTAATTGTGCTTGAGCGAGTCGCCCATGCCGACGTCGATAGGCGTGCATCCACCCTCCGCGCAGAGCGCGAGACCGGCGGTCAGGATGACTAAGCGCGGATGGTCAATATTCATAACCGCTGTCCTCTTCGGTGATCGCTTCGGCTGTCTGGGCAGTTGCTGCCGCCGCGCGCTGCGCAGCCAATGCCTCGGGCGGCGGCGCGCGCGGTTTTGTCGGGTCGATGCCGACCGCCTTGTCCGTCCGACCAAGCAGGAACAGTTCGGCCTCGTTAGGATCGGCGACGCGGTCGGTCGGCAACGCGACGAGGTCGGCCTTGAACGGCTGAACCAGACGCGGCGTCACCACCATGACCAGTTCGGTCTCGCCGCGCTGGAAGCCCGTCGAGCGGAACAGCGCCCCGATGATCGGCAGCGAACCGAGCAACGGCACCTGCCGCACGGTGGTGTTGAAGTCCTTGCGCAGCAGGCCGGCTATCGCGAACAATTCACCGTCGCGCAGTTCGAGCACGGTGTTTGCCCTGCGCGTCTGCAACCCGGGAATGCGCAGCCCGTTGACCGTGATCGACGCCGATGGATCGATCGAGCTTACCTCCGGCTCGACGACGAGGTTGATCACCCCATCGGCCAGCACCGTCGGAGTGAAGGCCAAGCTGACCCCGAACGGTTTGAACTCAACCGTGATGTTGCCGCCGCCACCATTGTTGTTGCTGTTACCACCTTGCGAGACCGGGACAGGAAATTCGCCGCCGGCAAGAAACGATGCGGTTTCGCCCGACAATGCGACCAGCGTGGGTTCCGCCAGCGTCTTTACCAGCCCCTTGCTTTCGAGCGCGTCGAGAATACCCGTGATGTCGAGGCCCGCGACGCCGAAGGCACGGCGGAATATACCGAAGCTGCCAAGGATCGAATCGAGCTTGATCACGCCCTGGCCGGTGGTATCGGGCACAACGCTGGCGCCGTTGCCGATGGCGCCATCAAAGCGCCCGCCATTGTTGAAAAACGAGCTGAACCCGATCTGCTTGGCCGCCTGTCGATTGATCTCGGAAAAGCGCACCTCGAGCATGACCTGCTGCGAGGAACCGACCGACATCATGTTGACAACATTGTCGCCGGCATAGGTCTGGGCCAGCTGAACGGCACGATCGATCGCCACCGCGTTGGTGACGATGCCGGTTAGGATTACCGATTCATTCGAAATCTTCGCGCCTATCGGTTCGTTGGGGAGGAGTTCGCCGAGCTGGCGGCGGAGCGTCAGGACATCGGGGCCGACGGCGACGTCGATCACCGAGATCACGCGGTTGTTGCTGTCGAAGATGGTCAGGCTGGTGGTGCCCATCTTCTTGCCAAGGACGTACAGCGACCGGTTGGTCAGTGGCATGATGTCGGCGATCTCTTCGTTGCCGATCGAGGCGCGGGCGAAGGGCCGGTCGACAGTCACCACCTGGCTCTTGTTGAGCGGGACTTCGAGCTGTCCGCCGTGCATCGCATAGCCGTTGTCGAGGGCATAATCCTGCGCCAGTGCGGGCGCGGGGGGCGTCGCGAGCGCGAGCATGGTAGAGGCGATAAAAAGGGCACGCAGGCCCGGATTGCGGTTAGCGAACATCGCGTTTCACCTCGTAATTGGTCGATCCGGTACCGCGCACGATTTCCACGGTAATCGGCTTGGGCGGCGGGGGCGGTGCCGGGGCCGCAGCGCGAGGCGGCGAGCGGCGAACGACGCGGCGCGGGCGGTAGACCGGTGCGGACACGAAGTCGTCGCCGGCGCCCGCGGAAAAACCGCCCGATTGGCTGTTGTACGATCCGGCGAAAATCCCGTCGCGCAGGTCTTCGGTGCTGACTGTCATGACGGGCTGTGGTTCCTGGAAGGCAGGATTGCGCAGCGCCAGCGACAGCGACCCGACTTGCTGCGCGAGCGCCAGTTTCTGCGCGCCGATCTGATCGACCTCGAGCGTGGCGGTCTTGACCACGACCGGGTCGCTCTTGCCGTCACTTGCGTTCTGATCGACCGCGATGACGCGGACATTCTGCAGCAGGATATCGGTGATCTGCTGGTCGCGACCGGACCCTTCGGCGGGTGGCGTGCGCGTGATCAGGACATCGACGCTGTCGCCCGGAACGACGAAACCGGCGACGCCGGATACGTCGCTGGTGCGGACGGCGACGGCGCGCATGCCCTTTTTGAGGATGGCAGAGATCGTTGCGCGGCCACCGACCCCGGTTATCTTCGATGCGAGGATCGGCTCACCGACGGCGATCGGCCGCAGCACGACGCGCGGTTCGACGGTATTGATCAGATCCTTGGTCGAATCGAAGGCGCCTTGCGGCACCGAATCCTCGGGCCAGGGCACGAGGCGGACGTTCTGTTCGTTGATCGGGGTACCGTATTCCATTGCGATGCCGGCGACGGCGACGCGGACCATGCGGTTGGCCTGTGCCTGTCTGTTCGACGCGGCTTTCGCTGCCGCTGAGCCAGGCATTGGCGACGATGACGGCAAAGACGCCGAGCAATAATGCGACCGCGATCACGATCCAGTTGCGATTGGCCGTCATGGTTTCATCAACCCCCCGGTTTCCTGTGCGAATGTATCTTTGCGTTCGTCTTGTCGCGCGTTCAGTTCAGTCGATTAATATTGGTTCAAAGGCAAAATGCCCCGCCGCGGACCGTCGTGCGGCGGGGCATATATGCGACGCTCTACTAGCAAGTACCGTTAGTGCTCTTGATGCAGTCAGACGCATTAGTCATCGAGCCGCTGATGGTCCCGCCCAGCGTAAAGGCAGCCAAAGCGATGCCCGTGCCGACGATGGCGAGGATCAGCGCATATTCGGCAGCCGAAGCGCCGCTGTCATCGATCATGAATGTCTTGATAAAATCCCTCATTGCATTTCCCTTTCATTCTTCAGTTCGGGCGCAACTGCCCGTCCGGGGAACAAAAAAGTGAAGCGGGATACCCACCCCTGAATATCGTTCCGTTCCCCCAGGAACCGGATAAGGAGGCTCCGAACGCTAACCTAAGTCAATAATTAAAAATTAATCTGAATTAACAACGGCTTGTTAGAGTTTTTCGTTAACCATAAGTAACAATAGCATAAAATTAGGAAAAATGGGCAACGAATCATTCAGATATAACCTTCGTTATATAACTAAATGATCTCGTGGCAGCCCGATCTGGCATTTTCTGATTAAGAGAAGCCGAGGTCACGCGCCCGCGCGACAGAGCCGCACCGGTCGGTTCACAGAGGAGGTTGGGCGGGAGGCGCAGGCTTTGGGGGCCCATCGGCTGTGGACGCCTGCCGGGCTCTATCGCAGCTTAACCCGGCTCGTTGTTACGCACGGCGCTGGTCAGGCACGAACACGTCCGCGATAGGTCAGGTTCACGCGGTCCGACAGGATCAGGTACGGCAGCCAGATCGCCGCGCTGATCAGAGTCTTCTTGATATTGCCCGCGATCAATTCTGCCAGGGCATCGGCGACTGATCCCGGCACCGGCCCGGCATGGACGACCCATTGCGCGATGCCGAGCTGCGACAGGATATCGATCCCCCAGACCAGCAGCAGGAAGCGCGGAAATGAAGGCACGTTTCGGATCGCGAGAACGAAAGCGAACACGTAAAGGCAGTTCATCAGGACGAGGTCGGCGGTCATTGCGGTAAAGATCGCATAGGCCCAGTCGGGGGAATGGCCGTTGACCGCAGGCACGCCGGCAAGAAACTCGGCCGACCGCAGCGGCACGTTGATCAACATGCCGATGAGCAACGATGCCATTAACCCAGTCGGCCCGAACAGGCGGTGGTCGCGTGCGGTCACGCAATCGACCGAGCGCCACTTGCCAATCCGCGCCAGGCGGACCTGTGGCTGACCGATCAGGCGATTTCGCGGGATCAATTCCCAGGCGAACAGGAATACCGCCACCGGAGCGGCGACAATCAGGACATAGGGTATGCCCGTCTCGAGACCCGAACGCAGACTGTCGACCGGCGAAGCGGCGAAGGCGACGCGCAGTCCGCACAGCATCGACATGACAGCGACCCAGGCCGCGACGACCCACTTCATCGAATGTTCGAGCGCAGCGACCGCCGCGACACTTTTGGCGTAAAGGCGGCGCGACAAGGCGGGCAAAATCGACTGCATCTGGAACCCTCTCGCATGTGGACCGGCGTCGATCCATCACGAAAGGGTAAACACCCAAGGTAAAGGAAAGGTTGCCTCGACCGAAATGCCGCCTACCGGCCGGTCTTGCGCCGCAATACGGCACGGTCGCCCCACCGACGAATTCGGACAGATTCCAAGTCCCCGGCAAGGCCGATGCACTTGCATTACCTCCCGGACGAGATCCGAACTCAGTAATTGCCGGATTATCACATAGTTACACAGTCGCGCAGCTTGCCTGTGGAGATCGATGACTCATTTTGATTGGCGGATTGCGGTTTCGTGATAAAAACGTCCGATGAAGGGGACCCGAAGTGCCAGCGCCTGGCTGATTGCAGGTTGCCCCGTACTGCTGGGCCTGCCTGCCGTCGCCTTCGCCCAGTCGGGCCAGACCGGCGTGGGCAATCGTTCGGGCAGCGACATCATTGTCTACGGGAAAAAACCCAATGCGGTCCTGGCGGGGATGGCAGCGGAGTCCGAACTCGACGAGAATGGCATAGCTTCCTACGGCTTCGATACCGTCGGCGAACTTCTTGGCGAGGTCGTCCTGCGTTTCAACGCCACGGACGATCAACCGGTCATCCTGATCAATGGTGCGCCGGCATCCGGGCTGAACGAGATATCGGACCTGCCGACCGAAGTGGTCAGCAGGATTCAGGTCCTTCCGCGAGGAGCGGCAGCGGCACTGGGCGAGAGACCGACGCGCCGGGTCGTCAATATCGTCATCAAGCCCGATCACCGCCAGATCACTTTGCTGGGTGCGGGCGAAAAGGCCACCGCCGGAGGTGCCTTTGCCGGCGAGACAGAGGTCAACCTGCTCAAGTTATCGGGCGGAAACCGCCGCAGCCTCGTGCTGCGGGCAAAGCTGGCCGACCCGTTGCCGGAAAGCGAGCGCGATATTGCCCGCAACCCCGATGCCGTGGCGTACGACGCGATCGGCAACGTCCTTCCCTATCCCGCCAGCACGGCGCAGATCGATCCCGCGTTGAGCGCATTGGCAGGATTTCCGGTCCTGGTCGCGGCGGTGCCGCCGTCGGGCGGATACACGCTGACGAATTTCGCCGCGGGCGCAAACCGACCCAATATCACCGATACCGGCTCATTCAGGACGCTAGCACCGCGCCGCAGGGTCTTCTCTGCGAATGCAAATGCGACACAGATATTCGGCCGGACGACGGTATCTCTCAACGCCACCGCCGAACATTCCGAATCGGACGCACTCAGCGGCCTGCCCGGCGCGCTGCTGCTGGTTCCGGCGACGTCGCCGTTCAGCCCGTTCACGACCGACGTCGCGCTGGCGCGATATTTCGGCGACGCGTTGGCGCAATCGCAGGAAAGCGACAGCCTGGTCATCGCCACCATCGTCAACGCACAGCGCGGACGGTGGCGATTGTCGCTCAATTCGAACCTGACGCTGCGCGATACACGGACCGACAGCCAACTGGGCCATGACCTGACCAGCGTGCAAGGCGCGGTCACGGCGGGGGTGCTCGACCCTTTCGGTCCCTATCCGGCCGATTTGCTGGGCAATATCCGAAGGCAGGCATCGCGTTCGCGCAGCACGATCATTTCGAACACGCTGATGGCCAACGGATCGCCGTTCTCGCTTCCCAGCGGTCCGGTCAATGTCGCGGCGAGGCTGGAATGGCGGAGCAACCACAGCCGCTCATCCACGTCCGGCACGGACATCGACAGCACGTCGCGCTTCGATCGCGACGAGGCCAGCGCCCGGCTGGGCCTGGTGATTCCCCTGTTGGGATCGGCCGGCTCATCGCCCATCGGCGGGGTCGGGCTCGAACTGTCTGGCGCGCTGCGCAGCGTTACCGATGCGAAGACGCTGAAGGAATATGGCTCGGGCCTGACGTGGCAGCCGATCCCGGAGATTTCGCTGCGTGCATCGGTCAATCGCGAGGACATTGCGCCACCCCCGAATGTCCTGAGCGACGCGGTCGTCGTCACCGAGGGAGTACGGATCTATGACTTCATCCACGGCGAGAGCGCCGTCGTTTCCTATGTCACCGGCGGAAATCGCGATGTCGCGATCGAGACAAGGCGCACGACCAGCCTGAGCGCGCTAGCCATGCCATTCGCGTCCAGCAACCTCAGCATCAACGCCGAATATCTGGCGGTGAAGAGCAGCAACGCCTTTGCCGCATTGCCGCCGGTGAATGCCGAGGTCCAGGCAGCCTTTCCCGATCGCTTCCAGCGTGATGCCACCGGCCGGCTGGTCCGGGTCGATGCGCGGATCGTCGGCGTTTCGCAGGTCAGGCACGAACAGCTGCGATGGGGCTTCACCTACACCGAAACCTTTGGCCTGACTGAGGGCAAGACACCGGGCGCCGACCCCGACCTAGCGCCCGGCACCAGGGTCAACCTTTACGCGATCCACGGCTGGGCGTTGTCGAGCACCCGTCTTTTACGGCCGGGCCTGCCCGTCGTCGACCTGCTCGATGGCGCCGCGATCGGCTATGGCGGCGGCGTTCCGCGTCACACGGTCGAATTCGGCTCAGCGGTCTATCGGCACGGATTCGGTGCGCAGCTCGATGGCAACTGGACCGACGAAACCAGGATCGCTTCGGGCACCGCAGCGGCACCGAGCCAGCTCCGCTTCCTGCCGCGGGCGCGCCTCGACCTCAAGATGTTCGCCAATCTCGGGCCGCAACTGCCCGACAGCCCGTTGGCGAAGGGCGCGCGAATTTCGCTCGAAATCTCGAACGTCTTCAATTCGCGCCAGAGGGTGGTCGACGAAAATGGCGCGACGCCGTTCAGCTATCAGCCCTATCTCATCGACCCGATCGGACGCAGCGTGAAACTGTCGCTCCGGAAGGTGTTCTGAAAAACCAAAGGGGCGGCCCGCCGGACCGCCCCTATTCAGTCCGCTGTGGATCGCGTCAGGTTGACGGAAGCGATACCGACGGGGTCGAGCCGAGCGTGTCGTACCAGGCGCGGCTGCAGGTGCCGAGGCTGCCGTCATAGCCGTTTTGTTCGCGCCAGTTGCCGGGCTTCTTTCCGGGCGAAATGCAGATGACGACCTGGTCGCCGCTGGTGCTGGCATTGGGATCGGTCCACGGGCCGGGGACGATCACGCTGTTCGTACCATAGGTCACAGTCGTTTCGGTCGCCGACACGGTGTCGGTGGTCTGCAATCCCGTCGGTGCGATGCTGTAACCGGGATGAGGCGAATCTTGCGGTGCGCCTGCATCCAGCTTGTGAACGTGACAGCTCGACGAGCGCGTCGTCGTTGTTGTTGTCTTGGTCTCGTAGGTTTCGACCGATGCCGGGTAGACCACGGTGAGGTTACCATAGGCGTGAATGTTGACGCTCTGTCCGTTGACATGGGCGTTGTTGAACCCGCTCCACGTCGATTGCGGCGTGCCGCTGCCAGCTACAGAAATCAGGCCCAGATTTTCCGTGACCGAGCTGCTGCCGGTATTCTGGATGTTGTCCGCAAAGCTGACAAACCCCGAACTGTCCGACGGTTTCTGCAGATCCGAACACGCCTGGTCGAGAACGGGATCGGTTCCGTAGATCGGATCCACCCCCGCATGAGCTACTCCGGAAAATGTCCCACTTGCGATCAGTATGATTGCGGCATGCGCCGCGACTCGATGCATTGTCATGATACAGCCTTTCCAATGGAGAAATCTGTTCAATTTGAAGAGTTTCCCCGAGCCGGCGATAAACCCGACAGGCTCGCCGATGGGGATAGTTAATCCGAATTTAATATTGTTAAAAGCAAATTCCGAATGCACATGTCAGTGCATCTTTATTGTCTCAAACTGACGCAATGTTGCTGGCTCAGGTTCTTCACTACCCCAGACTGATGTTGTTTTGAGAACATTGCCAAAAAGAAGATCTTGCCGCCCTTGGATCGGGCAACGCTTTAACGCGGTGGGCGAGCACCGTCGGTTCGCACCAATAAAACATCGATCCTATCTGGATCGGGCATTGGTAAAGTTGGGATCCCGTCGGCCGATCGCAAGGCAAACAGAAACATGCGAGGAAAGCAAGCGGAGCCCGGCACGCTTCCATTATCGCTGGCTTAACTCGGGGTATCGGTGGGGGTATAGTTAAGAACGACCCTGAATATTCGTAGGTTCATCAGATCGTTGTATGGTTAGTTCGATTTCCACCCGCTCCGCCAGCTACGTTTGATTTGATTGTATACTCTATCACGAGACGCCTTAGCTCCCCGATGTCAATGTCCGCAATTGCGCCGGAAGCGGACGTTCTGCTGACATTCGCCTAGCAGGCGAAGCTGACGTTTGATTTTCCGCGTCAGATGGCAACCTACAGTCGGCAACGGCGTCAATTTTACGACTGCTTTAACGGGTCGTCGCCGCTCGCCGATCAACGACATCTGAATTCGGATCATCGGGTATCTCGCACAGCGACAGAGCGTCTCCGGCTTCACCAAAGCTGAGCACTTCGCCGTGGGCATTGCAAACCGCCGGTGGCGCTGACACCTTGCTGTCGACCCCGGGGGCGATGCCGCGGGCGCGGATGATGAACGAGAAGCGCTTGCGCAAGGCCAGCGCCGGTTTTTCGATGGTGTGCCACGAAAACATCGCCAGCGGGATCAGGCAGGCAAGGACGATGATCAACAGCACGACCGAATTCTGGATCGACGGAAAGGTGGCGCGAACCGCCTGCTGGACCGGGATGCCATAGAGATAGATGCCGTATGAATAGTCGCCGCGGCCCAGAATCGGCAATCGCGGCAGCCGGGTCACACCAGTGAACAGCGTCAGATAAACGATCAGGACCCATGCGATGAGGCCGTAAGAGGGGTTTTCCAGCGGCGCGAACGCGGCAAAGCCGACAAGTACCGCCGCACAAGCTGCACCGAGCAGCGGGTGATAGGGAATATGATGACGCAGACCGTATGCACCGTAACCGAGCAGAAAGGTGAAATAGAGGCCGGGGCCCCTCCCCTCGAACAACGCGGAGATTAGGGCGCGCAGGCTTTCCTGTTCGGTGCTCGGCGGGTGGTCCCAGAAATGTCCGGTCGCCAATATCCATAAAACGGCCAGGCCGATAATCGCGAAGCTGCGCCGTCCGACGAGCAACGGCGCCAATATCGCGGCGATCACATAGCAGCTCAGCTCATAGGGTATTGTCCACAACGACCAGTTGACCCCGCCTTGCGGATTGCTCGCGAACACCCCCGGCAAGTTATAGTTCACCCATCCCACGATATTGGTGAAATACTTGATGAAACCCCAGTTCAGGAAATAGTCCTTGAGCGGGAGCTCGGTAAAAATCGGGCCGAGGATCAGCGCGCACAAAACCGTTTCGGTAATCAGTGCGGGAAATATCCTGAGGCCACGATTGACGAAAAATTGCCCGGTCGTAAGCCTGGTAGCGCTCCCGGCGACGAGAAATCCCGCCATCGCGAAAAGCGCCGGCATCAACGTGGTGCCGACCAGCCAGCCCCAGCGCGTCTGCGGCCATGGCGTACCGAACATAGCGGTTTGTTGGTGGCACAAGATGACACTCAGCGCGATCAGGACACGCAGCGTGTCAAAACCGACGCCGATCCCGCCATCGCGATCGAGCCGCGCGCCGATGGTGGTCAATCGGCCTGCTGTCAGACCTTCCAGCAAAACAGTTCCACCCCCTGGATGACTTCCCCAGGCTGGCCGCTGGTCGGGTTCCAACTGCGCTGAGCGATCTGCTCGTATCTCGCCCAGTGGCGATAGGTCGATTCAAATTCGGGCATGCGCACAAACCTGATCAGGAAGCCGAGCTCGCCGACCACGTCGACTAGCGAAGCGAGGTCGGGCACCTGCATGTGATAGAGCGCATTGAGCTTGGCGAGATCGCCCGCCTGAGCTTGGCGAACGGCAGGGCGGCTTCGATGGTCGACCGCGTAAAAGTCCTTGATGTAGAGCGCTCCCCCCTGCTTGAGCGCGCGATAGGCGCCCGCCAGCACGATACGATAATCCTCGGCATGGCAGAGCGATTCGAGGAACATCACCCGGTCGAAAACCGGTTCGGGATAAAGCTCACCAATCGTCGCGAAGTCGCCTTGGGTAATGCGAACCCGATCGGCCAGGCCAGCCTCATCTATGCGGATCTGCGCCTGATCCGCCTGCACCTGGGCCAACGTCATACCATCAATCGTGACCTCGCGGCGCTGGGCGATGCCGATCGCAGGACCGCCAATACCGCAGCCCGCATCGAGCACGCGCATGCCCGGCTCCAGGTCGAGCGCGTCGGCGAGATAATCGAGCA
Source organism: uncultured Alphaproteobacteria bacterium (assembly GCA_963800335.1). Classification (GTDB taxonomy): domain Bacteria; phylum Pseudomonadota; class Alphaproteobacteria; order Sphingomonadales; family Sphingomonadaceae; genus Flavisphingopyxis. The sequence goes on along the minus strand of CAWDAN010000007.1, from coordinate 13,171 downwards.
GCTCCTCGGTCGAATCGGGGCGGCTGCCCTGGAAGACCGGGCCGAAGCCTTCGAGGTAAGCAGGCGTCATTGCCTCGTAATAACTGCGTACACCTTGCGTCGTGTGCGGCGTGTGCCCACCCCGCGCATCGCGCATTGGCGCCGTAACTGGCGCTGAGCGCTTCCCCAGCAGGGCGCGGATATGGTCGATTAGCCTAGCCAAGAATAAATCTCGGAAGTCTGACCAGGTCGTGGACGAGACGCGCATACCCCCGCCAGAAAAGCAAGCCGTGCGCGGCGAGCACCCCGACATCTGCATGATGCGCGACGACCGCCGCCATCAACACCGCGAGCGGCAGGAACAACTCGTAATATTCGCCGAGCACAATCACCGATCGCGGCGCCGGCGCGACCAGGATCGGGTGCTGTTCGAACCGCTCGGCCTTGGCCAGAACGAAAAAGGCATAAAGCGTCAGCGACAGCAGTCCCGCCGCGCTGCCGACCTGAAGGGCAATCACGATCAAGGCGGTAAATTCGATCGGAAACAACAGCCCGCGCACGACGCGACGAATACGCAGCTCACCGAAGCGCACGGCAAAAGTGCCGAGCGCAACGGCGCGATCGTTGGCAAGGTCGAGCAGCTGATGCGACAGGATGCCGCGCAGGCCGTAAGCCAGGCTCCACGTCAGCACCGTCCCGGTCCACAGCGGATCGGCGATAAGCGTGGCTGGGGGCCAAACGAGGAGCAAGGCGAGCAATGTCGGGAGCAGATGAGCGCCGGTTGCGTCGGCAAGGACGCCGGCTAGCCCGCGCGCCTTGAGACGGATCGGCGGAAGCGAATACAGGGTGAATACAACCCATGCCGCAAGATAGGTGGCAGCAAGCCACGGGCGGTCCGAGAACTGCCAGAGAAAACCGAGGCCCATGGCAATCGTCGTCGCGACGAGCAGCAGTACTCCCGACGGCGGCAGGTCGCCCAGCCGGTTGGCCTTGCCCGCGGCGTGGTCGTCCGCGCGGTCGGTATAGTCGTTGATCAGGCTGACGAAGGCAGCCCCCACCGCAAGCGATCCCAGCAAAGCCAGTAACGGTATCACGAGATCGACGAGCGCGGTCCCGCTGCGATATGCCGTCGCGTAGAAAACCCCCAGCACCGGCGGAAGCTTTTGGTACCACCAGGTATTCGCCCGCGTTCTAGCGAGCCATTTGCGTGCGGGGTTTGCCGGTTCGTCCGACCTGGCACCGGTAGAGCCTATCGACGCTGTCGATTTCGCTTCGGACAAAAGCCTAAATGCCTTCTCGACCGACAGGCACCAGCCGCGTTGGTTCGACGGGACCGGGTTTCGAGTGTGCGAATAATGTCCCGCCTGGAAACCGCCGGGGGGCTGGGTTTCGAACCGTCCACATCAGATGGCGGCGACTTCCGCGTCTGCGGAGCCCTTCAGGCAATCGAGCCAGTGCGCATTCGACGCATCGTGTCCGCAAGCGATAAAGCCATCGACCATTGCGGAGAATCCGCGCTCAAGATCGATTTCGGCCTGCCAGCCGAGCAGCGCGCGCGCGCGCTCGGGATCCCCGCAAAAGCGAGAGACGTCGAAGCTTCGCGATGGTGCTTCGGCGATCGACAACGGCCGACGCGCGAACTGGCGCGCCAGGTCCGCCAGTTGAAACAGCGACGTCGAGCGTCCCGAAACGAAATGCAGCGGAGGCAGGCTTTCGCCGACGTCGATCGCGTCGACCACGAGGCCAAGTCCGCGCACGACATCATCGACAATCGTGAAATCGAAACAGTTTTCACCGCCTTCGATGACCAGTCGTCCGCCCAGCGCCGCGGATCGAGCAAAGGCCACCGCGACGCGATCGCTATGGTCCTTTATCGATCCGAAAACGTTGGAAAGTCGACAGATTGCCGTTCGAATCCCTGCTTCCCTGGCCGCCTCGACCAGGGTTTCGCCAGCGAGCTTACCGTGCGCATAATGGTTCATCGGCCGGAACGCCGCGTCCTCGTGCACCGGCAGCCGATCCTGCTCGCCATAAACCTCGCGGCTGCTGGCAAAGACGAGCCACGGTTTCGATTTCATGCCAGCGACGATCTCGAGCAGACCGCGCAGCGCCTCGACATTGACCTCCTGGGCCAGAACCGGGTTGCGCTGCGCCCATACGACGCGCGAAATCGCGGCAAGGTGGATGACTCCCGTCGCCCCCTTCAGCGCCTCGCCGAGTGCAGCTCTATCGCGCGTATCGTGACGCGGGTCCGTGCGGATGTCGAATTCGCGAACCGCCATCCCGCGCCGACGGAGCAACGCCACGATACCGCGCCCGATCAAGCCTGCAGAACCCGTGACAACAATCATGGCCTTAGCCGCCCCCCCACGATCATTGCCCAAGATCGGCGATCACAACATGTAACCCGGAAGGTGTCAATACATCGCCGGGAGCGGTCAACATCAAACTGTTCCTTTTCCGGAAAGGTTTGCCGGTTGCTTCCATGCAATGCAGCCATCCGAACACTTCGCGACCCAGCCGACCATTGGGAGATGTCGCGCGAGGGGTGGACTCTGTTGCGCTGGTAAATGATGTAGGCCAGACACTGACGGCAGGCTATCGCGAGCGCTGGGCGCGACGCGATATGGACAGGGATTGGCTATGACCGTTGCGGCGTCTTACTTCTTCTTCCGGCCGCCACGACTTATTGCATCGTCACCCTCCCGCCAGGGTCATGCGTGGTGACTTCGCCCCGCGTGAGCGTAGTCATGCCTGTTCGCAATGCCATGCCGTTTCTCGATGCCGCGGTTGAGTCTGTTCTTGGGCAGACATTTGGCGATTTTGAATTTGTAATCGGCGATGATGCATCGGACGACGGTTCGAGTGAGCGACTGGAATATTGGGCTCAACAGGATCCGCGAATCCGGCTTGCCCGTCGGTCCGTCGCGAGTGGTCCGGTAGGAGCCAGCAATTGGGTGGTCGCCATGTCCCGGACCGACATCTTGGCGCGTATGGACGCCGACGATGTCGCGTTGCCAACCCGACTTGCCAAGCAACTCGCGGTCCTTGATGCCGACCCGCAGATAGTCCTGATTGGATCGCTTTGGTTAGGCATAGACGCCGGCAACCGAACCATTCGGCCGCCCGATTATTCATCGACGCTGGATTCGCGCCCATTACGCTTTCCCTTCGCTCACGGGTCGACGATGATCCGCAAACGCGCGTTCGATGCGGCAGGCGGCTATCGCGAAGCGTGTGCCTATTGGGAGGATGCTGACCTGTTCCACCGGCTCGGCGGGCTTGGCAGGATGGTGGTGCTGCTTGAGCCGCTCTATCGCTATCGCTCGGCGACGACGAGCAACCGCTTAACTTCCGATCGTGCGACGATCGCCGCACAGCACGCACTCCTCGACCGTTGCTGCGCGGCGGCTCGGAGCGATGGCGACTACGAGCACCTTATCGACGGCAGTAGCGGTCCGGCAACCCCGCCGGACAAGCTGTACCTGGAAGATCTCCAGAAGCGCGCCGCCCTTCAGGTTCGCGCCGGCCACCGCTCGGACGCCTGGCGCGAGTGGATGGGTATTGATCGAGCCCGACGAGGCCCTTTTTCGTTTCCGCACTTCGCCTTTCTGGTGTGGAGCGGCCTCGCCCCACGCAGTCTGCGTTGGGTGCTCGGCGCGATGGTCTCGGTGCGCAACCGGAGTGCGCTCAGAGCAGCTGCGCGGCATGACGATGGTCGAGTGCCTATCGGGCGGTGAGCAAGGATCGGCGTTGCAGCAATGACGTGCTTATGACCTCTGGGCTCGCAGTCGGCGGTAACCCGATATGCGCGTTGCGCGACGAACCGCGCTGCGCCGATCCCGACCTTGAGCGTGCGCTGGCGCATGACGGTTATGCCGTCGTCCGGTTGCTTTCCGCAGGCGACGCGCGCGATGTCGCGCGCGATATCGCGGCGCTATATCCCAGCGGAGTCGTGGCCAACCAGCCGCAATCGAACTGGTATCTCGGCCTGATCGACCCCGACCGCGATCTGGCGATCCGGTCGGCCAGCATCGTCTGGGACACGGTCGCGCCGCACTTGGCGGCGCTGCTCGTCGAGGCGCGCTGCCATTACACGAGCGTCGCGATCAAGGCGCCCGGGGCGGCGGCGACGCCGATGCACCAGCACTGGCCGACAACGATCGACCCGTTTGCGCGACGCATAGGATGCTGGGTGCTGCTGTCCGAGGCATGTGAGGGCCCGGGTGTGTTTCGCCTGGTCCCCCGGAGCCATCAGCTGCTGCCTTTCATACGCCATGCAAATTCGGGCGATTATTTCGAGGCTTTCTCCGAACGGGTTCGCGACCATTATGCTATCGATATCGCGCTCCAACCTGGTGAGGCGGTGCTGTTTGAAGACAGCATCCTGCACGGCACCCGCGCCAACCGGACGCCGACGATGCGCATTTCGGCGATTGCCAATTTCATCGGCGCGGACATGCGCACCGCTGCGATACTGCCCGAAGACGATAAGTTTGCGGTCGTCGATACCAACCGGCGCGACGGCATGGCTCACTATCTTCGAACGGGGCTTTGGCCCGAACAATGGCACCGTGTGGCCACACTGCCCAATCGCAATCGCGCGATTACCGAAGCCGAGTTCGTCAAACTGCTGGCTTTCGGTCGCAAGGCGAGCCTGGATTTCGATCCGCTGACGCTAGTCCGGCCTGAAAGCGCGTGCCCGGATGACGCCTGTGATGCCGACGACGACGACCGGTTGAGCATGCCCGGCATTCTATCGCGCATGGCCGCGAGGATGACGCGATGGCGATAAACGAAGCGATCGAACCGCGCGTCGGGGCATTGCGCCGAGCAATCGCGGCATGGACCAGTGCGTTGCGCGTCGGCTGGCCGCTTTACCTGCTTGAACTCAAGGCGAGGAAGCGGCGCCACTGGCTCGGTCTCGTCTGGATATTTGCGCCGCTGCTCATCGTCCTGGCGATCGGATTTGGCATCGAGGCTACCCGATGGGGTGGGCGAGCCATTGCGGTCGGCATGCCTTATCCGGTCTATATCGTCACCGGCCTGACTTTCTGGCAGGCGTTTGCCGACGCTGTGCTGATGCCGCTGCGACAATTCACCGGCTTTCGCCCCGAACTGGCGCGCGGACGCATGAAGGTAGAACAGGCGATCGTTGTCGGCCTGTTCGATCTCGCCTTCGCCTCGCTGCTCAGAGCGATATTCCTGCTCGCCCTCCTGCCATGGCTCGGCGTGAGCATATCGTCGAGCGTGATCGCGTTGCCGATGGTGTTCATCGGCCTGGTCGGTGCCGGTCTGGCGATAGGGGTGTTTGCCGCGCTGCCGGGACTTCTGATCGACGATGTCGGTCGCGCCTTGGCGATTGCCCTCGCGCTTGGCATGCTCGCCAGTCCTGTCTTCTACCGGACCCACACGCTAGACCTGCTCGCCTGGAATCCGCTGGCACCCTGGATTGACACTGCGCGTGCCAGCGTAACCGGTCAGCCAGTCGATGCCGCGACAATTACCTGGGGATTGCTTGCGGTCGTGATCTCACTCCTCTTGGCGGCGGCATGGCTGCGCTTCGCCCAGCGCCATTTTCTGGCCCCGTTAGTATGAGCGAGCCGAGGATACGCGCGCGCGACGTGTCGGTCATTCGCTGCCGCTCGCTTACTCGCGCGGCATATTATGCCTGCCGCGATACGGTCGGCGCGATCGTCCGTCACGGCCCACGGAGCAGGCTGAGGCGCGGCGAGTTCTACGCGCTCGAGGCCATCGACCTGTCGCTCGATGCAGGAGAAGCGATCGCCGTGATCGGCGACAATGGCGCAGGCAAGAGCACGCTGCTCAAGACGCTGGCCGGGATGCTGCCGGCGACGACCGGTTCGATTGAGCGGAACGGCAGCGTCGCGGCGGTAATCGAGCTCGGCGTCGGTCTCAATCCGCTCCTGTCGGGGCGCGAGAATGTCGGCCTCGCTGCCTTGCTGCGCGAGCTACCCGCCGACGTCGCGCGCGCGTACCTGCAAGACGTCGAAGCCTTTGCCGATCTAGGCGAGGCGTTCGACGTCGCTACCGGCTCGTACAGCAGCGGGATGACCGCGCGGCTCGCCTTTGCGATGGCGGCGATGACGCGTCCGGACGTGCTCCTCGTTGACGAGGCCCTGTCGGTCGGCGACCTTGCCTTTCAGAGAAAATGTACGCGCTTCATCGAGGAGTTTCTCGGCGCGGGGGGCGCGCTCGTGTTGGCGTCGCACAATGTTCTCCAGGTCCAGTCGCTGTGCCAGCGCGCTATTTTGATCGAACTCGGGACGGGCTATCTTCACCGGGGCAGCGGTCGAGGCGGTGCGACAGATGATCGCGCGATCGATGCCGACGGTGGAGGTCGAACCCAGCCGAGGAGACGGCGATCCGTCTGATCGGTTTCGGGGGGGATAGCGGCAGGCTACGGACTGGCGCGCCGGCGCGCATCAAGGTCGAATATACGCTAGAGGAAGATTTTCGCGACGTCATCTGGGGCTTTGGCTTGTGGACCGCCGACAACCAGCAATGTGTCACCACCGCGCAGGACCTGTCTCCGCGAAGCCTGGCTGCCGGGCGCGGAACGCTGGAATGCGAGATCGAACGGCTGCCCATCGCACCGGGTAACTATAGGCTGAGACTTTACATTACCGACCGCGCATCTGGCACTGCGGTTGCGCTTTCGGGCTGGGGTCACGCAAGCACCCCCGTCACCGTCGATAGCCCGGCCTCGATCGAGTCCAACCATCAGCTCGACATGCGCCAGATGGTCGTACTCGACGTCAACTGGCATTAACCGTCCTGCCCGTTCCCAGCAGGCGAGCCCACCATCCTTGCCGCGGCGATCCTCCGCGCCGCTTGCATTCGAGCAACTGCGTGAACTCGCGCTTGTCGACCTGGCGGTTGCGGCTAGCAACTCTCGCCCGACTTTCCCACACATCCGATCGCGCCACGAGATCGTCCACGCTGTTATCGAGATAGAAGTCGACGTCGGCATCGATCAACTCGAACGCCTCGTCGTCCGCGCGAAAATAGAACACCGGCCGCGCTGCAGTGGGAATGCAAGTGATCTGGACCGCAATGCGCGGGTCAGGCGCGCGATTGTCGGGCGATCCGTGGACGATGCTGTCGTCGAAGATGAAGCCGTGTCCGGCGGGTGCTGACAAGGCGACGAGATGCTCGTCGAGAGCATCGCGATAGTCGGAGAAATACGATAGCGACCCCGGCCCTTCGATATGCGGCAGCAGCTTGTGGCTTCCCGGTACGACGTGCAGTGTTCCGTTGCGAGCATCGACATCGACCAAGGGGCACCAAACCGTGACCGAGGTGGCATCGAGTGAATCGAGCACTGGCCAGTTCTGGTGTACCGGAATCAGCCCCTGGCCGGTTGGCTTGACGTAGAAATTGGCCGACAGCGCACGGAAATCGTCAAGATACCGCGCGATGACGCCACTGAACGCCTTGGCCAACAGATCGTATGCCGCGCGCTTGTAGGTCTTGTCGCGGTCGAGGAAGCTGCAGTGATAGCTGTTCATCGCCGGTCCCGACCCGTCGGGCGCCCAGGCATCCGCCGGATCGAGACGGGCGAGCGCACCGAGCAGCTCGGCAACTTCATGTGGTTCGAGCATCGGCACCGCGACATAACCGTCGCGATCGAACTGCTGCGCAAGTGCGCGGTCGCGCAGGACCTTCGGCATCAGGCCCGCAATCCGCCAACGACGCGCGACAGCTTGCCACGCCACGTTGCCGCACGTTCGGCTCGCAGCTGCGCCAGCGGGTCGAACGTCTCGTTCGCGCGCTCGCCGCGTGCAAGGAGCGTCTCGAACTCTTCGAGCGTAGGCTTGTCATTCCAGGCAGGCAGGCGCCCTATTTCCTGACCCGTGATGACCTCCGCCCCGCCTGGAAACATCGTCTGGCACTGGATTTCGTCGAAGTCGTTGTCGATCATCACCGCCTCGCCGGTCGCGTCATGATGATACAGCATATGGGTGGCTCCCTCGTGCATGACGATCGTCAGCACGATCGGACGCGGCCGCCCGCTGCTGTTGGGCGTCGAACCATGCAGCAGCGAATTCTCGAACAGGATCGCCTCGCCCGCCTTGACCGGCACCGCAACCGCATGACGCCGAGTCAGCTCGTCGCGGTATTCGAGGAAAAACTCGTCAGTTTGAAGCGTGCGCAGGAAGCGCAGGATCAAGTGCGATCCCGGGACGACGAGCAACGTGCCCGATTCCTCGTCGCAGTCGTCGAGCGCACACCAGCAGAACACCGATGGCTCGAACGGACGCTCGGTCAGCGGAACGTGCTGATGAACGTTGAGCGCCCGTGACTTCGGCGGTTTGTAGAGCAGCGACGTCTCGAAATAGCGGGTGTCCGATAGCATCGCGTCAAGCTTGGGATGAAAGATATCCGCCATTGCTTCGCGAAACCGTCCCTGAAACTCGGGTTCACGTTCGAACATCGAGTTATAGTAACTATCCTCGCAATCGTTGCGGTCGAACGATCGGCCCGACGAAACTTCCGTAAGCTGCGCACGCGCACGCACGACCTCTTCATCGCTCAGCATCCGGCGTACGACAAAACCGTTTCGTTCGAACTCGACCTGCGTCGCGGCGTCGCAAAACTTTACCATCCGATCTTCTCCATCAGGCTTTGCGAGGCGCGCGACACGCGCCGTCGCCAATGCGAGCGCGGCAATACGCCCCGATTGCGCAGCCGCCGGCGGCATTCGGCGGCATCGATCCAGTCACATCCCACACCGATACGCTCCGCGGCCTGCCATTGATCACGCGGCGGCAGCCGGTCGTGAAACATATCGGAATAAGCGAATTCGTCGGCGGCAGCATAGGCCACCACCAACGTCTCGCCTTCGTCTCCGACGACATAAGCAGGTTGCCCGTGCTGGGGAACCATGGTCGTCAGCGTGGCGAGCCGGTCGACCGGGCGGGCGTTGGCCGCGGCGCCGTGCGGCATCGTGTCATCGAACAATACGGCGTGGCCGGCCGGTACCGCGATCGTTTCCAGATAATCGGTCTGCAACATCGCGGCGAAACTCTGCCAATAGGCGGGCCGCATCGGAACCTGGATGTGCTGGGTCAGCCAGTGACTGCGGGGCACGATCTCGAGCGCGCCGGCACCGTCGCGACAGTCGATCAGGGGGCACCAGCAATTGACCACCTTCGCGGCCAGCTCAGACGTATAGGGTGAATGCTGGTGGATCGTGGTTTCGGGGCCATGCGACGGTTTCCAGAAGAAGGTCGAAAACAGGGGACGGTAACCCTTGAGCACCTCGGCCAGCGCTGGTTCGACGAACCGCCGGATTAACGTCGATGCCGCCTGGCGACGATCGAGGTCGAAATACGACGCGTAGGCGGCGCCTTGCGGATCGTTGATCGGCGGATCGGCGGGCAGGATCTTGCGAGCTTGTTCGGTCAGCGCGTCGACCGCCGCCGAATCGAGCAACGGGATGACGACATAGCCATCGCGCTGAAACCGCCGATTAAGGGCCTCATCGTGAAAGATCGTATCGCTCATGCCCGCCGCCACCACCGTCTAGGGGACCGGATCCGGTCGATCGGATCGCTCCCGGGCCCGATCCGCCAACCGGCCTCGACCAGCGCAGCGAATTCGCCTTCATCGAGCGCCAGATTGCGGTTGGCGATGGGCCCGGCCGATCGCAGTGCCGCCCGGTTCTCGCGGACGATGCAATAGAGATCGGCATCGATCACGGCATCGCCCACCTCGAATGCCTCGAACCGGCCCGGCTGATCTTCGGCAAGGACGCAGAGGCTGCTTTCCTGCGGGATGGCGGTGCCGAGGATTCGCAGCATCGGGTGGTCGGTGCGGTTGGGCTCGGACCCGTGGAGCAAAGAGCGCTCGAAGATCACCGCCTGCCCGGCGCGCAGTTCGAGCGTGCGAGCATGCCCGTGTTCAAGTTCCTCGGCGAACGACGCGAAATAGGGCGGGCTGTCGAAACTTTGGACATGGCGGGTGATCGCATGACTGCCCGGGACAACGCGCAAGCCGCCGCGATCCTGACCGCAATCGTCGAGGCTCAGCCAGCAATGGACCGCGGTTTCGAATATATCACGCGTCACGGGTTGGTGCTGGTGCATGTCGAGGCGACCCGACGACGACGGCTTGGCGACGATATAGCCGCCTTCATAGCGATAGTCGTCGAGCAGCAAGGCAAGTAGACCCGTCAGCGCTTGGCTAGCCATCGCCGCGCCAGCCTCGCGGCGTTCGGCATCGAACAGAGTGCCGTAAAGCGCTCCTTGCGCGTCGTTGATCGGCGTTGCGGTGTCGATTGCCCGAAGCGCTCGCGCCCGCAACTTTCGAACCGCCTGCGCGTCGACCGCATCGACGACGACGTAACCGTCGCGCTCGAACGCAGCCTGCAAGGCGGGATCGCGGAAGGTTTCGCGTTTAGATGGTCGCTGCTCAGGCATGCTGGCGGATCCGTTTTGCGATCGCGCGCGCCGCGCTGCGCAACATCGATGGCCGCGTTGGCGCGGCAGGCTGGGCGCGGGAAACCAGCGGATAGGTCAGCGTGATATGCTCGCCAGCCTCGAGCCGTCGCCAGAACTCGTCGGGATCGACTTGCTCATGCACGTCATCGACATATCCCAGCGTGGTCCAGCGTTCGGAAGGATCGATCAGGTCGGGCCGGATATGATATTGATAACCGAAATCGGACCCGGTTTCGTATACGCGATATTGCCCATTGGCTTCGGGAAAGAGCGCGATAGGCTCCAGCGCTTGCGGGATGCAGTGCGTCGCCAGCGCCAATCGGTGACGCCCGGTGCTATTGGGCATGGAAGCGTGGATCAGGCTCTCGTCGAACAGCATCGCCTCGCCGGCCTTCAGGTAGACCGGCTCCATGCGCTCGGCGATCGTGTCCCACGCACGAAGGAAATACGGTTCCTGGCCGTACATCGGCATGATCGGAAACAGCTTGTGGCTGCCCGGCAGCACTTGCATGACGCCATTTTCTTCGCGCATGTCCTCAAGGGCGCACCAACAGAAAACAGTTGGTGCACTTTGGTCGAGGGTGAAGATGGGATGGACATGCGGGGGCACAGCCCGCTCGCCCGCTGGCTTGACGATGATCGAGGGATGCAGCCGGCGCATTGCCTTGAGCAGCGGCATCATCGCCTCGTCGAACACCGGGCCGGCGACATCCTCTATCCAAGCCAGCTCGGGCTCGTCGGTATAGATGTACGTTACATTCTCATGTGCGGGGATATCGGCCGGCAGATTATCGCGGCACACGCGCCCGAGCGCATTGGCAACATGTTCGTCGATCAAGCGGACAACGACAAAACCGTCGCGCGCAAATTTCATGTCCAGCTCTGGAGAATGAAATATCGCCATCAGCCCGCGCCTACCCTGGCTGCATTTCGGAACATGCGCGGGGCAAGCGACGCCAGATTTGCGGGGAGTGGTCACAACATTGGCGGGGATTGCCTTCGCACTCCGCCGTGGCGAGAGAAAACCGTTCGGACGCGCCGCCGACAGTCCTGAAGTGCTGCGCGGATCGCGCGGCAAATGGGCGGGCGTTGCAGACCAGTTCTGAATCGACGTTGCCCATACGTCCAACAAACGATAACCACCAATAATGTCAAGCGGGCGAGGCATTGATGCCATTTCGCTACCATGTTGACTGGACCAATATTAAGGGCAATCCCTTCCTGCCTGCCCGTCATGCAGCTCTCCTTGCCCGCCCATCTTGAAAGCCCGGCGCCGCCCCATGAAAGCCAATAAACCAGACGCTTTGCGCATCGCCGTGGTTAGTTCGAACGAAGTTGACTGGGGCGGTAGCGAAGAACTCTGGCAACAGGCTGCACTCGCGATGGCCGGGCAGGGACACCGCGTGCAGATATTCAAACCTCGCCTCCAACGCGGTTTGCGACCTGTGCGTGAACTGCGCGATGCCGGCTGCAAATTGACCGATCTGACCCGCCCGTTCGGTCTGCCCGAGCTGTTTGTCCAGCGCGTCGGGGCTGTCAGCCGACTCCTCCAGTTCGCGCTGCTGGCGGCAAACCTTTTGCCTCGACTGCTCTGGAACCGCCCCGACTTCGTTCTTCTCTCACAAGGCGGCAACTGGGACGGCGCACATTTCGCCAAGGTCCTGCGGCTGGTGGGATCGCGCTACGCAATCGTTTCGCAGAAGGCGAGCGAGTTTTATTGGCCTCCCGATTCCTACCGGCCGAGCGTGACCGCCATGTATCGCGATGCAATCCACGCATTTTTCGTATCAGAGCACAATCGCCAGCTAACCGAACTCCAGCTTGGCGAAGCCCTCCCGCCCGCGAGCGTCGCTCGCAATCCCTTCCTCGTCGATTTCGCGGCCCCGCTGGCGTGGCCCGAGCATTGCGACGAAAGTGTGGATTTCGCCTGTATCGGCCGGCTTTATCCAATGGAAAAAGGCCAGGACCTGATCCTGCGCGTCCTCGCGATGCCGAAGTGGAAAACCCGCGGCGCCAAAGCGAGTTTCTACGGCGAAGGGATCAACCGCGCTGGTCTCGAAGCCATGGCTGTCCATCTGGGCCTCGGCGACCGCGTCCGCTTCTGCGGCCAGGTCGAAGACGTTGCCGGAATCTGGTGCGAACATCAGGTTTTACTGCTGGCTTCGCGGTGCGAGGGCCTGCCGCTCGTCGTGGTCGAGGCGATGCTGGCGGGACGCGTCGTCATCGCTACCGCTGCGGGCGGCAGCGGCGAGGCATTTGACGACGGCGTTACAGGATTCCTAGCGCAGCATGCCAGCGTCGAGGCGCTCGACGACGCCATGGAACGAGCCTGGAACAGGCGGGCGGAATGGCGCCAAATTGGCTGCGTTGCCGCCCAACATATTCGCCGAATCGTTCCTGCCGATCCAGGGTCTGCCCTGGCAAAGCAAATTGTCGCTTTAGCGAGTAGGCAGACTGACAAGACGCAGGAATAGAAGAGGCCGCGCGAAAGCATGGAAACGGAACGGCCGCAGTTAGCGAAGTAACGATGCGTATCCAATGATCGAACTTGGGCGCAAGGCGGACATTGGACGAGAGGTCTTGCGACAGTGACAGAAGACGCCAGTTAACGACCTGTCGTCATCGACTATCTCAGTAGTCATCCTGACCGTTGCTTCGTCCCTGCGCTCAGCGGGATTTGGCATTCGCTGCGGTGTTCCCGCGTGCCTCGGACAGGAGCGTGATTG
>CAWDAN010000006.1:0-94411 GCA_963800335.1 uncultured Alphaproteobacteria bacterium | reverse complement strand
CCGACGACAGTTTCTGCTTGAACAACAGCTTGCCGCTGACCGCGTCAACCGCCTGGAACCAGCCGTCGGTGGTGCCGTAGAAAACGATGTCGCCGCCGGTCGCCATCGCCCCAGACATCACCATGAACTTCTCTGGGATCCGCCAGGTCGCCTTGCCCGGAGCGGGATCCCACGCGATGAACGCGCCCCAGTCGCCGTCCTTGCCTCGATCGAATGGCGGGTCATTTCCATGCCGTCATAGGGCGTGCCGGCGATGTAGCTGACTGCTTGTGGTCGGTCAGGTCCATGCAGATGTTGAACATGCCGAGATAGACAAGCCCGGTGCGCGGGCTGAATGCTGGCGGCTCCCAGTCCTTCTGGCCGATATCGGGCGGGCAGATGTTCTTGACCTTTTGATCGACCTTGGGGTGCTTGGCCGGATTGATCTGGGCCGCATCGTCGTCATGTCGAAGCCGGTCGACCAATTCTGCGGCGCGAAAGTCTCGGCCTTGAGCACCTCGCCGGTCGCGCGGTCGAGGGCGTAGGCATAAGTGTTGCGGTCGAAATGGACGATTGTGTGCCGGATCTTTCCCTTGAACGGAATGTCGAGCAGCACATTTCGTTGACGCCGTCATAGTCCCATTGGTCGTGCGGCGTGAACTGGTAAGCCCACTCCGCCTCGCCGGTATCCGCATCGCGCGCGAACATCGCGCTCGACCACAGATTGTCCCCCGGCCGCTGGGAGGGAACGCGCGGTCCCGGGTTGGAAGTGCCATAGTAGATAAGATTGAGCTTGGGTCATAGGTGATGAAGCCCCAAACCGCGCCAGCGCCATGCTCCGCCATGCCCGTCTGGCCAAGTCTTGAGGCCAAGGTCCCTGCCCTTATATTCGGATAGAACGGCTTGAACCGGGCCCGATTTTCACATCCTTGTCCGAGCCGGTCGAATAGGCGCGCCACATCTCCTTGCCGCTGTTCACGTCAAGCGCGGCCACCCAGCCCTTAACGCCCAGTTCGCCGCCGGAATTGCCGACGAAAACTTTGTTGCCCACGATCTGCGGCGACATCGTCATCGTTATGCCGTGCGAGACATCGTCCATCGTGGTGCGCCAGACCTCCTTGCCGGTTGCGAGGTCGACCGCGACGGTATGTGCGTCGAGCAGTTTGTAGACCAGCTTGCCCCCGCCGATCGCTGATCCGCGATTTACGGGTCGCAGCACGCTTTGCCGATCGCCATCGGCGATGGGGCGGGATCATAGACCCATTTGATCGGTGCGCCGGCCTTGGTCAGGTCGAGCGCGTAGGCGGGGTTGGGAAAGGGCGACACGGTATACATCGTGTTGCCGGTGACCAGTGGGCTGCCCTCGTGGCCGTAGTGCGCGCCGTCGGAAAAGGTCCAGGCGACCTTCAGTTGGGTGACATTGTCGCGGTTGATCTTGGCGAGCGGGCTATAGCGGGTATTGGCCCAGTTTCCGGTCGCCAGCGTCCATTCACCGTCGAGAACGTGCGGCGCGGGATTGAAGCCTCCACGGCTGTTTGCGGCTGTGGCGGCACTGGTCTCTGAGGGAGTGTCCGAAGATTGGCCGCTTGCTCGCGTTGCAGCCCGTCAGGCTGAATGCCCCCAGAAGTAAAATTCCGAATGCGAGCCTGATCGGGGTTTGCCGCGCCTTCCTGTCCAGATCTGCGCTGGTGCCGACGGTCGCGGATCGCATTGATTTATCTCTTGGAGCATCCAAAAAACTCGCCGATTCGTGACGCTACAACACACAAGACTTCGTGCCGAAGTAATTTCTTAGACGCCGACGCGCTCCTCTGACCTCAGTTGACTGCGACGAAAATTTCTAAACCGGCTACAGTGCCTACGTAAATTTTCATCGAGCGAATGCTGGGGGCGATAACTTTGCCGATGGAAATTTCGTCAAGCAGCCGCACCTTGATCGAGTCCGATTCTTGAGCAATTGCCGACCACGACGTCTTGCGACACACTCACTGTGAAATTGTCACCGGTTGAGCAGCTTCGAATAGATAATGTCGGCTCAGCTACAATCGCAATTTCCGTCCCTGCTTGTACAACGACTTCTTCCGTTTTTTTTGCCTTCAGCCGTGGCTGTCGAGCCTTCATCGATCGCTCATGAGACGATCGAGGTCAGTGGCGGTATCGACGTCGGATAATATCGCCGTATCGCTAGGATCGATGACGTCTGCGTCGCTCAACGTCGCCAAGTTAGCCGCGCCGCGCCCGGGCGGAATTTTCGCGAGTCGATCAAACATCGCCTCTGGAAACGCTGCGGGAACGCCTGCACTCCCGTCGGCGTGGCGGGTGAAGGTCATGCGCTTGGCGCGTGCGAGGATCGCGATGTGCTCGGGCGAAACGAAGGGCATGTCGGCAAGCACGATGACGAGACGCGTAAAGCTGGCGGCGGCTTGTGCCGCGGCGTGGATCGATGTGCCGATCCCCTGATTGGCGTCGCGGTTCTCGATGATCGTCCAGCCGTGTAAAGCCGCGGCGAAGGCGGGGCGATCGGGGCCGACGATCAGGAATCGCGAGACCGCGCCGGTCGCCTCGACGGCATCTGTGGACCAGCGCCCGAGCGGCCTGCCGCGCAACGGCGCATCGAGTTTGCCGCCGCCGAAGCGTGTCGCCGATCCCGCCGCGAGCACCGCGATCGCGACCGCGTCAGCGATGGGCGGGGCGGATTGCGTCATAGTCCCCGGCGATCTCGGCGAGCACCGACAGCGCGAGCGTTGCGGGATCGCGGCACGACCCGATCACCCCGATCGGACTACGGATGCGCGCGACCGCGCCCTCGTCGAGGCCGTCGGACAGCAGCCGTGTGACGCGCGCGATCCGGGCGTCCTCGCCGCCCTGCGCACCTGTGTAGAAACCATCGCCCGACAGCGCGTGCTTTAGGATCGCCGCTTCCCATTCATGGTCGTGGAACAGGACGACGGTCGCGGTCCAGCGATCGGGCGGCGGAAGAGCCGGTGCGCGGCCCAGCGCCAGAGCGTCCTTGTCGATCGCATCGACCGCGATCCCCGCCGCCGTGCCGATCCGCGCAAGCGCAGTGAGTTCGGGGCCTTCGCCAAATGCCGCGATGGCGAGCGCGGGAATGTATGCGCGCTCCTTCAGAAAACCGTTCTCGGGAAGCGGAAATGCTGCCGGTCTGGCGACGACTGAGTGCTTGCGCTGCGGCTCGGCAGGCAGCGCGATCGGGCGCTGGATCGATCAATATGTCGAGTCCACCGCCGCACGGCAGGCGGAAATCGATCATCTCCGATCCGCGGCCATAGCGTTTGGTAATGGCGCGGCCAGCATCGCGCGCATCGCTCGCCAACTGCTGTTCGAGACAGGTGTCGGACAGTGACCCGACCAAGCTCCCGTCGGGCAGGATCGCCAACTGCGATCCGTTACGCCGCGAAAATGCACCGTCGATCGCGACGATCGTGCACAGCGCCACCCCGGGCTCGCACGCCGCAAAAAGCGCGGCATGATCGCTGCACTGCGGCCTGAGCGTCGAGGCAAATACTGTTTGCATCAGTCGTCGGGCAGCGCCGCGAGCACGCGGTCAGGCGTCATCGGGAAATCATGGAGCCGCGCGCCGCAGGCATTGTAGATCGCGTTGGCGATCGCGCCCGCACCGCCGCACATACCCAGTTCACCAACGCCCTTGGCCTGGATCGGGCTTGCAGCCGGATCGCGCTCCTCGACCAGGATGACCTCGAGATCAGGCACGTCGCGGTGAACGGGGACGTGATATTCGGCGAGGTCGCAATTGACCAGATGGCCGTCACTGGGATCGAACAACAGGCTTTCGGTCAGCGCGCTGCCGATGCACCAGGTCATGCCGCCGATACATTGCGATCGCGCGGTCTTGGCGTTGAACACGCGGCCGAAACCGAATGCGCCGGTCATCCGCCGGACCCGGGTCTCGCCGGTCCAGTGATTGACCGCGACCTCGGCGAAGAATGCACCGTAGCTGGAGGCGGCGAAATCGTCCTCGATCTCGCCCGGCTCGTAATGGCCGATCTCTTGATCGGTTCATCGCCGACAATTTTCGCAAGTTCAATCGGCGCGCCGTCGCCATGCGCCATCCCGTCCTTGAGTTCGAGCGTGTCGTGCTCAGCATCGATTCGCTTGGCGATCTCCTCGCGGATCGCCTCGCAGGCGACGAACACTGCCGAGCCGACCGACGCCGCGCCCCAGCTGCCCCCGGACCCGGGCCGCGCGGGAAATCCGTGTCGCCGAGCTCGACGCGCACATCGGCGGGATCGAGCCCGAGCATCTCGGCAACGATTTGCGCCAGCATGGCATAGGTGCCCGTGCCGATGTCGGTCATGTCGGTTTCGACCAGCGCACGTGCCGTCGGGCTGCAGCGTGACGCGGGCCTTTGCCTCGGCGACGTTGTGGACGCGCGCGGCGCTCGCCATGCCAGTGCCGATCCACCACTCGCCCTCGCGATGCTGGCGTGGCTTGCGCGGCCCGTCTCCCAACCAAAGGCGTCGGCCCCTTCGCGCAGGCATTCGGCCAGCTTGCGCGAACTATAGGGCATGCCTTCGGTCGGATGCGTTTCGGGAATATTGCGCAGGCGCAATTCGACGGGGTCGATACCGACTTTCTCGGCCAGCTCATCCATCGCCGCTTCGAGCGCCTGCATGCCGACCGCTTCGCCCGGCGCGCGGACCGATCCGGCGGTCATGCGGTGGATACGCGCGACTTCGACCTGCAGCAGACGGTTGTCGCCCGCCATATAGGAACTCGCTTGACTGCGTGACGGGTTCGGCAAAGTCCTCGCCGGGCAAGTTCGACACCCGCGCTTCGTGGCCGAAACCTGTCAGCTTGCCCTCGGTATCCGCAGCCAGTCGCAGGCGCTGCTGCGTTTCCGAGCGGCGCATGACGTCTGGAAAACCTGCTGGCGGCTCATCACGACGCGGACCGGCCGTCCCAGCTCCATCGCCGCGACCGACGCGGCAACGATTTCTTCGCTGACTCCAAGCTTCGACCCGAATCCGCCGCCGACGTAAGGCGAGACAACGAACCTTGTTCTTCCTCCAGATCGAGGCAGTCCGCCAGTTCGGTGATGTTGAAATTCAGCATCTGCAGCGACGCATGGACGGTCATGCTCTCGCCATCCCATTCCGCGATCGCGGCATGCGGCTCCATCGCGCGCTGGCATGGCCTTCTGTCGTGTAAGTCGACTCGACGCTGTGGGCCGCTTCCGCATCGCATGGTCAAGATCGCCCTGCCGCACGGTTCACCTTCGTCTCGGTCTTCCCTCGGCAGGATCGAAGGCGAGGGCGGCATGCTTCTCGGCCTCGTAGTCGATCCTCAGATGCTTCGCAGCATCGCGCGCCTGTTCGAATGTTTCGGCCACGACCAGCGCGATCGGCTGACCCCAGTAATCGACCTTGCAGACATCCTGCTCCGGCGCCTCGTTGGCGGTGCCCTGCGCCGCGCGCGCCGTCAGCCGCTGGTCGCTGATGACCGCAATGACGCCGGGCATGCGCTAACCGACGCGTCCGTCGATCGGGGTCACCTCGGCCCTTGGCGAACGGCGCGGTCACCAGCACCCCTTCGGCGCAATCATCGACCGCATATTCGGCGGCGTAAGTCGCGGTGCCGGTCACCTTCAACAAGCCTTCGGGCCGGTCGAGCGGCTGGCCGATCACGCCCTGCTTCATTCGTCGAGCCGATTGCGGGTATCGGGCTTGTCCTGTTTTAGATGGGCGGTCATGGTCGATCCCCGTTGCTTCGCACAGGACGGCGGTCAAGCGTCCGCCGCGCCAGCGGAATCTTGTAATCGTTCTCGCCATAGCCTTGAGCCTCGAGCAGAATGTCGGCGGCCTTATCGAACACCTTCAGCGATGGCGTCTCGCCGATCAGCAATTCCCCTATCCGCGGATCATGCCAAGGTTTGTGGGCCAGGCCGCCAAAAGCAAGATCGGCGCGGATGAAATGGCCGTCCTCCAACTCGACCATCGCGGCGACCGAACACATTGCAAATGCATAGGATGATCGTTCACGCACCTTGCGATAGATCTGCGTGCCACCGACCGGCGCAGGCAGCGACACGGCGGTAATGATGTCACCGGCATCAAGAACGTTTTCACGCTATGGCGTATCGCCTGGCAGGCGATGGAAATCAGCACTGGAATGCGGCGTGTCCCGCCATCCGTTCGGCGATTTCCACGGTCGCATCAAGCGCGGTCATCGCCACCGCCATGTCGCCGGGATAGGTGGCGATGCATTGTTCGCTTGTGCCCAAGCACCGCGTGCAACCGGGCGATACCCTTGATAGCGCCGCAGCCACGATGCCGGGTTCACGTTTGTTGCATGGCTGATCGATGTTGGTGAAATAGTAACAGCGAGTGCGCTGGCACAGGTTGCCGCCGGTTGTGGCCTTGTTGCGAAATTGCTGCGTCGCGCCCGCCAGAATTGCGCGTGCCAATACCGGATAATCGCTGCGCACCCGCGCATGATTGGCGGCGGCGGTGTTGGTGGCCAGCGCGCCGATCCGCAGCCGTCGCCATCTTCGTCCATGATGTCGAGCGACAGCCGTGTTGATGTCGACCAGCCTCTCAGGTGTTTCCACCTGCAGCTTCATCAGATCGAACAGGTTAGTGCCGCCTGCGATCGCCATCGCGCCGCCGGCTGCGGTCATCGCGTCGCCTGGTCCAGGCGTCGGCCCGCTGGTAATCGAACGGCCTCATGCGCCATCTCCCGCAACTTCGCGAATGGCTTCGACTATGTTCGAATAGGCACCGCAGCGGCACAGATTGCCGCTCATCCGCTCGCGAATTTCCTCGTCGGTCATCGCGGTCTTGCTCGGCGAGGTCGCCGCTCGCGTCGCTCGGCCAGCCGGCGGCGACCTCTTCGAGCATCGCGGTTGCCGAGCAAATCTGGCCCGGCGTGCAATAACCGCACTGATAGCCGTCATGTTGACGAAAGCGCGCTGGAGGGGGGACGGGATCGTCGACGTGCCGATCCCTTCAATCGTCGTGACCTCGTCACCATCGTGCATCACCGCCAGCGTCAGGCAGCTGTTGATCCGCATTCCATTGACGATCACCGTGCACGCACCGCACTGACCATGATCGCAGCCCTTTTTTGTTCCGGTCAGCCCGACCTCTCGGCGCAGGAAGTCGAGCAGGCTGGTGCGGGGATCGTCCGGCAATGCGTGCTCGTTACCATTAACTGTGATCATGTCGACACTCCCAACAATAGGAATGTCAGCCTGCCACGAATGTTCCGCTCACTGTCCAAGTCGCGCGTAGTTCATCCCGTGACGCCTGCCTTAATGTCTGTGGATCCTCCGCGAGGTGAATCGCTAATCGGGGACGTGAAATGAGAGAGTTTCAAGCCAGGCGGCCCAAATGAGATAGCCGCTTGGCACCTAAAGCCAGCCCCTCCCATCCACTGACGCCTCTTCGGCGAATTCATACGCTGAAATTTGCTTCCTATTTGCTTCCAGTTGCTCACAGCAAAAATCCCAGTGGAACCAGCGGGGTTAATTTCTTTATGATTTTAATGTCTTGGTGGTGGCGGGGGGTTGGATTTGAACCAACGACCTTCAGGTTATGAGCCAGTAGCAATTTAACGACAAGGCTGTCAGCGTTTAGCAATTTTGCTCCTTCATCGGCGGTGCCAACAAAACGGTCGCTTTGATGAGCGGCGGTTTGCATCATTCGTCCGGCACTCTCCCAAGGACCGAAAATGGGCGCAAGGCGGACGTCGAACGAGAGGCCCTGCGACAGTGATAGAAGACGCCAATTAACGACCTGTCGCACGTTCGCCTTTGAATCTTTGAGTGAAAATTAAGTCGGGGTATCGGAGGGGGTATTGTAAAAGAGCTGGCTATATTTCGGTATGTTTTTCATATAGTTATATAACAGGTTCGAATCCCACCCGCTCCGCCACATCATCGACTATCTCAGTAGTCATCCTGACCGTTGCTTCGTCCCTGCGCTCAGCGGGATTTGGCATTCGCTGCGGTGTTCCCGCGTGCCTCGGACAGGAGCGTGATTGACATGCGGCGGTTGCGCGGGTCGGCGGCGTCGTCGGGACTGTAGGGCTGGCGATCGGCGACGCCCTCGATCTTGTCGAACTGCGCGTCGGTGAGCCCGCCCGAGATCAGCGACTGGCGCGTTGCCTCCGCGCGCGCCGCCGACAACAGCCAGTTGTTCATCGTCTTGCCCGAGGCATAAGGCAGGCTGTCGGTGTGGCCGCGCACCGCAATGCCGTTGGTCAACGGCACGATTGATTCCGCCACCTCGCGCAGCAACAGTTGCGCGCGCGGCACCAGCTTGTCGCTCGACAGTTCGAACATCGCGAAATCGGCCGCATCGACAACTTCGATGCGCAAGCCTTCGTCGCTACGAAAAAACCGGATATTCTCGGCCAGGTTGCGAAGCTGTTCGCGCTTCTTGAGCCGTTCGCGGATCTTCTTTTCGATCTGCTTGAACGCCTCGTCTTCCTCCTGGGGCGTCGGTTTGCTGACGCCGTCCTTGCTGCCCCAGGCGTCCTTGGGGACGGAGATCGTCCGCTCGCCGACCTGCGAGGCGGCATGGCCCAAATTGTCCTTCGAAATCATCGAATCGCCACCGAACGGACCGCTGTTCGACCCGGCGCTGCCGTCCTGCCGCATCTCGACAAGCGTCGGCGTGAAATAGTCGGCGATCGCCCTCTTGTCTTTCTCGTCGGTCGAACCGAGCAGCCACATCAGGAGGAAGAACGCCATCATCGCGGTCACGAAATCGGCATAGGCGACTTTCCACGCACCGCCATGGTGCGCGCTATGGTCGTCGGCGATAATCTTCTTGATGATGATCGGTCGCTGGTTCGACCCCGAAGACTTGCTGGCCATGGGTCAGCGCGCCCTCAACCCGTCGAAGACGTCAGCGAAGCTGGGCTGGTTGGCATGGTCGAGGCCCGAACGCGCCGCCTCGATGACCAAAGGTTGCGGATGGCCGTGCAGGCTGGCGATGATGATCTGCTTGGCAACCTCGTAGATCTTGAGGTCGTCCTCGATGATCGCTCGGACGCGGTTGGCGATCGGCCCGACCATGCCGTACGCAAGCAGGACGCCGAGGAAGGTTCCGACCAGCGCCGAGCCGATCATTTCGCCGAGGATTTCGGGAGGCTGATCGATCGCGCCCATCGTCTTGACGACGCCGAGCACGGCAGCGACGATCCCGAGAGCGGGAAGTGCATCGGCAAGCCACTGGAGGTTGTCGGCAGGTCCGAGCGCGCTCTTGTGATGCGTCTTGAGATGTTGATCGACGACTTCCTCGACCGAATGCGGATCGAGGTCGCCTGACGACACGACGACGAGACGCAGGCTGTCACAGATCAGCGCGACGAGCGTCTTGTCGGCCATGAGGCGGGGGAATTCGGCGAAGATCGCGCTGTTCTGCGGATCCTCGACATGCGGTTCGAGCGCGACCGGACCCTCGACGCGAAGCATCTTCATCAACTTCCCGCACAGGAAGATGCAGTCGAGATAGTCCTGGCGCTTGAATTTTGGGCCCTTGAAGACCTTGGCGAAACCGCCGCCAAGCGCCTTGAGCTGCGTGCCGTTGTTGCCCGTCACGATCGCGGCCAAGGCCGAACCGCCGATGATCATCATTTCGAGTGGCAGCGCGTGCAGGACAGCGCCCAGATCGCCGCCCGAAATTACGAAACCCCCGAATACCATGACCACCAGAATGACGAGACCGATAGCTGGCATCATGGGCGCAGTTCCTGTTCAATGGCCTTGGGCGAACGCCCGAGGGTGCAACCGGATACAAGACGTATCCACTTGAGATGTTTAACGGCGGCGCGGGCGCCAGCTTAAGGACCCAGGTCGCCGCTATCGGAGGTTAACGAAGAAAATCGATCAACGAACGCTGGGTAATGCGGCCGTAGACCGATTGCGCCGCCTGCAAGGTGATATCGAGCGCCTGAAGACGCGTGATAGCGTCGGTTATATCGACGCTTTCGATCTGCTCGCGGCGTTCAGCTAGGACGATCTTGCTATCGATAAACTGGTTGCGGGCACTTTCGAGCCTTCCCCGCGCAACGCCCTGTTCGGTCAGCATGATCGAGACGCGACCGAGCGCGTTGTCGAGCGGCGTCAACATCGCGCTCCGCTGAGCATCGGTTCCGGTGCGAACGGTCGTTGCTGCCGTCAGGATTACACTGATCAGGTCGGTCGTACCGCCAGCGCCGTCATCGATGCCGAACGACAGCGTGGCAAGGCTGGGCGCAGCGATAACTGGCCGTTTGCCGCCGATCGGAACTTCGATCGCTGTATCGCCGAAAAGCTGCCCGCCATAATTGTCTTTCTGGCGCAGCATATCGCGGACGTTGTACGCAATTCCATCAAGCTCCTGGGCGATTCCTTCGCGATCGGCTGCGCTCAGCGTTCCGTTGCTCGCCTGGACCAGCAGTTCCTTTGCCCGCGTCAGGCCAGTCGCAATTTCGCTAACGGCGGATTCGGCCTGCGCTGCGCGGGTATCGGCGCGACCGATATTGGCGGTCCACGCAGCCTCGTTACCCTGTTGCTGCGCGACGAGCGAAACCTCGAGCCAGCCTTGCGGGTCGTCCGAGGGGACGTTGAGGCGCTTGCCGGTGGCGATCGCATTCTGTTGGGCGGTGATCGCATGCGCCAGGTCGATCTGGCTCTGGATAGCGTCTCTCGGGCGATTGCGATTGATCGATGACATCATGAGATGGTCCTCACGCGGGGTTAAAAGATGGCCATGATCGACTGGGTCAGTTCGCGCGCGACCTGGATGACACGGCTGGCCGCCTCATAGGCTTGCTGCAACCTGACGAGGTCGGCGGTTTCGTGATCGAGGTCGACGCGCGACACCGCGTCGCGCCCGTTGCGCGCGTTGCGATCGATCGCCTTGGCGGCCGCCCCCTCGTTCTTGGTGGCGAGCAGCAGATTGGCGTGGGTCGCGACCAATTGGGTCCAGTTCTTCTCGATACCGCCGCTGGTGCGCAGGCCGGCGAGCGCGAGCAGGTTGCCGTTCGGCTTTCCGCTGGTGTCGGCCACGGCCAGCTCGCTTGCCGCAATCGCGATCAGCGTCAGGCCCGCCGCGCCGCCGCCGCCGGTCACGAGCGCGCCCCCGGGATTGCCCGCATCGGTCAAGCCGGCGGCGTGCCAGTCGTTGACCTGCGTGGCGAATTTTTCCGCCATCTGGTCGAGCTGGGCGAGATCGCTCGTCGCAGCGCTTCGGGACCGGCTAAGCCCCGCAAGCAAGCCGTTGGCAGGTACCTTGCCCCCCTGCCCGTCGACCAGCACGCGAAAGCTGCCGTCAGGATTATCGGCCATGCTCAGCGTTGCGCAGGTGCCGACCCCGGCAATTGTTTCACCCCCATAGCGGATCGTCGCAACGCCATCGTTGCCAAGGCTGATATCGACATCGATGCGCTCGCTCAGCACTGCGAGCGCGGCATCGCGCTGGTCAAGCAAACCGGCGGCGGCCTGCGTCCCGGCCGGCGTCTTGCGTATCTCGACGTTGATCTTGGAGATGTTTTCGAGAACCTGGTTGAGCCCGAGCAGTTCGTTTCCGGCGCGCTGACCGATCTGGTCGATCGACTGGTCGAGGTTGGCCGCGGTGCGCTGGAACGTGTCGGCGGTCGCGCCAATCTCGTTGATGAAGGTGGTGCGCAACGCCGTGTCGAACGGAGCAGCGGCCAGCTCGTCGGCGCGCGAATAGAAGCTGGCAAGGCGGGTTCCGACGTCGTCGCCCGCGTTGCTGAGGCCGGTCTCGATCGTACCGAGCCAGTTGGTCATCGTATCGGTGCGCACCAGCGAGGAGCCGCTCATCCGGACCGACGCTTCGAGGAATTCGTCGCCCGAACGCACGATCCCGTTGATCCGTACGCCGTTCAACCCGCTCTCGGCCGTGTAGAGCGGGTTCAGATGGCCGGTGACAGTCGCGTCGCCCAGATCGGTGCGGCGACGCACATAGTCGGCGTTTTCGACGTTGGCGATGTTTTGTGAAACGGTATCCAGCGCCGCGCTGTAGGCGCGCAGGGCCGACCGTCCGATCGTCAGCAGGCCTGTCATGATCCACCCTCGAACTGTTTGAGGAGAAGTTCGGCGATGCCGAACTTGCTGTTGCCAGCCATGGCGTCGGCCATCTTGGCATCCTGCATGTCGCGGAACTGCTCGGTCGCCTGGTTACCGAACATGTCTTCGGCGAGCGAGGCGCTGCGCATCGTCCCGATCATCTGGCGCAGGAAAATGGCTTCGAACGCCTTGGCCGCCGAACGCAGGTCGTCCTTGCCCTGCGTCGGACCCGCGGAGCGGGCTGGCGCCGCGGCGCCGACGCTCGCCGAGGTGATCGGCGTGCTCACAGGATCACCAGATCGGCGGTCAATGCGCCTGCCTGTTTGAGCGCTTCGAGGATCGCAGCGAGATCGCTGGGGCTCGCGCCGATCGCATTGATCGACTGGACGATTTCCGACAGCGACGCGCCGCGCGCGATAAAGGCCGAAACAGGTGCCTGCTCGATGTCGATCGCGCTGCGCTCTTCGACTGCGGTCTGGCCGCGGCTGAACGGTGCAGGCTGCACGACGGTCGGCGTTTCCTGCACGCGTACGGTGAGCGACCCGTGGCTGACCGCGGCGGGTGTGATGCGCACCGCGCCGTTGATGACGACCGTTCCGGTGCGGGCATTGACGATCACCCGCGCTGGCGCTTCGGCCGGGGTAACGTTCATGTTCTCGATCGCGCCCATCAGGACGACGCGCTGCTGCACGTCGGCCGGCGCCTGGATGAGGACCGACACGGCGTCGCTGGCCGAAGCGATCTGCTGCCCGGTCTGCTGGTTGATCGCATCGGCGACGCGCAGCGCGGTGGTGAGATCGGCCTGTGCCAGGTTGAAGGTCAGGTAGGGCGACTGTTCGAAGCCGGTGGCGACGAGGCGTTCGACCGAAGCACCGCCGGCAATCCGGCCGACCGAGGGAATGTTGACCGTCGTCGTCGAGCCATCGCGGCCTTCGACCCCGAGGCCGCCGACGGCGAGGTTGCCCTGCGCCATCGCATAGATCTGTCCATCGGCACCGAGCAGCGGCATCAGGATCAGCGTCCCGCCGCGCAGCGACTTGGCCTTGCCGATCGCCGAAACGGTGACGTCGATCCGCTGGCCTGGCTTCGACATCGCGGGGAGATCCGCAGTGACGAGCACGGCCGCAGCGTTCTTGGTCGCCGGATTGATCCCCGGCGGCAAGGTCATGCCGAAGCGCGTGGCGACGCCCTTCATCGCGATCGTCGCATATTCGAGGCTGTCGTCACCCGTGCCGGCAAGGCCGACAACGATGCCATAGCCGGTCAACTGGTTGCTGCGCAGGCCCTGAAAGCCGCCGATATCCTTGATCCGTTCGGCCGACGCCACGCTGGGAAGCAAGAGCGTGGCCGACAGGGCGAGAACGAGCTTGGCGAAGAACGAAGCGATCCTGGTCATCAGAAGGGACTCACTATGTTGAAGAATTTCTGCAGCCAGCCCTGCTTGCTCGCCTGGGCGATCTCGCCGGCGCCGCCGTAATCGATGTGCGCATCGGCAACGCGGCTCGATGCGACGACGTTTTCGGGGCCGATATCGGCGATCCGAACGATGCCGCTGAAACGGACATATTCGTCGCCGCGATTGAGCCGGATCAGCTTCTCGCCGCGGACGAGCATCGTTCCGTTGGGAAATACCTGCGCGACGGTCACGCTGATCTCGCCGCTCAGGGCATTGCTCTGCTGGGCGCTGCCGCCGCCCTTGAAGTTGGTGCCGCCGCCGAACGAGACATCGCTCGGATTGAACACCGACAACGGGCCGGTGGTCGGCGGGGTGATGCCGAAACTGCCCGATTTGTCGACGTTCGCACTGTTCGATTTCACCGCCTGGGTGCGCTCGATCAGGGCGATCGTCAGCAGGTCGCCGACGCGCGCGGCACGGGCGCCCGACGTCAGCGGGGCATAGCCCGCGCTGGCCTGGAAGATCGAGCCGTCGGTAGCCGGCGGAGGCAGTTGCACCGTTGGAGGAGCCAGGGTGACTGCGTAAGCCGGATCGGGCCGGGCCTGTTCGCTGGCCAGGCACCCGGCAAGAAACGGGGTGACGGCGACGAGGAGAAAGGTTGTCTTCATGGTGAGGATCCTCATCACAATTGCTGGTTGGCGAACTGGAGCATTTCGTCGGTCGCCTTGATCATCTTCGAATTGACCTCGTAGGCGCGCTGGGTCTCGATCATGTCGACCAGCTCTTCGACGATGTTGACGTTCGAGCCTTCAAGCGCGCCCTGGCGCAGGACGCCGCGGCCTTCTTCGCCACCGGCGCCGATAATCGGTGCACCGCTCGCCCCGGTTTCCTTGAGCAGGTTATTGCCGATCGACTGGAGGCCGGCCGAATTGACGAAGTTCGCCAGTTCGATCTTGCCCAGTTCGCTCGGTTCGGACTGGCCCGGCAGGGTCGCAGAGACGGTGCCATCGGCGCCGATCGTGACCGAAGTCGCGCCCGACGGGATCTGGATCTGCGGCTGGAGCGGGAGGCCTTCGGAGGTCACCATGCTGCCGTCGGCGGTCATGTTGAAATTGCCCGAGCGGGTATAGGCATTGCTGCCGTCGGGCATCGCGACCTGAAAATAGCCGGCGCCTTCGATCGCGAGGTCGAGCGAATTGCCCGTTGTCTGCAGCGACCCTTGCGTATCGATCCGCGCGGTGCCCGAAACGGCAACGCCGGTGCCGAGCGCGAGGCCGACGGCATATTTGTTCTGGCTGTCGGCAGCGGCGCCCTGCTGGACGACCTGCTGATAGGCCAGGGTTTCGAACTGCGCGCGGTCGCGCTTGAAACCGGTCGTGTTGACGTTCGCCAGGTTGTTGGCGATCACGCGCATCTTGGTGTTCTGTGCGTCGAGCCCGGTACGGGCGACTTGCAAGGCTGAATTGCTCATCTGTCAGTCTCCATTGGTGCCGCGATCAGCGCGGCAGCTGCATGATGCTGGCGCCACCTTCGTCCAGCTCTTTGGCGGTTGTCAGAAGCTTGACCTGGGCCTCGTAGGCACGGCTGGTTTCGATCATGTCGACCAGGGATTGGGTCATGCTGACGTTCGATCCTTCCAGTGCACCGCTTTGCAGCCTTGCATCTGGGTCTGACGGCAAAGCGCCGCCGTCCTTAACTCGAAAGAGGGTATCCAGACCCTTCACCACGTCGCTGCCCTTGGGGCTCACGACGCGAAGCCGGTCGATCTGCTGCGGCTGGTTGGGGTCGCCGCCCTTGGGGACGATCCACACCCCGCCGTCTTCCGAGATGCGGATGCTGTCCGCAGCGGGGACCACGAGCGGGCCGCCTTCACCGAGGACGGGGTGTCCGTCGCCGGTGGTCAGCAGCCCGCTCTGGCTCATCATCAAATCGCCGCGACGCGTGTAACCTTCGTCGCCATCGGGGGCCTGGACAGCAAGCATGCTGTCGCCGCCGAGCGCGATGTCGAGCGGTCGCCCAGTCTCCTTCACCGCGCCGGCGTCCATGTTCGCACCCAGCACCGCTTCGGTGACGTGGGCGCGGGTTTGCAGGACCGGACCATTGACGTATTTCGCCTGCGCGTTGATCACCTCGGCGCGAAAGCCGGTGGTGTCCGCGTTCGCCATGTTGTTGGCGATTGCGGTCTGGCGAGCCATGATGCCTTGCATCGCGCGCAAACTGAGATGGGTCATCCGGTCCATGGGCTGTTCCTCGATGGGTTAGGTTAGGCCGAGGTCGATCAGACCTGCAGGTTGACGATCGTCTGCGTCATCTTGTTGGCCGTCTCGATCGCCTGGGCATTGGCCTGGAAATTCCGTTGCGCCGAAATCAGCGAAACGAGTTCCTCGGTCATGTCGATATTGGCGGTCTCGAGCGAACCCGAGCGGATCGTGCCGAGCTGCCCCGTGCCCGCCTGCGCCAGTTCGGCGACGCCCGACGCACCGGTCGCCTGCCAGTGCGCATCGCCGATCGGACGAAGGCCCTCGACGGCGACGAAGCTGGCCATGGCGAGCGAGCCGAGTGCTTGCTGGTTGCCGTTCGAATAGGTCGCGATAATGTTGCCGTTGTTCGCCACGCTGACGTTCGCGAGGACCGCATTGGGGTCCGACGGATCGGTTTCCGGCAGGACCAGGTTGGTCATGTCGGCGGGGTTGTTCGAAGTCAGGTCGCCGTTGGCATCGACGGGCAACAGCTGGATGATGTTACCGGTGCTGTCGACGACTTCGCGCTGGTTGTTGACGCTGAACGCGCCGTTGCGGGTGTAGCTGACCGATCCCGTCGTGTTGGGGCTCTTGACGATGAAGAAACCTTCGCCGGCGACCGCAAGGTCGAGCGTGCGATCGGTCGATTGGAGCGTACCCTGGGTGAACTGCTGCTTGATACCCTGCAGCTGGACGCCCTGGCCCGCGATCTTGGCGGTGTTCTGGGTCGGCGAGGCGGCGAACAGGTCGCCGAACTGCGCGCGGCTTTTCTTGAACCCGGTCGAGCTGCCGTTGGCGATGTTGTTCGACACGACGGCAAGATCGGATTGGGCCGCTTTAAGTCCGCTGAGTGACGTTAGAAATGACATTTACTCTCTCCTTGGTAAAATCGGGGAAACGGGTTTCAGATTGATTTGGCAGGCGATCAGCCGACGCCGCGAACGGCGGAAACCTCGATCGGACCTGCCGCGGTGGTGAGGACGGCACCGGGGCCGCTGGCGGAGACACCGACCGCGGTGACCGGAAGCCAGGTAGCGGTCGACGATGCGACCCCGCCGGAAACACGGACCCTGAGCGGGCCGAAATCGAGCGGCTGGCCGTTTTCGTCGAGGCTCTGGAAGGCGAACGGGACCTGGCCCGCTTCGACCGGACCGGCGGTGGCCGAGCGGCGGACGTTGCCCGCCTCGTCGACGAGTTCGATCGTCAGCGAGTCGGTCGGACCAGCCAGCGTCAGCTCGCCGCGATAGAGGCCGTTGGCATCCATTGCCGCGACATTGCCTTCGGCAAGTACCGACTTGCCGATGAACTGCGTTGCTTCGGACAGGCGGCTGCCGGCAAAGGCATCGGCGATGCCCTTGAGCGACTTGTTCATCTCGGTGATGCCGGCAACCGACGAGAACTGGGCCATCTGCCCAACCATCGCCTGGTTGTCGACCGGCTTGAACGGGTCCTGGTATTTCAGCTGCGCGGTCATCAGGCGCAGGAACGAATTCTGGTCGAGCGAGCCGCCACCGGTGGCGTTGGCCGGCTGGGCCATGGTCAGTCCGGCCGGAAGGCTGTTTGGAATAGTGCTCATTTGCCCATCCTTACTGTGTCGAGGATCAGCGACTTTGCGGTCTGCAGAACCTGGACGTTGTTTTGATACTGGCGTGCGGTTTCGAGCATATCGATCAGCTCGGAGGCCTCATCGACGCCTGCGTCCCAGACATTGCCATCGGCGTCGGCGACCGGATTGGTCGGATCGTGGCGCATCTTGGGTTCGACGTTCGACCGGACGATCTTCTGGACATCGACCGTCGCGATGCCGTCGCCGCCGCTGACCGAACGGAACACCGGCTTTGAGCGCGCGATAGGCCTCCGCCGCGCTGCCGTAGCTCGTTCGGGCGTTGGCGAGGTTCGATGCAGTGGTGTTCATGCGGGCGAGTTGCGCCGACATGGCACGGCCCGATATGTCGAAGATGTTCATGGGTTATTCCCCTCTCAATGCGCGGGTGATCGTCATCACGCGCGCTTCCAGGAACGACAGCGTGGTCGAATAGCCGACAGCATTTTCGGCAAAGAGCGTCTGTTCGGTCGACATCTCGACGGTGTTGCCGTCGAGCGAAGACTGGAGCGGGACGCGATAGCCGGCGTTGCCCTGCATCGCGCTGGACGCGTCGCCGCCGCCGCGCACTTCGCGCATCGCCTTGTCGAAATCGAGGTCGCGGGCCTTGTATCCCGGCGTCGCGGCGTTCGCGATATTGGAGGCCAACATCGACAACCGCTGCGATCGCAGCTGCAGCGCGTCCCCGTGGATACCGAAAATTTTGTCTACCATAGTCGCTTCCTGCTTAATCCTGCCCCGCCCTTGCCGTTGAAGACACTGAGCCGATGGGTCTGTCGAACGTAGATAAGCAAGGGGCGTGCCAAATCATGAATCCGCGAGCAAAAGCCGCACTTCCGGCGCGTCTGGAAGGCAAGGCCGCTTATGAACGGCAAGATTTTGCCGCGCGGCAAGACTTTGCCGCTGCCCTTGCGGTCGGCGCATGATGGCCATGGAAATCAGCCAATATTTCGATCCTGCGGCGCTTGCGCTGGTCGGCCTGGGCTGCCTTTTGATCGCGGCGATCCAGAACGGCGCAGGCGGACTGGCGATCGGTTTTGCAAGCCTGCCGCGCCTGTTTCGTCGCCGCGGCGAGGGTGAGCGGGCCCGGCTCGCAACGCTGATCGTCGAAGATATCGTCAAGCGACGCGGTATCGGTTGCGCCGATCGCGGACCCCGGAGCTGCACCTTCACGCACGATATCGGCGAGCTCATGTCGGACACCAAGGGATATGACGCGCTCGCCCGCGCGGTTGCACGGTTGCTCGACGCCCATAAGGCGAGGCGCGCACGCGCGATCCAGGTCTGGAACGACATTGCCGACGCCGCCCCCGCATTGGGGATGCTCGGCACCGTGGTCGGCCTCGTCCAGATTTTCGCGCGCATGGAAAGCGTGGCCGGGGTCGGCGCGGCGATGGCGTTGTGCCTGCTCACCTCTCTCTATGGCCTGGTCTTCGCCCACCTGATAGCCGGACCGATCGCGCGGCGGCTCGCGCTGTTCGGCGCTGAGGACGAGGCTTGGCAAAGCGACATAGGCGACCGACTGCTCGAGGTGGCGCGCGACGAATATCGCGAAAAGCCTGCCGAAAACCCCATCAGCAATCCCACCAACAATCCCGATGACTCGGTCGTCTATGTGATGCCGCACGCACACAGGGCGCACGCGCGATGAGCGCATCTCGCTCGATGTTCGGCTTTGTCGACCTGACGCTGATCCTGCTCGGATCGGTCGCGTTGATCGGCCAGCTCGAGCAGCGCGAGGCCCGGGCCTCGGTGGCGATCAGGCCGAACGACCCCGAGAAATACCGTGAAGTCGTCTCGATCGCGCTAACCGAGATTTTCCCGCCTAACGAAGCGCGCATCTCTACCCGCGGCAAGACCTGGCTCGATGGCCTCGCCAAGCGCGCCAAGGGCCGGCGCCTTGCGGTCGGTGTGGCGATCGACACGCCGGGACCAGGGGGACGGATGAACAGCTGGGAGCAAGCGGCAGCACGGACCGCGGCGATCGTCTATGCGCTCGAAGCATCGGGCTATCCCGACGACAGGATCGAACCGCAGCTGCCGCTTGCGCGTGCAGGGTCGCCCGATATCACGATTTCGATCGGCGAATGACGAGCTGGCACGACCTTTGCTTAGAATGGGGACAGAACCATATCTGAATGAGGGTAGAAACCATGATCCGTTCCAGCATTTCCGGCAGCATTGCCGCGATCGCACTGCTTGCTGCCGGGCCCGCATTGGCCGCCTCGTTCCAGGACCTGGCCGAACTCGACGTCGCAGTGGCAGCAAGCATGGGCGCCGAAATCGGCCAGCCCGGCGGTGCACGCGCGCCGATCGATCGCCGCCTCAAGTTAAAGCCATGTCCGACCGCCGCGACCGTATCGGGACCCGTCATGGGTGCCGCAGTCGTGCGCTGCGAAGCCGTCGGCTGGGCCATTCGCGTTCCGCTGCTGCTCGGCGCAAGCCAGCCAGGTTCGGGCGGGAACAATCAGACTGCCGCCGCCGACACTCCCGCGGTCACACGCGGCCAGGCCGTACGCCTGACCGTCGAGGGCGCGGGCTTCACCCTGTCACGCACGATGATTGCCGATGCTACTGCCAAGATCGGCGACATGGTCTCGGTGCGGGAGAACCGCTCGGCCAAGCCGATCCTGGCGAAGGTCACCGGCATCGGCGAAGTCACGGTGCCGGGCTTTTGACGACGGTCGGCAGCGCTTGAATGGCGTGCGAACAAAAAGATTTAAGATCGGTCGCGCCCTGCCGTTACCGGTAGCGACAAGATAAAAGAGGTAATCATGAAAATCGAGCGACCCAACAGCTATAGCCCGGCCTCCACCGCAGCTATTCGCAGCGGCAGCACCGGCGCCGTATCGGCCATCAGCCGAGTCCGCGCGAGCCATGACGAAACTGCGATCCGCCAGTCGGATGCGTCGGTCCTCGCAGGCGAAGGCGCGCCGATCGACCAGGCGAAGGTCGACACTATCCGCGCCGCGATCGCCGACGGCAGCTACCTCATCGATCCGCAGCAACTTGCGCAGAAGATGATCGCCCTCGACCTCTTCGGCGAAGCCTGACGCGATGCGGCTCGACCAGATCCACGCCGTCCAGGAACGCCTCATTTCAGCGCTCGACGACGGCGATGCCCAGGAAATCATGTGCGCGACGACCGCACTATCCGCGCTGCTCGAAGAACTGCGCGACACGCCGGCGCTTTACGCCAGCAACGAAACGCGCGAAGCGCTCGAGCGGGTCGACAAATTGTCGCAAGCCGCCGCTTATCGCCTCCGCATCCTCACCGACAACACGCGTCGCAGGCTTGCCCTGCTCGGCTGCGAAAGCGAACAGCTGAGCTACGGCCCGCGCGTCGCGGTCGGCTGAACCACCACCCCATCAGCTCAAACTGGCACGGGTCTTGCTAATCTCCTGATGAAACCAGGAGACGGCACATGCCATCGCAACTCAATCCCTCCTCCAGCGGAGGCGTCGACCGAATTACCCGCGCCATCGCGCAGTCCGCCCAGCGGACGGGGATCGATTTCGACTATCTGATGGGCCAGGCACGCATCGAAAGCGGCCTCAACCCCAACGCCAAGGCGCCAACCAGCTCGGCGACCGGCCTTTACCAGTTCGTCAGCCAGAGCTGGCTCGCGGTCGTCGACCAGCATGGCGCAGACCACGGCATGGACTGGGCCGCAGGCGCAATCCAGCGCGATTCACGCGGCCGCTACCAGGTCGCCGACCCCGAGATGCGCCGCGCGATCCTCGATCTGCGCCGCAATCCCGAGGCAGCCGCGGCGATGGCGGGCGAATTCGCCGCCGACAATCGCGATTATCTCGAACAGCGGCTCGATCGCCAGATGGCGCCGGTCGATCTCTACCTCGCCCATTTCCTCGGCGCCGGCGGGGCACACAAGTTCCTCGCCGCGCACGCCGCCGATCCCGATGCTCCTGCCGCACCGATGTTTGCCAAGGCGGCGCAGGCCAACCGCTCGATCTTCTATGCCCCCGGCGGCCGCGCACGCAGCTTCGACGAGATCCGCGATCGCTTTGCCGCCAAGCTTGGCGACGGCGCCGCCTTGCCGGCGGGCGGCAAGGATCGGCCGGGCGGCAAGGACATGCCGTTCGTCCAGCCTGCCGATTACCTGCGGCTCGCCGCCCAGCGCAGCACGCCTGCGAACACCGACCTCAATTCGAACAACAATGCGCGGCTTGCCTACATGCTGCTCGCGTCGATGGGAGCCTGACCCTTATTATGACCATCTCCGCAGCCAAAGCGCCCAGCGCCATGCTCGATGTCCGTTCAGCGCTGTTGCCGCTCGCCACCCTGTTGCTCGTGGTGTTCCTCGTGCTGCCCGTCCCGGCGTTCATCCTCGATATCGGTTTCATCACCAATATCATGATCTCGCTCGCGGTGCTGATGGTCGCATTGAACGCGTCCAAGCCGCTCGATTTCTCGAGCTTTCCGACGGTGTTGCTGTTCGCGACGTTGTTGCGCCTCGGCCTCAACGTCGCCTCGACGCGCGTCGTGCTGGTCCAGGGCCATGAAGGCGGCGACGCGGCCGGCCACGTCATCGAAGCGTTCGGCAGCATGCTGATCGGCGGCGACTATGTCGTCGGCCTGTTTGTCTTTGCCATCCTGATGATCATCAACATGGTTGTCATCACCAAGGGCGCCGGGCGCGTGTCCGAAGTTTCTGCGCGCTTCACGCTCGACGCCCTGCCCGGCAAGCAGATGGCGATCGACGCCGATCTCGGCGCCGGGCTGATCACCCCTGAAGAGGCCAAGCAGCGGCGCGTCGACGTCGCCACCGAAGCCGATTTTTACGGCTCGATGGACGGCGCCAGCAAGTTCGTCAAAGGCGACGCGATCGCCGGCGTTCTCATTCTCGTCATCAACATCTTCGGCGGTATCGTCCTTGGCGTCACCAGCCACGGCCTGTCGATCGGCGAAGCGGCATCGACATATACGATGCTCGCCATCGGTGACGCGCTCGTCGCCCAGGTCCCTGCCCTGTTGCTCTCGATCGCCGCCGCGGCAATCGTCACCCGGGTCGCCTCGCCGTTCGATCTGCCCGGCCAGATCGCATCGCAGTTCGGATCGGCCAAGGCCTGGATGCCCGTCGCGGTGATCCTCGCCATCCTCGGCGTGCTTCCCGGCATGCCGCACTTCATCATCCTCCCCGCCGCCGGCGTGGCGAGCTATTTCGCCTGGCGCTTCTCGCGTCCCGTCGCCGAAGTCGACGAAGGCGCCAACGAAGCGCCGGTCAATCCCAGCGTGATCAACTGGCGCGACGTATCCGACGAGGCGGTGCTCGGCGTCGAGGTCGGCTATGCGCTCACCCCGCTCGTCGACGAACGACGCGATGCGCCGCTGATGAAACGCGTGACCGGCATTCGCAAACAGCTGTCGAAGGACCTCGGCTTCGTCATCCCGCTGGTCCGGATCAAGGACGACCTGACGCTCGACCCCAATGCCTATCGTATCACGATCGGCGGGACCGTGATCGCCGAGGGGATTATCTGGCCCGAAGACATGCTCGCGATCGACAGCGGCGACATCGACGAAACGATCCCCGGTCGAGCCTGCAAGGACCCGACCTTCGGCATGGACGCGATCTGGATCTCGCCCGACAAGCGGCCCGAAGCGATCGTATCGGGCTATACCGTGGTCGACGCCTCGACCGTGCTGGCGACGCACCTCAACCACATGATCCGCCTCAATGCCGCGCAATTGTTCGGCATGGACGAAACCAAGATGCTGCTCGATGCACTCAAGGACCGTGCGCCAGAGCTCGTCGACGGCCTCACCCCCAAGCCGTTGTCGCTGTTCGCGGTCTCGGCCATCTGCCGCGCGCTGCTGATCGAAGGCGTGCCGCTGCGCGACTTCCGCCGCCTGTGTTCGGCGATGGTCGAAGCAACCGGCGACGGCACCGGCGACATCCCGACAATCGTCGAACGCGTCCGCCAGCGGATCGGATCGATCATCATCCAGGCGCTCGTCCCCGTTAGCATGCCGCTCCCCGTCGTCACGCTCGATCCCGAACTCGAAAGCTTGATCGGCCAGTCGATCAAGGTTGCGGGCGATGCCAGCTTCCCGATCGAGCCCGGCCTCGGCCAGCGCATCCTGACCGCGATCGAGGAATCCAGCGAGCGGCTCATGCTGCGCCAGCAGAACTTCGCGCTCGTCACCTCGCCGGCAGCTCGCAAGGCACTGTCCGACCTCTTGCGACCGCGCTTCCCCGACACTCCGGTGCTGTCGTTCCGCGAGCTGCCCGACGACAAGCCGGTCGAGGTCATCGCGACGGTAGGCGGCAAGGATACGCCGCCGCCGGTCGCGCAGGCCCAGCACAACTTCACCCAGCTATGAAAGGAGCGCGGTCATGAACTTCCAAACCAGCCACGCCCTCACCTATGATCGCGTACCGGCACGTCAGCGTCCGCAGCAGCTGATCCAGGATCATATTCCGCTGGTCCGCAAGATCGCCTGGCACGTCGCCGGCCGGTCGCCCGCAACGATCGAGGTCGAGGACCTGATCCAGATCGGCATGGTCGCGCTGATCGAGGCGGCGCGGCGCTACGAAGACCAGGGCCACCAGTTTTCGACCTATGCCGGCACGCGCATCCGCGGGGCGATGATCGACCAGCTGCGCGCGCACAGCAACATGTGCCGTTCGGCGCTCGATTTCCGCAAGCAGTTGCGCAAGGCGCAGGACACGCTGATGAAACGCATCGGCCGCAACCCCTCGCAGGCCGAACTTGCCGAGGAACTGGGCATGGATCAGGCCGACTTCCTCCAACGCCTCGACCAGGCCGCCGACGTCCAGATGGAATCGATGGATGAGGTCTACTCCGAACACAGCATCTGGTTCGCGTCCGAAGTCGAAGGCGCCGACGTTGCGCTCGAACGTGAACAGCTCGCCGAGCTCGTCCAGGCGGGGATCGGCACGCTCAGCGAGCGAGAGCAGCTGGTGTTGCAACTGTTCTTCGTCGAGGAGCTCAATCTCGAAGAGATCGGCGCGGTGCTGGGTGTGTCGTCTGCACGCGTTTGCCAGATCAAGAAGGGTGCGCTCGATTCTATGCGCAAGAAGCTCGGCGGCCAGCACCACTGAACGCGGATCGGTCGCACCACTCACCGTGCCCTCGATCAACGCAAAAACGCCCGCCGGAGGTATCCGGACGGGCGCTTCTGGTCGTTGGCACGATGGACACCGCCCATCGCACCGGGGGGATTAACGCAGCAGGCTGAGAACGCCCTGCTGGCTCTGGTTCGCCTGCGCCAGCATCGCGGTCGATGCCTGGTTGAGGATCTGGAACTTCGCGAGCTGCGTCGATTCCGCCGAGAAATCGGCGTCCTGGATGCGCGAACGCGATTCCGAGATGTTCGTGACGCGGTCGGTCAGGCTGCTGACGGTAGCCTGCAGACGGTTCTGCGAAGCGCCGAGGTTGGCCTGTGCGGTCGTGACGGTGGTCAGCGCGGCGTCGAGCGAAGACAAAGCGAGATCGGCACCTGCCTTTGTGCTGATGTCAATTGCCGACACTGCAGTCGTTCCGTCGGTCAGCGCAGAGGCGGAGACGTTGGACAGAGCGATCGAGACGTTCTCGCCAGCCTTCGAGCCGGTCTGAATCGCGATCGAGGTGTTGGTACCGTCGAGCAGCTTGACGCCATTGAAGTCGGTGCGGCCCGAAACGTCGCCGATCTGACCGATCAGCTGCGTGACTTCGGCCTGAAGGTTGGTGCGATCGCCGGCAGAAAGCGTGCCGTTGGCCGACTGGACCGACAGTTCGCGCATACGCTGGAGCATGTTGGTGATTTCGTTCATGCCGCCTTCGGCGGTCTGGGCGAGCGAGATGCCATCATTGGCATTGCGCATCGCCATGTTGAGGCCGCGGACTTCCGAAGTCATGCGGGTCGCAATGGCGAGACCGGCAGCATCGTCGCTGGCGTTGTTGATGCGCTGACCGGTCGACAGGCGTTCGATTGCCTTCGACAGGCCCATTTCGGCGCGCGACGATGCCGTCGACGCGCGCATGGCGGAGATGTTGGTTCCAATTACAGACATGAGTAGGTCCTTCTTCCTGTTGCGGCAGCTCAACTTTTCAGCAGCCTCGAAGGGGTTAACGGCGGCATGTTCGATCGCTTAAGCAAATTGGCGATCATGATTTAACCTGCGTCAATCACCTGGCTGCGCATCCGCCTCGACGCAAAAACGCCCGCCGGAAATATCCGGACGGGCGCTTCTGGTCGTTGGCACGATGGACACCGCCCATCGCACCGGGAGGATTAACGCAGCAGGCTGAGAACGCCCTGCTGGCTCTGGTTCGCCTGCGCCAGCATCGCGGTCGATGCCTGGTTGAGGATCTGGAACTTCGCGAGCTGCGTCGATTCCGCCGAGAAATCGGCGTCCTGGATGCGCGAACGCGATTCCGAGATGTTCGTGACGCGGTCGGTCAGGCTGCTGACGGTAGCCTGCAGACGGTTCTGCGAAGCGCCGAGGTTGGCCTGTGCGGTCGTCACCGTGTTGAGCGCGGCATCGAGAATCCCCAGGGCAGCCTGAGCGCCTGCGCCATAAGAGATGTTGATGTTGGCAACGGTTGCATCGACGTCTGTCGTCGTGTCGGCAGCCTTGAACGTTTCCTGCGTCGTGCCGTCGGCCTTGAACTGCTTGAGGTCTGCAGCTGCAACGCTCGTCAGACCAACGCTGACACTTTCGCTAGCTTTCGAACCCGTCTGGATCGAGATCGAGGCGTTGCTGCCGTTGAGCAGCTTGACACCGTTGAAATCGGTGCGGCTCGAAATGTCGCCGATCTGCTGGACCAGCTGCGTGACTTCCGCCTGCAGGTTGGTCCGATCGCCCGACGAGAGCGTGCCGTTGGCCGACTGAACGGCCAGTTCGCGCATGCGCTGGAGCATGTTGGTGACTTCGTTCATACCGCCTTCGGCGGTCTGGGCGAGCGAAATGCCGTCATTGGCATTGCGCTTTGCCATGTTGAGGCCGCGGACTTCCGAGGTCATCCGGGTCGCGATGGCGAGGCCGGCAGCATCGTCGCTGGCCGAGTTGATGCGCTGACCGGTCGACAGGCGTTCGATCGCCTTCGACAGGCCAACTTCCGCGCGTGACGAGGCCGTCGACGCGCGCATGGCGGAAATGTTGGTTCCAATTACAGACATGAGTAGGTCCTTCTTCCTGTTGCGGCGGCTCGAAATTCTAGCAGCCTCAAACCTGCTAACGGCGGCGGCAGAATTTACTTAAGAAGAAAGTCCTATAATTTTCCGTGGTTTAGACGAGCATCAAAACGCAAAAGGGCGCCCGTCGGACGAGGTCCGACGGGCGCCAGTCATACCCGGATGGACGAAGCTGGTCCGTCCTGCTCCGGGGATCAGCGCAGCAGGCTGAGAACGCCCTGCTGGCTCTGATTGGCCTGGGCTAGCATCGCGGTCGATGCCTGGTTGAGGATCTGGAACTTCGCCAGCTGGCTCGATTCCGCCGAGAAGTCGGCATCAAGGATCCGTGAACGCGATTCGGACAGGTTGGTGACGCGGTCGGTCAAGCTGCTGATCGATGCCTGCAGACGGTTCTGCGATGCGCCGAGGTTGGCCTGCGCGGTGGTCACCGTGGTCAGCGCATCATCGAGAACCTTAAGCGCCAGAACGGCACCTTCATCCGTCGATATGTCGATGCTCGCGACGTTGGCATTACGGGTCGAGGCATCGGCAAGCGTCAGGACGTCGACCGTGCCGTCGGCATCGGTGTCGGTGCCGAGCGCAGCCTTGGTAACCTTGGCCAACGTGATCGTAACCTGGTCGCCGGCCTGCGATCCGGTCTGGATCGACAGCGAGGCGTTGGTCCCGTCGAGCAGCTTAACCCCGTTGAAATCGGTCCGGCTCGAAATATCGTCGATCTGGCCGACCAACTGCGTCACTTCGGCCTGAAGGTTGGAGCGATCGCCATTCGACAGCGTGCCGTTGGCCGACTGGACCGACAGTTCACGTAGACGCTGGAGCATGTTGGTGATCTCGTTAAGGCCGCCCTCGGCGGTCTGAGCGAGCGAGATGCCATCATTGGCATTGCGTACGGCCATGTTGAGGCCGCGAACTTCAGACGTCATGCGAGTGCTGATGGCCAGGCCAGCCGCGTCGTCGCTGGCAGAATTGATGCGGCGGCCCGACGACAGGCGCTCGATAGCTTTTGAAAGTCCCATTTCTGCGCGGTTCGAAGCAGCCGACGAGCGCATCGCGGAGATGTTGGTTCCGATAACAGTCATGTTGAATTCCTTTAGCAGTGATCCCAGTCCGGCTGTTGTCGCCGGTACAGCCACAGTGACGGCAGGTCGGCGGATTGGTTAAATCGAAAAAACCATCTCGGTCCGGCGAGGGGTGCGATGGCTCCTTTATAGGGGAGCGCCAATTTCTTGACGCTCGACCGCCTGGAAGTTGACGCTTCGCCCCGGTCCAGCCGCTTGACGCCACCCGGATCCCGAGAAACCGGCCATCCCAGAAATTGGCACGGTCCTTGCGTATTCGTTGCTGAGGACATCGGTGGATCGACCACCACGTCATCGGGGGATACGGGAATGAAGATCACCAAGAGCGCAATCAGCGACAACGCCGCGGCCATGCTGCCGACTCTGGCGGCGTATCTTAATGCGATCCTGATCGAGACCACGCCGCTCGAAGGCGACGAAGGCTCTCCTCGGACGCGCCCCGTGCGTATTCTTACCAAAAGCGAAATGGCGCAGGCCTGTCACCGCGACATCATCGTCGAATTCCGCGACGGACCGCCGAGCCTGACGCAGGCGACCAAGGGCCAGCCACTTCACATCGCTTTCGGCCCCGCCGACATGAAACTGGGCCATGCACTGATCGGCGAAGCCGTTCGCGGCGCGGGCCCGGCGATTGGCGAACCCGCCAGCGCCAAGCTGATGCGCTATGCCGCCAAGATCGCCGCGAGCGAGGCCGCAGTCCTGATCCAGGGCGATACCGGCGTCGGTAAGGAAGGCATGGCGCGCTTCGTCCACAACCAGAGTCCGCGCGCCGACGGCCCCTTCATCGCGGTCAATTGCGCCGCGCTTCCCGCGACGATGATCGAAGCCATGCTGTTCGGTCACAAGCGCGGCGCCTTCACTGGTGCCAGCGGCGAGAGCG
The DNA here is from genome assembly GCA_963800335.1 of uncultured Alphaproteobacteria bacterium. GTDB lineage: Bacteria > Pseudomonadota > Alphaproteobacteria > Sphingomonadales > Sphingomonadaceae > Flavisphingopyxis. The sequence continues at coordinate 66,010 of CAWDAN010000006.1, read as the reverse complement.
AAGGCCTGTTCCGCGCTGCCGACGGCGGCACGCTGTTCCTCGACGAGATTACCGAGCTGCCGCTCGAGCTGCAGGCGAAGTTGCTGCGCGCGCTGCAGGAAGGCGAAGTCCTCCCGGTCGGCGAGACCAGCGCGATCAAGGTCGACATCCGCATCGTCGCCGCCGCCAACCGCAACTTCACCGCCGAAGTCGCCGCCGGACGGTTTCGCGAGGACCTCTACTGGCGCCTCAACGTCATGCCGATCGAGATCGCACCGCTGCACGAACGTCGCCAGGATGTCTGCGCGATCGCCGCAACGATGCTGCTCGCGTTGCAGGCCGACCAGGACAGCTTCGCCTGGATCGAGGCCGATGCGCTGCAGGCGCTGATGGCGCACGACTTTCCCGGCAATGTTCGCGAGCTGTGCAACATGCTGCAGCGCGCGCTGGTCCTGCACGACGGCGACGCGATCACCATTTCCGATTTCGATTTGCGCAGCGCTCAAATCGCACCCGCAACTCCTCCCGCAGCACCCGCTGCCAAGACCGTCGCTGCGCCGCGTCCCGATCCGATCGGCACCGGCAACCGCGTCCTGTCGGGTCGCGACCTGCAGACCCGCGCAAAGATGGCCGAGTTCGAGGCGATCCACAGTACTTTAGAAGAAACCGACGGCAATCGCCGCCGGGCCGCCGAATTGCTCGGCATTTCCGAACGCACGCTCCGTTACCGGCTCGCCGACATGCGCGACCTGGCCGAAGCGGCTTGAAGGAGGACTGAAACATGCAACCGATGGCCAACAGCCTGCTCGCAGCGCGCAATGCGATCCTGCAGCAAAACAAGGTTTTCCAGAACGTCGTCGACGCTCCGAAGGGCGGCACCGCCCCGATCGGCGGAGATACCGCAAGCGTCGAGATGCCCTTTGCGACGACGATGCGCGATGCTCTCCAGCAGGTGAACGAAAGCCAGACCGTCGCGGCCAACGCGGCCTCGGCCTACGACGCCGGTGAAACCACCGACATCGCCGCGGTCATGCTCGCCAAACAGAGGGCTTCGGTTGGATTTGAGGCCACGTTGCAGGTCCGCAACAAGCTGCTCTCGGCTTACGAGAACATCATGAACATGCCGGTGTAATATGAACCAGATGACCATTTCCCAGCCGGGTGATGCCGGCAGTTCGGCGACCACCCTCACCCCCCACCGGCTGAAGCCGATTGGTGGCGGCGCCAACATGGCCGGTCTCGCCGATCGCGCACGCGAATTCATCTCCCAGCCGGCGGTCGCCAAGTCGCTGCCGCTGCTTGGCTTCATGGCCGTTGTAGCGATGGCCGCGCTCGCCTGGATGGCCTTGCAGTCGCCGCCGCAGCGCGACCTGTTCCGCGGCCTGCCCGAAAGCGACAAGGCTGCCGTCGCCTCCGCGCTCGGCACCTCGAACATCGCCTTTCAGATCGACGATGCGACCGGTGCGCTGACGGTCAACGAGGACGATTACCACGCTGCCAAGATGATGCTCGCCGCCGAAGGCCTGCCCAAGAGCGCGCCCGATGGCGACAGCATGATCTCGAGCATGCCGATGGGCGCCAGCCGCGCGGTCGAGACCGAAAAGCTTCGCGGCGCTCGCGAAGCCGACCTCGCACGCTCTATCGAGGCGATCGACAGCGTGATTTCGGCGCGCGTCCATCTTGCCGTCGATCCGCCGAGCGTGTTCATCCGGGAACGCAACGAGCCCGCTGCATCGGTCATCCTCAACCTTGGTTCGGGGTCCACGCTGGGCAGCGACCAGGTCCAGGCAATCACCCATCTCGTTGCCAGTTCGGTCTCGGGCCTCAACGCCGAGCGCGTGTCGGTGGTCGACCAGAACGGTCACTTGCTGTCGCAAAGCGCCGGTGCAGGTCCGATGGGCGAAGCCGGTCAGCAGCTGCTTGTCCGCGAACAGATCGAGGACCGTTATCGGCGTTCGCTGACTGCACTTCTGACCCCGATCCTCGGCGCCAACAATTTTGCCGCCGAAGTGTCGGCCGACCTCGATTTCTCCCAGCGCCAGGCGACCAGCGAAACCTATCCCAAGGACGAAGCCCGGATCCGCAGCGAGCAGCGCAGCTGGACATCCGAAGGCGACGGCTCAGGTGGCTCTGTTGGCGGGATTCCCGGCGCGGTGTCCGACCAGCCGCCCGCCAATGCGACGGCCCAGGACCAGATGGGCAGCCAGTCGGACCCCTCCGCCGAATTGAAAACCCGCCAGGAACAGGTCAACCGCAGTTTCGAACTCGGCCGTTCGGTATCGGTTGTCCGCGAAGCAACCGGCGACGTCAGCCGCCTTTCGGTCGCCGTGGCCGTGGCCAACGCGCCCGGCGGAAAACCGCGTAGCGCCGCCGAGATCGCATCGATCGAGAAGCTCGTCAAAGGTGCCATTGGCTTCAATCAGGCGCGCGGAGACCAGGTCGCGGTATCGTCGCGCTCGTTCCAGCCAGTCGTTGAAACGAAGGAAGCCTGGTACGAGGCGAGCTGGCTCGCAATGCTGATCCGCAACCTGTCGGCGACGCTCGTCGCGCTGGCGATCATCTTCTTCATCGGCCGGCCGCTGCTCAAGCGGCGCAAGGAAATGAAGGCGATTGCCGGGAGCTCAGGCACGCCGTCCTACGGGAGTCCGCGCGCGCCCGAAGAGAACAGCCTGCCGGTCACGCTCGACATGATCACTGCCGCGCACAGCTATCAGGAACGGGCGCTGCTGATCCAGAATTTCGTAAAACAGAATCCCGAGCACGCGACGCTGGTCGTCCGTGACCTGCTGCAATCGGCGAAGAAGCCTAAGGAGGCCGTCAATGGCTGATGTCCTGGAACAAGAAGACACCGACGTCGAAACGGCCGCAACACCGGTCAGCGAGACCCCTGCCCCGCCGGTCATCGACGACGAGCAGGCCGCGGCGATCCTGCTCCTGCTGTTTTCCGAAGAGGAAGCCGCCGGCATCCTGTCGCGCCTCGAGCCCGACGAGGTCCAGCAGCTGAGCAGCGTCATGTATTCGGTCGCCAATGTCGGCGCCGACGAGATCAACCGCGTGCTCGACCGGTTCGTCGATCGCGCCCGCCACCGGACCACGGTCGGCTACCGCGCTGATGTCCAGATCCAGGCGATGCTGACCACAGCACTGGGCGAACAGCGCGCCGAGGCGATGATCAGTCGCACCGCACCCAAGAAGGCCGCGCCCAGCCTCGATGCCCTCAAGTGGATGGCACCGAAGGAAATTGTCGCGATGATCGAGGAGGAACATCCGCAGATCGTGGCGTTGGTATTGTCCTTCCTGTCACCCGACAACGCGGCCGCAGTGCTCAAGCTGATGCCCGCGGAGAACCAGGAAGACATCATCTATCGCTTTGCCACGCTCGGCCAGGTCAGCCCCGACGCGATCGAGACGATCGAACAATTGCTGTCGGCGCACCATGCCCCCAAGGGATCGGCTCCGGTCGATACCGGCGGCGGAACCGCATCGGATGTCGCGGCGATCATGAACCTCGTCGGCAAGCGCAACAGCAACCGCATGATCAAGGCGCTGGCCAAGCGCGACAAGACGCTGGCCGGCGCGATCCAGGACCAGATGTTCACCTTTGCCGACCTTATCACGATCGATGCCAAGGATCTCGGCACCGTCATGCGCAGCGTCGACAACGAACTGCTCATTCCCGCGCTCAAGGGCGCAGATCCGAAGCTCAGGGCGAAAATCCTGGGCGCCATGTCGAGCCGTGCGGCGCAGACGATCGAGGACGAGATGGGCGAACGCGGGCCAATGCCGATGAGCGAAGTCATCGACGCGCAGAAGGCGGTCGTCGCCCAGGCGCGCAAGCTGGCCGATGCCGGCGACATCACGATCGGGGGTCAGAGCGATGATTATGTCTGAGCCCTTCGCTGCCCATGCGATGGGCGATGCCGCCGCAAGTTTCCGCCCCGTCTGGCAAGCCGCGTTCAGCCCGTTCAGCACGTCAGGCGGTCGCGACGACCGGGGCGAGCGTTCGGGCGATCGCGACGAGGATGCGGCGACGCTGTTTCGCCAGCAGCTCGACGACACCTATCGCAAGGGATACGAGGACGGTCAGGTCGCGATGGCCGAGCTCAATGCCGAGCTGATCGCGGCGTCGGACCGTCTTGCCCAATCGGTCGAAACGCTCAAGCCCCAGCCCAGCGACGCGCTGTGCGAGACGCTGCTCCGCACGATCCGCACGCTGCTGCAGAATACCGCAGGATTTGCAGCGCCCGATGCCGAGACGCTGAAACAGCATTGCGCATCGCTCGCGGCGCTCGCCGACAAGGACTGTTCGAACGCCATCCTCCACATCCATCCGCAGGACAGGATGCTGCTCGGCGAGGCCACCTATGGCCTCACGCTCGAAGACGACCTGACGCTGACGCGCGGCACGCTGTCGCTGGCACATTCCGACGGTTGGATCGAGCAGGGCACCGACCCCGTCCTCAACGAACTTGAATCGATGATCGAAGCGATCGAGGCGGCGCGATGATCGCCGCCCAGGAACGCGCGGTTGCCGGCCTCGCCGAGAGGATTGGCGCGATCGGATGCGGCCCGCGCCGGATCGGCAAGCTGGTCGCGCACGATGCCGGCATGATGGAAGTCACCGGTTTCGACTATCCGATCGGTTTTGGCGGCACGATCCGCACCGCCGACGGACGATCGATGAAAGCCGAGATCGCGGGCTTCCGCGGTTCGCGCGCCCTGATGATCCCGCTCGACAGCGATGGCGCGGTGCGCAACGGCGCGCGCGTCGAACCCGATATGCAGTCGAGCCAGGCACAGGTCGGCGACGGCCTGTTGGGCCGCGTCATCGGCCCGATGGGCGAACCACTCGACGGCGGCGGCCCGATCATCTCCGACGCTTACTGGCCGCTGGCGGGCAAGCGTTCGAACGTCCTCAACCGTGGCCGCGTGACCAAGCCGATCGACCTGGGCGTGCGCGCGATCAACGGCCTGCTGACCGCCGGATACGGCCAGCGTATTGCGATCGCGGCGGGTTCGGGCGTCGGCAAGTCGGTCCTGATCGGACAGATCATCGCCAATGCCGATGTCGATGTTGCGGTCATCGGCCTGATCGGCGAACGCGGCCGCGAAGTCAGCGATTTCGTCGAGACCAAACTTTCCGGTCCGATGAAGGGCCGCACCGTGACCGTCGCGGTCCCGGCCGACTATTCGCCAGTCCTGCGCCTGCGCGCCGCCGCGCGCGCGACCGCCATCGCCGAATATTTCCGCAGCCTGGGCAAGCGCGTCCTGCTGATCATCGACAGCCTGACCCGGATCGCCCACGCGCAACGCGAGATCGGCCTGTCGCTCGGTGAACCGCCGACGATGAAGGGCTATCCGCCGTCATCGCTCGCGCTGATTCCGCGCCTGATCGAACGCGCCGGCAACGACCGTGCCAGCGGCGGATCGATTACCGCGATCTATACCGTGCTCGCCGACGGCGGCGACATGGAGGACCCCGTCGTCGATACCGCGCGCGCGATCGTCGACGGCCATATCATCCTGTCGCGGCTGTTGTCCGAACAGGGCGTCTTTCCCGCGATCGACGTCGGCAAGTCGCTCAGCCGCGTGGCGACCGACATCATTCCCGCCGAACATCGCGCCGCCCAGGCCAATTTCCGTCGGCTCTGGTCGGCCTATGAGGAAAACCGCGACCTGTTGCTGATGGGCGCCTATCGCGAGGGCAGCGACCCGACGATCGACGAAGCCGTCGAACGGCGGGAGGAACTGCTCGATTACATCCGCCAGGATGCCGACGCATCGGTATCGCTCGATGACAGCGTCGCGACGCTCGAAATGGGCTTCACCACATGAAGAAGCTGCTCGCCAGCCGTCGCCGTATCCTCGGCATGCGCGATACCCAGCTGCGCATAGCGACGGGCGACAGCGCGCTCGCGCGCGGCGCCGAAGACACCCTGCACCAGCGCCGTCGGCAACTGAAATCGATCGCCGCCCATATGCACGAAGCGGGCAATGCCTGCCGCGACGGTCGCGCGCTCCACGCCCAGCTCGAGCTGGTCGATCGCCTGCGCCATGCCGACGACGGGATGGCGCAGACGATCGACGAGGCGCGGCAAAGAACTGCCGAAATGGAGCGGCAACGTATTGCCGCCTTCCAGAAACGCGAGATTGCCGACCGGCTTGCCGGTCGCGCCGCCGCCAATGTCGAAATCGAGATCGATCGCAAGATCGCCAACCAACCGCGCGCTGTGCCGCGCAGATCGATGGAATCGCGCCCATGATGAACCTTTCCACCAGCTTCGGCAAAGGCGGCACGGCCAATGCCAACCCAACTGGCACGCTTTCTGCAAGGTCGGAAACGATGACCGGTAACACCCTTCCCTTCCGCCGCCAGCTCGAGGCCAAGACGGCGCCGCATCTGGCGCGCACGGCTCCTTCGGCATTGCCGGGCCACGCGAAATTCGCGGTCGCTTCGTCGGCCGACGAAAACACCGATCCGCTCGCGGTCAGAACCGATGCAGCGGACAAGGCCGATGCGGCCAAATCCGACGACACGCGCGATAGCGACGCCCTCCCCACCGTGATGGCGCCGATGATCGTGCTTCCCGGGATCGCCACCCCGCAGGTCCTTGCCGCAGTCCCCGCCACTGGCGCTGCGCTTACGCAGACCACCGGCGCTGCCGGCGATAGCCTGCAAAGCGGATCGCATGGCGCAGCTCGCAGCGCGCCCGGCGTCGTCGCGCGCGGAACGATTGACCTGCCCGCACCTGCGTCGGACGTGGCAAAAGCCGCTACCGCTGCCGCAGCGTCGGCAAATTCAACTCCCGCGAAGACCGCTGGCCCTGCGGTCGTAGCCAGCACCGCGCCCCCTGTTATTCCCGCTACTCCCGCTACTCCCGCTGGGCCCGCGGCTGTAGCCAGCACCGCCACCCCTGCAACGTCCGCTCCCACGCCGTCGGCGATCCAATCGTCGGCGGCGGCCCGGAGCGACCAGGCAATGTCGGCCCAATTGCAAAACGACCAGGCGGCGCGGACCGGGGTCACTCAACCCCTCCCGACCGCCGCATCGGCAACCGCCGTCGCGCATGCGGCCCCGGGCAGCGGCATCGCAGGTGCTGTCGGTGCAACGCCGACGCGTGCGGCACTGGGTTCCAAGGCCCAAGGCCCCAAGGTCGCCGATTCGGAGGCGCCCGCGACCAACCGTACGCCTGCGCCGAGCCTCACCGCTGCGCTGCACCGGTCGAACGGCGACAAGCCCGCCCCGGCGCATTCAAACGCCCCGGTCGCAGCGGCCCCCGTACCGGTGCTCGCCGCCGATACGTCGGTCCAGCCGGTCCAGAATTTCGCCCAGGTCATCGCGCAGCAGAGCGCGCCCGCGCAGGCCGGCACCCCGACGCCTCAAAACCTGCCGACCGCCGCAACAGTGCCGTTCGATCACAATTTCGGACAGCGCATCGGTGGCGCGATCAGCGCCGCGATGTCGGCGATGTCGATCAAGAACGGCGCGATCATGCTGCAGATTACCCCCGAAGGGTTCGGCAAGCTCGAGATCGCGCTCGATCACAAGATGGAACGCCTGCAGATCACGACCGAAAACGAAGCCGTGCGCGGTGCGATCGCCCAGGCGCATGGCCGCATCGAAAACGAACTGCGCCAGGCCGGGCAGCGGATCACGACGATCGATGTCGCGACGCGCGACGCGGCCGCCCGCCATGATGGCGGCGGATCCGAACAGCGTAGCGGCCAGAGCGCCGGGCACAGTACCGGTCACGACGGTCGCGGCAGCAATGCCCAGCAATCGGCCAGTGCGCGCCATGACCAGCGCGGTTTTTCGGCCAATCACGGTATCCCGGCGCGCCCAGAGATCGAGCTGTCAAACCCGGCTTCCAACGTATTTTACGCCTGATTTTCCGGCACACTAAGACCCATTCGGAGTTCAAACATGTCGACTGAAAAGCAACCCAAGAAACGCAGCAAAAAGAAAAAGATGCTGCTGTCGGCGATTGCCGTTCTCGTGGTGGGCGGCGCCTTTGGCGGCGGCGGCTATGTCTATGCCAATTCGGTCAGCGGCGCGCCTGTCGAAGAGAAACCCGACCTGCCCAAGCTTGTCCTCAAGGACGGTGACGAGGTCGAGGCCCCGGCCAACGGCAAGCTGACCCACACCGAAAAGTACAAGGTGACCTATCACCCGATCGAGAAGACCTTCACCACCAACCTGCGCGGCGACAGCGGCTTTGCCCAGGTCGATCTGGCGGTTTCGACCTTCTATGACGAGACCGTCATCACTGCGCTGACCGATCACGACATCGCGGTGCGCAATGCGATCGTCCTCGAACTGGCCAATACCGACGGGCTCGAACTCGAAACCGTCGCCGGGAAAGAGGCGCTGGCCGACCGGCTGCGCGACCGGATTAACGAAACGCTCGTCGAAAAAACCGGGTTTGGCGGCATCGGCGAAGTCTATTTTACCAAGCTGGTGCTGCAGTAAGACCATGGCGACCCAGGCTCCCACATCACCGGCTCCGGTTGCAGACGCGCTGCAGGGTGCGGCGCACAGCTTTCCGCGGCGCGACAGCAGCGAAGCCGACGTCATGCCGATCGCTCGGCGGACCGCCAAGCTGCTCGCCGGCGGCCTGCGTACCGCGCTCCAGCCGCTCGCCAGTGAACGCCTGACGGTCACGCCCGAACAGGCGATCATCGACACGCACGACAGCTGGCTGGCAGCGCAGGGCCAGTCGATGGGCCTCGCCTTCTACCAGTTGCCGCCGATGAAGGGCCGGCTGGCGCTGCGCCTTGGCCACGACCTCATCGCCGCGCTGGTCGACGCCTTTTTCGGTGGTTCGATATCCCGCGCCACGACGAAAAAAACCGAATATTCCCCCGCCGACCTGCGGCTGATGCACCGCATCGCCGACTTGCTGGCGATGCCGATCGGCGCCGCGTGGGGCGAGTTCGGATCGTTCCGCTGCCTCGCCGCCGGCCTGACCGACGACCCCGAGGAAGCGAAGATCGCCAAGGGCGACGCGGCGCTGATGATCCAGCCGTTCACGCTGACCTTTGCCGGCACGACCAGCTTCACCATCGATATCGTCTACCCGATCGCGATGATCCAGTCGGCGCGCGAGGAATGGAGCCCGAGCCAGGGCCCCGAAGCGGTTACCGCCGATCCGGCATGGCGGCTCGAAATGGGCAGCGCGATGGCCGAGGTCTTCGTGCCCGTCCGCTCGATCCTGGCGCGTCCGACGATGACGCTACCCGAGCTCGCCAACCTCAAGCCCGGCGACATCATTCCCATTCCGCCGGCCCAGAACATTCCGCTGATCGTCGGCGATCGCACCTTCGCACGCGGCAGTCTCGGCGAGCAAAACGGCCTCGCCGCCTTCCGCATCGACCATATCGAGAAAGGATAAGTTATGAACGACATGACCGAAGCCCCAACGCTGGCCCAGCAGGGCGGCAACGAAGCGGCAAATTCTTGCCGCGACGCCGGGGCAGCTTTTGCCGACGAAAGCGCCAACCACTATCGCTTCCTCGCCGACATCCCCGTCCGGCTTTCGGTCGAGGTCGGCAACGTTTCGCTAAAACTTAGCGAAATCATGGCCTTGAACGAAGGATCGGTGGTCGAACTCGGCCGCCAGGCGAGCGACCTACTCGACATCAACGTAAATGGCACGCTGGTTGCAAGGGGGGAAGTCGTAACGGTCGACGGTCGTTTCGGCATCCGCGTTGCGGAAGTTGTCACGAAAAACGTCGGCAGTGCGAAGGTCGAAAGGCGTGCTTAGTGACGTATTACATACTCAAGCTGGTGATCATGCTGCCGCTCATGGCAGGCATGATCGTGGGAGCGTTATGGCTCTATCGTAAATACCAGCCGGGCCTTGCCCCCGGCGTGAAGCAGCGCGACATGCGCCTCGTCGAAACGCTTTCGATGGGCACGTCGGGCCGGCTCGCGGTGATCGAATTCGGCAGCCAGCGAATCCTGCTGTCGGCAACCCGCGGCAAGATCGAACAGATCGCCGCGCGCGAGATGACCGAAGCCGAACGCGAGGCGCACACCGCGCCGCTGCCATTGGCGAACGAAACGCCCGACGCCGGGCTCGGCGACCCCGCCAATCCTTTCCGCACGATCATGAACAAGGCGCTCGCGCTGCGCACCGCTACCCGCCCGGGCCAGGAGTAAGCCGATGCGCACGTCGCTTCGCCTCCCCGCCCCCGCCACATTCCTCCGCCTCGGCCTCGCCGGGCTGCTGCTCGCCGTCCCTGCCCAGCTGACGGCGCAGACGCCGGGGGCTTCCGAAGCGCTGACCCGCGCACTTGGCGACGTATCGGGCGACGGTGCGCCGCTGACGCTGTCGCTCCAGATCCTCGTGATGATGGGTCTGCTGACGATCCTGCCGTCGCTGATCCTGATGATGACCAGCTTCACCCGCATCATCATCGTCCTGTCGATCCTGCGCCAGGCGCTGGGCCTGCAGCAGACCCCGCCCAACCAGGTCCTGATCGGCCTGTCGCTGTTCCTTTCGCTGTTCGTCATGGCGCCGTCGATCGAGCAGATCAACGCCCGCGCGATCCAGCCCTATGGCGCCGACCAGGTGACGCTCGAACAGGCGGTCGCGACCTCGGGCGACATCTTCCACAGCTTCATGGTCAAGCAGACGCGCCAGACCGACCTCAAGCTATTCATGGACATCGCCAAGAAGCCGAGCTTCGAAAGCGCCGAGGCGATCCCGTTCTCGATCCTGCTGCCCGCGTTCGTGACCAGCGAGCTCAAGACCGCATTCCAGATCGGTTTCATGATTTTCCTGCCCTTCCTGATCATCGATCTGGTCGTGGCATCGACGCTGATGGCGCTCGGCATGATGATGCTGTCGCCGACGATCATCTCGATGCCGTTCAAGCTGCTCCTGTTCGTCCTGGTCGATGGCTGGGCCCTGACGATGGGCTCGCTCGCCGGCTCGTTCGTAACCTGAGGCGCCGACCATGGAACAGACCGACTTCTTCATTGGCATCGCCCAGCAAACGCTGTGGATCACCGCGCTGGCTGCCGCCCCGCTCCTTATCCCCGCGCTCGTCGTCGGCATCCTGCTCGGCATGGTCCAGGCAGCGACGTCGATCAACGAGGCGACGCTGAGCTTCGTGCCGAAGCTGATCGTGGTGGGCCTGATGCTCGCGCTGTTCGGCGGCTCGATCCTCTACCTGATCGCCGACTTCACGATCGACATGTTCAACCGGATCCCGGAACTGCTCGTATGATCGCCCCCGCGTTTGCAGGCGCCGAAGACCAATTGTGGCAATGGGTCATGGCGATGATCCGGCCCGGGGCCGCGCTGATCGCTGCGCCGATTTTCGGTGCCGCACAGGTGCCGCTGCAGGTGCGCATCATCCTGGCGATGATGATCGGCATTGCCGCGACCGGCGCGGGCGGCGCGGTCATGCCCGCCGACACGCTGGTCAGCTTTACCGGATTCATTTTCATTGCCGGCGAAATCGTCGTCGGCATCTCGATCGGTTTCGCGTTGCAGATCGGCTATTCGGCGGCGTTCGTTGCCGGCGAGACGCTGAGCAACGCGATGGGCCTCGGCTTCGCCTCGCTCAACGATCCGCAGTCGGGCGGGTCGACCCCGGTGATCGGCCAGTTCCTGTCGATTGTCGCAACGCTGTTGCTGCTCGCGATGGACGGCCACCTGATGCTCATCTCGATCATCGTCGACAGCTACCAAACGCTGCCCCCCGGCCACGCCTTTCCCGGCTTCGCCGCGATCCGCGACCTCGTCGATTTCGGCGCCTCGCTGTTCGCGATGGGATTGCTGATCGCGATGCCCGTCGGTGCCGCGCTGATCCTGATCCAGCTGGTCATGGCGATGCTCGCGCGATCGGCTCCGGCAATGAACCTGTTCGCGGTCGGCCTGCCGGTTGCGCTGTTGTCGGGCCTCGTCCTGCTGGCGATGGCAGCTCCCGTCATGGCCAACGCGGTGATGAACGCCATGTCCGACGGTCTCGACCAGTCGCAAATCGTCGTGAGGGGCTGACGCATGGCCGATTCACCCTCCGGCGGCGGCGAGAAAACCGAAGATCCAACCCAAAAACGGTTGAAGGACAGCGCCAAGAAAGGCGACGTCCTGCAGTCGAAGGAGCTCGGCGTCGCCCTCGTCATGATCGGCGGCGCGACGATTTTCGCGCTGTTCGGCAGCTATCTCGTCGATGCCACCTCGGCGGTGGTCCGATCGGGCCTGAGTTTCGCCCCGACCGACATCGAAGATTTCAACATGGCCGAACGCACGTTACGGCTGATCGCGCCGCTGGCGATTCCGTTCGGCGGGCTGTTCGCGCTCCTGATGCTGACGACGATCGCGACCCCGGCGATGCTCGGATCGCTCGGCTTCCGCTGGTCGGCGCTTCAGCCCAAGGCGTCGAAGATGAACCCCGCTTCGGGCCTGAAACGCATGTTCGGCATGCATGCGCTGATCGAACTGTCGAAAGCCTTGGCAAAGGTCAGCCTGATGGGCGTGGTCGGAACCGTCCTCATCTATTCGTCGATCAAGGACATGGTCCAGCTGGGCCTTGGCGATATCCGCAACAGCATCGACGCCTTTGGCGGCATGTTCGTATTCACGCTGATCGCGATGGCGGGCTGCCTCGTCGTCATCGCGCTGATCGACGTGCCCGCGCAGATGTTCCAGCGCAGCAAGAAGCTGAGCATGACCAAGCAGGAGGTGAAGGACGAGCACAAGGAAAGCGAAGGCTCGCCCGAGGTCAAACAGGCGATCCGCCAACGCCAGCAGGAAATGACGAGCGGATCGGCGCGCAAGGCGATCGAGGATGCGACCGTGCTGCTCGTCAACCCGACGCATTTCGCAGTCGCGCTTCGTTACGACCAGGAACGCGACGCGGCGCCGGTCGTGCTGGCGCGTGGACGCGGCGAACTGGCGCTGATCATGCGCAGCCTGGCCGACGAGAACAAGGTGCCGATCCTGCATTATCCCGAACTGACGCGCGCGATCTATTACACGTCGAAGCCCAATCACATCGTCGACGAGCGGCTCTACATGGCGGTCGCCTCGCTGCTCGCGTTCATTTTCCGCCTCGATGCCGAGATGGCCGACAAGCACGATCGCCCCGACATCATCGTTCCCGACGACCTGCGCTTCGATGCAGACGGTCGTCCCGAAAGCTAAATCCTTTCCGCCGCCTGCCGTTAAAGCTTCCAGAAAGGGGCACACATGCTCTCCAGTATTTCCAACCTGATCAGCGGCCAGTCCGGAATCAACTCCGCCCAGCTCGTCGCCGACCTCGTCGCCGCGACGCGGGAGCCGCGCGAAGCGACGATCCAGCAGAAGCAGCAGCTCAACAGCGCGCGCATTTCTGCGCTTGCCTCTGCATCATCGTCGCTCAACACCTTTGCCGACGCTCTCAGCGGGATCCTCGACGGGCGGCGCTTTGCCGGCGACCTGGTATCGAGCAACGGCGGCGTTGCCACCGCGAGCTTTATCGACGGCCAAAAGCCCCAGGGGCTGCCGGTCTCGCTCGAAGTCAAGCAACTCGCCGCCGAACAGCGGATCATTTCGCGCAATTTCACCGGCCCTGACGCGGCAGTCGGCACAGGTACGCTGACGCTGACGACCAGCACCGGCGCATTCGACATCGTCATCGATGCGACCAACGATAGCCTTGCCGGGTTGCGCGATGCGATCAATAACGCCGATGCCGGCGTGACAGCCAAGATCGTCAGCGACAATCGCGGGACGCGGCTCGTCGTATCGGGCAAGCAAGGTGCCGACCAGAGTTTCTCGATCACGGCGCCGGGCCCCGATCCGATCACCGGCACGCCAAGCCCGCTCGCCGACTTCGCCTATTCGTCGGGCAGCGGCACGGGAATGACCAAGGTTTCCGACGCCGCCGACAGCATCGTCATGATGGACGGCATCGAGCTGGTAAATTCGAGCAACGTCATCGAAAATGCGATCGTCGGCGTCCGGCTCAACCTGTTGTCGGCGGCGCCGGGCGCTGCCATCACGATTTCGGGCGACAAGCCCGTCGCGACGACGCGCGACCTCGTGACCGAATTCATCGACGCCTACAACACGCTCAAGCGCGGCCTCAACACGGCCACCGCGCCGGGCACCGACAGCGCATCGGGCGGTCCGCTCGCCGGCAACCGCGCGATCCGCGACATGGCCACGCGGCTTGGCCGGATGAGCTCGACCGTCCTTTCGGTCGATGGACCTTTTCGCACGCTCGCCGACATCGGCATTCGGACCGCGCGCGACGGTACGCTGGAACTCGACGGCGCCACGTTCGATCGCGCCATGGCGGCCGATCCCGATGCCGTCGCGCAGATGCTCGACCCGATCGACCCCGACGCCGACCATCCCGGAATTGCCGGTACGCTGCAATCGGTGCGCACCGCGCTGGAGGACCAGAACAGCCCGCTGACGCTGGCCAAGACGCGCTTTGCCGCGGTCAACAAGCAGCTCGCCGAGCTGCGCGAGAAGCTCGACGACGACATCACGCGTTATCAGGCCAACCTGCAACAGACGTTCTCGAACATGGACCGCCAGCTGGCGATCCTGCGGCAGACGCAACAGTATGTCGAACAGCAGGCCTCGGTCTGGAACGGCAGCAACAACAACTAGAATCGACAAGGAATTCGACGATGTATTACGCGGGCAATCGCAGCGTGGCGCAGAGCTATGGCGCCCTTGACGCAACCAGCCGGGTCGCGGCCGCCTCGCCGCACGAACTGGTCGCGATCCTGTTCGAACAGCTGTTGCTGCGCATCGATCGCGCGGCGCGGTGCGTCGATCGCGGCGATATCGCGGCGATGCTGCAATCGCGCGCAAAGGCGTCGGACATCCTCAATGCGCTGGAAGAAAGCCTCGATTTCGAGCGTGGCGGCGATATCTCGACAGCGCTCGCGATCGTCTATCGCGAAGCGTCGAACTGTCTCAACGATGCTCGCGGCGAAGAGGCGGCCGCGAAATTGCAGGCCGCGCGTGATATCATTTCGGAAGTGGCCGACGCCTGGACCGAGATCGGCAAGCGCTAAGACCCGAAAGGTCCGCGCGGCAATCGATCAGGCGACCTGGCGTTCGTCGCGCGAGATATTGTGACGCCGCATCTTTTCGACAAAAGTCGTGCGCTGGACGTCGACGAGGCGCGCCGCCTGGGCGATCACGCCGCCGCATTCGACGAGCGCATCGACCAACAGCCGGCGTTCTTCGGCCTGCAAATGGTCCTGAAGCGAGAAACCTTCGGCGAATTCGACATTAGCCACCATTGCCTCGGGGCGATCGGCGGTATGGAGGAACATCGGCACAACCGACGTTTCGGCGAGGAGGAGTTCGACCTCTTCGCGACCGATCGTCTGGCCGGGGAAGAAAATTCCGGCGCGTTCGACGACATTGCGCAGTTCGCGCACGTTGCCCGGCCAATTGTAGGCACACAGGCGTTCGATCGCCGCTTCGCTCAGCACCGGGCGTTCTTCGCCGGGCTCGATCAAATTGATGAAATGCGCGACGAGCGGGCCGACGTCTTCGGGACGGGCGGCCAGCGAGGGAATCTTGATGGGAATGACGCACAGGCGATAGAACAGGTCCTCGCGGAAGCTGCCGTTGGCGATTTCCTGCTGCAAGTCGCGATTGGTCGCGGCGATGATGCGGACATCGACCGGGATCTGCTTGGTCCCGCCGACGCGGCGGATCGAGCGTTCCTCGATCACGCGCAGGAGCTTGACCTGGAGTGCGAGCGGCATCTCGCCGATCTCGTCAAGGAACAGCGTGCCGCCATTGGCCTGTTCGAACAGGCCGACATGGCGGCCCGTCGCGCCGGTGAAGCTGCCGCTTTCATGGCCGAACAGCTCAGACTCGATGAGGTCTGCCGCGATCGCACCGCTGTTGACCGCGATGAAGGGCTGGTCCTTGCGCGGCGAGGCGCGATGGATGGCCTGGGCGACAACTTCCTTACCACAGCCCGAAGGTCCGGTGATCATCACACTTGCCCGGGCATTGATCGAAAAACGGATCATTGTGCGGACCGAGGAGATTGCCTCACTGTCGCCAATCACGAGTTCGGAAATAATCTTATGTGGCACCGGCAACCCCCCAGCAGTCTTCTTGTTTTTGTCGGGGACCGGGCGGGCTGTTCGAGTGGCCCTGCGATCCGCTGAGACCGAAGTAACGGGGAATTGGTTAACGAAACCTTTAACGTGGGCCTAAGTGCGGAAAAAACTTGCCTAATAGCGGCAATGCCTTGCCGAAATGCTCCGAAATCCGCCGATCGCTCTCCCCGACCGGTGGCAGGGAATTGCCGGCAAACAGAGCTGTCAGCGGATTAACCAATGCCTTGACCACCTTGATTCGAATTGAGAGCGCAATAACGCAGTTATTTTCCACACTTGGCCGCGATCCTTCGCAAGGAACCGCGATCGTCCGCAATTGTCGCCCGATATTTAGACAATTTTAGTTTTCATTTCCTAAGGCAAGGCGATGAAACGAGAAATCCCTGTCAGCCAGCTCAAGATTGGTATGTTCGTCGATTCGGTCGGCGGTTCGTGGTTCTCCAACCCCTTCTGGCGTAGCCGGCTCAAGATCAAGACGAGCGACCAGGTTGCGGCATTTATCGAAAGCGGGATCGAGACGCTTGTCATCGATACCGACCTCGGCATCGACATCCCTGACGAGAGCGCAACGCCCGAAGTCCAGCCAGTTGCCGCTTTGGCACCTGCGTCCCGCGCACCCCAGGCGCGCTTCGCTTCGGCCAAGGCGCCGCGGACGTTCGGCAAGCGCGAACGCGCAATCGAAACAATCGATACTTCAAAGCGCCTCGTGAAAACCCTGTTCGACCAGGTCCAGTCGGGAGCCGCGATCGACCTTTCGCTCGCCGACACGGTCGCCGAAGATATTTGCAACGCCGTCGTCCAGGATTCGGTGACGTTGATCAACATGCTGCGGCTGAAGAACAAGGATGAATACACCTATCTCCATTCGGTCGCGGTCTGCACGCTGATGATCAAGCTGGCGCGGCAACAGCGGCTCGCCCAGGACCACGTCGTCCGCCTGGGTGTCGCCGGATTGCTCCACGACATCGGCAAGATCAACGTTCCCGCAGATATCCTCAATAAGGCGGATAACTTGACCGAAAGCGAGTTCGCGATCGTCAAGGAACATGCCGTGAAGGGCGCCGACCTCCTGCGCGAATTGCCGGGCGTCTCCGACTGCGCGATCGAAGTGTGCCTCCACCATCACGAACGGATGGATGGCAAGGGCTATCCCGAGGGTCTGTTGGGGCCGAAAATCAGCCTGCCTGCGCGAATGGGCGCAATCTGCGACGTTTACGATGCGCTGACCTCCCAGCGCCCGTACAAGGAGGCATGGACGCCGCAACGGGCGGTCGGCGAAATGCAGAATTGGGACGGATGCTTCGATCCCGACCTGCTCTTCACCTTCTTCCAGGCGATCCGCGTCTTCCCGCTGGCATCGGTGGTCAAGCTCGATACCGGCCAGCTCGCGGTGGTCATGCCCGCCAAGACCGACAATTCGCCACCCCTCGTGCGGACGTTCTACGACACGCTGCGCGACACGATCGAGCAGCCCGAGGACCTCGTCCTGGGTCTTCGCGCCAACCATGCGCACATCGTCGCGAAGGTGGATCCGCGGACCTGGCGCGCCGAAGACCCGGCTTCACTGATAGAATATGTCATGCAGCCGGTCGGCACGATCAATCGCACCGTCCTGCAGCACATGTGGAACGGACCCGCGACGGCCGCGCCGGGTATCGCGCCGCACGATGACGAACCGTCGCCGCAGAGCTTTGCGTGGAAAGCGGCCTAGCTGCCGACTAAATCGAACGCACGACCGCACGCTCACCGAAGCTGGCGGGCGCGGCGTTGACGACTACCCAGCGCAATCCCATCAGCAGCGCGAACCAGAGCGTGTCGTTGAGCCCGATCGTCGCGACGATGTTGGGCGCAAACGTGTCGAGTCCGCCGGCGAACTGCGCCAGCGCGAACAGCGAACCTTCATAGACGACGAACGCGGCACCAAAGCCCGCGGCCATTGCAGCGACATCGTTCGTCGTGTCGCCGACCCACTGGGTGATCGCGCTGCGCACGAAGCGCGCTGCGACCAGCGCGGCGACGCTGGCGCCGAGCAATGCGGCACCCCAGCCGATCGAATATTGCGTCACCGGATAGTCCATCAGGCCATAGCCGATCGCCTGATTGAGCAGCCAGACGAGGCCGATCGCGGCCAGTGCGCGCCGGATGTCGAGCGTGAACGCGGCGACCGCGGCGGTCGCGGCAAAAGGCAGCACGCAGGCGGCGGCGGGCGCGCCGGCGACGGTCGCCACCGCGAGGACACCGGTCCACAACAGCGCCTGGTTCGATTTGGTCATCGTCATCTTTTCACTCCTTGATGCCGGTCAGAACCGGGCCTTGATGCCTATATGCGCGCTGCGACCGGGCGTCGCATAGCTAAACACGTCTTCATAGTCTGCAGAAAACAGGTTTTCGGTCCGCGCGAACAGCGTGAAGCGCGCGTCGACGTCGTATCGCGCGCTCGCGTTGACGAGCAGATAGTCGTCGAGAGTCACCGTTAGCGGCACGAAGGAAGGATCGGTGAAGGCGACATCGCGCCGGCGCCCGGTATAGCGTGCGACGATCGTCGCCGCGAAGCTGCTGCCGACGGGCGTCCAGTCGACCGCAAGGCTTGCGCTATGCGCCGGACGCCGGACTTCCTCGACGCCGTTCTCGCGCGCGTGCAGCCAGGTATAGGCCCCGTCGATCCGCCAGGCCGGGCTCAAGTGAGCCTTCGCATAAGCTTCGATGCCGCGCTGGCGCGACACCTCGGCGCGATTTCCTGGCGTCGGCACGAAGCTGGGCGGTGGGTAGGTGATGAAGATCTCGTCGGTCAGGCGGCTTTGGAACCAGGTCGCGCCGATCGTCACGCGATCCGCGGCAAAGCGTTGTTCGATGCCCGCTTCCCAGCCGGTCGAGCGTTCTGGCTTCAGCCCCGGATTGCCGATGAAGCGTCCGTCGAAATAGCCGTAGAGCTCGTAGAAGCCGGGATTCTTGACGCCGGTGCCGAACGCCGCGTGGGCCCGCGTATCGGCGGCGATGCGCGCCGATCCGTTGAGGCGATATGTCGTGACGTCGGCAAAGCGGTTGTTGACGTCGTGTCGGACCGCCGCGCCGAAGGCGAACCCCTGACCCATCGCCAGCGCATATTCGCCGACGAGCCCGAGATTTTCGAAATCGCGTTGGCCGGTGAAGGCCATGCCGGTCGGGTCGGTATTGCGGGCGGTTTCGCGCTCGGCATCGACTGCCAGCGTGACGCGATGCGCGACGGCGCCCGTGCCAAAGTGGAGCGTGCTTTCATACGATCCCTTGTAGCGCCGCCCCTCGCTTCCCGACGTACGGACATCGCTGCGATAGGTGTCGCGTACGCTGTCGGCAACCTGCGCGCTCACGACCTGTTTCCACGTGCCGTCGGCAAGATCGATCTCGCCGCGAAGCAACGCGTAGCGCGCCGAGTTGATGAAGCGCAGCCCCGGCGTATCGACGATCAGGCCGAAATCGGGGCTGGCGGGATCGCTTCCGACATCGTTGAAATCGCCCGCGTTGCGCGCATAGCGCAATACCGCGGTCAGGCGCGCGTTGGGAGCGATGGCGAGGTTCGATTTGAACGCCAGGCCGCGGCTGTCGCTACCGAGATTGCGGCTGCCACCGCGCGCGCCCGGGCTGCCGTCGCTCGTCGTGTAGCTGCCCGTCATCGCATAATCGAACGCGCCCGAAACCCCTGCCCCGCGCGCGGCTGCGCCGAGTGAGCCGAACGTTCCCGCCTCGGCGCGCGCGCTCAGTCCGGGTGCATCGCGTCCCGACGCAGTGATATACTGGACGACGCCGCCGATTGCGTCGGAGCCATAGAGTGCGCTTTGCTGGCCGCGCAGCACCTCGATCCGAGCGCCCGGTTCGGCGGTCAGGCCGGCAAAGTCGAATTCGCCCGCGAACGGATCGGACACCTCGATCCCGTCGATCAGCACGAGGACGTGGTTCGCCTCGCTGCCGCGCAGGCGCAGCTGCGTCTGGCCGGGGGTCGCGCCGACCGCAACGCCGGGCACGTCGCGCAGCAGTTCGGCAACGCTGCGCCCCTCGCGATGGTCGATCGCGGTGGCATCGATGACGGTCACCGAATTTCCGCTCCGGTCGATCGGCTCAACCTCGCTCGACCGCGTCGCGGTGACGACGATTTGTGTGCCGGAGGCGATATCGTCGGGCGCGATGGCCTGCGCCCAGCCGGGCGCGGCCTGCGCCAGCACAACCGCCGTTGCCAGATACTGTATCGATTTCATGTCTCGTGTCCCCTCGCGTTGTCGATCCGGACGACACCGCGCCGTCCGGACATCGCTCACGCGAGGAAAACCCTCGTCCGCCCGGCACACCCGTCCGCGCGAAGGAACGACGCGACGGGCAGGTCTCCTGGCTCTCGGGTCGCCGCCCGCGTCGCGCCTCGCCTTCCCGGATGTCTCCAGTGGCAAAGAGGCGCTTGGGCTCTCCGATGACAGTTGCGGGAGCAGCGCCGGATTAAGTCTTTCGACCGCACCGGCTTCCCTTTTGCTTCCCCCGGCTAAAGGGGAACCCATCACATGGGTACGATTTTAGGCCGCTTGGGCGCTCTCACGCAAGAGCGGATTGTCCCGACAGCGCTCAGGCTGAGCCTGTCGAAGCCCCCGCGATCCCCTTCGACGAGCTCAGGGCGAGCGCAAGTCGATAATTATTTCGCGCGCGTCAGCCGTACGATGAAAAAGCCGTCGGCGCCGCCCTCTTCGGCGAGCATCGGCGGCGCAATCCTGAGCCAGCCCTCGGGCGCGATCGTCATCCCCGGCGCAACTTCGTCGGCCGCGATCGGGTCGATCGACCAACCGTCATGCGCCGCAACAAAGGCCCTTGCCTGCGCCTCGCCTTCGGCGGGTTCAAGCGAGCAGGTCGCGTAGATCAGGCTGCCGCCGGGCTTCACCCATTGCGCAGCGCGCGCGAGCGTCGCGGCCTGGAGTTCGGCGAGCGCGGCGATATCATCGTCGCGGACGCGGTAGAGGACATCGGGATGGCGCCGGAAAATGCCGGTCGCGCTGCACGGCGCATCGAGCAACACCGCGTCGGCTTGTCGCTCGGGCTGCCATTCGAGGATATCGGCGGCGGTCGTTGCGACCGTCAGGCCCGAGCGCGCGATATTTTCGGCCATGCGTTCGAGCCGCTTGGCCGACTTGTCGACCGCAACCACATTCCATCCGGCGGCGGCGAGTTGCAGGCTCTTTCCCCCCGGTGCGGCGCACAGGTCGAGCACGGTCTTGCCATCGCCGCTCCCGAGCAAGCGCGCGGGGATCGCCGCGGCGATATCCTGGACCCACCAGGCGCCCGCGTCGTAGCCGTCGAGCGCAGCGATCGATCCGGGCGTGTCGAGCCGGACATGTCCGGGCATCAGGCTCGTCCCGCCGAGCGTCTCGGTCCATTGCTCAGTCTCGCCTGCGTCGCGCAGCGTCAGGTCGATCGGCGGCTGGTGGCCGAACGCCTCGCTCGCCGCAGCGACCATCGCATCGCCCCATGCTGCCTGCCAGCGTTCGGCGACGGGCTGCGGCAATTCGGCGATCTCGGGCAGCCTTGCTTCGGAACGGAAAATCGTGCCGAGCACGCCGTGCGCCAGCCGGCGCGGGCCGCCCTCGAGCAACGGCAGGGCGGTCGCGAGGATCGCGTGCGGCGGGGTCGCCATCTTGAAATGCTGGACGAGCGCGAGCCGCATGACCGAACGCACCTTGACGTTGCTGTCGACTGGATTGCGCATCGCGCCGTCGATCAGCGCGTCGAGCGCGGGCAAATGGCGCAGTACCTCGATCGCGATGGCGATAGCCAGTGCACGGTCGGCCTGCGCCGGCATGCCCTGCGTTGCGCCGTTGGCGACGCGGTCGAGCGACTCGCCGCGATGCAGCACCGCGTCGATGATCTTCAATGCCGCGCGGCGTGCGGGAAGCCCCGGCACCTCGCGCGTTTCGGTCTCGCGCTTGGGGCGCGGCCGTTTCGGCCCACGCCAGGCCTGCGATTGATCGGGACGGTTCTGTCGGGGAGGATGCGCCATCGCGCCGCCCTAGGCCAGCGCGAGCGGCGCGCCAAGCATTTGCGCGCATGCGCGGCCTTTCGCCAAGCGGGCACAACGCCTATATCGATGACATGACCGACGATGCCGCTTCCCGCCCTCGCGCCACCAAACGCCCCGATACGGTGCGGCCACCGGCGCGCTGGACCAACACGCCGCCACCCAAGCCGGCGCGCGTCGATCTCGACAACGATCCGCTCGGCACCGACCCGGTCCGCTATGGCGACTGGGAACGCAACGGCATCGCGATCGATTTCTAGCGCCGCTTCGGGCCGAAGTTCGAAATGCGATCAGGCCAGACGCATGATCGCGGGAAGCGCCGCCTTGCCGTGGATCCCGGCAAAACGGGCGCAGGCGAAGCGATCGGTCATGCCCGCGATATAATCTGCGATATGGCGTGCGTGGCCGGGCTGGTCGCGCGGTAGGCGATCGAACCAGTCGGCGTCGATCAGCTGCGGATCGTGCGCATAGGCATCGTACAGGCCCGCGATCACCGTTTCGGCGGCGTCGGCGGCGGCGAGTTGCGCGTCATGATGGTAGAGATTGGCGTACATGAACGATTTGAGCGCCCGTTCGTCGCGCGCCATCTGCGGGGAGAAACCGGCGATCGTCCGGCCGGCACCCCGCACGTCATCGACGCTCGCGGGGTTCGTCTCTGCAATCGTCGCCTTGGTCTGTTCGATGACGTCATTGACCATCGCGCCGATTTGCGAGCGGACCAGTTCGCGCGCGCGCAAGTCTTCGGACACATCGGGATAGGCCGCGCTGACGCGCTCCCATGTCGCGGCGATGAACGGCTCCTCGGCAAGCAGCCGGTCGAGCGTCAACAGGCCCGCGCGCAGCCCGTCGTCGATGTCGTGATTGTCGTAGGCGATGTCGTCGGCCACCGCGGCGACCTGCGCCTCAAGCGAGGCATATGTACCAAGGTCGAGCGCAAACGCGGCGTCGGCTTCGGCCAACGCCCAGCCCGGCGCCGTCACCGGGCCGTTATGCTTGGCGAGGCCTTCGAGCGTTTCCCAACTGAGATTAAGGCCGGCAAAGCGCGGATAGGGGCTGTCGAGCAGCGTCACCATGCGCAGCGTCTGGCCGTTGTGATCGAAACCGCCATGATCGGCGAGCGCGGCCTTGAGCGCCTTTTCGCCAGCATGGCCGAACGGCGGATGGCCGATGTCGTGCGCCAGGCAAAGCGCTTCGGTCAGGTCCTCGTTGAGGCCGAGCGCGCGGGCGATCGTGCGCCCGATCTGGGCGACTTCGAGGCTGTGGGTCAGGCGGACGCGATCATGATCGCCGTCGGGCGAAATGAACACCTGCGTCTTGTGGCGCAGGCGGCGAAACCCGGTCGAATGGATGATGCGGTCGCGGTCGCGCTGAAAGGCGTCGCGCGGGCCGCGCTGCTCGCCCGAAGAACCCGGTTGGGCATGCTGTCGGCCTCGGCTGTCGGCGGGGTTCGAAGCATAGGGCGAACTGGTCTGGAGGTCGGTCACGCCGACCCACCTATCACTTGCCCGGAAGCTTTTCGACCTCCAAACCGTCGGTGCTCGACCAGGTGAACGAATCGCCGCCCGCCTTGCGATAAGCGACGTCCCAGGCCTTGGCTTCCTTCAGGCCGTCGAACGGTCCCACGACGAGGCGGCGCGTCTGTCCCCATTGCGACGTCCAGCCGTCCTGGCCCTTGAACTGTTCGGCATATTTCTTGGCGAGGCGACGGAAATCGAACGCCAGCGCCTTCACTTCGCCGCCGGTCGCGACCTGGACCCAGAAGCGCGCCGGATTGGCCGCCTTGGCCAGTTTCTCGGCCTTCTTCGCATCGGCTTCGGCCTTTGCCTTGGCATCGGCCTCCTGCCTTGCTTTCGCGGCTGCCTGCGTCTTGGCCTTCTCGACCGCCGCGCGCTTCTCCTCGGCGGCCTGTTCGGCGAGCGCCTCCTGCTTGATCCGCTCAAGCTCCGCGGCACTCAGCGCGGCCGTCGGCGGACTCTCCGAAGCTGGGGCCACGTCGATCGCGTTGACGATATCGAACAGCGATTTTTCGGGTGCAGGCGCGATCGCGGTCGGGCTCGCTGGGCCATAGACCGACGTTGACGTAGCGCTCGGCGCGCTTGGCATCGTGCGCGGCGCGATCGTGATTTCCTGCGCGGGCGGCAGCGACGGCGCTGCGCTGGCGCTGGCGTTACCGCTGAAGCCGGGCTGGACTGCCGACGACGGCGGCAGCTGCGTCGAGCGGATCGGCTCGGCGCGCTGGGCGACCTGGGTGGCGGCCGGCTGCGGACTAGGAGCTGCCGGTTGGGGGACGACCTGCGCAGCCGGGCTAGTGACGACCGTGCGCCGACCGCGCGTCAACGTCGTGCTGCCGGCTGGTACGGGCACTGCCCTCGCCGCCTTGTCGCGCTGGGCCTTGTCGCGCTCTGCACGGCGGGCGGCATTGCGCTCGGCGCGCGTCGGCTTGCGGCTCGATGCAGGGGCGGGAACGCGGGTGTCGGCCGAAGCAAGGCGGACGTTCGAAGGAGCTAGCGGTCCGGTGGGAAACTTGCCGAGATGCACCGCAGCGGCCTTTTGCTCGGGGGTCAGGTTGTCCATCCGCGCAAGATAGGGCTTGATATCGCGCGCCAGCTCGGCGGGCATGATCGCATCGACGGTTTTGGCGGCTTCGCCGGTCTGCCCGTTCATCGCGAGAATGAAGGCTTGCGCGCGCCAGGAAGCGCGATCCTGACTGGCCAGCAACGGGTTGAGGATGGCGAGGGCCGCCTTGCTGTTGCCGGCAATTCCCATCGACAGCGCATAATTGCGCGTCAGCGTCGGATCGCCCGGCTTGATCGCGAGCGCGGCGCGATAGTCGCGCTGTGCCGCGGCACCATCGCCGCTGAGTTCGTAGGCCAGCGCGCGCTCGCCGAGGTACGTCTGTTCGCGCGCGCCGAGGCTTTCGGCTTCACCAAAATAGCGCAGCGCCTGGTCGTCCTTGCCGATTCCCATCATCGCCGCGCCGAGCGCCGATTTGACCCGCGCCTCGCGCGGCATGGCGTGCTCTGCGCGGGCTAGAAAGCCGAGTGCCGCCTGCGGATCGTTAAGCGCGATCGCCGCCTCGCCCGCATCGAGCAGCGCGAAGCCGTTGTTGCCATCCTGTGCGATCCGCGACAGCGCGCCGGCGAGCTTCTTCTGCGCATCGGCGCGTTCCTGGAACGCTGCGCGTTCGGCGGGTGTGGCGACGTGGGCCGGCTGCACCTGGGCGCTAGCGGGAACAGCGATAGCCGCTGTCACCAGCGCAAGCGCGGGGAAGCGGAACAGGGGATGAAGAAGCAAAGTCACCCGGTCAGTCTATAACGCCGCAGGCTGAATGGCGCGCAACACAGCCCGCAGCCGGTCGCGAAAGCGGCACCATCCATCCTGTCGAGCCTGCCATCATTCCGACCGGCACCAGCCTATTGATTGTTCTGCCGATTAAGGAAGCGCGGGATTTCGAGGGCATCGCCATCGTCGTCGTCGCCGTCGCTTTCGGCATCGCTCTTGGGCGCGCCGCGCGAAAGTCGCGACATCCGTTCGAACAGCGTCCCGCCACCCTTGGCACTCGAGGCTGCAGGAGCTGGCGTCGTCGGGCTGTCGAGGACCAATTCGTCGTCGGTCGGCGCGGGGCTTTGCTGCCCGTCGTCCTGGCTCTGGCGCAGTCGATCGCGGATCGACAGGCCCGGAATTGGTTCGGGCGCAGTGTCGTCATAGGTCGGAATCGCCTGGCGTTTGGGCGTAGCGGCCGGCCGGAACGGCGGGACATCGTCGGACGATGCGCGGTCCACCTCTTCGGAAAGCTCGAGCGGTTCGGAATCTGCGTCGGCGCTTGAGCCATGATCGGCTTCAGCTCCGGTGTCGTCGTACGACGGCGTTGCTTCTGGCTGGCGCGGCGCGGCAGGCGCAAAGCCCTGGCGCGGTGGCGGCGCATCGTAGGAAACGCCCGTGTCTTCGTCGGCGCCATCGTCGAAGCCGTGATCGCTGGCAAAGCCGGTCGCCTGATCGGCGCTGTCATCGGCGGAATCGCTTGCGGTGACGACATCGTCATCGGCCGGCGCTTCGTCGACGCTCGTCGGCGCGGTTTCGGATGGAGCTTCCGGTGCCTGCTTGCGCGGCGGGAACGAAAAGGCGCGGCTGACCGGCGCGCGATCGGCATCGGCGTCGGCATCGATGCCGGTCGCGACGACCGAAACGCGGATCTTGCCCTCAAGCTGATCGTTAAACGCCGAACCCCAGATGATGTTGGCTTCGGGATCGACCAGCTCGCGAATGTGGTTGGCGGCTTCGTCGACTTCCATCAGGCGCATGTCTTCGCCGCCGGTGATCGAAATGATGACCCCCTTGGCGCCGCGCATCGAAACGCCGTCGAGCAACGGATTGGCGATCGCCTTTTCGGCAGCTTCGAGCGCGCGGCCGTCGCCTTCGGCTTCGCCGGTACCCATCATTGCCTTGCCCATTTCGTGCATGACCGAGCGGACGTCGGCGAAATCGAGGTTGATCAGGCCCGGCATGACCATCAGGTCGGTGATGCCGCGAACGCCCTGCTGGAGCACTTCGTCGGCCATCTGGAACGCTTCCTTGAAGGTCGTGTTCGGATTGGCGACGAGGAACAGGTTCTGGTTGGGAATGACGATCAGCGTGTCGACATTGGCCTGCAGTTCCTCGATCCCGGCATCGGCCGAACGCATCCGGCGCGAGCCTTCGAAGGTGAACGGCTTGGTGACGACGCCGACAGTCAGGATGCCGCGGTCGCGCGCGGCCTTGGCGATGACCGGAGCAGCACCGGTTCCGGTGCCGCCGCCCATGCCCGCAGCGATGAAGCACATATGTGCGCCTTCGAGCGCCTGCTCGACCGAAAGGATCGTTTCCTCGGCGGCGGCGCGGCCGATTTCGGGGCGCGAACCGGCGCCAAGTCCCTGGGTGATGTCGGGACCGAGCTGGATGCGGCTTTCGGCGGCCGACGCGTTGAGCGCCTGGGCATCGGTGTTGGCGACGATGAAATCCACGCCTTCGACATTCGCCGCGATCATGTTGGCGATCGCGTTGCCGCCCGCCCCACCGACGCCGATAACGGCGATCCGTGGCCTCAGTTCATCGACTTCGGGCGGTCCGATGTTGATACCCATGGCCTGAATTCTCCCCTCGCCCGCCGGTCTGGCCGGGACTGTTCACTGGTGCATCGCGCGCGCCGCGCAACGGTTGCGGAATCAATGCACTAAACGAGGGCCGGAATCACCATAAAAATTAACCTTATTGCATCGTTTGGCCTAAAAATTCCGCCGGAACGCCTTCATCAGCCGCGCCAGGACCGGACCGCCGCCGTCGGCGGTCTCGTCGATATTGCGCGTGCCGATCCGGCGCAGGTCGATCGGGTCCTTCGCCGCGTAGAGCACCAGCCCCGCCATCGTCACAAAGGCCGGGCCGCTGTGCGCCTCGGGCAGCGACGACAGGCCACGCGGGCGACCGATCCGCACCGACCGGCCGAGCGCGCCCTGCGCATAGTCGGCCATGCCCTTCATGTCGGCGCCGCCGCCGGCGAGGACGACCTGGCGCCCGACCGGGCCACTAAAGCCCATCTCCTTGAGACACTTGCCGATTTCGCCGATCATGTGGTCGAGCCGTTCGCGAATGACGGTGATCAGCTGTGCACGCGTGATCTGCCGGCGCGGCTGGCCGCTGTCGCCCGCCTCGATATCGACCATGTCGTTGTTGTCGCGCGGGCTCGGCATTGCCGAACCGTAGAAGCATTTCATCCGCTCGGCCTGGCTGCGGCGAATACCGAACGCGCTGGCGATATCGTCGGTGATCTCGCCCGCGCCGAATGGCAGCGATGACAAGGCGACGAGCATGCCCCCGGCGAACAGCGAGATGTTGGTCACCGCCGCACCGATCTCGACGAGCGCGACGCCGAGGTCGCGTTCCTCTTCGGACAGGCAGGCCAAGCCGGTCGCGACGGGCGCGGCGACGATCGATTTGACATCGAGATGCGCCGCGCGGACGCACATTTCGAGATTGCGAACGGGCGGGCCGTCGGCGAGGACAATATGGATATCGACGCCAAGCTTGTCGGCGTGGAGACCGATCGGGCTGCTCACGCCTGCGAGATCGTCGAGCGTGTAGAGCGCGGGTTCGGCATGGAGGATCATCCGCCCTTCGGGATCGATCGACGCGCGCCCCGCCGCGAACAGCGCATCGACGTCCTCCTGTTCGACGCGATGGCCCGACAGTTCGACCTCGGCGCGCGCGGTATCGCTCGACAGGCTGCCCGCCGAAAAACCAACCCAGACATGCTCGATATTGATGCCGGCGATCCGTTCGGCCTGCTCGATCGCTTCGCGTACCGCCTGTTCGGCCTTGTCGCGATCGACGACATAGCCGCGCTTGATTCCCTGGCTCTGCCGCTGGCCGGTGCCGAGCACGGTCAGCCGGCCGCCCTCGTCCTCGCCCGCGATCAGCGCGCAGACCTTGGCCGATCCGATGTCGATGCCGGTAAACAGGCGTTCGTAGCGCGCAGCGGCCATGGCTTACTCCTCGCCGCTGTCGGTGGCGGGTTTGGCCACGGGCTTGGGCGCGACACGCTCGCCGGGCAGGAAGACGAACTTGTCGGGATCGCGCATGTCGAAGCGGACGATACCGCGGCCGAGCAGGCGATTGGCCCCGTCCATCCGGGCAAAGTCGATCAGCGCCGCCTTGGCCTCGCCATCGCCTTCGGGCAGCGCGAGCGTTTCGCCCGACTGGAAGCGCAGGTCCCAGCGCCGGTTACCGACCCAGGTCGCGCCTGCGACCAGTGGCCTTAGCGCGGGCACTTCCTCGAGCAGCTTGTCGAGCTGTTTGGTCTGGCGATTGGCATTGGGGCCGATGACGAGCGGCAGGTCGGGCGCGTTGCGCGCATTGACGCGCTCGAGCACGACGCCGTTCTTGTCGATCAGCGCGAGTTTCCGGTTGTTCTGCCACACAGCCGAGGGCGTGCGCTCGACGATATCGACGACGAGCGTATCGGGCAGCCGGCGCGAGACGCGCGCATCGGCGATCCAGCCATATTGCATGAGGTCGCGGCGGACCTCGTCGAGATCGACCGCCGCCATCGAGCGATTGCGCTGGTTGAGCGCGATTTCATAGACCTTCGCCTGGTCGATCCGGTCGACCCCGACGACCTCGACCCGGCGCACCTCGAATCCGGCGCGACCGACCGCCTTTTCGGCCTCCTCGGCGATCTTCGCCGATACGCCGCTGACATTGGCAGCGACGACGACAAGGACGACGAGCAGCGACAGGATCACCAGCGTCGCGATGCGTTGCAGCGTCTCCCGGCTGATCGGCAGCGCACCCAGCACCGCATCGACGCGCGACCCTTGCGTCTTGCGCCGCGCAGGTTTGCGCCGCGGCGCCGGCTTGGCCCGCTTGCCGCGCTTGATCTTCGCG
This sequence comes from uncultured Alphaproteobacteria bacterium, assembly GCA_963800335.1. Lineage (GTDB taxonomy): Bacteria > Pseudomonadota > Alphaproteobacteria > Sphingomonadales > Sphingomonadaceae > Flavisphingopyxis. The sequence continues at coordinate 36,491 of CAWDAN010000006.1, read as the reverse complement.
GTCGTCATCGCGCCTCGGCGCCGGCCAGCGCCTCCTCGACGATCCGTTCGACCAGCTCGGCATAATCGATCCCGGCATATTTCGCCTGTTCGGGAACGAGGCTCAGCGGCGTCATGCCCGGCTGGGTGTTGGTTTCGAGCAGGAAGATGCCGTCTTTGCCCTTCGTTTCATCCCAGCGGAAATCAGAGCGCGACGGTCCCTTGCAGCCGAGCAGTTCGTGCGCGCGCATCGCCAGCTCCATCATATAGTCGGCGATCTCAGTGTCGATCTCGGCGGGGCAGACATGCTGCGTCAGGCCATCGGTATATTTGGCGTCGTAATCGTAAAAGCCCTGCGTCGGCTTGAGTTCGGTCACCGCCAGCGCCTTGCCGCCGACGACCGCGACGGTCAGCTCATGCCCCGCGACGAACGGCTCGGCGAGCAGTTCGGGAAATTCCTGCCACGGACCCTTGGCGTCGCGCGCGATGGGGTTGCCATAATTGCTCGCCTCGGTGACGATCGCGACGCCGACCGAAGAGCCCTCGTTGACGGGTTTCAGGACATAGGGGCGCGGCAAGGGATCGCCGTCGTAAAGGCTGTCCGACGCGACGATCCGACCCTTGGGCATCGGGATGCCGTGCGGCACGAGCCGCTGCTTGGTCAGTTCCTTGTCGATCGCGATGACCGAGGTGACGAGCCCCGAATGCGTATAGGGCACGCCCATCAGGTCGAGCATGCCCTGGACCGACCCGTCCTCGCCGGGAACGCCGTGCAGCGCATTGAACACGCAGTCGGGCCGCGCGCCCGCGATCGTCGCGGCGACGTTGCGGTCCATGTCGATCCGCGTGACGCGATGGCCACGGCTTTCGAGCGCGTCGGCGACGCCGTTGCCGCTCATCAGCGACACCTCGCGCTCATGGCTCCAGCCGCCCATCAGGACCGCGACATGCCAGGGCCCGCGGCTCATGCCCGGTCCCCCACGCGCTGGATTTCCCAATGCAGCTCAACCCCAGCCTTGTCCTTCACGCGCCGTCTTACCTCTTCGCCCAGAGCCTCGATCTCCGCCGACGACGCATCGCCGGTGTTGATCAGGAAATTGCAGTGTTTCTCGCTGACCTGTGCGCCGCCGATCGTCAATCCGCGACAGCCGGCATCATCGACCAGCCGCCACGCCTTGTCGCCATCGGGATTCTTGAAGGTCGATCCGCCGGTCTTGGTGCGCAGCGGCTGCGTCGCCTCGCGCGCTTCGGCGATGCGGTCCATTTCGGCCTGGATCGCTGTCTTGTCTCCCGGAGTTCCGCGCAGAGTTGCAGCAACAACGATCGCCTGATCGGGCAGCTCGCTGTGGCGATAGCTGTAGCCAAGCTCTGAACAGGCCAGCGTGCGCCGCTCGCCCGAGCGCAGGACGATCTCCGCTTCGACCAGCACATCGGCGACCTCGCGGCCATAGGCGCCGCCGTTCATGCGGACGAAGCCGCCGACGGTGCCGGGAATGCCGCGCAGGAACTCGAGCCCCGCGATGCCCGCATCGCGCGCCGCAGACGAGACCGCGATCCCCGACGCACCGCCGCCGCAGCGCAAGGTCGTCTGCGTCGAGCGCTTCGATCGCGCCCATCGGCTTGGCAAGCCGAACGACAACCCCGCGGACGCCGCCGTCGCGGACGATCAGGTTCGACCCCAGGCCGAGGCCCATGACGGGCATGGCGGGATCGAGCGCGCGCAGGAAATCGGCGAGGTCGTCGGCATCCTTGGGTTCGAACAGCCAGTCGGCGCGGCCACCCGCCTTGAACCAGACGAGCGGCGCCAGCGGTGCGTCGGGCGTGAGCTTGCCCCGGACGGCAGGCATTTCGGCAAGGTCAGCCATCATCGCGCCTTCACCGCGTGGATCGCATCGGCAAGGCCCGCGGCGGTCCTGGTAATGTCGCCCGCGCCGAGGCAGACGACGAAATCGCCCGCCTTGACCTCGTCGGCGAGACGCTCGGCGAGGTCCTCGGGCGAGGCAACGGCGTATGCGGCGTGGTGACCGCGATCGCGCAGCCCCGCGACCAGCGCTTCGGAATTGATCCCTTCAATCGGGTCCTCGCCCGCAGCGTAGACGGGCAGCGCATAGACCGCATCGGCATCGTTGAACGCCTGGCGGAACTCGTCCATCAGATCGCCGAGCCGCGAAAACCGGTGCGGCTGGACGACCGCGATAACGCGCCCGCCCGGCTGGCCGACGAGCCCCTCGCGCGCCGCCGACAGCACCGCACGGATCTCGACCGGATGGTGGGCATAATCGTCGATGACGAGCGCGCAGCCGTCGCCGCAGGCGATCTGGCCGACCTTGGTAAAGCGCCGTTTGACCCCGTCGAAATTGGCAAAGCCGTTGCACACGACATCGTCCGAACAGCCCATGTGGAGCGCGACCGCGACCGCCGCGAGCGCGTTCTGCACGTTGTGGCGGCCCGACATCGGCAGCGAGACGCCCTCGATCGTGCGTTCGCCGCCGTCGCGATCGCGCACGACGACGTCGAAGCGGTTGCCGCCGAGCGCCGGCTGGATGTTGACCCCGCGGACATCGGCCTGCGCCGAAAAGCCGTAGGTGACGATCCGCCGGTCGCGGATGCGCGGAATGATCGCCTGGACCTCGGGATGGTCGAGACAGAGGATCGCAGCGCCGTAGAAGGGCACGTTCTCGATGAATTCGATATAGGCCTCCTTGGCCTTGTCGAAGTCGCCATAGTGATCGAGATGCTCGGGATCGATGTTGGTGACGACCGCGATCGTCCCGTCGAGCCGCAGGAAACTGCCGTCGCTCTCGTCGGCCTCGACGACCATCCAGTCGCTCGCACCAAGCCGGGCGTTCGAGCCGTAGCTGTTGATGATGCCGCCGTTGATCACCGTCGGGTCGATCCCGCCGGCATCGAGGATCGCCGCGACCATCGAGGTCGTCGTCGTCTTGCCGTGCGTGCCGGCGATCGCGACGGTCGATTTGAGGCGCATCAGCTCGGCGAGCATTTCTGCGCGGCGAACGATCGGGATGCGCCGGGCGAGCGCCGCCTCGACCTCGGGATTGCCGCGCCGCACCGCAGTCGAGGTGACGACCACCGCCGCCTCGCCGAGATTTTCGGGGTCGTGGCCGATCGCGATCGCGATGCCCTTGGCGCGCAGGCCTTCGGTGACATAGCTGTCGGCGATGTCGCTGCCCTGCACGGCATAGCCGAGATTGTGCATCACCTCGGCGATGCCCGACATGCCGATGCCGCCAATGCCGATGAAATGGATCATCCCGATGTCGGTACCAACAGCCTTCATGTCGCAAGTGCTCCGCTGGCCGAAGGCGTGCCGCGTTCGATCCGGATGACGTCCATCAACGGTTCGCCTCCGGCATTTTCGACGAGGTCGGCAAGGTCGCGCGTAGCGTTCGGGCGACCGCATTCTAGCGAACGCATCGCTGCGTTGGCGAGCGCGGAGGGCGACAGCGCGAGTTTCTGCACCTGCTTGGCGAGCTCCTTGGCGGTAAAGGCGCGTTGCGGGATCGCCCGCGCGGCGCCAGCGGCAACCATTTCGCGCGCGTTGACGCTCTGGTGATCGTCGGTCGCGCCCGGCAGCGGCACGAGCACCGCGGGCCGTCCGGCAGCGGTCAGCTCGGCCAGCGTCGATGCGCCAGCGCGGGCGATGACGAGATGCGACCAGCCCAGCCGCTCGGGCAAATCCTCGAGATAGGTGGCAAGGTCGGCGGCGATGCCGAACGCGGCATAGCGTTCGCGCACCGCGTCGATATCTTCGGCGCGGCACTGCTGCGTGACCTGCAAGCGCGAGCGCAAACCCTCGGGAAGCAGCGCCAGGCCATCGGGAACGACTTCGGACAGGATGCTCGCGCCCTGGCTGCCGCCGGTCACCAGGATCCGCAGCACGCCGTGTTCGTCATAGGCCGGAAATCCCTTTCCCCTCAGCGCGACGACGCTCTCGCGCACCGGATTGCCGACGAGGTGGACCTTGCTGCGCGCCTTGGCCGGGACCCGCTCGACGCTCTCGAACGAGGTCGCGATGGCATCGACCTGCTTGGCGACGAGGCGATTGACCCGGCCCAGCACGGCGTTCTGTTCGTGGACCAGCGTCGCCACCCCTGCCTTGCGCGCAGCGAGCAGCGCGGGCAGCGCAGGATAGCCGCCAAAGCCGATCACCGCGGTCGGCTGGAAGGTGTCATAAAGGCGCAGCGCCATGTCGCGCCCGCGCTTGATACCGATCAGCGCCTTGAGCCAGCCGATCGGCCCGCCCGCGAACCGTCCGGCGGGCAGCATGTGGACCTGGCCCTTTTCGAACGCGCCGGGAATCTTCGCGCCGCGCTCGTCGGTGATCAGCGCGACGTGATGGCCGCGCGCGATCAGCTCTTCGCCGAGCGCGTAGGCGGGGATCATGTGCCCCCCGGTACCGCCCGCGGCGAGAACATAATGGCGGCTGACACTCATTGCGGATTCCAGTCGTTGTCGAGGGTGGAACGCGACAGATAGGGATTGCGGCGGGTCAGTGACAACAGCAAACCCATGCCGAGCCCGAGCGCGATCAATGACGAGCCGCCATAGCTGATAAACGGCAAGGTCATCCCCTTCGACGGAAACAGCTGCGTATTGACCGCCATGTTGATGATCGCCTGCCCGCCGAATTGCGTCACGAGGCCCGCGACCGCGAGGATCGTGAACTGGTCTTCCTCGTCGAGCAGGCGCAGCAGGACGCGGATGATGATCGCAAGATAGAGGCAGGCGATCGCGACGCAGGCGATCAGGCCGAATTCCTCGCCGATCACCGAGAAGATATAATCGGTATGCGCCTCGGGCAGCGCGAACTTGGCAATTCCCGCGCCCGGCCCGGTACCGATCAACCCGCCGCCGGTCAGCGCCGCATGCGCCTTTTCGACCTGGAAGCTGTCGCCCTCGCCGAACAGCCAGATGTCGATCCGCGTCGTCGCGACGGGATAGAAGAAATAGGCCGAAACGAGCCCGGCGAGCCCTGCGCCGATCAATCCGCCGACGATCCGGAACGACATGCCGGCAACGACCATCAGGACCAGCCAGCTCGAACAGAAGATGATCGTCTGGCCGAGATCGGGCTGGTTGAGCAGCAGCAGCGCGATGACGGTGGTCAGCGCGAACGACAGCGGCACGACCGGCAGGCTGTCATCCTCGACCTTGAGCGACAGCGTCCAGGCGAGCGTGACGACGAAGAACGGCTTGAGGAACTCCGACGGCTGGAGGCGGAACACGCCGCTGCCGATCCAGCGGGCGGCACCGTTGACCGTCGTCCCGAGGATCGGGACGAGGAACAGCAGCGCGAGGAAAACCAGCGTCGCATAAATGGCGAGCCGGCGGGCCTGCGCACGCGGCAGCATCGACACGACCAGCATCGCGGGAACCGCGACGAGCACCCACAGGATCTGCCGATAGAGATAATAAAGCGGCGCGATCGTCGTCGCCGCGGTCGACTGCTTGGCCGCCGCGACGGGCGAAGCGGCAGCTACCGCGACGAGGCCGATCGCGATCAGGATCGTCAGCAACAGCAGCAGGACGCGGTCGATTTCCCAGAACCAGATGCCCAGCGCACTGCGATCGGCGCGGCTGAGGCGCGGCCCGCTATGCGGCTTGGCCCCGCCGAACAGAGGCGCGGCAACAGGCGTAACGCGGCGGCGCGGTTGCGGGCGATCGTCGCTCATCGCGGCGCCACCGGGCGCGCACCGGGCGCAAGCGAAGCGGTCAGCGCACGAAACGCATCGCCGCGCGCTTCGTAATCCTTGAACTGGTCGAACGATGCGCAGGCGGGCGAGAGCAGGACGACATCGCCGGGCCTGGCGCGATCGATCGCGTGCTTGACCGCGGTGCCGAGCATTTCGCATTCCTCGACCGCGACGCGCCCGTTGAGCGCGGCGGCGAACATCGCGCCCGATTCGCCGATCGTATAGGCGCGCGCGACATGGCCGATCCAGTCGCCGCACTCGCCCAGCCCCTCTTCCTTGGCGATGCCGCCGACGATCCAGTGGATGCGCGGATTGGGCATCGGCGGCCAGGCGGCGAGCGCGGGTGCGGCGCTCGCGGCGTTGGTCGCCTTGCTGTCGTTGACGAACAGGACGCCGCCCGCCTCTCCGACCAGCTCCATCCGGTGCGGCAGGCCGGCAAAGCTGGCGAGCGCGGCCTCGGCCGAGCTGCGCCGGATGCCGAGCGCGTCGGCGATCGCCAGCGCGACCGCGATGTTCTGGGCATTATGCGGCCCCTGCAGCGCGGGCCAGTGCGACTGGTCGCCGGTCTCGGCAGCGCGGACGCGGCGGACGCCGTCGATCGTGTCGGCAAGCCGCGTCGTTTCGGGCCCGTCGACCGCGATGATCCTGGCATGGCCGCTCGACTGCATCGCGAACAATCGCGCCTTCGACGCGATATAGGCGGCAAAGCCCGAATAGCGGTCGAGATGGTCGGGCGACAGGTTGAGCAGGGCGGCGATATCGCAATCGAGGCTGCGCGTCAGGTCGATCTGGTAGCTCGACAGCTCGAGGACATAAACGCCGCCGGGGCCAAGCGGATTCTGCCCCATGATCGGCAGGCCGATATTGCCCGCCATGCGCACCGGACGACCGGCATTGCGGACGATGTGCGCGACCAGCGCGGTGGTCGTCGACTTTCCGTTGGTGCCGGTGATCCCGACGACCTTGTGGACGGGAAGGTCCGGCCGGGCGAGCGCGAACAGTTCGATATCGCCGATGATCGGAACGCCCGCGGCGGCGGCGCGCCCGGTGATCGGATGGCGGTTGAGCGGGACGCCGGGCGAGACGACGATGCCGTCGAAACCGGCGAGGTCGATCTCGGTCGGATCGGCGATCGTGGCGAGATGGCGCACCGCGGCGCGCGCATCCTCGCGCGTGTCCCATGCGGTAATCTTGGCGCCGCTCGCGCTCAGCGCTTCGACCGTGGCGAGGCCCGAGCGCGCGAGGCCGAGCACGGCATAATGCTTACCGGCAAAGGCCGGGCTGACGATCACCGCAGCTTCAGCGTGGCGAGACCCGCCAGCGCCAGCACGATGCTGAAGATCCAGAAGCGGATGACGACCTTCGATTCGGGCCAGCCAAGCTGCTCGAAATGGTGGTGGATCGGCGCCATGCGAAAGACACGTCGCCCGGTGCGTTTGTAGACGAGCACCTGGATGATCACCGACAGCGCCTCGATGACGAACAGCCCGCCGACGATGCCGAGGACGATTTCATGGCGCGATGCGACCGCGATCGTCCCGAGCGCGCCGCCCAAGGCGAGGCTGCCGGTATCGCCCATGAAGACCGACGCGGGAGGCGAATTGAACCAGAGAAAAGCGAGCCCCGCACCGATGATCGCGCCGCACACGATCGCCAGTTCGCCCGCGCCGGGGACATGCGGAATGCCGAGATAGGTCGCGAACTTGCTGCTGCCGACGAGATAGACGATGACCATGAAGGTCACGCTGGCGATTACCACCGGCATCGTCGCGAGGCCGTCGAGCCCGTCGGTCAGATTGACCGCATTGCCGAAGGCGACGATCGTGAAGGCGGCAAAGACGAAATAGAACGGCCCGAGATCGAGGCCGGCGTTGCTGATGAAGGGCAGATAGAGCAAATGCGGCCCGTCGCGCAGGATGATCCACGCAGCCGCGCCGGCGATCGCGAATTCGAGCAGAAGCCGCAGCTTTGCAGGGATCCCGCGATGGCTCGCCTTGGCGACCTTGTCGTAATCGTCCATGAAACCGATCGCGGCAAAGCCCAAAGTGACGAGCACCGTCGCCCAGACAAGGTGGCTCTTGAGGTCCATCCAGAGCAGCAGCGATACGGCGATCGCGATCAGCATCAACAGCCCGCCCATCGTCGGCGTGCCCTGTTTGACGAGGTGCGTCTGCGGGCCGTCGCTGCGGATCGGCTGTCCCCTGCCCTGCTTGCGGCGCAGCAAGCGGATCAGCCACGGGCCGATCAAAAGGCCGATCAGCATCGCGGTCGCGACCGCCGCGCCCGAGCGAAAGGTAAGGTAGCGGATGAGGTTCAAAACACCAGGGAAGCCGAGTGTTTCGGCCAGCCAATACAACATGTTCTAACTCCCGCGCGTCAATGTGGCGACGACCTTGCCGAGACCGACGGCGTTCGAACCCTTGATGAGGACGGCATCGCCCGCCGCCAGATTGTCCGACAGCCAGGCCAGTGCCGCGTCGCCGTCGGGCAGATGCGCGATTGCGCATGAATCCTCAAGCCTTTTGGCGAGCGGCGTCATCTCGTCGCCGACAAGCACCGCGATATCCACCGCAGCGGCGAGCAAGGGATCGGCAATGGCGGCGTGATAGGCCGCGCTTTCGCTGCCGAGTTCCTTCATCGCGCCAAGCACCGCGATCCGCCGCGTCGCCGGTTCGCGACCCAGTTGGGCCAGCGTCGCCGCCATCGATGCCGGGTTGGCGTTGTAGCTTTCGTCGATCAGCAGCGCTTGGCCGCGATCGGGGCCGCCCCCGAGCGAAACGACATGGCGCGCGCCGCGGCCGGCAAGGCCGGGCAGTTCGGCAAGCGCGAGGCCCGCCGCGCCAAGATCGGCCCCCGCCGCCTCGACTGCGGCAAGCACCGCCATCGCGTTGGCGACCCAGTGATCGCCCGGAGCCGAGATGGTGAAGCACAGCTCGCCGCCGGGGAGCTTGGCGGTGATCAGCGATCCGCCCTCGGGCACATCGACCCATTCGCAGGCCTGGACATCGGCGCCATCACGCGTGCCGAAGCTCACCACGCTCGATGCATGATGCAAAGCCGCGGCGGTGAGCCGCGCGCCGTGCGGATTGTCAAACGGGACAATTGCAACGCCGCCGTCTTCCAGCCCCTCGAAAATCTCTGCCTTGGCGTCGGCGATCGCCTCGACGCTGGCGAAAAACTCCTGGTGCGCGGGGGCGACCGTCGTGACGATCGCGATATGCGGCCGGACGAACTGAGTCAGCGCGGCCAATTCGCGGGGATGGTTCATCCCCATCTCGAAAATGCCGAAGCGCGTATCGCGCGGCATCCGCGCGAGGCTCAGCGGCACGCCGGTATGATTGTTGTAGCTCTTTACCGACCGATGCACCGAGCCGCGCGCCGCGCGGTCGAGCGCGTGAAACAGCGCTTCCTTGGTCCCCGTCTTGCCCGCCGATCCGGTCACGCCAATAATCGTCGCATCGACTGCCCGTGCCCTTGCCGCGCGGCCCAGTGCTTCGAGCGCCGCCATCGAGTCGGCGACGAGGACGTAGGGATGCCCTTCGAGCGCGTCGGTCACCCGCTCGACAATTGCGCCGCTCGCGCCGTTGGCGAAAGCCTTGGCGAGATAATCGTGGCCGTCGGCTTCCTCGCCGCGCATCGCGATGAACAGGTCGCCGCCCGCTTCATGTGCCTCGACCTCGCGCGAATCGAAAGCGACGCCGAAGGCCTCGAAATCCTTGCCGTGCAGCGTTCCGCCGGTCGCCGCCGCGATCTCGCTGCCGGTCCACAGCGCGCGCCGTCATGCCGCGCACTCGCGCGCGACCGCAACGTCGTCGAATGGCAGGATGCGCAGGCTGTCGCCCGCGCCGATGATCTGCCCGACCTCATGCCCCTTGCCCGCAAGGCAGACGATATCGTCATGCCCGGCGATGGCGACGGCGTGCGCGATCGCCGCGTGCCGGTCGCCGATCTCGATACCGTCGGGCAGCGCGGTCAGGATCTCGGCGCGGATGGCGGCGGGATCTTCCGAGCGCGGATTGTCGTCGGTGACGACGGCAATATCGGCGAGTCGCGCCGCCACCGCGCCCATTTCGGCGCGCTTGCCAACATCGCGATCGCCGCCCGCGCCGAAGACGAGGATGAGCTTTCCCGTCGCGTGCGGTCGCAGCGCGGCAAGCGCCGCCTCAAGTGCGTCGGGGGTGTGCGCGTAGTCGACATAGACCGGCGCGCCTTCGCGCGTGATCGTTGCGCGTTCAAGCCGACCGCGCACAGGCTGCAACCGCGCGAGGTTGGCAAGCGTCGTCGCCGGATCGCCGCCGGTCGCGATGACGAGACCTGCAGCGACGAGCGCGTTGGCCGCCTGATAGGCCCCGATCAGCGACAGCATGACCGTGTGCGTTCCATAAGCGCCGTCGATCGTCAGCCGCTGGCCGAGCGGCGTCGGTTCGCGCGCGGCAAGGCGTAGGGCTTCGCCATCGCGGCCAACCGTCAGGATCGAGAGGCCGCGTTCGGCGGCGCGCTTGGCAACCTCGGTCGATTTCGGATCGTCGGCCCAGATCACCGCGCTCCCGCCCGGCGCGACGATATCGTCGAAGAGGCGCATCTTGGCGGCGAAATAGCTCGCCATGTCGCCGTGATAGTCGAGGTGGTCGCGGGTGAAGTTGGTGAACGCCCCGGCGACGACGTCGAGCCCCTCGCAGCGATGCTGGTCGAGACCGTGGCTCGATGCCTCATAGGCGACATGGCCGACGCCTTCCTGCGCCAGCCCGGCCATATTCGCGAGGAAGGTCGCCACATCGGGCGTCGTCAGGCCGGTCTTGACCTGTTCGTCGGCGGTCGTGACGCCAAGCGTACCGATCGATGCGGCTTGGTACCCCGCCATCATCCACAGCTGGCGCGTCATCTCGACCGTCGAAGTCTTGCCATTGGTCCCGGTGACCGCGACGACGGTCGCGGGAAACCGGTGATAGTAACGCGCCGCGATCTCGGCAAAGCGGCGACGCGGGTTGGCGTCGGCGATGTGGAGCGCTCCCGCGACGGTGGCCCCGGGCCGCGCGACGACAGCGATCGCGCCGAGCCTGATCGCCTCGGCGATATAGTCTTCGCCGTTGACGGTCGAACCGGGAAAGGCACCGAACACGTTGCCCGGCGCGACCTTGCGGTGATCGATGGCAAAACCGGTGACCGTGCGGTCGCCGAGATCGGCTGACGTGGCTCCGACCAACGCGTCGAGCCGCATCAGTTCTCCCCTTTCGGTTTCCACAACAGGGGTTCGAGATCGCTCAAATCGACATCGCGGTTCTGGTCGGGGATGATGCCGAGCATCGGGCCGATCCGCATAACGACATTCCTCACTACCGGCGCGGCGGTCCATCCCGCCGTGCGCTGACCCGAGCTATAGGCATTGCCCTTCGGTTCGTCGATCATCGCGAGGACGACATAGCGCGGATTGTCCATCGGGAACGCCGCCACAAAGGTCGAAACGAGCGAATGATGGGCATAGCCGCCTGCGCTCGGCTTTTCCGCCGAGCCCGTCTTGCCGCCGACGCGAAAGCCCGGCGCGTCGGCCTTGGTACCGGTGCCGTCGACGACGATCATGCGCAGCAACTGGCGCATCCGCGCGCTGGTCGCTTCGGAAAAAACGCGCTTGCCCGCCGGTTGGCGTCCACGCTCGGTCTTGAGCAAGGTCGCGGGATAGAAGGTGCCGCCGTTGACGAGCGCACCATAGGCGCTCGCGAGATGGAGCGGCGTCACCGCGATGCCATGGCCGTAGCTCGTCGTCATCGTCGTCAGCCGGCCCCAGCTGCGCGGCCAGAGCGGGAATGCGCGTTCCTTTAGCTCGATCTGCGGCCGGTTGTCGAAGCCGAGGCTGCGGAACAGCTGCTCGAGCGGCGCCTGGCCCATTTCGTCGGCGATTTGCGCGGTGACCACGTTCGATGAATGGATCAGCGTCTCGGGCACGTTGAGCCAGCGACCCATATCGTGGCTGTCATGGATGGCGAAACGCCCGACCTTGAGCGGCTTTGTCGCATCGTAGCGACGCGACATGCTTGTCACGACGCCGATATCCATCGCCTTGGCGACGGTCAGTGGCTTGAACGTCGAGCCGAGCTCGTAGAGGTTGTAGGTTACCGCGTTCTTGCGCGCCGCGTTCGATCCGCTGACGATCTTGTTGGGATTGAACACCGGCAGCGATGCCATGCCGAGAACTTCGCCGCTCGCTACGTCGAGGATGATGCCCGCAGCGCCCTGCGCCTCGAGATTGACCATCGCGGTATAGAGTTCGCTTTCGAGCGTCGCCTGCACCCGGCTGTCAATCGACAGTGCCAGCGGTTCACCGCGCAATGCGGGGTCGGACAACCGTTCGTCGAACGCCTTTTCGACGCCGATTACGCCGCGATGATCGGCCCCGGTAAAGCCGAGAACGTGTGCACCGAGCGTGTGCTGCGGATAGAGGCGCTCCTTGACGCGCGGATATTCGAAACCGACTTCGCCCAATGCGTTGACCGCTGCGACCTCTTCGGGGAGCGCGCGGCGACGCAGCAGGGTCGGGCGCTTGCCGGTAATCTTGGCGTAAAACGTGTCGGCGCTGGTGTCGGGAAATATCGCGGCGAGGTCGGCGGCGAGACGCCTCGGATCGTTCATCACGCGCGCGGGCACGACGCGCAGCGAATAGGCATCGATCGTCCGCGCGAGCGGGACGCCGTTGCGATCGACGATGTCGGCGCGCGCCGGAATCATTCCCGAACCGCCGCGATTGCCGCCATGCGCGTCGTCAACAAAGGCGAATGCGAGCGTGCGGCCACCAATGACGATGATCGCGACGATAAACAGCAGCATCAGGATCATCAGCCGCTGGTGCGCGGTCATCATTGCGCGTTGCCGCTGACCGGCCAGCCGGACCCGGTCCGGACGCGCGACCAGTGTCGTCATTGCGCCCGGCCCGCACCCGCCTCCGCACGCGCGGCGCTGTCGATCGCATTCAGCGCGGCGGGCGTCAGCAGCTGCTGATCGAGCATCGCGAGGCGGCGATCCTGCTTGGTTGCCTGGCTGGACGTCGATGGCGCGGCCTTGGCGGCGTCGGGCTTGGGCGTTGCGGTCGGGGTCTTCGCCGCGACCATCGCCGGCGCCTTCTTACCAGCGGTGTCGGCGATCTGTGGACGAACGGGTTCGCGCGCCTGCGCCGACGGGATCGAGGCATCGATGATCATCTGCGTGGCCGATCGCGGCGCGGCCACCGGCGGCACTTCGGCGACCGCCAACAAGGCGCGGTCGGCACGCGGTCCGGAGACGGGCTGCAGGCTGTCGAGCTGAGCCAGCGCGCGTTCGCCCGACAGGAACTGCGCCGCCTCGGGGGCGGCATAGCCGAGCGACTCGGCGTTCCAGCGTTCGAGCTGGCGCAGGCTCGATCGCGCGCTGAATTCGGTTTCGAGATAGCGGATGTTGAGCCGCGTCTGCATCACATCATACTCGACCTGGGCCAGTTCGCTGCGGGTCGCGGCGACACGCAGCGACACCGGATAGAGCGTCATCGCGAACATCAGGACGAACAGGACCAGACCGATGCCCTGCAATTTGCGTGCTGCCATCAACATGCCGCGGCCTCCCGATCAAATGTGTCATCCCATGCCGGCGCCGCACTGCGGATACCGGCGCGCAAGGTCGCCGAACGGGCACGCGGATTGCGCGCGATTTCCGCGTCCGACGCCCGAACCGCTTTGGCGAGCGAGGAGAAAGTGGGAGCCGGTGCGTCACGGTGGGTGGGTGGGTGATGACGCGACCCGGCTCCCAACGCCCCGCTCCGGCGTTTGAGAAACCTTTTGACGATCCGATCCTCGAGGCTGTGGAAGCTGACGACGGCAAGACGGCCGCCAGGTTTCAGCACCTGCTCGGCAGCGGCGAGACCGCGTTCAAGCTCCTCGAGTTCGGCATTGATGAAAATACGAATGGCCTGGAACGCCCGCGTCGCGGGGTCCTTTTTGTCATGCGGCTTGTGGCCGACCGCCTTGCGGACGATGCGGGCAAGCTCGCCGGTCGTGGTCAGCGGGCGCGCCTGCGACGATCGCATGCGCGATCCGGCGCGACCGGCGCTCCTCACCATAGCGATAAATGACGTCGGCGATGTCGGCTTCGTCGGCGCTGTTGAGCCATTCGGCGGCGGTCATTCCCGCCTGGCTCATGCGCATGTCGAGCGGGCCGTCGGCCTGGAACGAAAAGCCGCGCTCACCCTGGTCGAACTGCATCGACGACACGCCGATGTCGAAGGTAACGCCGTCGACCTGATCGATATCGCGCTCGGCGAGCTGGCTGGCAAGATCGGAGAACAGGCCCGCGATCATCGTGAAATCGGCATTCTCGGCCTCGAGTTCGCGACCCGTCGCGACCGCATCGGGATCGCGATCGATGCCGATGACGCGCGCGCCCGCAGCAAGCAAGGCGCGCGAATAGCCGCCCGCGCCGAACGTGCCGTCGACGTGGGTCTCGGCCGGCTGCGGCGCCAGCGCGGCGACCACCTCGTCGAGCAGGACGGGAACATGTGGCGTGCCGTCGGACAGGTTCACGGACGCGCTCACTTCTTCTTGCCCGCATTGTCACGGTAGAAGCGGCAGGCCTGCTTGAGCGGCTCGTAGCTGTCGTCGCGCGCGAGCAGGACCTCGGGGTCCCACAATTCGAAATACTCGCCGGCACCGTGGAAGAAAACCTGGCGATCGAGCTTGCCGACATCCTTTAGGAAGGGCGGCACGATGAACCGGCCGCTGCCGTCGAGTGTCACGGTCTCGACGAGGCCGAACTTGCGGCGGTTGGCGGCGTCGCGATCGTAATCCTCGCCGCGGGCAAGGGCGACCTGCTCTTCGCGCTCGATCGCATCCTGCATCTTGCGGAGACGGTCGGGGCCGAAGGCGATCAGGCAGTCGGAGCGCTCGTGACGGGTGATGCACAACGTGCGGCCACCCTTGGCGTCGCTCGGGCTGTCGTCGTCGGCGGGGATCGAATTGCGCAGGTTGGCTGGCACGGCGAGACGACCCTTGTCGTCAATCGCGGAAATCGCGGGTCCGGAAAAGAGCCCTGGGACTGCCACTGTTCACCCCTTGATACCAAGCCGTCCGAGCGGGACACAGCCGCCTCCGACGGGCCGCGCGCATGATCGGCGGTCCGGGAATTAGTGCAGCACGGATAAGTGCCCCTCTCCCACAAGGACATACCAGTGACCGACGCGGGTGAAAAGGGGATATTACGGGAAAATTAGGGATACTTCGTCAATAAACGGTTTTCCGCGGGTTTTTACCGGTCTGCTTTCGTCATCGTTGATCGAGGTTCCCCCCTTGTTCCTGTGACTTACCAGCCGACCTTGCCGACTCGCCGCGATCGGGGCCTGCCGTTTTCCACGACGGCATCGCCATCGCGGCGCGTTGCGAACCGGCCAGTTGTTCGATCTGTCCGATGATCCAGTCGAGATTACCCTCGCGCCAGCGCGCCGCGCTGGCACCACCGCCCGACCATAAAACGGGGTTGAGCAGGTCCGCGTCGGCGATCAGCACCGCCCGGCCGCGACCCAGTCTGCATTCGGCGCTGCGGCCCGCTAGTGCGATCGCGCAGTCGCGACCGGTTGTGTGAAACCGGCCCGTGCTCAGCGCATGGACCCGCGAACCGCCCGCCATGAAGACATCGTCGCCGTCGCTGGCAGGCGGGTCGAGTGCGAGACCCCAATGGCCGAGCATCGGCGTCAGCAGGCTGGTGATCGGCGGATTGCGGCGATCGCCGAGCGGATAATCGGGCGGCCACGAGAGCAGCGCATCGGCGAGGATCAGCGCACGACCGCCATCGCGAACCCAGCGATCGATCGCGACGAGTTCGGCTGGCTGCAGGGCGCGCGGATGGGCGAGCAGCAGGACATCGACGCCTTTAAGCCGCGCTGCATCGATGACATCGGGCTGGACGACCGAAAACCGTGCGGCGAATGCCGGCAGCAGCGGTGATTGCTGCGCGCTGTTGTCGAGGATCGCCGTCATGTCGGCGGGTCCGCTCCACTCGATCGGGACGCCCGATACGATTGCCAGCCGCGGCGTTGTTCCGCTTCTCGCTGGCGCATACATTGCGGGTGTCAGCCACCCTGCGGCGATCGCAAGCAGCGCCGCGCCCGCTGCGAAACCGGTAACAACTAGGCCCGGCGACCGGCCGCCGATCCGGGTCAGGACGACATGCGCCGCTGCCCAGACGGCAGCCTGCACCACCAATGCGAAGATTGCCTGCGGCCAGGCAAAGCGCGTCGCCAGCACGATACCCAGCGCGACATCCAGCGCGAGGCTCAGGACGAGCATGACCAGCGCGGCGACAAGCGCCTCGACGCGGGGACGTGCGCGCATCAGGATTGCCAGCCCGGCGGCGACCACGATCCGCCCGGGCAAGGAAAACAGCGGGTCGAGCCGGCCGAGCTGCAGCCCGCCGCCCAGGGTCAGTCCCCAGCCGATCACCAACAGCGCAGCGGCACCCCCTGCGGCGACGGCATAAAGGCTCGCACTGCGTACTCGCGTCACTGGTTCTGGCGCTTCGCTTTATCGAGTTCCGGATCGGGCCTGAGGTCGGGCACGACCTGCGGCGCGCTGTTCGGCTGCGTCGCAGGCGGCGGCACCGGCGTTACGTCGTTCTGCGCGGCCGAATCCTTGAGCGGCGGTTGGACGCCAAGTTCGACGAGCGGTTCATTCGAGGCGGTCATGTCGAGTCCGTTTGCCGCGTCGGTCGGATCGGGCGGACGATCGACTCCGTCGCGCTCGCCCATCAGGCCGGCGATGCTGATCATCAGCAGGACGACGAACAATCCCAGTCCGCCCATTTGCAGGCGACGGGTCGTTTCGCGTGTCTCGGTTTCCTGTCTCTCAAGGGCCATCAACGGCCTCCTCTACGCATAGACATCGATCCTATTTGGCGCTTTTTTGCCATATAGCCAGACTGCTGGTGATCGCCACGTCCCCGATGCGGGCGAAACCCCACGAAAATCTACCATTTTCGCGCCTCGACAAAAAAGTTCAAAAACTCGGGAACCCCTATCGTCCTGCGCCGTTATGATAGTCGGATAGCGAATATATTGCCCCCCCGCTCTCGCTATCCCCACGATACGGGCCCGGTCGCGCACTCCCTCCCCCCCCCGAGGCGCCACCGGGCCCGGTTTTCGTTCCAGACCCCGCCTTTCAACTTACCTTGGGTGGCAGGGTGCCCCTGACATCGGCCCAGTCGTTAACGCGTGAAGGGAACCCGCAACCCCGTCGCGGGTTTATAGGTCGTCATCCAAGGGGTGCCGGCAATGCTCCGGTCCCCAGACAAGGAGAACGATTATGGTTCGCAAGGTTCTGATTGGCCTCGCCGCTTCGAGCATGCTGTTCATTTCGGCGTGCAACACGATCCACGGCATGGGCAAGGACGTTGAATCGGTTGGCGATACGGTTGCCGACGCTGCCGATTGATACGCCAACACCGAATGGCAAAAGGGCGGCTCAGTCTGACGGCTGAGCCGCCCTTTTTCTTTGCGTGATGCGAATCGCGATCAACGAAATTTCGTACAGCAGCACGATCGGCAGCGCGAGCATGAACTGGCTCAGCACATCGGGCGGGGTAAAGATCGCGGCGATAAGGAACGCCGCAACGATCGCATAACGCCTGGCCGATTTCAGCTGGTCATAGCTGACGACGCCCGCACGCTCGAGCAACATCAGCAGGATCGGCAGCTGGAATGCGATGCCGAACGCCATGATGAACCGCATGATGAAGTCGAGATAGTTGCCGACCGCAGGCAGCGCCTCCTGCGTGATCCCGCCATAATCGCCCTGATAACCGAGCAGGAACTTGAGCGCGACCGGCACCGCGCCGTAATAAGCGAGACTTGCGCCGGTGAAGAAGAGCACCGGGGTGGCAAGCAGGAAGGGCAGCAACGCCCGCTTTTCCTTGCCATACAGCCCCGGCGCGACGAACTTCCACAGCTGGTTGGCGATCACCGGAAAGGCGATCATCATCGCCGCGAACAGCGCCACCTTGATCTCGACAAAGAACGCCTCGAACAGCTGGGTATAGATGATCTTGCCCTGCCCCGCCGCCACCAGCGGCTGGACGAGGAAGGCGAAGATATCGCGCGCGAAATAGAGACAGGCGAAGAACGCCACGACGATCGCCGCGAGCGACCACAAGAGCCGCGAGCGCAATTCGATCAGGTGCTCGAGCAAAGGCGCCTTGCTCGCGTCGATCTCACCGGCTTCGGGCGGGACGTCCTGGTCGGTCACTGCGCCGGTCCCCGTTCGTCGGTGTCGGGCGATCCATCGTCAGGCGACGCCTTGCTCTCGTCGATCCCGGGCAGCAACGGTTCGTCGGCCGTTGTCGCAGCAGGCGGCGCCAGCGGCTGCATTTCCATCGTATCGCCGGTCGAAGGAAATTCGCGCATGATCCGGGCGTTTTCCTCGGCCCATTTCTTTTCGAGCTCGGCCAGCTCGCTCTCACGCACGATATCGTCGAAGCCGGCGCGCATCTGGCGCGCGAAACCACGTGCCTTGCCGACCCAGTGGCCAACGACGCGCATCGCCTTGGGCAGGTCCTTGGGCCCGATGACGACCAAGGCCACCACCGCGACCATCAGCAATTCGGTCGATCCGATATCGAACATAGGATTGGCGGCCCCGCGGCCCCTTTTCAGTCGGGCCTAGCCCTGGCGGCCGTCGCCGGGTTCGGATGGCGCAGGCGCGACATGCGGCTGTTCGGCCGGTGGCGGCGATGCCGACAGGTCGCGCGGCGGCTGGACTTCGATCCGGCCCTGGGCGGTCGGCGAGCCATCGGGCTTGGCGTCGTCTTCGCTCATGCCCTGCTTGAAGCTTTTGATGCCTTTGGCGACATCGCCCATCATGTCCGAAAACCGCCCCTTGCCGAACAACAGCAGGACGATGACGCCCAGAACGAGCCAGTGCCAGATGCTGAAACCACCCATCGAAATACTCCGTAAATCCCGCCGTAAATGCTAGCCTGCGACCCTACTCGGTCTCGCCATCCTTTACCAGTTCGGCCCGCGTTAATTCGTCATTGCCGATTGCATCTTCAAGAGCGTGCTCAAGCGCATCGTCGACCGCATCGAGCAATCCCGCGGCCTTGAGGTCGTCGAGACCGGGCAGGTCCTTGCGGCTCTCGAGCCCGAAGTGCGTAAGGAAGTCGGGTGTCGTGCGGTAAATGATCGGTCGACCGGGAACGTCGCGGCGACCGGCGGGACGGATCCAGCCCGCCTCCATCAGCACGTCGAGCGTTCCGCGCGCGGTCTGGACGCCGCGGATCGATTCGATTTCGGCGCGGCTGACCGGCTCATGGTAGGCAATGATCGCCAGCACCTCGAGCCCGGCACGCGTCAGTTTGCGCGGCTCGTCGCGCTCTCGGCGGAGCAGGTGCGCAAGGTCGGCGGCGGTCTGGAAATGCCAGCGCCCGCCGCGCTCGACGAGTTCGATGCCGCGCCCGGCGTGGCGCTGGGCGATCGCCGTGAGCGCGTCGGCTACCGGCCCGTCGCCAACATAGGCGGCGATCTCGACGGGGCTCATCGGCGCGTCGGCGGCGAACACCGCCGCCTCGACCGCGCGTTCGAAATCGTCGGGAGCGTCGCCGGCGGAATCGCTCATGTCGAACCGCCTTTCAAATATAGCGGTGCGAACGCGCCATCCTGGCGCAGCGTTACCTTGCCCTGCCGCGCCAGTTCGAGCGCGGCGAGAAAGCTCGACGCCAGCGCCGACTTGCGCAGCGACCCGGCATAGCTTTCGGGCAGGAACGCCTCGATCCGGGTCCAGTCGATCGTCGCGCCGACCAGCCGCGCCACGCGATCAAGTGCGGCATCGAGCGTCATCACCTGGCGATTGGCGACCATGTGGGTGACGGGCGCGGTGCGTGCCTGGACGCGGCCGTAGGAGACGAGCAAATCATAGAGCGAAGCGGTCCACTGCCGCTTCCTTACCGTCCGTAGCCCTTCGGGCGCGGCGCGCACGAAGACGTCGCGCCCGGTGCGGTCGCGCGCCATCAACCGTGCCGCCGCCTCGCGCATGGCATGGAGCCGCTGGAGCCTGAGCTGGAGGCGCAGCGCCAGCGTCTCGGGCGAGGGGTCGAGATCGGGATCGCCGGGCAGCAACAGACCCGATTTGAGATAGGCGAGCCAAGCCGCCATAACGAGATAATCGGCGGCGATCTCAAGCTTCATGTCGGTCGCCTCGGCGATGAAGCCGAGATATTGCTCGACCAGGTCGAGAATCGAGATCGCCTTGAGATCGACCTTCTGCCGCCGCGCGAGCGTCAGCAGCAGGTCGAGCGGCCCCTCCCAGTTGTCGAGCTCGACGGTAAAGACATCCTCGCCGACCGGGGCGGCCGCGGTCACCGGCAACTCGAAACTGTCGGCGCCCAGGTCACCCTGCGCCACGATCAGGTCGCCGACGCCGCGGCGATCAGTGCATCGCGCTGCGCCGCCAGTTCGGCATAGGAGCGGTCGTCCCGTGGGCCCGAAATGCGCGCCATCGCGCCGGCCAGCCGCGCTTTTGCCGCGTGGGTGATAGCGGGCAGGGCAGCGGCAATGCCGACCATGTCGTCCATCTTGGCCCAGCAGTTGAGCGCGAGGTCGCAGCCCGCGGCGATCGCGCGACTGGCGCGTTCGGGAACGCTGCCACTGAGCGCCTCCATGTCGAGATCGTCGCTCATCAGCAGGCCGTCGAACCCGATCCGGCCGCGAATGATGTCGTCGATGACGATGCGCGATTGCGTCGCCGGATGCTCGGCGTCCCACGCTTCGTAAACGATGTGCGCGGTCATCGCCATCGGGGCCTCGTTGAGCGCAATGAACGGGGCGAGGTCATCGGCGAGTTCGGCATCGCTCGCGCTGACGCGCGGCAGCGCCTTGTGGCTGTCGCACAGCGCGCGGCCATGGCCGGGAATATGTTTGACGACGCCGACCACACCGCCGCCGCGCAGCCCGTCGAGGATCGCGCGCCCGAGCGCGGCGACGCGCATCGGATCGGACCCGAGCGCGCGGTCGCCGATGATGTCGTCGGCGCCCGGCTGGCGGACGTCGAGCAGCGGCAGGCAATCGACCGTGATGCCGAGCGCGTGGAGCACGTCGGCGAGCGCCAGCGCATTGGTCCGTGCCGCCTCTATCGCGGTGGCAGGGGCGACGTCGTACAGGCGGTCGAAGGTCTCGCCGGTGGGGAATTCGGGCCAGGTGGGCGACTTGAGCCGCGCGACGCGGCCGCCTTCCTGGTCGATCAGGATTGCCAGGTCGTTGCGCCCGTGCAGGCTGCGCAGTTCGTCGGTCAGCGCGCGGACCTGATCGGGGGTTTCGATGTTGCGCCCGAACAGGATGTAGCCCGCCGGGTCGGCATCCTTGAAAAATTCGGTCTCGTCGCGTGTCAGCGCGGTCGCCGACATGCCGAAGATAGCGGGAGTCACAGCGCGTCTCGAAGCGTCGCCATCACCCGACGACGAGGCAATTTTCGCCCTTGGCGCGAACTGCCTCGCACAATCTGTCGGCAGCGGCTTTCGACTTGGCGGTGGTACGCAGGCGATAGACCGTGCCGCCGCCGACGCTGGCCGACGATATCGCCGGCGCATAGCCCGACAACGCGGAAATGCGCTTGGTGAGCGAGGTCCATGCGGCATCGGCGCCCTTGCGGCTGGCGAATGCGCCGAGCTGAAGCGTGACGCTGCCCGTTGCTGCTGGCGTGGAAGCAGCGGCCTCTTCGACCGGCTTGGCCGGTGCGGTCGTCGCCACCGCGGTCCTGGCCGGCGCATTGTTCGCCGCCTTGCCGATCGCGGGCGCTTCGGGCGCAAGCGACTGGTCGATCTTGCCGTCGGGCTCGTTGCCTTCGCTCGCAGCATAGCTGGTGTCGCCTTCGCCTTCGAAGGTGCGCGCTTCCGGATTGCTGGCGGGGACTTTGTAGTCGCCCTGTTCGGCGACGATCAGTTCGCCCTCGCCGCCGCGCGGATTGCTCTGCACCCAGAACACGGCAAACACAGCAAACGCGATGACTGCGAGACCCGCGATAACGACCAGTGCCAGCTTGACCGGCGAACTGCCGGGTTCGCTATCGTAATCGTCGACCGGCTCGAGCCACGGAAGGCTGTCGTCCTGTTCGAGATCAAGACCGCTACGCTCGTCGTCCATCAGTTCAGCTCCTCGGCGGCCTCGACCCCCATGAGCGCGAGACCGTTGCGAATAACCTGCCCGATTTGATCGGCCATGAAAAGCCTCGTCGAGGTCAGCATCGGATCGGCGGCGACGATCATGCGCCGCGACGGATCGTCGTTGCCGACGTTCCACAACGCGTGGAACGCCGCGGCCAGGTCGCCGAGATAAAAAGCGATGCGGTGCGGCTCGCGCGCCGCTGCCGCGGCTTCGACGATCCGAGGGAATTGTGCCGCCAGGCGGACCACGGCGAGCTCATCCTCGACCAGCCGCGACAGGTCGGGCGCAGTCAGCGCAATGCCGAGCTCGGCAACCTTGCGATGCAGCGAAGCGATCCGAGCGTGGGCATACTGGACGTACCAGACGGGGTTGTCGCGGCTCGCCTCGACGACCTTGGCGAAATCGAAATCCATCTGCGCATCGGCCTTGCGTGTCAGCATCGTGAAGCGAACGACATCCTTGCCGACTTCGCCGACGACATCGGCGAGCGTGACGAAATTGCCCGAGCGCTTGCTCATCTTGATCGGCTCGCCCGCGCGCAGCAGGCGGACCATCTGGACCAGCTTGACGTCGAAGCGCGTCTTTTCTTCGGTCAGCGCGGCCACCGCCGCCTTGATCCGCTTGACCGTGCCGGCATGGTCGGCGCCCCAGATGTCGATCAGCTCGTCGGAACTTTGCGCCTTCTGGTAATGATAGGCCAGGTCGGCACCGAAATAGGTCCAGCTGCCGTTCGACTTCTTGATCGGGCGGTCCTGGTCGTCGCCGAACCGGGTCGAGCGGAACAGGGGAAGCTCGACCGGTTCCCAGTCATCGGGCGTTTCGCCCTTGGGCGCTTCGAGGACGCCGTCATAAACGAGATCGCGTGCGCGCAGCCATGCCTCGGCGTCGTCGGGCTTGCCCGCCGCCTGCAGTTCGGCTTCCGAAGCGAAAACGTCGTGACGGATGCCGAGCAGCGCGAGATCGGCGCGGATCATGTCCATCATCGCAGCGACGGCGCGGGTGCGGAACTCGGCGAGCCAATCTGCCTCGGGGGATGCCACAAAGCGGTCGCCATAGGTCTCGGCGAGCAGCTTTCCGACCGGGATCAGGTAATCGCCGGGGTAAAGGCCTTCGGGGATCTCGCCGATATCCTCGCCGAGCGCCTCGCGATAGCGCAGGTGTGCCGATCGGGCGAGCGTATCGACCTGGCCGCCGGCGTCGTTGACGTAATATTCGCGGGTTACCGTGTTGCCCGCGAATTCGAGCAGGTCGGCAAGCGCATCGCCGACCACCGCGCCGCGGCAATGGCCCATGTGCATCGGCCCGGTCGGATTGGCCGAGACATATTCGATATTGACGCTCACGCCTGCGCCCGCGTCGGAGCGGCCATAGTCGCCGCCCCCTTCGGCAATCGTACGCAGTTCGTCGGACCATACGCTGGGCACCAACCGCAGGTTGATGAAGCCGGGACCCGCGACATCGACTTCGGCGACCTCGTCGATCAGGCGCAGCTGCTCGGCGATCGCTTCGGCCAGCGCGCGCGGATTGGTCGCGGCGGGCTTGGCGAGGACCATCGCCGCGTTGGTGGCAAGGTCGCCGTGCGCCGGATCACGCGGCGGTTCGACGGTCACCGCTCCGCGCGCCAGCCCCTCGGGCAGCGTGCCGGCGGCGACGAGCGCGTCGAGCGCCGCGTCGAGTTGCTTACGGAAACGGGTATAAAGGGTCACAGGCGAATATCCGGTGGCTAATCATGAGGGAAACGCCGGGGCCGCGGCGTATTGCCCCTGCCCCGCCGGCAGCGCGCCGGGCGTCTAGCGCGTGACGTTGTATTTGAACTGGTCCTGGGTCAGCTGGAAGCCGATCAGCAGTTCGAAGGTCGCGCGCTGGACGGCGGCCTTGACCTCGGGAATGGCGAGCGGATCGATCGCCGCGTCGGCCTCGCCCGGCTTGCGCTCACGCGTGATCTGGCGCTGGATATCGTCGGGCAGCGACGCCGCGGCGCGGTCGATATATGCGGCCGCCTGGGCCTGCGTGCTGGCGCGGTATTCACCCGCGGCAAAGCGCAGCGTGACCGAACCGAGGCGCTTTGACACGACGTTGCGGCCACCCTGCACGACGGTCGAATAATAGGGCAAGGTCACTTCGCGTGCCTGGCTGTAATCGCGACGGCTGGCGCGTACGTCGAACGTCGCGACGGCATAGACCTGCTCACCCTGCTCGTTGCACTGGCTGCGGACGTTGGTGATGACCGCGGTCACGTCGATCGCGCTAGCGTTGCGGCTGCTGGCCGGATCGAACACGGTAATGTCGCCGGTGTAATCGGGCACGCCGATCGCAGGACAGGCGCTCCGCACCTGCGTGATACCGACGCCCGAAGTGACGTCGATGTCGCCCGCGCTCTTGCAGCCGCCGAGCAGCATCGCGGTGCCGATCGCGACGACGGGCAGCGCGCGCCGCAGGAAAATTCCGGTGGGTTCGTGACGCGAGGCGGAAGAGAGCGGCGTAAGGGGGCTGGGCAAGGTCGATATCCTCGAAAATACGGTCTGGGATGCGGCGCGCCGGCACACCATGGCACGGTCATATGCGTCCTTATCCGCGCGTTCGCGGCCACGCAACCGCTACGAAGCGCCTTTACGCACCCTCGCCTGGTTCTATATGCTGCAAGCCATGAAAGCTTCTCCCTCGCCTCGCCTGCCGCTGCTCGTCCTCGTCGCCGCGCCGCGCGGATTCTGCGCCGGGGTCGATCGCGCGATTCGGATCGTCGAACTGGCGATCGAACAATATGGCGCGCCGGTCTACGTCCGCCACGAAATCGTTCACAACGCGCATGTCGTTTCAACGCTGCGCGAAAAGGGGGCGGTGTTCGTCGAAACGCTCGACCATGTTCCCGATGGCGTTCCCGTCGTGTTCAGCGCGCACGGCGTGCCCAAGGCGGTGCCGCACAAGGCGGCGCAGCGCGGCCTCCATTTCGTCGATGCGACCTGCCCCCTTGTGTCGAAGGTCCATCGCCAGGCCGAGCGCCACGCCGAGGCCGGCCGCCATATCGTTTTTGTCGGCCATCGCGGCCATCCCGAGGTGATCGGCACGCTCGGCCAGGTTGCCGAGGGTTCGATGACGCTCGTCGAAACGCTCGACGATGTCGCCGCGCTCGAGGTGGAAGACCCCGACAACCTCGCCTTCCTGACGCAAACGACGCTCTCGGTGAGCGATACCGCGGCGATCGTCGCGGCGCTGCGCGCGCGCTTCCCCGCCATCGTCGGCCCGCGCGGCGAGGACATCTGCTACGCGACCTCGAACCGGCAGGAAGCGACACTGGCGATCGCATCGCAGTGCGACGCGGTCATCGTCATCGGCGCGCCCAACAGCTCTAACTCGCTGCGCCTCGTCGAGGTTGCCGAACGCGACGGCGTGCCCGCGCGGCTCGTCGAAGGTCCCGACGGCGTCGATTTCGACTGGCTTGAAGGCGTGGCGACACTCGGCATCACCGCCGGGGCCTCGGCACCCGAAATCCTCGTCCGCGGCGTCATCGACCGGCTCGCGACGCGCTATGACATCACCGAACAGACGGTCGAGACCGCGCGCGAGAACATGGTGTTCAAACTGCCCAGGGAGCTGCAACAGACCGCCGACGACAAATCTGCCGGACAGGCGGCCGAGGCGGACACCCGCGCCGCCTGATGGCGGTCCACACCAAGGTCGCGTTCGCCGACGCCGCGACGCTGGTGGCCGGCTATCGGCTGGGCAGCCTCAATGTGCTCACCGGCATCGACCAGGGGATCGAGAACACCAATTACCGACTCGACACGAGCAGCGGTCCGATCCTGCTGACGCTGTTCGAGCGCCGCACGAACGGCGAGGACCTGCCGTGGTTGATCGCGCTGCACGATCACCTTGCCAGCCGAGGCGTCGCGGTCCCACCGGTCCTTCGCGCAGACGATGGTGCCGCGCTCGCGATGCTGGCAGGAAAGCCCGCGGCGCTGTTCGGCTGGCTCGAAGGCACGGCGATCGGCGATCCGACGGTGACCCAGTGCACCGCAGCTGGCGAAGCTCTCGGGCGGATGCACCGCGCGCTCGCCGACTTCGCGCCTGCCCGGCGCAATCCGCAGGGGCGCGATGCATGGCATGATCTTGCCGGGCGATATGGCGAGCGCCTCGACGAACTCCAGCCCGGGCTCAAGGCATGCGTCGATTCCGCCCTAGCACGGATCGACGCCGAATGGCCCGGCGCCCTGCCGCACGCGACGATCCATGCCGACCTGTTCCCGGACAATGTCATGGCGCTGGGCGATACCATCACCGGCCTGATCGACTTCGCCTTCGCCTGCCACGACGTGCGCGCGTTCGACCTCGCGATAACGCACGCGGCCTGGTGCTTCGATGCCGACGGGGACCAGATGCTCGCCGATCGTGCCTCGGCGCTGTTCGCCGGCTATGAACGCGCACACGGCCTCTCGCGTGAAGAGCGCGCCGCGCTGCCGCTGCTCGGCATGGCCGCCTCGCTACGCTTCCTGCTGACGCGGGCCGAGGACTGGTTCGCGTCGCACGAGGATATCGGCGTCACGCGCAAGGACCCGCTTGCCTTTGCCCGCCGCCTGCGCTTCTACGCCGCGGCAAGCAGCGCAGACCTCATGGGACCGACAACGCAATGACCGACCAGACGCCAGTCCGCATCGCCACCGACGGCGCGTGCAAGGGCAATCCCGGCACCGGCGGCTGGGGCGCGGTGATCCGCTGGGGCGACCGCGAACTCCTGCTTTCGGGTGGCGAGGACCCGACGACCAACAACCGCATGGAGCTGATGGCCGCGATCGAAGCGCTCGACGCGCTCAAGCGCCCGTGCCGCGTCGATCTCAGCACCGATTCAACCTATGTCCGCGACGGCATCACCAAATGGATTCACGGCTGGAAGAAGAACGGCTGGCGCACTGCTGCAAGAAAACCCGTCGCCAATGCCGACCTGTGGCAGGCGCTCGAAGCCGCCGCCGCCCGGCACGACGTTTCCTGGCATTGGGTCAAGGGCCATTCGGGCCACCCCGACAACGACATCGCCGACCAGCTCGCCAGCGACGCCGCCAAGGCGCGCCAGATCAAATAGCGGCGAAGCGCGCGGGATCGTAGCGCGCGGCATCGATGCCGGGCATGGCAGGATCGCCCCGCGTGATCAGCGCCGCCGCCAGCGCCGATGCAGCAGGAGCGGTCTGGATGCCGACCCCGCCCTGCCCCGCCAGCCAGAAAAAGCCCGGCGTTGCGGCATCGAAGCCGATTACCGGCAAGCGGTCGGGGGCAAAGCTGCGCAAACCCGCCCATTTGCGCTCGACCGCGGCGACGCGCCAGTCGGTGACCCGCTCGAACTGGTAGATCGCGGTCGCGACGTCGATCTCCTCGGGCGCGACATCGTGCGGTTCGACCGGCGTCTCGTCGTGCGGACACAGCCACAGACGCTGCGCATCGACCGGGCGGAAATAATAGCGCCCGGCGATATCCATCACCAGCGGCAGGTCGGCCGGAACGTCGGCGCTGTCGACGCGCACCTGGACCATTGTGCGCCGCTTGGGAACGATGTCGAGCGGCGCCACCCCGGCCATCCGCGCGATCGGATCGGCCCAGGCGCCCGCCGCATCGACGAGGATGTCGGCGGCGAAAACGCGTCCCCGCGCCTCGACCCTCCAACGTCCATCCTCGCGTGCGATCCGATCGACCCGCGCGCCGATGACGAGGCTCGCGCCGTTGCGCCGCGCCTGCGCGAGCGCCGCACCGTGGACCGCGGCAACGTCGATATCGGCGCCGTCGACCTCGACCAGCCCGCCGACGAGGATCGGCGCCGCGCGCGGCACCAGCGCGACCACCCCTGCCCGATCGACGCGCTCGAGCCTGACCCCCGTCCCGGCGAACTGCGCCTCGAGCGTATCGAGCTTCTCCAGGTCGTCGGCCTCGGCCACCTCGAACGATTTGCGCTGTGTCAGGAACCCGCCCGCATCGAGCGCGGCATGCGAAGCGCGGGTCAGAGCGCGAACGTGCGGCCCGCCCAGCGTTTCATGCCAGAACGCGGCCGAACGGCCGGTTGCGTGATAGCCCGGCGTGTCTTCGGCCTCGATCAGAGTAACGCGCAGCTCGGCTGGCAGCGCGGCGGCAAGCCCCGCGCCCGCCATGCCGGCACCGATGATCAGGACATCGCAGGCGGTCACCGCGTCGTCGTTCACGCCTCGGCCGTCTCGTCGAGCAGTGTATCGATCGCTGCAAGCGCGGAGTCGCGGACGGCATCGGTTTCGCGCAGCAGCTCGTGCGCCGCCTCGCCGCCGAACTCGACCAGCCGCGCATGCGGGAGGCGCGCAGCCATGGCGCGGGTCGCGGGCGGACTGACGAGGCCGTCGGCGCTTGCCGAAAGGATCAGCACGGGCATCTTGATCGCCTCGATCCGCCCGGGCTTTGCCAGCCAGGCGAACGAATCATACGCCGCAGCGATCCAGCCCCAGCTTGCCGGGCCGAGCTTGAGTTCGGGCCTCGTGTCCCAGAAATATTGCTCGTCGGCATAGCGTTCGCGCGAGTGCGTTAGCAGGCCCATGCGCTTGTCGAGCGGCGAAAACGGCTTTTCGCTGACCTTCCACATCCGCTGTTCGGTCCCGACGATCTTCGCCGCGATGTGCGCAACGACGCGACCGATCCATTGCGGCAGCGAGTCGGCGAAGCCGAGCATCGGCGCGACGAGGACCGCAGCAGCGGCAGGCAGTGCTCCCTCGGCCAGCGCGCGCAGGACGAGGTGCCCGCCCATCGAGTGGCCGATCACGACGATCGGACCGGGCGCGCGCGCTCTCCAGCTGGGTGGCATAGTCGGCGAGATCGCGCGTCCAGTCGGCAAAGCGCGTCGCATGGCCGACATCGCGCCGCGCTGCCCAGCCGTCCCGAGCCGCCCTGACCGCGCCAGTCGAAGCTCTCGACCCGCCAGCCGAGCCGGTGAAAATGGGCGAACGTCTCGAGGTATTTTTCAAAGAAATCGCCGCGCCCGCCCATGAACAGAACGGTGCCGCGCGCCGTCCCCGCCACCGGCCAGCGAAAGCTGCGCAGGTCCCAGCCGTCGCCAGCGGTCCAGTGCGTGATCGTGGCGTCATCGGGGATGCGTCGTCGGTCGAATGCGGAGTCGGTCATGACCAACATGGTTACGGTTTGGTAAGCCCTCTCGTCTAGCGCATTTGCGTATGAACAGCATCGCGCCCGATCTGATCTATCCGACATTGCTGGTCGGGCTGTTGGCGGTCCTGCTGTTCGCCGCGGCGATCAGCGACCTGCGATCGCGCAGCATATCCAACTGGCTCAACGGGGCGATAGCGCTTGGCGCAATTCCCTTCTGGTTCGTGATCGGACTCGATCCGTGGCCGATGATGGCGATCCAGCTCGGCCTGGCGCTGGCCACCTTCGCATTGTTCGCGATTTTCTTCGCGCTCGGCGCAATGGGCGGCGGCGATGTCAAGATGATCGCCGCGCTCGCCTTGTGGCTTCCCGCCGGCCTTCTTCTCAACGTGCTGATCATCATGGCGGTCGCGGGCGGCCTGCTGACCGTGATCATCTGGCTCTGGCACAAAGTGCGCCGCACGCCGCTGGGTGAAGGCGTGCCCTATGGCGTGGCCATCGCAATCGCCGGAATCTGGGCGATTAACCAACAATATATTAACCAATTTGCCTGA
This sequence comes from uncultured Alphaproteobacteria bacterium, assembly GCA_963800335.1. Classification (GTDB taxonomy): domain Bacteria; phylum Pseudomonadota; class Alphaproteobacteria; order Sphingomonadales; family Sphingomonadaceae; genus Flavisphingopyxis. The sequence continues at coordinate 6,985 of CAWDAN010000006.1, read as the reverse complement.
TTAGAGGCGCAGGGGACGGCCCGAAGCGGGCTGCTTAGGAGCGAGTTTCATCATGGATGGCAAGAAAATATTCCTCATCGTCGGGGCGCTGGTTGTAGCGCTGGGCGCTGCTTTCGGAGTGAACTCGCTGATGCGCGGTTCGGCAACGCCGACATCGAATGCCGCCTCGGTCGCTCCGCAGGGTCCCCAGATCCTCGTCGCCACGCGGCCATTGCCCGTCGGCACGATCATCACCCCCGACGCGCTGCGCTACCAGGCCTGGCCGCAGCAGCTCGTCGACGGCAAAAACTATTTCCTCAAGGAAAGCACCGCCGACGGCAGCCTCGTCGGTACCGTCGTGCGCAACGCGATCACTGCCGGCGAACCGCTGACCCAGGGCGCGCTCGTTCATCCGGGCGATCGCGGCTTCCTCGCCGCAGCGCTCGGCCCCGGCATGCGCGCCATCACCGTTTCGGTTTCGGCCGAAAGCGGCGTCGCCGGCTTCGTCTTCCCGGGCGACCGCGTCGATCTCGCGCTGACCCAGACGATCGATGGCGACGACGGCGGCCCCGCGCTTTATGTTACCGACACGATCGTTCGCAATCTGCGCGTGCTCGCAACCGACCAGCGCACGTCGAGCAAGAACGCCGATGGCAAGGACGAGGTTCTCACCTTCGCTTCGGTGACGCTCGAAGTCACACCGCGCATCGCGGAAAAGATCACCGTGGCCCAGGTCATGGGCAAGCTCAGCCTCGCACTGCGCCCGCTCGCCGACGACTCGGCCGAGCTCGAGCGCGCGATTGCCGCAGGCGAAGTCTCGGTTCCCGAGGATGCCGCGGGCGAAAAACGCCTGCTGCTCGAAATCAAGTCGCGGCCGGTCGACACCGATATCACGTCGACCACCGGCGGTGAGGTGTCACGCTATGCGCGCCGCACCAAGCCGGCCATCGGCGGCGGCAGCAATACTGGCAACCTTGGCGCTCCGGCCGTGATCGGAAGCTCGGTTCCTGCCGGCTCGGGTCAGGCGCCGGTCTATCAGGGTCCCAGCGTCCGCGTCTCGCGCGGCGGTGAAGTCAGCGTAGTTCCGGTTGGGGGTAAATAAGATGAAATTGGCACACTATCTCGCGCAGGCATCGATTGCGGCCGCGATCGCCGCCGCCGCGACCTTCGCCACGACGGCAAGCGTTCCCGCCGCGGCCCAGACCGTCCAGAGCGCGGGCAACGATGTCCTCCTGTCGGTCGGTCGCGGACGCCTCGTCTCGCTGCCGAGCTCGATGAGCGACATATTCATCGCCGACGACAAGATCGCCGATGTCCAGGTCCGCTCGTCGCGCCAGCTCTACATCTTCGGCAAGACGCCGGGCGAAACCAGCGTCTATGCGACCGATTCCTCGGGCAAGGTCGTCTATTCGGCGACGATCCGCGTCGGCAACAACATCGAAACGATCGACCAGATGCTGGCGCTCGCGATGCCCGAAGCACACATCGTCGTCACCCCGATGAACGGTTTCGTCCTGCTGACCGGCACCGTCGCCGCGCCGCAGGATGCGGCCGAGGCCGACCGCCTCGTCCAGGCGTTCGTCGGCGAGGGCCAGCAGGTCCTCTCGCGCCTGCAGACGGCAACCCCGTTGCAGGTCAATCTCCAGGTCCGCATTGCCGAGGTCAACCGCTCGTTCGTCAAGGAAATCGGCGCGAACCTCTCGACCGCTGACACCACTGGCGGGTTCCTCTTCGGTGTTGCCACAGGTCGCGGCTCGACGGCCATCAATCCGGCCACGGGCATCTACACCCAGACCCCCTGGCAAGAACACGATCGCGGGCGTGATCCGCAACGTCCTCGGCCTCGACATCGGCGCTTCGTTCGATCTTGCCGAAACCGCGGGTCTCGTCACCACGCTGGCCCAACCCAATCTCACCGCCTTGTCGGGTGAAACCGCCGACTTCCTCGCCGGCGGCGAATTTCCGATTCCCGTCTCGCAGGCGAGCGGCGGCGGCAATTCGATCACCGTCGAATTCCGCAAGTTCGGCGTCAGCCTGGCCTATACGCCGACGGTTCTGTCGAACGGCCGCATTTCGATGCGCGTGCGTCCCGAAGTGTCCGAACTGTCGACCGAAGGCGCGGTCACGATCAACGGGATCCAGGTCCCCTCGCTCTCGATCCGCCGGACCGAAACGACGGTTGAGATGGGCTCGGGCGAAAGCATGATGATTGCCGGCCTGCTCAACAACCGCTCGACCAGCTCGATCAACAAGACGCCCGGCGTTGGCGACATCCCGATCCTTGGCGCATTGTTCAAATCGGACAACTATCGCCGCGGCGAGACCGAACTGGTGATCGTCGTGACGCCGTACCTGGTCAAGCCGGTCACTGCGAGCCGCATCTCGTTGCCGACCGATGGCTATGAATCGACCAGCGACCTCGACCGCGTCTTCCTGGGCAAGACGTCGGGCGAATCCGACGGGACCCGGCCGATGCCGCGCTCCGACACCGCGCCTGCCCCCGATCCGAAGGTTATCGGCGCGGCGCCGCCCGCCGCCGACAAGGATCGCCGCGTCGCCACCAAGTCGAAGGACGCGGCTGCCAGCGCCCCCGGTTTCAGTTTCTGATCGCTCGGCGATCGAGGAGAATGACGATGATTAAAGCAAAACTGCTTGTTCCCGCCGCGGTCGCCCTGGCGCTCGGCGCCTGCAACACCGGCACGGCGGTTTCCAATCGAGGGCTTGAATCGGTCCACCAGCCAGTCGTCGGCCAACAGGCCTATGCGCTCGACCTGCAGCTGGCCGGCGGCGACTTGCCCCCGTCCGAACAGGGGCGCCTCGCCGGCTGGCTCGACGTCCTCGATGTCGGCTATGGCGACCGCGTCGCGATCGACGACGGTTCGAACTACCAGGCCGCCTCGGCCCGCGACACGATCGGGCGGATGCTCGGCGCGCGCGGCTTGCTGATGGCCGACGGCGCGCCGGTGACGCCCGGCATCGTCGCCCCCGGAACCGTCCGCGTCGTCGTCCTGCGCTCGACCGCCTGGGTCCCCAATTGCCCCGATATGGCGACGACCTATTCGAGCAACCCGACCAACAGCACATCGTCCAATTACGGCTGCGCTACCAACAGCAATCTCGCCGCGATGGTCGCCGACCCGCAGGACCTGATCAAGGGCCAGGCGGGCGCGCTGACCGATCCCAACACCGCGACCAAGGCGATCGGCGTTTACCGTGACGCCGTGCCGACCGGCACCAAGGGACTCAAGGACACGCCGACTAGTGATGGAGGGGGCAACTAATGAACGCACCGTTTAAACCGCATGCGGGGACCCGCGACGCGTTCAACGCCTATGTCTGCGACGACGACACGCTCGAGATGCTGACGCCGATCGCCAGCGAGCTCGGCTGGCCGCCCGAAAAATGCTGCAAGGGCGGGCTGCGCAACGCGATCCAGCAACTGTCGGTATCGGCGAGCCCGAACATCCTGTTCGTCGACCTCAGCGAATCGGGCGACCCGCTCAACGACATCAACGCGCTCGCCGAGGTGTGCGAGCCCGGCACGGTCGTCATCGCGATGGGCCAGGTCAACGACGTTCGCCTCTATCGCGACCTGCTGGCCAGTGGCATCCACGATTACCTGCTCAAGCCGTTCGTTCCTGACCAGTTGCGCGAAACTCTGGTCAACGCACAGGCATTCTTCAACACGCCGCGCCAGGCCGCCGATGCGAGCGAAGAACGTCTCCACCTGCTCAGCGCCGTGATCGGCGCGCGAGGCGGCGTCGGTGCCTCGACCGTGGCGACCTCGATCGCCTGGCTGATCAGCGACACGATGCACCGGCCGACCGCCTTGCTCGACCTCGACGTCCATTTCGGCACCGGCGCGCTTGCGCTTGATCTCGAACCGGGCCGCGGCCTGACCGACGCGATCGACAATCCCAGCCGGATCGACGGGTTGTTCATCGAACGGGCCATGGTCCGGGCGAGCGAGAATCTCGCCCTGCTGTCGGCCGAAGCGCCGATCCATCAGCCGATCCTGACCGACGGTTCCGCCTTCCATATGCTCCAGGAAGAGCTGCGAAACGCGTTCGATGTCACCGTGCTCGACCTGCCGCGCCACATGCTCGTTGCACATCCGCATCTGCTCGGCGATGTCGCGGTCACGGTCATCGTCACCGAATTGACGCTGGCCGCAGCGCGCGACATGATCCGGCTCAAGTCGTTCCTCAAGCAGAACGCGCCCAACACGCGCCTCGTCGTCGTGGCGAACAAGGTTAAGGCCGGCGCTGGCGAAATCACTCGCAAGGATTTCGAGGAAACGATCGAAGGTCCGATCGACTTCATGATCCCTGACGATCCGAAGATGGCGGCACAGGCGGCCAAGCTTGGCCGTGCCTATGGCGACATCGTGCGCGGGACCAAGTCCGGCCAGCCTTTTGCCAAGCTCGTTCAGCATATCCTCGATGTCTCGGAAGAGGAGGTCGAAAAGGTCGGCAAGACGGGCAAGGCCAAGGGTTCGCTCCTCGGCAAGATGAACCTGACCGCAATGTTCAACAAATCGGACGCAAAATGATGGTGCGCGGCGGACCGGCCCGACCGGCTTGCCGCCGCCTTCCCTCGCCTAGCGGAAACCCATTATGAGCCTGTCGATCCTTCTCCTCCTGACACTGGCGCTGTTTGCGCCGCTCGTGATGTTCGTTTTCGCGTTCAGCGGGCCGTCGGCGGGCAAGGCGCAGACGCGTCGCCTGCTGGCGATCCGCGAACGCCATGTCGGCGGCTCGGAAGAGATGCTTGCGGCCCAGATGCGCAAGACGATCAACAAGCGCACGAACCAGAAGAACTCCCGCATCGCCAACTACATGCCGAACCGCAAGCTGCTGGAAAACCGGCTCAAGCGGACGGGCAAGAACTGGCAGATCGGCAAGTTCATGTGGACCAATGTCGGCATCGTGACGATGCTGACGCTGCTCCTTGCACTGCGGGGCATGCCGCTGTTCTTCAGTCTTGCCGTCGGCGCGCTGATCGGCATCGGCCTGCCGCATATGGCGGTCAATTTCTTCATCGCCAAACGGACGCGAAAGTTCACCGAAACCTTCCCTGACGCGATCGACCTGATGGTCCGCGGCCTCAAATCGGGCCTGCCGATTTCGGAGACGCTCGGTATCGTCGCCAAGGAAGTCGACGGTCCGATCGGCGAAGAGTTCAAATCGGTCAACGAACGGATCCGCATCGGCAAGACGATGGATGCCGCGCTTCAGGAGACCGCCGACAAGATTGGAACGCCCGAGTTCCAGTTCTTCGTCATCACGCTGGCGATCCAGCGCGAGACCGGCGGCAACCTCGCCGAAACGCTCGGCAACCTCAGCGAAGTCCTGCGTAAGCGCGCGCAGATGAAGCTCAAGATCAAGGCGATGTCCTCCGAAGCCAAGGCATCGGCCTATATCGTCGGCGCGCTACCGTTTTTCGTCTTCATCATCGTTTACATGACCAACCCCGCCTATCTCGGCGGCTTTTTCCACGAGGAACGCCTGATCATCACCGGACTCGGCGGTCTGGTGTGGATGGGCATCGGCATTTTCATCATGAAAAAGATGATCAGCTTCAAGATTTAACGGGGGTTTGGAACCACTGACATGGATAGCACAGTAGCAACCGGTCCCACGCTCATGGGCGTCGACGTGATCATGGTCGCCAGCATCTTGGCGGCACTCGGGGCGGTCGCCGTGCTGCTGGCCATCTATGCCGCCGCCACGGTCCGCGACCCCATGACCAAGCGCGTCAAGGCGCTCGCCGAGCGCCGTGAACAGCTCAAGGCCGGCATCACCGCCTCGACGGCGAAGAAACGCGCCAAGCTCGTCCGCAAGAACGAGACGACCGATCTGATGCGCAAGTTCCTCGGCTCGCTCAAGGTGCTGCAGGACGACCAGCTCAAGGTCGCGCAACAGAACCTGGCGCAGGCCGGCATTCGCTCGAAGGACGCTGCGATTGCGGTTATCTTCGGCCGACTTGTCGCGCCGATCGCGCTGGGCTCGTTCGCGGCGTTCATGATCTACGGAATCGACTATTTCCCCGACTGGTCCCCGATCAAACAGTCGGGCGCCGTGATGGCGGCGCTCATTCTCGGCTACAAGGGCCCCGACCTGTGGGTCAACAACCGCAAGAACAAGCGCACCGACGCAATCCGCAAGGGGCTCCCCGATGCGCTCGACCTGCTCGTCATTTGCGCCGAGGCCGGCCTCACCGTCGATGCCGGTTTCCACCGCGTTGCGCGCGAACTGGGCAAGGCCTATCCCGAACTGGGCGAGGAATTCGCACTGACTGCGATCGAGTTGGGCTTTCTTACCGAGCGTCGGCAGGCGTTCGAGAACCTGACCTATCGCGTCAATCTCGAGGCGGTCAAAGGCGTCACCACGACGATGATCCAGACCGAGAAATACGGCACGCCGCTGGCCAGCGCACTGCGCGTCCTGTCGGCGGAATTCCGCAACGAGAGGATGATGCGCGCCGAGGAAAAGGCCGCGCGCCTCCCCGCCATCATGACGGTGCCGCTGATCCTGTTCATCCTGCCCGTCCTGTTCATCGTCATCCTCGGCCCCGCGGCCTGTTCGATCAAGGACGCACTGGTCAAGTAAACGGCCCGGCCACCTCCAGACAGAAAAAGGGCGCCTCGCGAGGCGCCCTTTTCGTATCGACGATGTATGCGGCGGGACCGAGTCAGACGACACTCTGCTCGATCGTGCCGAAGATCGGGTGGTGGTGCTCGTCCATCATGACGATCTTGACGCTGTCGCCCTTTTTCAGGAACTCGGTGCTCGGCTTGCCGTCCTCGATCGTCTCGACCATCCGCACTTCGGCGATACAGCTATAGCCGAGGCCACCCTTGGCGATCGGCTGACCTGGGCCGCCATCCTTGTCGCGGTTCGATACCGTGCCCGATCCGATGATCGTGCCTGCGCCGAGCGGCCGCGTCTTGGCGGCATGGGCAACCAGCGTACCGAAATCGAAGGTCATGTCGTCGCCAGCGTCG
>CAWDAN010000005.1:227500-286454 GCA_963800335.1 uncultured Alphaproteobacteria bacterium | reverse complement strand
GGTGCCGCTTAGGTGACTCGAACACCTGACCCCCGCATTACGAATGCGATGCTCTACCAACTGAGCTAAAGCGGCTTAGGTCGTCTGACCGGCGCGCGGGTTAGCAAGGCTTTCGGCGCTTTACAAGCGCGCTTGGCGCGCGCGGCCAGCCGGCGAGCGTTAACCGTGAATTTACCAATCTCCCCCACAACGCAAACCGGCACATTCGCCGGATTGACGGGGCAACGATGGATACGATGCGCAATTTCGGGTCCGACTTCAACGGGTCCGACGATTATCGCGATGACGAGGCCGATGACGCTCAAGGCGTCGAAGCGCCGCCGCAGATCGGCACCGACGAGCGCCGGATGCACGTGCGCGCTTACAATTTCTGGGCGCAGATGCTTGGCGATCGATCCTATCCGCCGATCGAGCAGCTCGACGTCGACAGGCTCTCCGATTTCGGCCCGCACTCCATATTGCTCGATTTTACGGCGGGGATCGACGATCCGCTGGTCACCTTCGTCGGCGATGCGCTGCGCGAGGAATGCCGGCTGCCCGAGCGGCTCGGCCATATCAGCGACGTGCCCGGACGATCGCTCCTGTCGCGCCTGACCGACCATTATCTTCAGATCATCGCCAATCGCGCGCCGATCGGGTTCGAGGCCGAATTCGTCAACGAACGCGGCGTCAACATCATGTATCGCGGCATCTTGCTGCCCTTTTCGTCGGACGACCAGACGATCGACTTCATCCTGGGCGTGATGAACTGGAAAGAGGTCGCCGACCCGGCGCTCTCGGCCAGCCTGCGCAAGGAGGTCGAAACCTCGATCCGCCATGCCCCGGCGCCTGTCGCCGTCGCGCCGGTGTGGGCCGATGGCCCCGCTTCGGAAGTCCGCGCTGGCGAAGGCGCGGATGCAGAGCCCACCGCCGATGCGGGCCTCGCCGATTGGTTGAGCCTTGCGCGTGAAACCGCCGAAACGGCAAAGGACGCGCGCGTTCGCAGCCGCTCGGCGCTGTATAGCGCGATCTCGCGCGCCTATGATTTTTCGCTCGCTGCCGAAGAACGTCCCGACGATTATGCCGAACTGCTCGACGATGCCGGGCTGTCGGTGCAGGCGCGCGCGCCGATGACGCCGATCGTCAAGCTCGTGTTCGGCACCGATTACGACAAGACGCGGGTGACCGAATATGCCGCGGCGCTGGCCCATGCGCGCGAGGCAGGTCTCGCACGCGGCGACCTCGGTGATTACCTGTCGCGCTATGACGGCGGCCTCAAGGGGCTGGTGCGCGATATCCGTGGTAGCCGGAAGAGTGGCGACAGCGCGGACGACCGCTTTGCCTCGGCATGCGACGCCTTGCGCGCGGCGGACAGCTTCGGTTCGGCCGACCGACGTCGCTGGCGATGCCGAATTCGTCGTCCTCGTCGGACGCCGGGACCACGATGGGACGCTGGCGATTGTCGGCGCGGTCGAGAACGACGCCGCGCTGACCAGGCGGGCGATGATCAAGGCCGCCTCCACCCGTTGAGCCGTAGCGTCGGCGCCCGAACTGAACCTATCGTCGAACCGATCGTTAGCGGGGCTTGAGCCGCGTTGGCGAAAAGCGCATAGCGCCGACGTGACCAGCAAGCCGGGCGCGTGTCGTTCGGCTGTCAGCCCGAGCCAAGTGACGCAGGACCCTCTGACCATATGCCGAACTCCACCAAAGACGCCGCCCCAGGCGCCGAATCACGTTCTACCGCAAATTCCTCGACCGCCGGAAAGGCAGGCTATTCCGCGTCCGGCAAGGATGGCGCGTCCGACGCGCTCGTCGCCAGCGTCCAGAGTGCGCTGAGGGACGCGGCGCTTCCCGGCGAGGAGCACGGTTTCGACGACGAGGCACGGCTGGAAGCGGCCCGTGTCGTCGCCCGCGCCGCACAGAGCCGCAAGCCGGGCACCGCCTCGATCATCCTCGAACCGATGGCGGCGGCAGGGCGTCGTCGGCGCATGCGGCTGGTGGTGATCAACGACGACATGCCGTTCCTGGTCGATTCGACCGCGGGCATCGTCGGCGCACACAATATCATCGTCGACCGGGTGATCCATCCGGTCGTTTCGGTCAGGCGCGATGCCAGGGGCGTGCTGCAGGACATCGATTGCGAACCGTGCGAGGACCACAAGCCCGCCAAGGGAATGATCCGCGAATCGATCATCTACATGGAAATGGATCGCGCCGATGCGCGCGTTCGCAAGACGCTGGCCGCCGCGCTCGCCGCCGGCTTGCGCGATGTTCGCGCCGCTGTCGCCGATTGGCCCGCGATGCAGGAGGCGCTCGCTGCCGACATCGAGCGGACGTCGGGCGAAGGCGCCGCGCTGCTCGCATGGTTCCTCGACCGCAACCTGACGCAGATCGGCCACGAACTGCGTTCACGCAAGAACGAACAGAGCGAACCGCTGGGCATCGCCAGGACGACCGCGAGCCCGCTGCTCGCGGGCGAGACGATCGCGGCGGCGTTCAAATGGTTCGACGACGGCGGCGAAGCGCCGTTGATCATCAAGTCGAACCTCGTTTCGAACGTCCATCGGCGCGTCCTTGTCGATCTCATCATCGTGCCGTTGCGGGCCGGCAAGGGACAGAAGGTCGATTCGCTGTCGATTCATGCCGGCCTGTGGACGAGCGCCGCGATGTCGGCGCCGCCGGCCGACGTGCCGGTCCTCAGGGCCCGGCTTGCCAACGTCATGCGGCGGTTCAACTTCGATCCCGCCGGTCATGCCGGCAAGGCGCTGGCGCACGCGCTGACCGCGCTGCCGCACGACATGATGGTCGCGCTCGATGCCGACAAGACCGAACATCTCGCGATGACCGCGATGTCGCTGTCGGATCGTCCGCGGCCCAAGCTGTTCCTCGTCGAGGGTGAGCTGGGCCGGCACCTGTTCGCCTTCGTCTGGCTGCCGCGCGACGAAGTGTCGACCGGTCGCCGGATGGCGATCCAGTCGATGCTGACGACCGCGGCGAAGGCCAGCGTGATCAGCTGGAATATCGTTCTCGAGGACGGCGAGGCGGCGATGCTGCGCTATACGCTCGACCTGCGTGATGGCGGTGTCGTGCCCGATGCGCCGGCGCTCGACGATCAGCTGAAAGCGATGGTCCGCGGCTGGCTGCCCGGCGTCGAGGAAGAGCTCGGCGAACTCGGCGAGACGTCGCGTGCCGCCGCCCTGACGCGCAAATATGCCGAGATATTCCCGGCGAACTATCGCACCAGCTACGGGTCGGACGAGGCCGCGCGCGACATCCTTCGGCTGCGCGACGTGACGCGCCTGTCGCCGCGGACGGTGCGCCTCTATCGCCGCAAGGGCGACCGTGCCAAGCAGGTCCGGCTCAAGGTCTATAACCTGTCGGGCTCGATGCCATTGTCCGACGCGGTGCCCGCGCTCGAGAATTTCGGCTTCAACGTGATCGAGGAAGTGCCGACCGCGCTGTCCGATCGCCAGCACGGCTATATCCACGACTTCCTGCTCGAGCGCGATGCCGAGCAAGACGCGCAATCGCTGCTGGCGAGAGCCGACGTTATCGAGCCGATGATCGCCGCGGTGCTGATCGGCGCGGCCGAGGACGATTTGTTCAATCGGCTGGCGATCGATGCCGGGCTTGCTCCCCGCGAGATCGTCTGGTTGCGTGCCTGGTTCCGCTATCTGCGCCAGACCGGCATGGCCTATGGCATGGGCACCGTGGTCGATGCCATGCGCAGTGCACCCGAGGTCACGCGCGGTCTGGTCGGCCTGTTCTCGGCGATGCACCATCCCGAGAATGCTTCGACGGAGAAAGCTGCCGAATTCACCAAGGCGATCGAGGCCGCGTTGGTCAACGTCACCGCGATCGATGACGACCGCATCCTGCGTACGCTCAAGGCGCTGATCGACGCGACGCTGAGGACCAATGCCTTTGCCCCCGCAGCCAGTGAGGCATTGGCCTTCAAGATCGACAGCGCGGGCATTCCTGGCCTGCCCAAGCCGTTGCCGTGGCGCGAAATCTGGGTCTATTCGCCGCGCGTCGAGGGGATCCACCTGCGCGCCGGTCCGGTGGCCCGCGGCGGCCTGCGATGGTCCGACCGGCGCGACGATTTCCGCACCGAAGTGCTCGGCCTGATGAAGGCGCAGCGCGTCAAGAACGCGGTGATCGTCCCAACTGGCGCAAAAGGCGGCTTCTATCCCAAGCAACTGCCCAATCCGCAGGACGACCGCGACGGCTGGATCGCCGAAGGGACAGAGGCTTACCGGATATTCATCCGCACGCTGCTGTCGGTGACCGACAATATCGAGGCGAGCGAGGTGGTGCATCCGCGCTGCGTCGTTACCCGCGATGGCGACGACCCCTATTTCGTCGTTGCTGCCGACAAGGGCACCTCGACCTTTTCCGATGTCGCCAACGCGATCGCGCTCGAACGCAATTTCTGGCTCGGCGACGCATTCGCGAGCGGCGGCAGCCACGGCTATGACCACAAGGCGATGGGGATCACCGCCAAGGGTGCATGGCTGTCGGTCCAGCGCCATTTTGCCGAGATGGGCATCGACGTGCAAAGCGACCCTGTGCGCGTTGCGGGTTGCGGCGACATGTCGGGCGACGTCTTCGGCAACGGCATGCTGCTGTCGCAATCGATCAAGCTCGTCGCTGCGTTCGACCATCGCCATATCTTCCTCGATCCCGATCCCGATCCGGCCACGAGCTGGACCGAACGCGCGCGTCTCTTCGCGTTGCCGCGATCGAGCTGGGAAGATTACGACGCCAAGCTGATATCCAGGGGCGGCGGGATCCATTCGCGCCATTCCAAGGCGATCGCGCTCACCCCGCAGGTCAAGGAAATGCTCGGCCTCGAAGTCGACGAGATCGATCCGACCGCGCTGATCTCCGCGATCCTGAAGGCCGAGATCGACCTGCTCTGGTTCGGCGGGATCGGGACCTACATCAAGGCCTCGACGCAGAACCATGTCGAGGTCGGCGATCCCGCCAACGACCGGCTGCGCGTCGACGGTAACGAAGTGCGCGCGAGGGTCATCGGCGAAGGCGCCAACCTGGGCGTGACGCAGGACGGGCGGATCGAATTCGCCGCGACCGGCGGCCGCATCAACACCGACTTCATCGACAATTCGGCGGGCGTCGATTGCTCGGACAACGAGGTCAACATCAAGATCGCGCTCAACCGCGAGATGCTTGAGGGCCGGCTCAGCTTCGACGGACGCAACGAACTGCTCGCCGCGATGACCGACGACGTGTCGGCGCTTGTCCTCGAGGACAATCGCCTCCAGGCGCTGGCGCTGTCGATCGCAGAACGTGGCGGCGCCGAGGCGCTGCCGTCCTTCGTCCGCCTGATCGAGATCTTCGAAAATTCGGGGCGTCTCGATCGCAAGGTCGAAGGCCTCGCGCCGTCCGACGTCCTGCTGCGCCGCGGCCAGGACGAGCACGGACTGACGAGGCCCGAACTCGCGGTGCTGCTGTCGACCGCCAAGCTCGCCCTGCAGGACGCGATCGAGGCGAGCCGCCTGCCCGACGACCCGACGCTCCAGTCCGAATTGCGCGAAGCCTTCCCGCTCGAGATGCGCGACCGCTTCGCCGATGCGATCGACGACCACCGGCTGCGGCGAGAGATCATCGCGACCAAGATCGCCAACCGGATCGTCAACCGGATGGGGATCATCCACCCGTTCGAACTGGCCGAGGAAGAAGGCTGTGCGCTCGCCGATGTCGCGGCGATGTTCGTCGCGGCAGAGCGTTTGTTCGACATGCGCACGATCTGGGACGGTCTCGACACCGCGGTGATCGACGAGGATACCCGCCTTGCACTGTTCACCCAGGCGTCAAACGCCTGTGCTTCGCAGGTCGCCGACCTGCTGCGCACTTCGCCGGGCATCCAGAAACCGGGCAAGCTCGTGGCGCGGCTCAAGCCCGGCGTCGACCGGCTGCTCGCCGGTGTCGACATGCTGATGAGCGATGTCGTTCGGCAGCAATGGGAAGCCCTGTCGACGCGGCTGGCGGCAGCGGGGACGAGCGACGATGTCATCGAGCCCGTCGTGCGCCTGTTCAAGGCCGACGGCGCGGTCGGCCTGGCGGCACTGAGCGAGCAGCTGGGGGTCGAGGAGATCGCCGCGACGCAGGCCTTTACCCATCTCGGCGCGGCGCTTGGCCTCGACTGGGCGCAGACGATGGCGGCCAAGATGGCGCCGTCGGACCCGTGGGATCGCCTGCTGATGAAGGGGCTCGCACGTGACTTCCAGCAGATGCGCCTCGAGTTCCTGATGCGCGCCGAAGATGGCGAACTCGAACGCCATGTTGCCGCCTGGATCGAGGAGCACAAGGCGCGCGTTGCCCAGTTCCGCCACGTCATCGATCGCGCGAAACGCTCGCCGACGCCGACCAGCGCGATGCTCGCTCAAATCGCCGCGCAGGCGCGTTCGCTCCTCGCCCGCTAGTCCCGGGGCAGCGCGACTGACGCTGCTATTCGGCGGTTGGTAAAGCCCGGACCAGCAGCCAGACGCGGATCGCACTCGCCAGGTTGGGCGGCGTCTCGGCGATCAGCCGTTCGGCATCGATCCGCGCGATAAGCGCGTTGAGCGGCAACGAGGCAGCTTTGGCCGCCGCCTCGAGCGCCGACCAGAACGGCGGCTCGAGGCTGATCGACGTGCCGTGCCCGGCGATCGTCACGCTGCGCTTGACCGGCGGGTGGTAGAGGGCAGCAGGACGCGCAGGCGTGTCCATCAGTACATGTGCTGACCACCGTTGATCGACAGCGTCGACCCGGTGATGAAGGCGCCTTCGTCCGAACACAGGAAGGCGACGCCGCGCGCGATCTCGCTGGCCTGGCCCAGACGTCCGACCGGAATCTTGGCGACGATCTTTTCGAGCACCGGCGGCGGCACCGCGGCGACCATGTCGGTATCGATATAGCCCGGCGCGATCGCGTTGACGGTCACGCCCGAACGCGCGCCCTCTTGCGCCAGTGCCTTGGTGAAACCGTGGATGCCCGATTTGGCGGCGGCATAGTTGACCTGGCCGTACTGGCCCGCCTGGCCGTTGATCGAACCGATATTGACGATCCGGCCCCAGCCGCGTTCCTTCATGCCGGGATAGGCTGCCTTGGCCATGTTGAAACAGCCGCCGAGATTGACCCGGATCACCTCGTTCCAGTCGTCGAAGCTCATCCGCTGCATCGTTCCGTCGCGGGTGATGCCGGCATTGTTGACGACGATGTCGATCGGGCCGTGTTCCTTGGCGACGGCTTCGCAGCCGGCGATGCAGGCATCGTGATCGCCGACGTCCCACTGATAGGCGGGGATGCCCGTCCGATCGGTGAATTCCTTGCGCCTTGGCTGGCGTTGCCGCCATAATTGGCCACGACGGTGATGCCCATGTCCTTGAGCGCGAGGCTGATCGCTTCGCCGATACCACGCGTTCCGCCCGTGACGATTGCCACCTTTGCCATGTCGTGCGTCCTCTCGTTTCGTTTCTTATCAAGGGGACTTACGACTGCGGCGGGCCAGCTTCAAGCAATCCAGCCTGCCAGTTCGCGTCGGATGATCGTTTCGAGCATGTCGAGGCCGCGCTCGGCGTCGTTGAGGCACGGCAGATAGGCGAAGTTGCGCCCACCGGCTTCGAGGAATTGCTCGCGGCCCCGGATGGCCAGCTCTTCGAGCGTTTCGAGGCAGTCGGCCGAGAAGCCCGGCGCAACGACCGCAATGTCGTTGATGCCCTCCTTGGCCAGTTTGGCGAGCATCGTATCGGTCGCGGGTTCGAGCCACTTGGCGCGTCCGAAGCGCGACTGGAAGCTGATCGTCAACGGGATCGACAGCCGCTCGCCGAGCAACCGCGCGGTTTTCTGGCAATGGCAGTGATAGGGATCGCCCTTTTCGAGCGTCCGTTGCGGCATGCCATGGAAACTCGCCAGGATTGCGCGCGGCTTGAAATCGAGCGCGCCGACCGCCTGTTCGATCTCGCCGGCCAGTGCATCGATATAGACGGGGTCGTCGTGATACGGCGGCAACGTGCGCAAGGCTGGCTGCCAGCGCATGGCGGCCAACGCGGCAAAGGCGGCGTCGTTCGCGGTCGCGGTGGTCGCGGCGCAATATTGCGGATAGAGCGGCGCAACCAGGATCCGGTCGCAGCCCTTGGCCTGCATCGCCGAAAGCACCTCGTCGATTGCCGGCCGGCCGTAACGCATTGCGAAGGCGACGGTGATGTCATCGCCCAGCCGCGCGTCGAGCGCGAACGCCTGGCGGCGGGTAAAGGCGAGCAGCGGCGAACCCTCGGGCGTCCAGACCTGGGCATAGGCGCGCGCGGATTTGCGCGGGCGCGTGCGCAGGACGGCGCCGCGCAGGATCGGCTGCCACAGGATCGACGGCAGTTCGACGACGCGCTTGTCCGACAGGAACTGCTTGAGATAGCGGCGCACCGCTCCGGCTTCGGCGGCTTCGGGCGTGCCCAGGTTGACCAGCAGGACGCCGACGCGCGGCGCGGGAATCGGCGGGTGGCTGGCAGGGAGAGACGTCATGCTGTTCGACCGATACGAAAGGGAAGGTTGCGGTGCCGCACGCCGGTGGCCGAAAACAACGCGTTTGCCAAGGCCGGCGCGACGACAGGGACGCCCAGTTCGCCGATCCCGCCGGGGTCGCGCTGGCTGTCGATGAATTCGATCGCGATCTCGGGCGTCTGGGCAAGCCGGGGCAGTTTGAGATCGCGCATCGTCAGGCGGGTGGCGAGGCCGTCGCGATATTCGGTTGTGGCACCGATCGCGCCGGCGAGGCCGAAGATCAGGCCGCCCTCGATCTGTTGCCGTGCGACATCGGGATTGACCAGCCGTCCGGCATCGACGACCGCGGTCAGGCGGCGGACCTGGAGCCCCTTGGCGCTCATCCGCGCATCGGCGAGCAGCGCGATATGGCTGCCGCGCATCGAATGGATCGCAAGACCCTGCGATGCTCCGTTCGCCCCGCCCTGCCAGCTGCCGCTGACGCCGACCATCGCCAGGCAGCGCGCCAGCGCCGCGTCGCCTGCCAGCATCGACATGCGATAGCTGAGCGGATCGAGCCCTGCCTCGTGCGCGAGCTCGTCGATGAAGCTCTCGGTGAAAAAACAGCAATAGCTGTCGGCGTTGCCGCGCCAGCGCCCGGCGGGCAGCGCGCTGTCGACCGCGACGTGATCGACCGCGAAATGCGGCATATTATAGGGCGGACGCGCCGGCGCGACGGCGGCGGCCTCGCTCTTCCCGTCGCTTGCCCGGGCCGCGGCATTCGCCGATTGTCCGTCGAGCCGGGCCGCCAGCTGGTGCGCGGCGGCGGGCACCGCGATGCGCGCGATCCAGGCGTCGATCGTTCCCGCGCTGTTGAGCGATGCGATCATCCGGGCCGCGGCGGGTGCGCGCGGCAGGTCGCGCATCGTGTCCTCGGCGCGCGAATAGGTCAGCTGGACCGGGCGCTGCGCCGCGCGTGCAATGATCGCGGCTTCGACCGCGACGTCGTGATCGAGCCGCGAGCCGAAGCTGCCGCCGGCGAAGCTTTGGAAAATCGTCACGCTGTCGGCTGCCACTCCGAGCGCGTCTGCCACGGCCTGGCGGCAATGGCCGGGTGCCTGCGTCGCGACCCATAGTTGCACCTTGCCGTCCTGCACCCGCGCGGTGGCGGTCCGGGTTTCGATCGCGACGTGGAGCGCGGGGGCGGCAGCATATTCGGCGCGCTTGACGGGCCGTCCGGCAATTGCCGCTTCGACATCGCCGGCTTTCTGCATGCGCGTGCCGGTGCCGCGCCTCGCGGACGATCGCAGGTCGCGCGCAATTCGCCCCGCTCTTGGCAAGTGGGCCGCGCGTCTCGAACACCGGTTTGATCGCGTCGAGTGCGCGGTTGGCGGACCACCAGCTATCGGCCAGCACCGCGACCCAGCGCGGGTGCTCGACGATCTGGATGACATCGATGATCTGCTCTGCAGCCGCCCTGGTGATCGATTTGAGGCGGGTGTCGCCGTGCGGACCGTGGCGAATCGCGGCAAAGGCCATGTCGGGCAGGCGGATGTCGCCGGCAAAATTGGCTGATCCGTCGATCTTGGCCGGGATATCGAGGCGCGGCGCGTCGCGTCCGTAGAGCGCGTCGCTTTCGGGCAGGCGATAGATCAGGGCGGCGGGCGGCGACAGGCCTGCCGCGTCGGCGGCAAGCGTGCCGAAGCGGAGCCGTTGCTTGCCGTGGACGACGAAACCGGCATCGGTCCTGCAATCTTCGGCGGCGACGTCCCAGCGATCGGCGGCGACCTGGCACAGCGCCATCCGCGCGGCGGCGGCGGCATCGCGGCACGATTGTTCGAACGCGCGCACCGAACTCGACGCGATCGTCAACATCGCGGCGTCGCGCACCGCCGACTCGGTCAGGATCCAGCGACGCGCCTCGTTGATTTCGGCAGGTATCAGGGCACGCGGTGTGATCTCGGCACCCTGTTCGTCGACGATCGCGGATATTGGCATAAAGCGGGCTGACCGGTGCGGGCTCGACCGCGATGCTGCGCCAGTCGGCGCCCAGTTCGTCGGCGATGACCTGCGGCAGCAGCGTCGTGACCCCCTGGCCCATTTCGCATTGCGGAACGATCACGGTGACGCGTCCGCTCGTCGATATCTTGAGCCACGCATTGAACAACCGCTCGTCGGGAGCGACGTTGACATTGGGGGAATAGGATCGCGGCCACACCGCCCAGCCAACCGCGAGACCGACCGCCGCGCCCCCGCCGATCAGCAGCTGTCGGCGGCTGACCGCGGGTCTGGCCGGCTTGTTTTTCAGGTTGGGAAAGCGGGCCATGACCCGTCCTGATAATGTCCCTCCGCGCGCTGGCAAGCCGCTTGGCGCAATGCCCCGCCGAAGCTCAGCCGATCGGCGCGATGTTCAACCGGGCCAGCTCGATCTTGGGGCAATGGTCCATGACGACGGTGAGGCCCGCTTCTTCGGCGCGCTTGGCCGCGGCCTCATTGATGACGCCGAGTTGCATCCACACCGCTTTGGCGCCGTGTGCGATCGCCTCGTCGACGACTCCGCCGGCGTCCTCGCTGTTGCGGAAAATATCGACCATGTCGGCGGGTGGCGAAACATCGTCGAGCGATCCGACGACGGGGGCGCCGTGGATCGTCTTGCCGACATGGCCGGGATTGACCGCGACGACATCATAACCGTGTTCGACCAGCGCGCGCGTCACGCCGTTGCTCGGTCGCGACGCGTTGGGCGATGCGCCGACGACGGCAATCCGGCGGGTCGAGGTCAGCAGGTCGCGAAGCGCGTCATCCGTATCGATAGGCATAAGAAATTCCTTGGGCTGTCGGCGCGTTAGGCTGTGCGCCGTTCGTCCACCCAACGCGCGACCCGCCCTGCAATATCCCTGAACGGTTGGGCGAGGTCGTTTTCGCTGGCCGCCGGCGGCTCGCCACCGTCGCTCGCTTCGCGAACGCCGAGCGACAGCGGGATGCGGCCAAGAAAGGCGACGCCGATCTCTTGCGCCGCGCGTTCGACGCCGCCCGAGCCGAACGGATCGCTGATCTCGCCGCAGTGCGGACACGCATAGCCCGCCATGTTCTCAACGAGGCCGATGATCGGCACGTCGGCCTGTTCGAACAATGCGATCGCCCGCCGCGCGTCGATCAGCGAGAGGTCCTGCGGCGTCGACACGATGACCGCGCCGACCGGCTTGTGGCGCTGGATCATCGACAGCTGCACGTCGCCGGTCCCCGGCGGCATGTCTGCGATCAGCATCTCGGTCGCGCCCCAGTGCGCATCGACCAGCTGGGTCAGTGCGTTGCCCGCCATCGGCCCGCGCCAGGCGATCGCCTGGCCCGGCTTGGCGAGTTGGCCCATCGACAACAGGCCGATGCCGTGACGGCATTCGACGGGGACGAGTTTCTTGTCGCGTGCCTCGGGGCGCGTTTCGTCGCAACCGAGCAGCGTGGGCTGCGACGGGCCGTAAATATCGGCATCGACGATGCCGACCTTGCGCCCGGCAAGCGCCAGCGCGACCGCGATATTGGTCGCGAGCGTCGACTTGCCGACGCCGCCCTTGCCGCTGGCGACTGCGACGATCGGCAATTCCCGGCGCTCGCTGGTCTCGGCGATGCGAACCTCGTCGACGCCTTCCATCGCTCCGAGCTCGGCCTTGAGGCTTCCGATCATGTTGGTGCGGGCCGATTCGTCCAGCCCCGAGACGTCGCACACCAGCGAGACGGTCGAATCCTTGAGCCGGACGGCGGCGGCGCGCCCTTGTGACAGGCGAGCTGCGGTCGCCGCGATCATTTCTGATTGGGTCATGGCGAGGCGAATAGTCGGGAATTCCGCGAATGGCACTGTTTTTTCGGGCCGTGCTACCTATAACGGAGGAATGAAGAATTTTTGGCAACGGGCGGTTCGCCGACTGACAGCGAGCGGCCCTGGGCCGCGGGGCAATATTTTCGCGGTGGAAAAAGGACCATGGGGTGGCGGTGACGACGAGTCTCCCAAGCCCAAGGGACCGCGCAATCCGTGGGCGCAACCGTCGAACGGTCCGCAACCCGTTGGCGATAATGCGCGCGGACCATCGGCCCTCGACGAACTGCTCCGGCGCGGTCGTGCCGGATTCGGCGGCGGCGGCGGCGGCGGTGGCGGCAGGCCCCGATTGTCCGGCGATCGGCCCTTCTGGCTCTATGGCATCCTCGGCTTCATCGCGATCTGGATCGTCTTCAGCAGCTTCCACATGCTCCAGCCGGCCGAACGCGGCGTCGTCACCCGGCTCGGCTCCTACGCCCGCACCGTCGGCCCCGGCGGCATCCAGCTGACAATGCCAGCACCTTTCGAACAAATGACCAAAATCGACACCCTAAACATCCGCGAGCTTAAGATCGGATCCGAACAGCCCAACGAAGAGAATCTGGTCCTGACCGGCGACCAGAATATCGTCGACCTCGCTTATCAGGTGCGATGGTCGATCAAGGACCCCGAACTGTTCATCTTCCAGCTAAAAGATCCCGAGCAAACGATTGGCGAGGTCGCCGAGAGTGCAATGCGCGCGACGGTCGCCAATTTCTCGCTCAACAGTGCGATTACGTCGGGGCGCTCGGACATCGAGGCGCAGGTCCAGCGGCGTATGCAGACCATTCTGGACCAATATCGATCGGGTGTCCGCATCGACGGCATTCAGCTGCGCCAGGCCGATCCGCCGGCCGAGGTCGACGAAGCATTCAAGAAGGTCAACGCTGCAAAACAGCAGCGCGAGTCGTATCAGAACGATGCGCGCGCCTATGCGCAGCAGATCCTCGAACAGGCGCGCGGTGAATCGGCAGCGTTCAACAAGGTCTACGAGCAGTACCGGCTCGCGCCCGACGTCACCAAGAAGCGCATGTATTACGACACGATGGAACTCGTGCTCGGGAAAGTCGACAAGACGATTGTCGAGACGCGCGGCGTGACGAGCTATCTGCCGCTTCCCGAACTGCGTCGCCGCGCCAAGGCGGCCCCCGAAGTCACAGTGACCGAAGGAGCTGCACAATGAGCATCGTCACACAGATCACCGAACACCCCGTCCGCACCAGCATGATCGCACTGGCGCTCGCGGTGCTGGCAAGCATGACGTTCTCGATCGTGCCCGAGGACAAGCAGGCGTTGCTGCTACGTTATGGCACAATCACCGGGGTAGTGAATTCGTACAAGCCCGACCAACCATTCGGATCGACAAATGCCGGTCTGATTGCGCGCATTCCCTTCGTCGAGCAGATCAAGTTTATCGACAAGCGTGTGCTCGGCGTTAACATGGAGCGTCAGCAGGTCTTGTCGACCGATCAGTTGCGGCTTCAGGTTGACGCATTCGCTCGCTTTCGCATCGTCGATCCGGCGAAAATGTACACGACCATTCAGACCGAGGACAAATTGCGCGACCAGCTCGGCGCGATCCTCGGATCGTCGCTGCGGAACGAGCTTGGCAAGCGAGCCTTCGCTACTTTGCTAAGCCCAGAACGCGGCCAGATCATGGACAATATTCAAGCCGGACTTAATCGCGAGGCGGCCAAATATGGTGCCGAAATCATCGATGTCAGGATCAAGCGCGCCGACCTTCCGCAGGGCACGCCGCTGACATCGGCGTATCAACGAATGCAAACCGCACGTAACCAGGAGGCGATCTCAATCCAGGCCGAAGGGCGCAAGGAGGCGCAGCTGATCCGTGCCGACGCCGATGCCGAGGCCGCCAACATCTACGCTTCGGCGTTCGGCAAAGATCCCGGCTTCTACGACTTCTACCGCGCGATGCAGGCCTATCAGAAGACCTTCGTCGAATCGGATGGCGCGACCTCGATCGTCCTGTCGCCGGACAATGAGTTCCTGCGCGAATTCCAGGGGCGTTGAACGCTGGGGTTGCCGTCCCATATTCAAGCTTCGTTAAACTTCGAAGTTTCATGAGAACCGGGGCCAGCTCTCGTTATTTCCACAAAAAGGATTATCCGCCTGTGCGATATGTTTATGCAATCACTTCGGCTTTCCTGCTTGGCGGCACCGCGCTAGCACTCGCTTCGCCCAGCACCGTTGGCGCGCAGGTCGCGCAGAACGAAGATGCCCAGCTTCAGCGCGTCGTGCCACGTGCCGGTGCCCCGGCAAGCTTCGCAGATCTGACCGAGCAATTGCAGCCTGCGGTAGTCAATATCTCGACGCGCCAGCGCGTCCAGGTCCAGTCAAATCCATTCGCCGGCACGCCGTTTGAACAGTTTTTCGGCGGGCAAGGCAGCGGCGGCGCGCAGCCGCAGACGCGTGAAGGCCAGTCGCTTGGGTCGGGCTTCATCATCTCTCCCGACGGTTACATCGTCACCAACAACCATGTTGTTGCGCCTGCAGCCGACGGTGCGGTGGTCGAAGAGATCACCGTCACGATGCCCAATCGCAAGGAGTACAAGGCGCGCGTCATCGGCCGTGATGCTCAGTCCGATCTCGCGGTGCTCAAGATTGACGGCACAAACCTTCCGTTCGTCAAGTTCGGCGATTCGACCAAGTCGCGCGTCGGCGACTGGGTCATCACGATCGGCAATCCGCTCGGCTTTGGCGGCACTGTGACAACGGGAATCGTTTCGGCGCTGTATCGTAACGTCGGCGAGAACGGCCCCGGCACCGGCGGCGCCTATGCGCGCTATATCCAGACCGATGCGGCAATCAATCGCGGCAATTCGGGCGGACCGATGTTCGATTTGAATGGCAACGTCATCGGGATCAATTCGGCGATCATTTCGCCAACCGGTGCCAATATCGGGCTTGGCTTCGCAATCCCCGCTGATGTTGCGGCACCGATTGTCGCCAAGTTGCGCAGCGGCGAAGCCATAGAGCGCGGCTATTTCGGTGTCGCGCTCGCGCCACTCGACGACGATACCGCGGCGGCATTGGGCCTGGCTCATAATCGCGGCGAGTTCATCCAGCGGGTAGTCGAGGGAGAGGCCGCAGCCAAGGCTGGCATCAAGGCCGGCGACGTCGTCGTCGCGGTCAATGGCCAAGAGGTTACGCCCGACAACAATGTTTCCTTCCTCGTCGCCAATGTGACGCCGGGCACGAAGATTCCGGTCGACATCATACGCGACGGCAAGAAGCAGCGTCTCAACGTTACGGTCGGCAAGCGTCCGCCCGAGAATCAGTTGCAGCAACCCAAGTTCGATCCTGACGATGACCAAGCCTATCCCAGCAAGCCGAGCGAAAACGCGACCGGACCCGACCAGGCAATCCGCCAGGCATTAGGCCTGATCGTAGAGCCACTGACCACCGATATCGCCCGTTCAATCGGGGTTGATACGGCGACTAAGGGCCTTGTCATCGGGCGCGTCTCGGGAGCGGCAGATGCCGCGCAAAAGGGACTGCAGCGCGGCGACGTGATCATCAGTGCCAATCGCGAGCCGGTACAATCGTTGAAGGCGCTGGCGGATGCCGTTGCGCAAGCCAAGTCCGACGGACGTTCGGCTATCCTGCTGCAGGTCACGCGGCGCGGCGTTGAGCCCACCTTCATTGCGGTCCGGCTCAACAACTGACGGCGCGCTTAATCGCTAGACACTTAAACGCCCGGCCGATCTGGTCGGGCGTTTTGCTGTCTGCCATGTTTGCTTTCGATTTGCGCTGGTCTACGCTTCGCCAATACGCGTGAAAGGGAACCCCAATGGATGATCGATCGGTCTTTATCGGCAGCGCTGACGGTACGCCGGTCGGTATCGCGCTCAGTCGGGCCAATCGGCACGGCCTGATCGCTGGCGCCACCGGTACCGGCAAGACGGTGACCGTACAGATCCTCGCCGAAGGGTTCTCCAAGGCGGGCGTCCCCGTTTTCGTCTCCGACGTCAAAGGCGATCTCAGCGGTGTCGCGATGCCCGGCAGCGATGCCTTCGCCCATGCCGACAAGTTGAAGGACCGCGCTCGCGAGGTCGGGCTTACCGATTACGCCTATGCTGACAGCCCGACAATATTCTGGGACCTGTACGGCAAGCAGGGCCATCCGATCCGCACGACCGTCAGCGAGATGGGGCCGTTGCTGCTGGGCCAGTTGCTCAAGCTCAACGACACGCAGGCCGGGGTTCTCGAAATCGCCTTTCGCTTTGCGGACGACCAGGGCCTTTTGCTGCTCGACCTGCCTGACTTGCGCGCGATGCTCGCCCATACTGCAGACAATGCGGGCGAACTGAGCACGAAATACGGTAACGTCACTAAGGCGAGCGTCGGCACGATCCAGCGCGCCTTGCTCCAGCTCGAGGGCCAGGGTGGCGACCAGTTCTTCGGCGAACCCGCGTTCGACGTCGCCGAATTCTTTCGTACCGATCCCACTGGCAAGGGGTTCGTCAACGTGTTGATGGCCGACCGGCTGATGGTCGACCCCAAGCTTTATGCGACCTTCCTGCTATGGCTGATGAGCGAGCTGTTCGAGGCATTGCCCGAAGTAGGCGACCCTGAAAAACCCAAGCTCGTCTTCTTCTTCGACGAGGCGCATCTGTTGTTCGACGATGCCTCGTCGGCGCTGCAGGACAAGATCGAGCAGGTCGTCCGGTTGATCCGATCGAAGGGTATCGGCGTGTTCTTCATCACACAAAATCCGATCGACATTCCAGAGACCGTTGCCGGCCAATTGGGCAATCGTATTCTTCATGCGCTTCGCGCCTACACGCCGCGCGACCAGCGCGCTATCAAGGGAGCGGCCGAGACCTTCCGGATCAATCCCGGCCTCGACGTCGAAACCGCGATCACCGAACTGAAGGTTGGCGAAACCTTGGTATCGACGCTGATGGACGACGGCGCTCCGTCGCCGGTCGAACGTGTGCTGGTGCGCCCGCCCTCGTCGCGGATCGGACCGATCTCGACGGGCGAGCGCGCGATGATCGTAGGCGCATCGCCGGTGGGCACTATCTATGACCAGCGGATCGACCGCGAGAGCGCTGCCGAGGTCATTGCGCAGAAGGCAAGCGATGCCGCCGCTACCGCCGAAGAGGTCGAGGCGAAGGGCCGCGAAGAGGTCGGCAAGCGCGAACGGCGCACGACCAATATCTGGGGCAAGGCGCTCAAGCGCGCTACGGGCGCGATGACGGGGTCGGCGGCGACCATCGCGGCAGCTGCGGTAACCGGACGCAAGTCGCGGTCTAACCCGGTGCGCAATGCCGCGACCTCGGCCGCCGGTTCGATCGCCACCGATCTCGCCGGACCCTTCGCCGGCCGGTTTGTCCGCAACCTGATTGGCGGACTGATGCGTTAGGCTAGGCATCCCTGCCCGTCACCGCTGCGCGCGGCGACGGGCAGGGATGGTAATGCCTATTGTCCTGCGACCCAGGCGCGGACCTCCTTCTTGATCCGCGGACGGTCGGCGAGGCGGGTCCGAATGCCGTTGATCGCGGAGTCGATGGGCTTGCGAGCCGAAGCGTCGAGATTGGCCCTTGCATAGGCGTCGAGCTTGGCGATCGTCGCCTCCTCGTCGCTGCCGCTACCAAGCCGCGCCACGAACCGTGAAGCCGCCGAGCTGTCGACCAACGCATTGACGCGGTCGAGATGCGCCAGGACGAAATTGAGCGCCAGTTCCGGATTGCGACGGGCTACCGCGTTGATCATACCTGCCGAAACTGTCGAACCGGGTTCGTCGGTCAATGCTAGGTCGAGTGCCCGCTGAGCGAGTGCCTTGTCCTTGGCGACGCCGAGCAACGAATAGAGCGTCGCACGCTCGACGGAGCCTGTCGCGCTCTTTGCCATGGCATGGAGCTGGTCCCATTGCGTCGGCGTCGCATTATAGGCGACTAGCCCGAGCCAAGTCGACTTAAGCGATCCTGCAATTGCCGACGGATCAGTCTGGAGTGCCGCAAACAGGCGATCGCCCTCGGCCCGGATATTGCTGTCACCGACCGCGCCGAGGGCGCTGATCAGGGTCGGCCGCAACGTCGTGTCGAGGACGGGTTCGCCCGCGCGCGGGAGTAGGCCGATTTGACCTAGTACGGGAGCATAACGCGACTGGATCATGCTCGCGAGCTTGGACTGTACTGCGGCGTCGCCGTCGAACATATCGTACAATGAATAGAGCGTCCCGAGGCCTTCGGTCATCACCTTGCGATTGGCATCAGCCGGAATGGCCGAGATCAGGTCCAGCGAGCGCCCGATCGGCTGATAACCCGCATAGGACAGCGCCAGCGAATCGTTGAGCAAGCCGTATTGATCGACCGCGCCGAGCGACCCGAATGATGCTTTCAGTCGCGCGAGCTGGTCGGCGGTGTAGAGTGTGCGAAAATAGCCGGTCTGGCCTGCATTGACGAGCAGTGGACCGCAGCCCGGCACAGTCACCGCCGTCGTTCGCCCTCCGGTCACTGCCGTGGATTTCGCCCCGCCCGCCGAAATGCTGACCGGGACATGCCAAGTGAGCGGCTTGGCTGCTGACGCTTCGCGCTTGTCACGCGAGAATTGGCCCTGCGTTAAAGTCACATTGGTGCTGTCGCCGGTGCATTGCGCCTTGCTGACGGTGATCAGCGGTATGCCGGGCTGGAGCGTGAAGTCATGCGCGATCGTGGTTAGTCCGGTTGCGCCCGCAGCCTCAACCGCGCGCCACAGGTCGTCGGTCTTGGTATTCTGATACTGATGCGTCTTCACATAGTCCTGAATGCCGCGACGCCAGACGTCGGGTCCAGCATAGCCTTCGAGCATCGAGATCACCGATTCGCCTTTCGAATAGGTAATCGAATCGAACGCCTGGTTGGTCTGTTCGACGGTCAGAATCTTCTGCACAATCGGATGGGTCGTGGCGTAGGCGTCCTGTCCCATCGCAGCCTCGCGGCTGCCAACCGCATCGATGTCTGCACCCCAATCGGGATGGAAGTGCTGCGTCGTCTTGTTTTCCATCCAGCTAGCGAAGCCTTCGTTGAGCCAAAGGTCGTCCCACCAAGCCATGGTGACAAGGTCGCCAAACCACTGATGCGCCATTTCGTGCGCCTGAACCGAGAAGATCGCGTGCCGCTCGTTTTCACTGGTGATGGCAGGGTCGTCGAGCAGGATACGTTCGAAGGTGAAGATCGCCCCCCAGTTTTCCATCGCTCCGAAGAATTGAGACTGGCCAGGGCCGCCAACGTTGTCGAGCTTCGGCAGCGGATAGGGCGTGCCGAAATAGTCGTTATAATAAGGCAGGATTTGCGCTTCGTCGTCGAGGGCCGTGCGCGCTTTTTCCTCGTTGCCCTTGCTGACGATTATGCCGACCTCTGTGTTGCCAGCCATCTTGGAAATACGTCCGAAATCGCCCTTGCCGAAAAACAGTAGGTAGCTCGACATCACCGGGGTGGTTTCGAAGGTAACGCGCTTCAGTCCGTCAGCGAGCGCGGTGGTCGATTTGGCGGGCATGTTGCTGATCGCCATCTCGTCGGCGGGGACGATCGCGCTGAGATCGAAGCTCGCCTTGTAATCGGGCTCATCCCAGCTGGGAACAAAGCGGCGCGCGTCGGGCGCTTCGAACTGGGTAAACAGCGAGCGTTTATCGACCCCTTCGGTGCTCTTGTAATCGAGCGCGAACAGTCCGTTGGCCTGCGTGTTGATCTTGCCCGAATAGTCCATGTCGAGAGCATAAAGGCCCGGCGACAACGGCCGGGCAAACTGTGCATTCGCAGTTTGCGCATCGGAGTTCAAGCTGACGCGCCCCGGCTGGCTCGTGCCATCGGTGGCGGTGATCGTCGCGCTCGCGATCGCCAGATCGGCGGCGTTAAAGGTTAGCGTGTCGGTCGGCTCGGTTACGTTGAGCGTGATGCGGACCTTGCCATCGAAGGTCAGCGCATCGGCGTGCGGCGTCACTTCAATCTTATAATTGCGCGGCACTGCATTGCGCGGGAGCTGCGTCGTCTGGCTTTTGTCGATGCTGTCCGGGCTGGCGGCAAAGACCTTGGGCGCCATCGGCGCGCGCGTATTGAGGTCGCCAGCGGTGGCGGCACACCCGCCAAGCGCCAGGGTGCTCGCAGCAAGGAGAAGGGCGGGACGGAAGGCACGTGTCATGAGTTTGGCTCCTGTTTGACGAACGTTGATTATACGAGGAAGATGGTCAGCCGCGGCCGCGATAGGAGGCGACGCCCTGGTCGGGCAGCCACAGGCCTTCGGGCGGTTTGCCCGATTGCCAGAAGACGTCGATCGGGATGCCGCCGCGCGGATACCAATAGCCGCCGATGCGCAACCATTGCGGGTGCATCTCGTCGAACAGGCGCTGGCCGATGCCGACGGTGCAATCCTCGTGGAAGGCGGCATGGTTGCGGAAGCTGCCGAGGAACAGCTTGAGAGATTTCGATTCGACGATCGTTTCGCTCGGCGCATAATCGATGACGAGGTGCGCGAAATCGGGCTGCCCCGTCACCGGGCACAGCGAGGTAAACTCGGGCGCGGCGAAGCGCACGAGATACAGCGCACCAGGCCGCGGATTGGGGACATAATCGAGGTCAGCGGCGTCGGGCGAGGCGGGCAGTCCGCTGGCCTGGCCAAGATGTTTGGGAGTCATGACGTGCCTTTAACCCGGGCGGGGCCGCCTGTCATCGGCGGAACCGCAGGGGCCTGCCAAGGGTTGGTGGGGAAACACACAGGAGAATCCCATGACTGATGACACCAGCCGCAAAGACGGATTGAACAACGACCCGCAGACCGACCGCCGCGATTCCGAGGCGCCCGAGGGTGTGAACACCAGCCAGCGACACGAGGATTCGCAGGCGCAAAGCGTCGCCGATGATGCGCTCGCGGCTCACAAGGCCGAAGAGGCGGCCGAAGAAATTCGCCAAAAGCGTAAATAACGGTGTGATCCCTGATCAAAACGGCTCCTGTCAGAACGGGTTGAGCGTATAGCCGCGCTGCTGCAGCAGGGCATGTGCGGTCATTGCCGATAGCGCCATCTTTACGCCGGGCAACAGGTCGCCATTGTGAACGTCCTGCGCGGTAGCGCTTTGCCCGCAGACGTAGATCTCGACGCCGACCGCCTGAAGCGCGGCGACCAGGTCGGCATTGGGATTTTTCGCGCCGTCATATTTCGCAGCGTAGCGTTCGGCATTGGTGACATCGAACACCGCCGGACCGTGAACGACGACCGCAGCGTGGACGTTGGCAAGCGGCATGCCGGCAGCGACGTGCATGTTGATGAAGCGGGCAATCGATTCGAGCGTGCGGTTGAGCGTCCCGGCCTTGCCCTCGCTGGCATCGAAGCTGTGGAGCAAGACCGTGCCTTCGGGGATCGCCATGTCGATATCGACATCGGCGATCTTGCCATAGCCGGGGATTGCGGTGCCGGGATGGAAGGCGGCCATCGGGTCGGGCGCGTCCTGAGCGGCGACCGGACCGAGCGGCAGTGCGACGGCGGCAGCGAGGGACAGAAGGAAGCGGGTGGTCATGGCGGGGCCTTTCGCTGGCATGGCAGAAAACGACTTGCGGTTTCCCACCATGACACGACGCGCAGCCGGACGAAAGCGCGGAGCGAGCGGCAGCGTCGGCAGCCTGGCCCGGTGGCCCTAGCCGGTGTTGCAGGCGGGGCAGCAATAGGCGCAGCCGTTCGCTTGCGGGTAGAGGCGCCTCGCCTCGGCGACCGCGCCGTGACAGCTGGGGTGGATGCCGAGATCCTTGCGGTTGCGCGTATCGGGCATGTAGCTGCAGCCGTCGGTCGTGTTGTGGACTTCGTGGTCGCCGTTTGCCTGAGCATTCTTGTTGACGATGAAACGGGGCATCGCAGTCTCCTTCGACCGACAGTCTAGCAACGCGGCGCGGCCGGGTGGAGCGACGAGCCTGTCCATATTGGCTCTTATCGCGCCATGATTGGTCAGGATTGGACCGGATGAGGCGCGGCTTACGACGCTTGCGCGGCGGGCCATGCGGGGGCAGGTTGCGCAGCGACGGAAACATCCGCAACCGGGGAGAATGACGAGATGGGCGAACGCAACTGGATGAAGCGGATATTGCGCGGCGCGGTGGTGCTGTGGGCGGCGTATTTCCTCGTGATGGGCGTGCGCGGCCTGATCGACCCGGGGGTCTATGCCGACAACCTGGGGGTCAGCCTGGACGGCGTGTTCGGCGCGAGCACGATCCGCGGCGACCTGTCGGCGTTCTTCATCGTCGCGGGCCTGTTCGCGCTGCTCGGCGCGCTGCCGTTCCGCGACGGGCGGCGGCGGCGGCACGACTGGCTGCTGGTGCCGGCGAGCCTGTTCGGCATCGCGCTCGTGGGGCGCGGCATCGCGCTGCTGGGCGGCGGGGCGAGCGATCCCGGCATTGCGATGGCGATGATCGCCGAGGCGGTCTCGGTGCTGCTGCTGCTGGCGACGTGGCGCGTGCTCGGCCAAACGCGGCGCTAAGTCGCCAGCCCGCCAAAGTCGCGACAAGTTCACGGGGTTCACACCGTCCAGGGACGGGTTCACACTGTGACCTTAAAGGCGCAACCGGCCGCGCTGCCCTGAACCGCCGAGAGTACGCAAAGTACACGATACGGTGCGCGCGAAATCGCCTCCGCGCGAGGGGCGATGCGCGCGATGTGGCATGTGCCGGCAAGAGGATCGGGATCGCCATGATCGCGGCAGGCTAGGCGGCGCGGGGCCAATAGGACAGGCGGCGCGGCGCGGCGGCGATCTTATAGGAAAGGCGTGCGTCCTATTGGCCACGGGCGGTCGACCTAGCGGACGAGGCGGCGCGCGGGGATTGATTTTCGCGGCTGCCGCGATTATCGGGACCGACCGCGCCGCCGGACCTTCCCGGCGGGCATGACGAGAGGCATGGACATGTTCGATCTTTTCCAAACGCCTCCGCCCCGGACACAACGGGGGCGGTAGGCCCCCCGGCGGCAGCACGGGATCGGGTCCGGCGCACGCCTGCGCCCGACCGACCGACTGTCACCCCCATTTTCCACTAGCCGACGAAACCGGCCGGACCGCCTGAAGGCGTGCCGCCACGGTCCGTCAGGGGACTGTCATGTATGTGCGCTTCATTGCGCCGGGGTGCGTGTTGCGCCGCGGCGTCGACGGCGGGCTGTTCGGCCCGGCGCTCGATTTCAAATATTCGGATTGCGAAGACCCGCTGGTGATCGCGATCGCCCGCGAGATCGACTGGTTCAACCGCGAGTTGCCAGCCCCCGACGCGCGCCATTTCCGCGTGAAGTCGCGGCGCAGATGGTGGCGCGACGGGATCTGCTGGTTCCACGGAGATGCCGCCGAGATGATCCGCCATGCCCATGTGCTGGCCGCGTTGCTGCGCGAATGCGGAGTGCCGATCAGCAAGGTCGCGACGCGGCGTCCGGGCGAGATCCTCTATCGCGACGATTGGCAGATCGTCGCCAAGCCGTGCGCGGCGACCCCGGTGCGCTGGCACTGACGGGTCAAATGAAAAAGGAGAAGAACAGTGAAATACCATCAGCATCATGACGACCGGCCGTGCTTTCGAGCGGACGTCGAAACGCCGTAAGGGCTTCCCGAGCGAAACGCGGGTCAAGCGCGGGCTGCGCTTCGTGCGCGGCGGCGAGGTCGAGCTGGTCGAAAAGCTCGGTCGCAACGACCCGTGCCCGTGCGGTTCGGGCCGCCGGTTTCAAGGCATGCTGCCTGCGCAGCGGGCGGTATGACGGGATGATGCGCGACGATTATCATCGCTAGGAGCGTTCGTCCCGGCGCCTGTTGTCACGGTCTTCGCAGAGGCTGCGTCGGTGACGCGCGCGACCGCCGGGCGAGATTTACCGCATGGTAAGGCGGGCGGCGGCGATCGCGTCCCGCCCGGGCCTGCCGCACGGCATGATTGCATCCGCGAACGGGCAGGGGCAGTATCGCGCGATGGCGCGGAGGCAGTTCGATCGAGGAGGGCCACGGCGAAGCTGGCACGGCGCGAATGTCGAGCCGATCGCGCGTCGGCGGGGCGGCGGTCGCGTCGGACGCGGTTCCTGGCATCGTCGCGTTTGCCGCCGGGCTGGTGTTCGGCGGGGCGCTGTTATGGTTGCAGGCGGACGGCGACCCGGCGCGGGTCGCCGCGAGCGCGATGGGTCGCCGGTGCGGGGCCGGCGACGAGCATGTCGGCGCGGTTCGGCCTGTGTCACAGCGGCGGCGGGACCAATTGCGTGGTCGATGGCGACACGTTCTGGCTGGCGGGCGAGAAATACCGGTTCGCGGGGATCGACGCGCCCGAGACGCACCCGGCGCGGTGCGCCGACGAACAGGCGCGCGGCGATGCGGCGACGGTCCGGCTGCAGGCGCTGCTCAACGCGGGCGCGTTTTCGCTGAGATCGATCGACCGCGACACCGACCGCTATGGCCGCAAGCTGCGCGACGTGACGCGCGGGGGCGTCTCGCTGGGCGACGTGCTGATCGCCGAGGGGCTGGCGCGGCCCTATGCGGGCGGGCGGCGATCGTGGTGTTAGGGGTTTCGCCCAAAGTGGTACTTTGGGCGAGTTTGGTAGGCGGCGGGGTGGGTTACGCTATTTACGCGTGAGATGTCAGCGACCCGCTTTCTTTGCCGCTTCTTCTATCCAGGCCCCAAGATTTTGCCGGCCGTTGTCATTGACCCAATTATAGATTGGGTATTTTGGCCCACCAAATATGGACTTAGTTTCAAAGGCGGTCCCCACCGAAGAACATTGCTTGTAACTTACAGTTTGATCAATGTTCTTCATACCTGCAAGGCTAACTCCGAGTAGTCCAGCACCACGGGTCAGCGTTTGGGAAATTTCATACCGTACCCAAGGACGCTGCAATGTCTCTTCTCCAATAAGTACAATTGTAACAGAGGTGCCCTTCATTTGCGAGTTCATCCAGTTTTTAACAGACGAGGCTCCTTGCCGCTCTATTTGTTCCCAGTCAGCCTTATCGAGATAAGGCTGACCTTCAAAGCTATTATTACCTAACCAAGAGTTTCGGACTTGACTAACTTTGAAGGAATCTCTTTGAAAATGGAAACTAAAGAACACCATGCCTCATGAGCGACCTCCTAGCTAGCTTGAACAATGTCTGGCATGAGAACGGATAATGGCCACCATGACGACTGCCTATGGAACCGTAGAACCCGAGCACCGACCATGTTCAAAAAGGAATTGAGTATTCCTCCTTGATTCCTCGGGATACACCTCAAAATCCGGTGGGTTATAAAGGGAGCCTTCCGTATCGAATCGTACTGTTTCCGAAGAACCGTCCTCTCGTTAATAAGTGGCATCTAGTAAAGAAAACGCAACCACGACTCGGCAGCGATATAGATCATAGTCTGTTCTTTAGAAACCGAGCAGCAAGGCCAATTATTCGCTCGGAACCACTTCGCCATGCAAAAGCCTTTTAAATTCGCATTATTTGTGCCCAATCCGCGTAATTGCATTCTGAACCAATTCCGAGATGCTTGATGCGCATATCAGGACACTTTTCGTGTTCGAAAATCGCTCATTTTACTCGCGTGTGGGTGGAGGAGGGGGAGGTGGAATTCGCGACGGTTCCGACTTTCTGTACGGGCCGGTGCCCGGACTCGGAGTTGGGAGTCGGTGACTGTGTTGGTCTTTGGCGTCGGAGAGCGGGCCATTTGATCGACTTTCCATATTCCTATTGATGTAACAGCAATACGCACAGACAAAGGTAAATAGCGCAGTTTGAGCGCGCGAGTCTAACTCGTTTTCGGCTCGGTTTATCTTCCACATCTTTGCTTCTCTTTTGACTAATAGGCATGCAGCGACGCTCGATATGTTTCGCGTGAGCTTTGGCTGAAAAATGCTGTTCAAAATCACAGCCAGTAAGCTGCAAACAAATGCCAACAGCCCAACAATCAACACCGGGTTTGAGCTGAAAGAAGCGCATAGATGTGAATACGCCTGGTACCAGAAGGATAGAGACCGAAGATATTTGAACTATTGCGGAGATCAAGCTGTCTTCACGGCCCTCTCCCGACGCATTAGAGGCGGCGCATTGCGCGAGCATCATCTCGTAGCAAGCTCTCTACTCCACCCCGGCAAACATGTCCTTGCCTTCGTCGGCCTGCGTCGCGGTGTCGCCGCTCGCGTCGTCGATGGCGAGCTTGCCCTTCTTGCGCTGGTCGAAGCTGGTCCAGACCTGGCCCCAGTCGCCGCGCGTCGCCGCTTTCGAATATTCGGTCGCGCGGGTTTCGAAGAAGTTGGCGTGCTCGACGCCGTTGAGCAGCGGGGCGAGCCACGGCAGCGGGTGTTCGTCGATCATGTAGATCGGCTGGAAGCCCAGCTGCCCCAGCCGCCAGTCGGCGATGTAGCGGATGTACTTCTTGATTTCCTTGGCGGTCATGCCGGGGACGGGGCCGTCCTGGAAGGCGAGGTCGATGAACGCGTCCTCGAGCCGGACGGTCTTCTGGCAGCAGTCGATGATGTCGTTCTTGACCGACTTGGTCAGGCAGCCGCGTTCGGCGCAGAAGGCGTGGAACAGCTTGATGATGCCTTCGCAGTGCAGGCTCTCGTCGCGGACCGACCAGCTGACGATCTGTCCCATGCCCTTCATCTTGTTGAAGCGCGGGAAGTTCATCAGCATCGCGAAGCTGGCGAACAGCTGCAGCCCCTCGGTGAAGCCGCCGAACATCGCGAGCGTCTTTGCGATATCCTCATCGGTGTCGACGCCGAATTCGTTGAGGTAATCGTGCTTGGCCGACATTTCCTCGTATTCGAGGAACATGCCGTATTCGCTTTCAGGCATGCCGATCGTGTCGAGCAGGTGCGAATAGGCGGCGATGTGGACCGTTTCCATGTTGGAGAACGAGGTCAGCATCATCTTGATCTCGGTCGGTTTGAACACGCGGCCGTATTTGTCGTGATAGCAGTTCTGCACCTCGACATCGGCCTGGGTGAAGAAGCGGAAGATCTGCGTCAGCAGGTTGCGCTCGTGATCGGAGAGCTTCTGCGCCCAGTCGCGGCAATCCTCGCCCAGAGGCACTTCCTCTGGCATCCAGTGGATCTGCTGCTGGCGCTTCCAGAAGTCATAGGCCCAGGGATATTCGAAGGGCTTGTACTGGGTGCGGGCTTCTAACAGGGACATGGCGAACCTTCCGGACTTTTACGAGTTATGGAGCGAATGGGGGGCGTGGTACGTTGAACCAGTGAACCCCCCAGAAGGAGAATGATGATGAGCGATCACGACCACAGCAACATCAAGGAAGACATGAACATCGTCGGCGCCGACGGCGTCCATCTTGGCACCGTCGACCATATCGCGGGCGAGCGGATCAAGATGACCAAGTCCGACAGCCCGTCGACGCAGGGCGGCAAGGGCGCCAAGCATCACTATATCCCCGCCGGCCTCGTCGCGAGCGTCGATGGCGACACGGTGCGGCTGAGCGCGACCGCGGCGAACGCCTACGACCTGTTCGAGACCGCCGACAAGACCACGGGCTAACGACCGAACGGCGTTCGCCTTGGCGGCGTCGAAGTCAGAGGCGAGCGCGGTGGTCATTGATCGATGATCACCGTCTCGCGCTCCGGCTGCGCGTTCGTGCGGATCGTGCGCGTGCGATAGACGGTGCGCGTCTTGCGTGCGCCGACGCCGAACACGACGATGCCGAGGAAATAGCCGAAATCGTACCAGCCGCCGTCATTGGGCACGGCGTATACCGCGACGTCGATCGCTGAACAGCTGAGTCACCCACGCGACCGGGAAGATGAAGCCGTGCCACAGGCCGAGCAGGAAGCCCGGCCCGCTCGCGACGACCGCGTCGGCGCGCTGGGTCGCGCACCCTGCGAGCAGCAGGATGGACGCGAACGCGGGCGCGAGGCGGCTTACTGGCAAGCCAAGCATTCGTCGTAGTCCGTGGTCTCGCCGATCGCGAAGACGGGGGGATTGGCGGTGTTGTCGGCCTCGACGCCGCCGCGGCTTTCCTCGGTGCTGACCGCGTCGGTGTGGTTGGCGAAGCCGGCGCGCTGGACCGATTTCGAGCGCAGGTAATAGAGCGACTTGATGCCCAGTTCCCACGCGCGGAAGTGGAGCATGAGCAGGTCCCATTTCTCGACATCGGCGGGGATGAAGAGGTTCAGCGACTGCGCCTGGTCGATGTACGGCGTGCGGTCGGCGGCGAGTTCGAGCAGCCAGCGCTGGTCGATCTCGAAGCTGGTCTTGAAGGTGTCCTTTTCCTCCTGCGTGAGGAAGTCGAGGTGCTGGACGCTGCCGCCGCGTTCGAGGATCGAGTTCCACACGTTGGCCGAATCCTTCGACTTTTCGCGCAGCAGCTTTTCGAGGTGCGGGTTCTTGATCGAGACCGAGCCCGACAGCGTCTTGTGCGTGTAGATGTTGGCCGGGATCGGCTCGATGCACGCGCTGGCGCCGCCGCAGATGATGCTGATCGACGCGGTCGGCGCGATCGCCATCTTGCAGCTGAAGCGCTCCATCACGCCGACATCGGCGGCATCGGGGCACGGCCCGCGTTCGTGCGCGAGCATCATGAGGCCTCGGTCGCCTTCGAATGGATGTGCTTGAAGATCTTGAGGTTCCACGACTTGGCCATCGCGCTCTCGAAGCCGAGCTGGCGCGCCTGGAGGAAGGAGTGGAAGCCCATCACGCCGAGGCCGACCGAGCGTTCGCGCTCGGCAGAGTATTTGGCGCGGGCCATCTCGTCGGGCGCGCGGTCGATATAGTCCTGCAGGACATTGTCGAGGAAACGCATGACGTCCTCGATGAACTGCGGTTCGCCGTTCCACTGGTCCCAGGTTTCGAGATTGAGCGACGACAGGCAGCAGACCGCGGTGCGATCCTGCCCAAGATGGTCGACGCCGGTCGGCAGCGTGATTTCGCTGCACAGGTTCGAGGTCGAAACCTTGAGCCCGAGGTCGCGGTGATGCTTGGGCATCATCCGGTTCACCTGGTCGGAAAAGACGATGTACGGCTCACCCGTGGCCAAGCCGCGTCTCGACGAGCTTCTGGAACAACGAGCGCGCATCGACGGTCGAACGGACGCTGCCGTCCTTGGGCGATTTCAGCTCGAACTCGGCGCCCGCGCGGACGGCTTCCATGAACTCGTCGGTGACGAGGACGCCGTGGTGGAGGTTGAGCGCTTTCCTGTTGAAGTCGCCCGACGGCTTGCGGATTTCGAGGAACTCCTCGATCTCGGGATGCGAGATGTCGAGATAGACCGCCGCCGAGCCGCGCCGCAGCGAGCCCTGCGAGATGGCGAGCGTGAGGCTGTCCATGACGCGGACGAAGGGAATGATGCCGCTGGTCTTGCCGTTGAGGCCGACGGGTTCGCCGATGCCGCGGACATTGCCCCAATAGGTGCCGATGCCGCCGCCGCGCGATGCCAGCCAGACGTTCTCGTTCCACGTGTTGACGATGCCGTCGAGGCTGTCCGAGACCGAGTTCAAATAGCACGAGATCGGCAAGCCGCGGCCAGTGCCGCCGTTCGAAAGGACCGGCGTGGCGGGCATGAACCACAGCTTGGAGATATAATCGTAGAGCCGCTGCGCATGCGGTTCATCGTCGGCATAGGCCGCGGCGACGCGCGCGAACAGGTCCTGGTACGATTCGCCCGGCAGCAGGTAGCGATCCTTGAGCGTGTCCTTGCCGAAATCGGTGAGCAGGTCGTCGCGGCTCGAATCGGTCGTCACGGCAAAGCGGCGATCGTCGACCTGCTTCGAATCCTTCGATTCGCGCGCGGGCTTCTTGGCCGCGGGCTTCTTGGCGGGCGCGGCGTCGGACGCGCGGGCGCTCGTAGCGCTCTCGACCACGTCGTTCTCCAGCGTGTCGCTCGTGCTATCCATATCGCTCCGCTCCGTGTCCCTGAAATCCATGTCGCCCGCTCCGTATGTTCACTATTCGTTCGATTCGGAAGGGCGAAATCCCTCCCTAACATTTTTGGGGTCGCTGCGGGGGAAAAACTCGTCTTTCATCCACAGATTTATATCGCCGGTTTGCCCGTTCCAAAGGCGCAGGTCGGGAGCCCGCGGAAAATCCACGTTCTGGCTCCACCACTACGTCTAGGGGTGCCCCCCGGCGACGACCCACCATGGATAGTGCCACATCGAATCTGAGATGCAAGGCGGTAAATTTCGCCTTAACCCGTTTCGGCACAGCGGGCGACGAGAACAAAGCGAGTCTGGACGCATCGCAAAGCCGCCTTTGCAGCGGGCTTGCCGAGGGGCGTTGCAGGCCTGCATCGGGGGGTGAAATTTTTTTGTCATAAAGACGCGATTGCCATCGCCCCGACCGCGGCTAGAATCGCCAATCGTTAAATTGGCCAAGGAACAGCTTTCATGATCAACATCATCTCGACGATCATCGTCGGTTTCGTCGTCGGCCTGCTGGCGCGCTTTTTCTATCCCGGCGCGGTCGACATGGGATTCTTGATGACGACGCTGCTCGGCATCGGCGGCTCGCTGCTCGCCGGACTCGTCACCAGTTCGCGGCGCCCCGGCGGCATCGGCGGCCGATTTCACAGCGCGGGCTTCTTCGCCTCACTGCTCGGAGCGATCGTGTTGATCCTGTTGGGACGGATCCTGCTCTAGGCAAGACCGGCTCGCGCGCGGAACCGCATGGCGTCTGGAGATTAAGCACGGGGTGCCTATATCGGGCGCATGACGCTGTCGCTGATCTTCATTTTCCTCGCCGGGATCGGCAATTTCGCGATGCACCGCGCGTTGATAGAGAGCCGCGACCCGATCATCCAGGCGTCGGTCCTGCCGGTCCAGCGCGCGGTGGGGCGCTATACCAGCTACGCCTTCGAGTTCGTCCTGCTGCTGATGGCGATGCTGTTCAGCCAGAGCTGGCCGATCGCGATGCTGCTGCTCTACGGGCTCTACACGATGATCAATAGCATCGTCTTTGCCCTGCTGACAAATCGGCGACGCTGACATTTGCCAATGGAACCGGGGCGATAGCGGCGGGTTGATGATCGTGTCACCTGCCTCAGGGAGTCGCCCGATGTCGTTCACCCAACTCGATCCCCCGATTCCCCTGCACGTCCTCGAGCGCGGCGACGGGCTCGCCTTTGGCGTGATCGATTACGGCCCCGAGCATAATCTGATCTGGGTGACCGCGATCGACGCGACCGGCGAGATCTGGTGCGCGCCCAATCCCAAGGTGCGGATGCAGGCCAACTGGACGATGGGCCGGGCGCGCCCGCCGGCAGTGCACGACGAGGTGCCCGGCGAAGGCAATGTGACGCCGATTGCCTCGGGCAGCTGACCGCGCGCCGGTGATTGGCGGCATTGCCCGCGCAGCCCACCATGCTATCGCGGGTATCAGACCAGCGGCGGGATAGTTTCATATGCGGATGATCGGCGCGGTGGCGCGATGGACTGGCACGATTGTGTTGTGGATCGTTGTCGCGCTGCTGCTCGCAGTGACGATCGTCCCGCGCTTCCTCGACCGCGTCTATTACGAGGGTCCGACCAGCGCGCATTTCGACGGCGCGCATTTCTTCAATCCCGACGAGGGCGCGGGCGAATGGTCGGGCGACCCGACGCGTGCGGCGGTCAAGGGCGGCAGCCGCGGGCCGGGTGGATTCCTGCTGCGCTGGATCACCGGGGCCGACGAGCGGCCGGCCTGGCCCGATCATGTTGCGGTGGCGCAGGCCAGGCCGAAGACGCTGCCGCCGCTCAAACCCGGCGAGATGCGCACGACATGGGTCGGCCATGCCACCGTCCTGATCGAGACGCCGGGGCTCAACATCCTGACCGACCCGATCTGGAGCGACGTCGCCGGGCCGTTCGGTATCGGGCCGTCGCGTGTCGCCCAGCCGGGGATCGCGTTCGACGATTTGCCGCGGATCGACCTGATCGTCGTCAGCCACGCGCATTACGACCATATGGACCTGACGACCTTGAAGCGATTGTGGGAGCGTGACCGGCCGATGATCGTCACCAGCCCGGGTAACGAGACGATCATCGCCGATGGGGGCGCCAAGGCGTTCGCGATCGACTGGGGCAGGACGACGCGGGTCAAGGGCGCACGCGTCACCGTCACGCGCAACCATCACTGGTCGAGCCGATGGGGCGCCGATCGCAACCGTGCCCTGTGGTCGAGCTTCGTCATCGACACGCCGTCGGGCAGCGTCTTCTTCGCGGGCGATACCGGGCCGGGCGACATGCGCTGGCCCGACGAGGCGAAGGCGGTCGCGGCCAAGGCAGGCAATGACTCGCCGATCCGCCTCGCGATCATTCCGATCGGCGCATTCCGCTTTGCCCCGGGGCAGATGTGGTCGGGATCGCATATCGGGCCCAAGCACGCGGTCGAGGCGTTCGAGCGGCTCGGCGCGACGACCGGGCTGCCGATCCACTGGGGAACCTTCCGCCTGTCGTGGGAGGGGTATGATACGCCGCCGAAGATGCTCGCGCTCGAGGCGCAGTGCGCCGGGCTGCCCGCCGACCTGTTTGCCGCGCATCGCATCGGGGTGCCGTTCATGGTGCCGGCTGCCGCGCGATCCCAAAGCGATGTGCGCGGGCCAAAGCCGCGCTGCGACCGGGCGGCAATCGACGCCTTGCCCTAGGACCTGGCGGTCTCGTCCTTGGCCATGAAGGTCTTGGCGAGACCGTTGTAGAGCTTCTCGCGGCAGACCAGCGCGCTGGCGCGGTCGGCGATCAGCGCGGTCGCCATCAGCGGCAGCATCAGCCCGCGCGCGGCGGTCGTCTCGGTCAGGATGAATACCGCGGTCAGCGGCGCGCGGACGACGCCGGTGAAATAGGCGACCATGCCGAGGACCACGATCGCGCTGACCGGCTGACCGGGGAACAGCCAGGTGAGGATATTGCCGAAGCCTGCACCGGTCGCGAGGCTGGGAGCGAAGATGCCGCCGGGAAGCCCCGCGATCGCGGTTGCCAGCGTGGTGGCGAACTTGGCCGGACCGAACCACCAGGGCGACGCGCCGCCCTCGATCATCATCCGCGCGGCATCGTAGCCGGTGCCCCAGGTCAGGTTGGTGGCAATGCCGAGTACGGCGACGATCAGACCGCAGATGCCGGCAGTCAGGACCGGGGTGCCCTTGGCCGCGCGCATCAGCCGGGTCGTGCCGTGCGCCGAGGCCAGGACGAGCCGCGCGAACCAGCCGCCGGTGAGTCCGCCGAGGATACCCGCAACCGGCGCAATGACGATCACCGAAACGAAGTCGAGTCGGCTCGAGACGACGCCGAAATAGACATAATCGCCGCCGATGCCGAGCGCGACCGCA
This sequence comes from uncultured Alphaproteobacteria bacterium, assembly GCA_963800335.1. Lineage (GTDB taxonomy): Bacteria > Pseudomonadota > Alphaproteobacteria > Sphingomonadales > Sphingomonadaceae > Flavisphingopyxis. The sequence continues at coordinate 252,918 of CAWDAN010000005.1, read as the reverse complement.
CCCGAGATCAGGATCGCGGTCATGACGAGCAGTGCCATGCGCTGCTCATAGGCGGCGGCGAGCTCCTCGATGGCAAAGGCGATTCCGGCGAGCGGGGTGTTGAACGCGGCAGCGACGCCGGCCGCGCCGCCCGCGATGATCACCGAGGCGCGCAACTGCAGGCGCAGCAGGCGGTGCCATGCGGCCATCACCGCGGCGGCGATCTGGACCGTCGGCCCCTCGCGCCCGGTCGATGCGCCGACGAGCAGGCCGGCGAGCGTCAGCGCGCCCTTGGTGAGCGCGGTCGGTAGCGACAGCGCGGCGCGCACCGCGGCGTCGGGATCGTTGCGCGCGGCAATCACCTGCGGAATGCCCGACCCGCGCGCGTCGGGGCTGAAGCGCAGCGTCGCCCAGACGACCCCGGCATAGCCCAGCGGGGTGACCAGCAGCGGCAGCAGCGGCCAGAGGAGAATCGTGCGATGGAACAGGCGTGTCGCCTGGTCGGACAGGCCGGCAAAGGCGAGCGCAATGAGCCCGACCGAAATCGCCCCGCCGACGATCGCGAGCCGCCGGCGAAAGACCGCCGAGGTCGGGCCGTGCAGCCGCATCGCGGCGCGCATGCGATAGCGGGTCCAGCGTTTCATGGGGCGATGAGGCGAGTCGGGCGGGGCACAGGCGTCTCTTAGTGCGATGTGCGCACGATGACACCCCTGTGGCGATAGGGGGGCGAGAAGATGCAATTACGACCGCAGCGAAACTGGCCAAGCATGCCACACTACGAGAGGGAGACAAGCGAGCAATCAAGATGTTCTTGATTTGTTCTGCTCGTTATGCTAAGCGTGGACAAAATTATCGATGGAGCATGCGTGTATCAGGCCGATCATCGACGCGCGTTCGACGTGTATTTGCGCACGGGCTTTTGCCCGCAACCGATAGAGCGCAAATTCAATCCGTGGCACGACCCGAGGAATGGGCGGTTTACATTTCGCAACGCGGGCAATTTTTTCGCGGGACGTTCGGTGGCGGCGTCCGGCGGCGGTGGCGCGACGGGCAGTTGGGGAAGCGGATCCTCTGATCCGCGCGATCCGGCTAACCGCACGATCTATGTCGTCAGGAAGGACGACACGCTCAGCGCGATCGCGAAGTCGCGCAAAGGTCTGACCGCAGCGGACCTCGCCTGGATCAATCGCCTGCCGATCGATCGCCAGATCCAGATCGGTCAGCGACTTATGCTACCGACGCAAGCCTATCTCGAGCGCACGCGCGAAGCTCGGGCGACCGCGCTTGCGCTTATTTATTACTCCGCGACGCATGATGGGAAGCTGCCGCCCGATCCGCGCCATCCGCCGTCGATCCCCGAGCCGGTCGCTTGGGATCGCCGTTCGATCACTGCCAACGGATATCGCTTCGACATCGATCTGATCGCCCGAACGCAACAGGCCCGCGGCGTACTCATCGCCAATCCCGATCAGAACCGATCGCGCGCCGCACAGCGTACTGCCGGCGGTCGCGATCGCTTGCCGACCGACCATGGCGGACACTATATTGCCCGCCGATTCAACGGACCGACCGAGGCATTCAACCATTTCGCGCAGGATGCCAATTTCAACCGCAGCGGATATGCCAGCCTCGAAAATCAGTGGGCGGCGGCGATTCGCGCCGGACGAAAGGTCAGGGTCGATATTCGCGCAAATTACGAATGTCGCAACTACCGTCAGAGATCATCGTTATTTTTGGGTCGATGGCAAAATGACAGCGGAACTTCAAAATCGGCTTGGGGAATAGGAGAATATGGCGACACAGGATCTTGTTGGCAAAAATCGGCCGTTGATGATAGCGGCATTCGAGCGTGGCCCGGTCTGCTTTATGTCAGGCGATACCAGGCGTTATGTCGCGAGTGTCTACGAAGAGACGAACGACAGGGTCCTGGATCGCGGTGTCGTCAGCCAGATGTACGATGCTTTAAATAGCTATGGTATCTTGCCGAACCTACAAACGTTGGTCGGCGCTGGTGTTTGATGTCGTCGATCATGCGTTTGACGCACAGTTTCGCTATGATGAAGATAAGGATATCGCTAAAATTCGAAGAGCGACGAAGCTTGCTGGCACGTTTTGGCGATAAGCCCGTAATCTATCCACCACCGCCCGACGACGCGTTCTGAGACGATGCCTTGCAACCCGCCAGGCCATGGCGGCAAAGGTGATGGTTATCGCGACTGAACAGTCCTGCTGACGATAGGCGGCGCGATGATGGCCGCTTTCGAGGACAGTTCGTCGACCGGCTGGCTGTATGTCGAAGCGATCCCCGGGTTATGGCACCGACGCTTTACGAAGTAACAAAAAGCGGACTTATGGATCGGTTCATTAATGATGAACTATCCGATCTTGTGCGAAAGTTATGGTATCTCCCCGAGCCGGAAAAACGGTGGACGGAGCTGGAAATCAAGATCGTCGACCACGCGTTCGACGCCCAGTTTCGATATGAACCCGATGCGGAGCGCGCGTTCGCACAGTTCGGAGAACGCCGTGAGGCGCTGCTCGCCCAGCGCTTTGGCGATATGCCGGTGACCTATTTGCCGCCGCCCGACGACGCGTTTTGACCGCGATGGGAAGCGGCAAATGTCTCTGCGGCTCACCCTCGGGGCTCGGATCGCCGTCTGCCTGGCGGCGCTCTGTGCGGTAGCGGAGCAATGGCGCAGGATGGCGCTCCAGACGGCCTCGTCGCGCCCGACATGGCCACGCTCGAGCAACGGGGCCAGCCTATGGCGCGATCGCGGGATTGGCGCTCGAGGAGGCGGCGCTCGACGGCAAGCAGGACCAGGCCATCGTCTATGCCGAAGCCGATGGCGACGACGTGTCGGTTTACCTGGTGAAAGCTGTCGGCGGCCGGTTCGAACAGGTCGCGCCGAGCGACGAGCTGTCGCCGCAGTGCGCGAGGCGCGTCTGATCGAGCGCCCGTCCAGACAATGGGTGTCGAGCGTGTGTCTGATCGTCGGCAGGCCTTCACGTCACATTCGATTACGAGCCGCTCGACGCGACGATCACCCTGACGACCGCATGCGGCTAGCCGTCGTCGCCTATCTGGGTGGCGATCGCGAAGATAGGCGCGGCGGCACGCTCCCCGAAGCGTTGCCGAATTAAGACCCGGCACCCATATCGTCGGCATGGCCATCGAAATCCGCACCAGTCTTGCCGAACCCGAAACCTCGGGCAGCTTTGTCCCCCACCGCCCCGCGCGCCCGCCCAAGGCCGAGGGCGGCAAGCGATTCAAGCTGGTCAGCGATTACGAGCCGGCGGGCGACCAGCCGACCGCGATTCGCGAGCTCGTCGAACAGGCGGCGGCGGGCGAGCGCGACCAGGTGCTGCTCGGCGTCACCGGGTCGGGCAAGACCTTCACCATGGCCAAGGTCATCGAGGAGCTGCAGCGCCCCGCGCTGATCCTCGCGCCCAACAAGATCCTCGCGGCCCAGCTCTATGGCGAGTTCAAGCAGTTCTTTCCCGAGAACGCGGTCGAGTATTTCGTCAGCTATTACGACTATTACCAGCCCGAGGCCTATGTCGCCGCGGTCGGATACGTATATCGAGAAGGAAAGCTCGGTGAACGAGGCGATCGACCGGATGCGCCATTCGGCGACGCGCGCGCTGCTCGAACGCGACGACGTGATCATCGTCGCGTCGGTGTCGTGCCTTTACGGCATCGGCTCGGTCGAGACCTATTCGGCGATGATCTTCGACCTGAAGAAGGGCGAGACGCGTCGACCAGCGCGAGATCATCCGCAAGCTCGTGGCGTTGCAGTACAAGCGCAACGACGCCGCCTTCCAGCGCGGCAATTTCCGCGTGCGCGGCGACAGCCTCGAGATCTTCCCGTCGCATTACGAGGACACCGCGTGGCGCGTCAGCTTCTTCGGCGACGAGATCGAGGAGATCACCGAGTTCGATCCGCTGACCGGCAAGACGGTCGCCAACCTCGACAGCATGCGCATTTACGCCAATTCGCATTACGTGACGCCGGGCCCGACGCTGAAGCAGGCGACCGAGGCGATCCGCCACGAGCTGACCGAGCGGCTGAAGGAGCTCGAGGCCGAGGGCAAATTGCTCGAGCACCAGCGGCTCGAGCAGCGGACCAATTTCGATCTCGAGATGATCGCACGCGACGGGCAGCTGCGCGGGGATCGAGAACTATTCGCGCTTCCTGACCGGGCGCCTGCCGGGCGAGCCGCCGCCGACATTGTTCGAATACCTGCCCGAGAACGCGCTGCTGTTCGTCGATGAGAGCCACCAGACGGTGCCGCAGATCGGCGCGATGGCGAGGGGCGATCACCGCCGCAAGATCACGCTCGCCGAATATGGCTTCCGCCTGCCGAGCTGCATCGACAACCGGCCGCTGCGCTTCAACGAGTGGGACGCGATGCGCCCGCAGACCGTCTTCGTGTCGGCGACGCCCGGGCGGCTGGGAGATGGAGGAGACCGGCGGCGTGTTCTCCGAGCAGGTCATCCGCCCGACCGGCCTGATCGATCCGCCGGTCGAGATCCGCCCGGTCGAGGAACAGGTCGACGACCTGATCGCCGAATGCCGCAAGGTCACCGCGGAGACGGGCTATCGCACGCTCGTCACCACGCTGACCAAGCGGATGGCCGAGGATCTGACCGAGTTCATGCACGAGGCGGGGCATCAAGGTCCGCTACATGCATTCGGACGTCGAGACGCTGGAGCGCATCGAGCTGATCCGCGACCTGCGGCATGGGCGTCTATGACGTGCTGGTCGGCATCAACCTGCTGCGCGAGGGGCTCGACATTCCCGAATGCGGGCTGGTCGCGATCCTCGATGCCGACAAGGAAGGGTTCCTGCGCTCCGAGACCTCGCTGATCCAGACGATCGGGCGCGCCGCGCGCAACGTCGACGGGCGGGTGATCCTCTATGCCGACCGCATGACCGGCAGCATGGAGCGCGCGATCAACGAGACCGACCGGCGGCGCGAGAAGCAGGTCGCGTATAACGAGGAGCACGGCATCACGCCGACGACGATCAAGCGCAATATCGGCGACATCATCGCGCACGCCGCCGCCAAGGACAGGGTCACCGTCGATACCGGCGGCGAGGACGCGCTACACCTCGCCGGCCACAATCTGCGCGCCTATATCGAGGACCTCGAAAAGAAGATGCGCGCCGCCGCCGCCGATCTCGAGTTCGAGGACCGCGGGGCGTATGCGCGACGAGATCCGCAAGCTCGAGGCCGACGAGCTCGGCCTCGGCGAGCATGCGCAGATGGCGCAGATCCGCGGGCGTTCGACCGAGGGCAAGCCGGGCACGCGCAAGGGGCGCTACGGCAAGGTGCAGCGCAAGATGCGCTAGCGCCCCTCTCCATCCTTCCATCACCCCCCTGAGCATACACAGCACAGCTGCGCTCCGGTGCCATAGCGTTCCACATATGCGATCGCGATAGCGTAGTTATCGTGAAGGCTGCTATCTCTACTGGGTTCTGCGACGCCATCGACCCCTGGCCGCCGCGCAGGTGAACCCGGCGCATGCGCCAGGCAACACGATTGCGGTCGTCGCTATCGCCAGCGACCCTAACCGAACCAGCGCCGAGGCGCGACTGAGCAGCACCCGGCAGAAGAATTCCTCGCACAGGCCGGCTTCGATCGAAGTCCATGCCCATGCGCCGAGAATCCACGCGCCGACCGCGAACGGCGAGAGATCGAGCGCAGCGATCTGACGCAGTGACGGGCCACGAGCGTCTGCAGGCCCACACGGATCGCGCCGAACACCACCAGCGTTGCGACGACGCCCTTGCGCGCGAGTCCGGTATCGGTCGCACCTTCAAGCCATGCCTTGGCGCGCGGAGCAACAGGATCGGGATGACGAGATGGATCGCCAGCTCGAACGCGATGACCGCCAGCTCCTGACCCGGTCCCGGCGGTATCGCCGAGCGCAGCCAGCTCATCACCGGTCCCAGTAAGTATCGCATAAACCGCCACATAGGCCACTCGTACGAGGCTTTCGCGTATCGGTCGTCGCACCGGCACCGTCGGCGCAGCGGTGCGCCTCGTCAGCCACACCGCCAGTGCCGTCAGCAACCCGCCAACAGCCCAAGCGACACCACCGGGAGATTCCAGCCCGTACCCGCGCTCCGCCATATATAGCGTCTAGCCCCCCCGATTGCAACATAGCCACGTACCGCCCAACAGCGTCGGCGACACGCGAAACATCGTTTGCACAAATTCTCTCCCCGACGTATCGCTTACTATACAGCCGCGGAAATCCTGCAACCGTTCTTGTAGCTGTCGCGTGCGCAGTTTCGCGCAGCTGCGCCCCCGTGTGCATCCACCGCAGTCAGTCCCGCCCCACAGAGCACTGCCGCCTATCGCAGGACGCCGCTGGCGCGCTGGCGCAGTGCGTACCACAATAGCAGCACGCCGATCACGACGATCGCCGCGACGATGAGGACGTTGTTCGCCTCGCCCGGCGGCGGGGTGACGAACAGCTGGTAGGAAAAGCTCAGCGCCATGCCGACGAGCGAGGCGATGAAGGCGTGGACGGCAAAGCGGCTGCGCAGGAGCAGCAGGATCGCACCGGCGAGTCCGGCCCAGATGCCGAGCCCCCAGCCGATGCTCGCATAGCCGGGCATCGCGTCCATATAGGCGAACATCACCGCCGGGTCGGCGTCGGGCATCATCGATTTGACATAGTCGGCATTGTGCATCCGGCTCATCAGATAGTCGTAGCCGCCAAAGGCGTTCCAGATGAGCGCGAGGCCGCCGACAATCCACAGGTGAACCGGCGTGCGGCCGCCCTCGCACGACCACTGTTTCCTGCTGTTCCATGCTATTTCTCCTCTCCCCTGCGCATCGTGTGCGCACCCTTTACATAGATCAATCGGGCGAAATTGTCAGCGGCCTTGGCGCTCGCCAGCGGGCATGGCATAGCCAGTGAAAATCCAGTGGGGAGTCTGCCTGATATGACTGTTTGCCACCGTTTCGCCGTTGCCGGCGCCGCCATGTTGCTCGCTTCGTGCAGCGCGATGGCGCAGGGACCCGCCAGCGCGGGCACCACCCCCGCCGAGACGAAGGCCGAGCCGGCCAAGCCCTATGTCCCGCTGTCGTCGACGACGCGCCAGTCGGGGACGTTCGGCGGACAGGCGGTCGATTACAGCGTGACCGTCGCCGAGACCGTGCTCAAGGACGACAAGGACGAGACGCCCAAGGCGGCGATCGTCACGACCGCCTATGTCGCCGAGCCGCGCGACCCGAACCGACCGGTCACATTCCTGTTCAACGGCGGTCCGGGATCGGGTTCGGTCTGGCTGCAGATGGGCGCGTTCGGGCCCAAGCGCGTGGCGATTCCGTCCAGACGCCAAGGACGACGGCGCGGCGCCCTATCCGCTGCTCGACAATCCCGACAGCCTGCTCGACGTCACCGACCTCGTCTTCATCGATCCGGTTGGCACCGGCCTGTCGCACGTCATCGGCACGACCGAGGGCAAGGACTATTGGGGCGTGACCAAGGACGCGAAATCGGTCGCCGACGTCATCCGCCGCTGGCTCAACGACAATGGCCGCTGGAACAGCCCCAAGTTCCTCGGCGGCGAAAGCTATGGCACGACGCGCTCGGCCGCAGTCGTCAACGAGCTCGAGGGCGGCTATAACGACGTCTCGCTCAAGGGCGTCATCCTGGTTTCGACGATCCTCGACTTCGCTGCCGGGGCCGACACCGAAGGCAACGAGCTGAGCTACATTACCAACCTGCCGTCGATGGCGACCACCGCCTGGTTCCACAAGAAGGCAAGCGGCGCATCGGCCGAGGCGGTCGCTGCCGAGGCGCGCGCCTGGGCGATCGGGCCCTACGCATCGGCCCTGCTCAAGGGCCAGAAGCTGCAAGGGCGCCGAGCGCGCCGCGATCCGCACGCAGCTGTCGCGTTTCACCGGCCTTGGCGAGGACTATCTCGAGCGCGCCGACCTGCGCGTGACGCCCGACCGGTTCTACAAGGAGCTGCTGCGCGACCGCGGCCTGACCGTCGGCCGGCTCGACAGCCGCTATACCGGCAAGGATTACGACAATGCCGGCGAATCGCCCGACAACGACCCCAGCTTCTATGGCATCGACGGCGGCTATACCGCGGCGATCAACAGCTATCTGCGCGACACGCTGCATTACAAGACCGACCGCCAGTACGTCACGATCGGCAATGTCGGCCCGTGGGACTGGAAGATCGACGGCGGGCGCGACACCAACGCCTATCTCAACGTCACGCCCTATCTCGGCCGCGCGCTACGCGAGAACAAGGATCTGCGCATCTTCGTCGGCCAAGGCTATTACGATTTCGCGACGCCGTTTTTCGCCGCCGAATATGCGTTGAGCCGGACGGGCATCCCGCAGGATCGCGTCCAGTTCCATTATTACGATGCGGGCCACATGATGTACATTCGCGACGAGGACCGCGCCAAGCTGGCCAGCGACATCCGGCAGTTCATTCGCGCCCGCTGATGCGCGCTGCGCCGTCTCGACGCGGCCGTGCGACGACGATAGGGTGGCCGGCCGAGGCGTTGAAGGGACGACGATCGCGATGGATGCGCTGGTAACGACCGACTGGCTCGAAGGGCAATTGAAGGCGTCGGACCTGCGCGTCGTCGATGCGACCAAGTTCCTGCCCGACATGGGCCGCGATGCGCGCGCCGAGCACGAAGCCGAGCATATCCCCGGCGCATTGTTCATGGACCTTGCCGAGCTGACCGATCCCGATGCCTGCGTCGAGAACATGGCGCCGTCGGCGGAGAAATTCGCCGCGCGGATGCAGAGCGCTGGGGCTCGGCGACGGCAGCCGGATCGTCCTGTACGACGACAGCCCGCTGCACAGCGCGGCGCGCGCCTGGTGGCTGCTGACACTGTTCGGCGCGCACAATGTCGCGATCCTCGACGGCGGGCTCGCCAAGTGGAAGGCCGAGGGACGCCCGACCGACAGCGGCAAGCGCGATTATCGCGAGCGCCATTACACCGCGTGGCGCGACGCCGCGCTGGTCCGCGATGCCGACGCGATGCGCGCCAATCTCGCGAGCGGCGACGAAGAGGTGATCGACGCGCGATCGGCGGCGCGCTTTGCCGGCGACGAGCCCGAGGCGCGCGCTGGGCTGGCGGCGGGACACATCCCGGGATCGAAGAACCTGCCGTATGGCGAGCTGTTCAATCCCGACGGGACGTGGAAGTCCGGCGAGGCGTTGCGCGCGGCCTTCGCTGCGGCGGGGGTCGATCTCGACCGGCCGCTGGTGACGACGTGCGGATCGGGCATGACCGCCGCGGTGCTGGCGTTCGGCGCGTACCTGCTCGGCAAGCGCGACATCGCGCTCTACGACGGCAGCTGGGCCGAATGGGGCGCCGATCCGGCGCTGCCCAAGGCGACCGGGTGCCCATGAGCGGCGCGCAGTGAGCGACGACAAACCGGGCAGCGACACGCAGCTGGTCGAGGCCGGTCGGCGGCGCGAATGGACGGGCAGCGAGACGCTCGGCGGCGGGGTCGTCAACGTCCCCGTCTGGCGCGCATCGACGATATTGTTCGACAGCGTCGCGGCGATGCGCGCCGCGCGCCCACACGCCGATCCCGAACAATTGTTCTACGGCCGCCACGGCACGCCGACGCAATGGGCGCTGGCCGATGCGCTGACCGAAATCGAACCCGGCGCCGAGGGGACCGTGCTTTATCCGTCAGGGGTCGCGGCGATTGCGGGCGCGCTTGCTCGCGCTGCTCTCGCCGGGCGACGAGCTGCTGATGGTCGACAGCGTCTATGGCCCGACGCGGACATTGTGCGACGGATTGCTCAAGCGGATGGGGATATCGACGCGCTATTACGATCCGGCGATCGGTGCAGGGATCGCCGACATGATCGGCGAGGCCACGCGCGCGGTGTTCTGCGAAAGCCCGGGCAGCCTGACCTTCGAGGTGCAGGACGTGCCAGCGATCGCCGCGGCGGCCAGGGCGGCGGGCGCGCTGACGATCATCGACAACACCTGGGCAACGCCGTTGCTGTTCCCCGCGCTGGCGCACGGCTGCGACGTCGCGATCCTCGCCTGCACCAAATATGTCGTCGGCCATTCGGACGTGATGCTCGGATCGGTCAGCGCACGCGGCGATGCGTGGCGGCGGACTCCAGCGGCACGCCCGCGAGACCGGCCAGCACGTCGGGCCCGACGACGCCTATCTCGCGCTGCGCGGGCTGAGGACGATGGGCGTGCGGTTGCGCCAGCACGAGACCAATGGACACGAGGTCGCGGCATGGCTCGACGCGCGCGACGAGGTGGGCACGCTGCTCCACCCGGCCTTCGCGTCGTGTCCCGGGCATGAGATTTGGGCGCGCGATTTTACCGGCGCATCGGGGCTGTTCGCCTTTACCCTGCGCGGTGCGAGCGCGGCGCAGCGCGATCGCTTCGTCGATGCGCTGACGCGCTTCGGACTCGGCTATAGCTGGGGCGGTTTTGAAAGCCTCGCGCTGCCGGTCGATCCGGTCCGCACCGCGCTGCCGCGCCGATTTCGACGGGCCGCTCGTCCGGCTGCATATCGGCCTCGAAAATCCCGCCGACCTGATCGCCGACCTTGCGCGCGCGTTCGAGTCGCTTAGGGTCGCGTGATGGACCTCGATTATTTCATGGCGACCTATTCGATCCCGCCGCTTGGCCAGCACGCAGCTGGTCGAGCTCGCCATTGCGGGCGCGATCATCTTTGCGATCCTGTCGATTGCCGTCGTCGTCGCGCGGTATTTCGGACCCGGGCTGGCGCAGCGGCTCGAGGACAACGCGGTCGATGTGCGCTTCCCGCTCGCGACGCGCGCCGTGGCGATAATGCGCCACCTCGTCGCCGCGCTGCTGCTCGCAGCGACGCTCGGTTTTCATGACTGGACCTTTCTACGCGCAGCTCGCGGTCGGATTCACCTTTGCCGCCGCGTCGGCGCTGTTCCTCAAGAACCTGCTGATTGGGCCTTCAGGATCAGCTTCCCGATCGTGCTCGCGGTCTCGCTCGTCGTGTTCGTGTTCATATTGTCGAACGCGGTCGGGCAGCTTTCGAGCATCACCAGCGCGCTCGACAAGGCGGGCTTCGATATCGGCAATTCGCGTTTCTCGCTGCTGACGATCATCAAGATCGTCCTTGCGCTCGTCATCCTGTTCGCGCTGATCCGGCTCGCCAATCGCGGCATCAAGCAGATGGTCCGGCGCAACAAGGCGCTCGACGAGGCGCAGAAGCTGCTGACCGAAAAGCTCGCCGCGGTCGCGATCCTGATCGCCGCCTTCTTCGTCGGCATCGACATGCTGGGGATCGACATCACCGCCTTTGCGGTGTTCTCGGGCGCGTTCGGCCTCGCCATCGGTTTCGGCCTGCAGAAGACCTTCGGCAACCTGATCGCGGGGATCATCCTGTTGATGGACCGGTCGATCAAGCCGGGCGACGTGATCGTCGTCGGCGAGAGCTTCGGCTGGGTCAACAAGATCGGCGTGCGCGCGGTCTCGGTGATCACGCGCGACGGCAAGGAGCACCTGATCCCGAACGAGAACCTGATGACTCAGGAGGTCGAGAACTGGAGCTATTCGAGCAAGAACGTCCGCGTCCACATCCCCGTCGGGGTCAGCTACAAATGCGACATCAAGAAGGCGCAGGAGCTGATGCTGCAGGCGGCGACCGATGCCAAGCGCGTGCTCAACGCGCCCAAGCCCAATGTGTGGATGAGCGGCTTTGGCGACAGCAGCGTCGATTTCGAGATCCTCGCCTGGATCAAGGACCCGCAGGAGGGCGTCGGCAACGTGAAGTCCGAAGTGCTCAACCGGCTGTGGGACCTGTTCGCCGAAAACGGCATCGAGATCCCCTTCCCGCAGCGCGACATCAACGTGCGCAGCATCGACGACGAGTTCGTCGACAAGATCGCGGCGCGGATGCTGGCGCGTGGGGGTGCTGAAAAGGCCTCACCGACGCCGAAGGCCAGCGCAAAGAAAGTCTAATCCGACGCCCCGACGTGGGTGGCGTCAGCCCTTGGCTTTCTTGCCGTCCTCGATCGCCTTCATCAGCACTGCGCGCGCGTCGTCGGCGCCGCCCCAGCGGCCCATGCGGACCCATTTCTCGGGCTCGAGGTCCTTGTAGTGGGTGAAGAAGTGCTCGATCTGCTGCATGACGATCTCGGGCAGGTCGCCGCGTTCGCCGATCTTGCGGTAATACGGGAAAGTGCCGTCGACGGGGACGCAGAGCAATTTCTCGTCGCCGCCCGCCTCGTCCTCGAGATAGAGCACCGCGATCGGTCGGACACGCACGACGCAGCCCGGGATGAACGGCGAGCGCGACACGACGAGCGCGTCGAGCGGGTCGCCGTCGGGCGACAGCGTGTGCGGGATGAAGCCGTAGTTCGCCGGATAGCGCATCGGCGTGTGCAGGATGCGGTCGACGAACAGCGCGCCCGACGCCTTGTCGAACTCGTATTTGACGGGCTCGCCACCGGTCGGGACTTCGATGATGACGTTGATGGAGTTGGGAACGTTGTCGCCGATCGGGATAAGGTCGATGTTCATGGAGCGCGCGCTTAGCCCCATCGCTGCGTTGCAGCAATGAGAGATTGGGCTCTGCGAAGCCGAACCGCGCCGAAACGCCTCCAGCCGCCGTGCAGACGCCGGGCGACGCGGGACAGGCTCCGTTATTTTTTCTTTTTCTTTTCCGCCGTCGTTTTCCATGTCCGCGGTTCGAGGAGCCGGTCGAGCGGCGCGGGGCCGGTGCCGATCTTTTCGAGCACGGGAAAGCGCAGGCCGCCGGTATAGGGGATCTCGATGGTTTCGTAATGATCGCCGCGCTTGGTCAGCAGCGATATCTTCGAGCTGCCGTCCTTCGCCGCGGTAACCGCGTCTTCGAGACGGGTCTTCGAGTAGGCGACGCCATTGACCGCCAGGATTTCGACATCATTGACGAAGCCGGCATCGTGCGCGGGGCTGTCCCACAGCACCGAGGTGACGGTGCCCGATGGCGACAGGTTGAACCCGAGCGAGTAATAGAAATCGCCGAATTTGGCGCTGCGTTTCTTGTGATACGCATTGGGCTTTTCGACATAGGTGAGGCGATAGCCACCGCCGGTAATTCCATCGAGCGGGGCCGGCTGGCCGGGCTGGCGCAGCTTGGCGTCGAGGAAGCTCGCCCAGTCATATGGCGCGATCGCGTTGAGTTCGCGCACGACATCGTCGAATTCGTAGGTAACCTCACCCCAGTCGCCGTCCCGGATCCCGAAGAAATTGCGCGCGAAATCCTCGAGGCTGCGCTTGCCGCCGGTCAGCTCTCTTATCTTCATGTCGGCGGCGAGCCAGGTCAGCGCGCCTTCGCTATAATAATCCTCGCTGCGCGAAAAGCTGCTGTTGGGGCGCGGTTTTCGCGCGGCGATGATCGGGTCGTGCGTCGTGTCCTCGACCGAGCGCCAGGCGCGGCCGGGGCGTTCGGAATAGAAGGCGGCGGTCTGGGCCAGGTCGCCGAGAACCGTTTCGCGATTTTGCATGCCCGACCGAGCGCCGAGGACGAAGTCCCAGAAGCTTGTCTGGCCTTCATAGACCCACAGCAGGTTGTCGCGCATCGGCGTGCGGTAGTCGGGAGTCCACATGCCCGCGGGGCGGCGGAACTTGCCGTTCCAGCTATGCGTGAATTCGTGCGGCAGCAGCCCGCGATTGATGTCGTTGCCTTCGTAGTCGGTAAAATATTCGGGACTTTCCGAATTTTCCGAGCTGCGGTGATGTTCGAGCCCGATACCGCCAAGCTTGTCGGTCAGCGCGAAGAGGAATTCGTAATGATCGAAATGGCGCGAGCCGAACAGGTTAACCGCCTCGTCAACCAGGCGCTTGTGGTCGAGGATCGCCTTGGGTGAGGCCTTGAGATACTTGGCCTCGTCGGCAAAGACGTTGAGCGTGACGTTGTGACCGAGGTCGTAGGCCTGATAATGCGCGCCCGCGAACATCGGCGAATCGATCAGCGTTTCATAGTCGGTGACGCCGTAAACGATGCGGTTGCCCTTCGGTGTCGTGCTGACGCTCGCGCCGTCGAGCGCGGTCGCACCCTGCCAGCCGGCAGGCAGGGTGATCGTCGGGCGCACCTTGATCTGCCGCGTGTAGTAACCGGCCGGATAGAGCGAAACCTGCTCCCACTGCACGTTCATCAAGTCTTCGGTGATGACGATGCGGCCCTCGTTGCGCCGCACGGGGGAGAGGAATTTGAAAGTCGCGGTGATCGCGTCGGCGCCGGCGGGGACATCGAGGTGAAAAGCGTAGACGTCGACATTGTCGCGCGTCCAGGCGAGTTCCTTGCCGCCCGCGAAGAAGCGAATGCCGGCGAGCTCCGCGATCGCGCCGCGCGGCGCGTGCTTGCCGGGCAGCCATTCGGGGTAGAGCAAGGTGACCGGACCCGGGCCCGCGACCGGAACGGTCTGCGTCACGGAATAAATGCCGCGTGTCACGTCGGTTGCATCGACGTCGAGCATCATCGTGCCGGGATAGGCGACGTCGCGGGCCGAGGGGATGGTATCGGCGATCGGCTGCGCCTGCGGCGCGCTCATCGTCGCGCGATCCTGCGCTGTTGCAGGAACGGCGAGAGCGAAGGCGATGACGGCAAGCGATACGGATGCGAGACGCATGGGGCAGATCTCCGGATAGGGATATGAAGGCCTTCATCAGCGGGATGAAGGTGATGAACCTGCATGGAGCGGCACGGGCGGTCAAGGCTGCAATCGGGCGGCGAAAGCGATTGCGGGTTTCGGCGGCGATGCGCTAGGGCGCGGGCCATGGCCAAGCTTGCGACCCCCCATGCCGTGCGCGGCACCCAGGACATGTATGGCGAGACGCAAGAGCGTTTCGCGCATGTCATCGACACGTTCAATCGCGTCCGGCGATTGTATGGCTTCAAGGGCGTCGAGGTCCCGGTGATCGAACCGACCGCGGTGTTCGCGCGATCATTGGGCGAGACGACCGACGTCGTGTCGAAGGAAATGTATTCGTTCGACGACCGGGGAGGGGATTCGGTGACGCTGCGCCCCGAATTTACCGCCGGAATCGCACGCGCCTACCTGACCAACGGCTGGCAGCAGCACGCGCCGATGAAGATTGCGACGTCGGGGCCGCTGTTCCGTTACGAGCGCCCGCAAAAGGGCCGCTATCGCCAGTTCCACCAGATCGACGCCGAAGTGATCGGTGCCAACGAACCGCTCGCCGATGTCGAATTGCTGTGCTTTGCCGACCAGCTCCTGAAAGAGCTCGGCATCGACAGCGGGGTCGTGCTGACATTGAATACGCTCGGCGACGGCGACAGTCGCGATGCCTGGCGCGCCGCGCTGATCGAGCATTTCGCGGCGCATCGCGCGCAGCTCAGCGAGGACAGCGTCGACCGGCTCGAACGCAACCCGCTGCGCATCCTCGACAGCAAGGACGCGCGCGACGCGGCGGTGGTGGCAACTGCGCCGGGGATCGACGACTACCTGACCAGCGAAGCGGCCGATTTCTTCGCCGCCGTCACCGCCGGGCTCGATGTCGCGGGGGTCGCGTGGACGCGCAATTCGCGGCTCGTGCGCGGGCTCGATTATTATCGCCACACCGCGTTCGAGTTCGTCACCAACCGCCTCGGCGCGCAGGGCACGGTGATCGGCGGCGGCCGCTATGACGGGCTGATCGAGGCGCTCGGCGGTCCGGCAACGCCTGCGGTCGGCTGGGCGGCGGGGATCGAGCGGCTGGCGATGCTGATCGACACGCCCGCCAGCGATACGCCCGATGTCGTGTTCGTCCCGATGGGCGAGGCAGCGACGCAGCGCGCGAGCGGCCTGATTGCCGAGCTGCGCCGCGCGGGAATCGCCGCCGACATGGGGTACAAGGGCAACATGAAGAAGCGCATGCAGCGCGCCGATGCGAGCGGCGCGCGCTTTGCCGTCATCATCGGCGACGACGAACTGGCGCGCGGCGAGGTCGCGCTCAAGGACCTGCGCGACGGCAGCCAGAGCAACGTCGCGCTGGCTCGGCTCGCCGCCGAACTCGCGCGGACATGACAAGCATTTCCGACGAACGCATCGCGCAGATCGAGGCGCGACGCGACGAGTTGCAGGCCAAGATGGCAACGGGGCAGCTAGACGGCGAGGAGTTCGTCGCGGCGTCGAAGGACTATGCCGAGATCGAACCGGTCGCCGAGGCGGCAGCCGAGGTGCGGCGGTTGCGCGCCGAGCTCGCCGACATGAGCGCGATGATCGCGCGCGACGATACCGATGCCGAACTGAAGGCGATGGCGGTCGAGGAAATCGCGCTGATCGAGACGCGCCTGCCCGAGGCCGAGCGCGCGCTGGCGCTCAGGATGCTGCCGCGCGACAGCGCCGACGATCGCCCCGCGATGCTCGAAATCCGCGCCGGGACCGGCGGCGACGAGGCGGCGCTGTTCGCCGGGGATTTGATGCGGATGTACACGCGCTATGCCGAGGAGCGCGGCTGGAAGGTCGAGACGATCAGCGCGAGCAGTTCGGACGTCGGCGGCTTCAAGGAGGTCGTTGCGAGCGTGCGCGGGACGGGCGTGTTCGCGCGGCTGAAATTCGAAAGCGGCGTCCACCGCGTCCAGCGCGTTCCGGTGACCGAGAGCGGCGGGCGGATCCACACTTCGGCAGCGACCGTCGCGGTGCTGCCCGAGGCCGAGGAGGTCGATATCGACATTGCCGACGGCGACCTTCGGATCGACGTCTATCGCGCGTCGGGCGCGGGCGGCCAGCACGTCAACACGACCGACAGCGCGGTGCGCATCACGCATATCCCGACCGGGCTGGTGGTCACGCAGCAGGACGAGAAGTCGCAGCACAAGAACAAGGCGGCGGCGCTGAAAGTGCTCCGCACGCGGCTGTACGAACAGGAACGCAACCGGATCGCGTCCGAACAGGCGGGCGCTCGCAAGTCGATGGTCGGATCGGGCGATCGTTCCGAACGCATCCGCACGTATAACTTCCCGCAAGGGCGCGTGACCGATCACCGCATCAACCTGACGCTTCATCGGCTGCCCGAGATCCTCGAAGGCACCGCATTGGACGAAGTGATCGACGCGCTGATCGCCGAGGACGAGGCCGAACGGCTGGCGAGCCTCAATGGCTGATGCCGCCAGCGCGCTGCGCGAGGCGGCGGCGCGGTTGGAGGGCGTCAGCGCGACGGCGCGGCTCGATGCCGAATTGCTGATGGCGCACGCGGCGGGGATCGAACGGCCCGAATTGCTGCTGCGCCTGCGCGACATGGCTGCGCCCGAGGGGTTCGCCGCGCTGGTCGAACGGCGCGCGGCGCACGAGCCGGTCGCCTATATCGTGGGCTATCGCGACTTCTGGAACGTGCGGATCAAGGTCGCGTCGGGCGTGCTGATCCCGCGTGCCGACAGCGAGACGCTGATCGAGGCGGCGGCGCCGCGGCGTTCGGCGATCGGGGACCGGTCACGATCCTCGACCTCGGCTGCGGGCCGGGCACGCTGCTCTTCGCCGCGCTCGACCAGTGGCCGGGCGCGACCGGCGTCGGGATCGAGCGGTCGGCGGTCGCGCGGGCGCTGGCCGGGGAGAATGCCGAAGCGCTCGGCCTGGCGGACCGCGCCGAGGTTTGCGCGGGCGACTGGACCGCACCGGGCTGGGTCGAGGCGATCGACGCGCGGTTCGACCTCATCCTGTGCAACCCGCCATACGTCGCGCCCGAGGCGGAGCTGATGCGCGAAGTCGCCGATTACGAACCCGGCGAGGCGCTCTATGCGGCCGACGAGGGGCTTGCCGATTATCGGATCGTTGTTGCCGCGCTGCCCGAGCTGCTGAACGAAAACGGGAGTGCGGTGATCGAGCTCGGCGCGGGGCAGGCGGGCGATGTCGGCGCGCTGGCCGAGGCGGCCGGGTTGGCTTGGGCGACACGCGACGACCTTGGCGGGCATGCCCGCGCGATGGTGCTTAACCGCGCTTAACCACTGTTGCGCGATTATGCTTGGCAAGGTTCGCCGCGCCCGTTAAGAGTGTGATTAGAGGAAGCGTTTCGTGGATTTGCCCAGGAGGGCGACAGGAAACCGCCTTGGCCCCCTATACAATCGCTGCAAATCGTTCGATCGGATTGCGGCAGGCAAACGGTCTTGCGACCGTCGGCTACAGGGCAAGGCCAAGGACACCTCATTGGGGTTCGCCACCGGCGCACAAGATGGCGGAGCGAGCAAGCGGGAACCGACGCGCAGCGATGCCGTCTTGACCACAAGGATGTCAGAGTTTTGATCAACAATCGCCAGAGCGGTCGCCGTCGCGGCCGTAACAATCCGCGCGTTAACACCGGCGGCAATCGCGGTGGCGGCGACAGCGCCAATCGCATCGACAACCGGTCGCGCGGCAATGCCCCGCAGATGCTCGAAAAATACAAGAACATGGCGCGCGACGCCCAGATGCAGGACGATCGCGTCCAGGCCGAATATTACCTCCAGTTCGCCGATCACTATTTCCGCGTGATCAACGACCAGAAGCAGCGCCAGGAAGAGGCGCAGGCCCAGCAGGGCAATCGCAACCAGTCGGACCAGGGCCAGCAGCGCCGCGGTCGCGACGAGGACGACGACCAGGGCCAGCGCGGCCAGAACCGCAACCGCGACGACAATCGTGGCGACGGACGCAATGACAATCGCAGCGACGCGCGCGACGATGACAGCGACGACAATCGCGGCAACCGCAGCGCGCGCAACGACGCGCAGCGCGACGATCAGCCGCGTATCCGGCGCGAACGTTCGAACGGCAGCGATGCCGATACGCGTTCGCAGAGCAGCTATCGCGATCGCGATCGCGACGACGATGAGGGCGCGCAGAAGGCTCCGCGCGCGGCCGCCAAGCCTCGCGCCGAGGCCAAGCCCCGCGCCGAGGCGAAGCCGCGTGCTGCCGCCAAGCCGCGCGCCAAGAAGGTCGATCACGATGACGATGGTGCGCTCGACGCATCGGTGTTGCCCCCCGCACTGTCGCTCGGCAGCGTCGAGGATCGTGTCGCCGCCAAGGACGCCAAGCCGCGCCGCACGCGCAGCCGCGTGACAGGCGACGACAGTTCGCCCGACAGCAGCGCCGCCGCCTGATCGCACATTGCGTGAATAATTGCGGGTGCGTAATTTAATCTCGCCTTTGCAATCCGATTCGATAGACTGACCCCCGTCAGCGCCGTCACAGGCGCGCAGCGGGAGGGGCGGTCATGCGGCGTTATCTTAGGGTCCTGGCGATTGTCGCGGCGGTGCCGCTGACGGCTCACGCGCAGGAGGACCCGACGCGGCCGAGCGCGCAGGGCGACGTATCGGTCACCGTCTATAATAATGGCCCTTCGCTGATCCAGGACATCCGGCGGCTCGATTTGCCGCGCGGCGTGACGCGCCAGGAATTTCCCGACGTGTCGGCGCAGATCATGCCGCAAACGGTCTCGTTCGAGGCCGCCGATACCGGCATCGTCGAACAGAATTTCGATTACGACCTGCTGTCGCCCGACGCGCTGATGGACAAGGCGGTCGGCAGCACGATCACGCTCATCCGGACCAACCCCGCAACGGGTGCCGAAACGCGCGAGCGCGCCAAGGTGCTCGCGGTCAACGGCGGCGTCGTCGTCCAGATCGGCGAGCGGATCGAGATATTGCGCGACGACGGCCAGCCGGTCCGCGTCGTGTTCGACAAGATACCTCCGAACCTGCGCGCAAAGCCGACGCTGTCGGTGACGCTCGACAGCGCGCGCGACGGCGCGCGACCCGCAACGCTCGCCTATCTGACGCAGGGGCTCGGCTGGTCGGCCGATTACGTCTCGCTGTACGACGAGGCGAAGGGGACGGTCGACGTCCAGGGCTGGGTGACGCTGACCAATCGCACCGGCACGACCTTTACCAATGCCGATACGCTGCTCGTCGCGGGGACGCCGCAGCTGGTCCAGAACAACCGCTATCGTCCCGGCTATGCGCCGCCGCCGCCGCGTCCGCCGGTGCGCGGCGCCGGGACCGAGACTGCGAACCGCGAACAACTCGGCGATTTCTACCTCTATCCGCTCAAGGACCGCACGACGATCGCCAATGCGCAGACCAAGCAGGTCAGCTTTCTCGACGTGCGCTCGGTGCCCGCGCGCAAGGCGTATGAGTATCGCGTCGGCTGGCTTGGCAGCACCGCCGACCCGCAGAGCTTTTCGAGCGTGATCAAGTTCTCGTCGAGCCGCGATGGCGGGCTCGGCGATGCGCTGCCCGCGGGCACGGTGCGTTTCTATATGCGCGATGCGCGCGGCGACCCGCAGTTCATCGGCGAAAGCGCCATCCCGCACACGCCGATGGGCAGCAGCCTGGCGCTCGCCACCGGCGACGCGTTCGACGTCAAGGTCCAGTACACCGTCGAGAAGCGCGAGCGGTTGTCGTCGAGCAAGTGGCGCACGACGATGCGCTATGTCCTGACCAACGCGAAAAGCCAGCCGGTTACCGCCGACCTCCAGCAGACCGGCCTCTATGGCGAGACGCGAATTGTCGACGAGAGCCTCGCCAGTACGCGCGTCAGCGCCGACATCGGTCGAATGGCGGGTGCCCGTCCCGGCCAATGGCGAGGCGGTCGTCACCGCGACCTTCGAGACGAAATACTAGGGCGCGGCGCGATGCGCCTGCCGCTGATGATGATGGCCGGTGTCGCGCTTGCGGCGGGCCAGCCTGCGTTCGCGCAGGACGCGCGCGCGATGGTCCGGTCCGAACGGCCCGAGGCGGTGAGCGTGACGGTCTATCGCGAGCCGGGACGGACGTCGGGCGAGGTCGATCTCGACTGGCTGCAAGGTTTTGCGCTGATCACCGAGACGCGCACGGTGATGCTGCCGGCGGGGCGATCGACCGTCCGCTTCGAAGGCGTTGCCGAGGGGATGGTCGCGGTCAGCGCGGTCGTCACCGGCCTGCCCGGCGGGGTGGTGCAGAAGAATCGCGATGCCAACCTGCTCGGCCCCGCCAGCCTGCTCGACGGCACGCTTGGCAACCATGTCAGGATCAAGCGGACCAACCCGGTGACGGGCGCGGTGCGCGAGGAAGACGCGATCGTCCGCTCGGGATCGGGCGGTGCGGTCGTGCTGCAGACGCCAAGCGGGTTCGAGGCGCTGCGCTGTTCGGGCCTGCCCGAGGGGCTGGTCTATGACCGCGTGCCCGACGGGCTGGTGCCGGTGCCGGTGCTGTCGGTCGATACCGTCAGCGACGCGGCGCAGCGCGTGACGGTGACGCTGACCTATCTTGCCACCGGCTTCGACTGGGGCGCGAACTATGTCGCCGAGGTCGATGCGGCGGGCAATACGATGAACCTGTTCGCCTGGCTGACCGTCGCCAATTCGAACGGCGAGAGCTTTCCCGATGCGGCGATGCAGGCGGTCGCGGGCAAGCTCAACCAGGAGGACGGATTATCGCGAGCTGGTCGATCGGTCCGCCCGAACCCGAGCTTTCGCTGCAATGCTGGGCAATCGGCAGCGGTCGCGACGATTGGGACGGCGGCGCGCTATCGGGGCGAGCCGCCAGCGCCCGTCATGGCGCCACCGCCGCCACCAGCGCCACCAGCGCCGGCGATGGCGCGCGCCGAATCGGTCGTCGTGACCGCATCGCGCATCGCCAAGCAGGAGGAGCTCGGCGACCTCAAGCTCTATCGCGTGCCGATGCCGGTGACGATCGCGGCGAATGCGCAGAAGCAGGTCGCGCTCCTCACCAAGGACGCGGTTGCGTTCGAACGAATCGCCAAGGCGTCGTTGTGGATCGATAGCGAGGACGACGATGTCGCGACCAATGTCATCCGCCTGCAGAACCGCACGAGCGACGGCTTGGGCGTGCCGCTGCCGTCGGGCGGGGTGGCGTTCTACCAGCGTGTCGGCGACGCGCGGCTGCTCGCCGGGATGGGCGAGATGCGCGACCGCGCGATCGGCGAAGAGGTCGATATCGAAATCGGCGAAGCGCCGGGGATTTCGGTCGCGGCCAAGGAAGAGGAAGACGGGCGTTTCCGCGTGACGGTGACCAACGCCAATCCGGAACCGCGCCGGGTCGAGGTCGCGCTCAATTACGATGGGGCCGACCGCGACGTGTACCGGCTGTCGGAGACGCTCGTGCGCAAGGACGGGGTCAGGACGTGGATGGTGACGGTGCCCGCCAATGCCACGCGCGCGCTGACCTACCGCTATCGCGCGCCGAAGAATTAATCGTCGACGCCGGTCTCGGGCGGCAATTCGCGCGGGCGATGGTTTTCATCGAGCGCGACGAAGGTGAACAGGCCGTCGGTCACCTTGACCTCCTGGCTGCCGCGTTCGCGCGTTGCGACGACTTCGATGCGGATGCCCATCGAGCTGCGCCCGCGGCGTTCGACATGCGCATAGACCGAGATGATGTCGCGCAATTCGATCGGTGCGATGAACTGCATCGCCTCGATCGCGACGGTTGCGGTCGCGCCCTGGGCGACGCGCGCGGCGACGATGCCGCCGGCGATGTCCATCTGGGAAAGGACCCAGCCGCCGAAGATATGGCCGTTCGAATTGATATCGGACGGGCCGGGGACGACGCGCAGGATCGGATCGGAGCGTTTGGGCAAGTTGCGGACATTCTCGGTCATGGTAGGTCGTGATGCTCCCTGATTTCCTGTTCGAGGCGATCGTCGATCGCCTCGTCGTGACCGGTGCCGCTCGACAGGAAGACGAGTCCCATCAGCGCCGCCATCAGCATCACCGAAACGCCGATGCCGCCCGCGACCATCAGCACGACGCCGAGGCCGATATCGCCGGTCTCGAAATAGAGCGCGGTCAGCACGAGCGCGACGCAGGCGACCGCGACGAGGCCCATCCAGCGCATGAGGCGGCGATAGCGCGCCCAGGCAAAGGCGGCATATTCGGGATCGTCGAGGTTCGATGGGCGGGTCACGTCGCCCAATTGGCCCCGCGCGGCGCATTGCGCAAGTGGTGCGCGCGAGGTCGTGCCTTGCCTGCGCATTCGTGATAGCATGTTCGCAACACCGACCAACAGGCGAGGGCAAGCATGACGATTGCGCGAATCATGGAAGGCCGTAGCGGCGAAATCATCTCTGCCGAAAGCGGCGAAAAGCTCCGCGCGGTCGTCGCCCGCTTGGCCGAGCACCGCATCGGTGCGGTGCCGGTGATGGACGGCGAGAGGGTGATCGGCATCTTTTCCGAGCGCGACCTCGTCTATTGCATCGCCGCCAAGGGCGATTCGGCGTTCGACCTGCCCGTCGACGAGGCGATGACCGCCCCTGCGGTGACCGCGACGAGCGACACCGGCGTGCTCGCCGCGCTGTCGCTGATGACCAAGCGCCGCATCCGCCATTTGCCGATCGTCGAGGATGGCGTTCGATGCGCGGCTTCGTCTCGATCGGCGACCTCGTCAAATATCGCATCGACAAGATCGAGGCCGAGGCCGAGGGCATGCGCCAGTATATCCAGGCGGTGTAAGCGCCGGGCGGCGGCGGTTCAGGCGGTGCGCCCGCGCAATGTCGCGATCGCGTCGACCAGAGCGGGGCGATCATAGGCGAACAGCAGGCCGGCATAGCTGGCCATCCCGACGACAACGAGCAGCGCCAGCCTTAGCGGCGCGACCAGATCGACGAGCAGCAAGTCGATGCCCGCGACGATCAGCGCCATCGCGATCGCGGGAACAAGGCCGCTACGCGCCGCGCGCCAGATATCGCCAATCGTGAAGCCGATCAGCGGGCGCGACAGATAATATGTGCAGGCGAGCAGCGCGGGCGAGGCGATGAGCCACGCGATCGACAGGCCGGTCGCGCCGAATCGCACGCCGACCAAAAAGGCCAGGGTGAAGGCGACCGCGCCGAACCCCGCGGTCTGTGTCGCGATTCGCGGACGGCCGAGCGCGGTGGTCGCGGGCGAGAAGAGAATCTGCAGCGTCATCACCGGCATCGACAGCGCGATGATTCGCACCAGCGGCGTCATCGCGACCCATTTGGGGCCGAGCAACGTCTGCGATCAGCGGTCCGGCGGTGGCGACGATGCCGAGATAGGCGGGGAAGGTGACGAGCCCGACCAGCCGCATCGCCTTGAGGAAGCCCGCGCGCAAGGCGGCGATGTCGTGCTGGATCCGCGAATAGGCGGGGAAGGCGACCTCGTTGAGCGGGGGGACGAACTTGCTCATCAGCACCTGGGTGAGGAACAGCGCCTCGGCATAGAGGCCGAGCTCGCGCGGGGCGAAGCTGCGCCCGGCGATGAAGATGTCCGACTGCGACTGGATCAGCCAGAGCAACTGGGTGACGAGGATAGCTCCGCCGAAGCCGAGCATCCTGCCGGTCCCGCGCAGGTCGAAGCTCGGCCAGACGAGCAGCCGCGCGGCGATCGTCAGCCCGATCGCGCGCGTCCAGAACAGGACGATCGGCGCATAGACGAGCGTCCATACGCCATAGCCATTGAGCGCGAGCGTCAGCGCGGTGACCGCGCCGGCGATCGCCGCGATCAGATTGACCAGCGCCTGTTTGCGAAATTCGAGCGCGCGCGCCATCACGACCTCGGGAATCACGAAGAAGGGCGTCGCGAGGTAGATGAGCGCGGTGGTGCGCAAGAGGTCGGTGACGATCGGCTGGCCGTAATAGTCGGCGAGCAGCGGCGCGCCGAAATACTGGACCACCGCGAGCGACCCGTTGAGCAGCAGGAGGATGCCGAACGCCTGGCGCAACGCCTTGGGCGTGACCTCCTCGGACTGGATCAGCGAGCTGGCAAAGCCATAGCCGTTGAGGAAGCTCAAAAAGACGAACACCGCCTGCGCCATTGCATAGAGGCCATAGTCGGCGGGATCGAGCAGGCGGATGACGATCAGGGTCGAAGCCCAGGCGATCACCTGCGCGACGATCTGGCTGCCCGAGCGCCAGAAGACTGCCGACCGCACGCGGCTGGCAAACGAGGGCGCGGCGCCCGAAGCCGGGCTGTTCCCCTATAGAGGCGTTGGTATCGCTATCGCTCACGGCCGCGACTGTCCCCCAATAGCGGGCCCTGCACAAGCGCGTTGCCGGACCCCGCGAGATTTTTTGAAATATAATTGCAAGAAAGCTGTTGACCCGAATCGGAGTGCCCCATATATGCCCTCTCACCGCAGCGGACACGGCCTTCCAGCCAGCTCGCTACGGTCGCCAAAATAGACGGACAGCCTGTCCCCCGGTATATGTCGGGGAACGAAAACTGTCCGCTTCTTCTTTTGCGCGGCTCTTTGAAATTGTAGGTCAAGATGAAGGGACATGTGGGCGGCGGCCCCGGGTCCGACAGCTTCAAGGTGTCGGTTCTCGGTTAAAAATAATGCCGTTCCCAAAGGTTCTTGCCAAGGTTCGCTTTGGTAGGAACTCGAACATGTCCTATTACAAACCATGTAATAGATTTGTGCAGGAACGGCTCCTTGAAATGAGCGGCGTTCCTCTCGAGAATTCCACTCGAGGGATCGTCGAACATCAAACTTGAGAGTTTGATCCTGG
>CAWDAN010000005.1:0-220000 GCA_963800335.1 uncultured Alphaproteobacteria bacterium | reverse complement strand
ACGGAAGTGCTTCCGAGCACCGCAGTCAGGCGTCCGGCGGGGCCGAAAAAGGGTAACGCCAGCACCACCAGCGACCACAGGACAAGTACCATCACCGCATTGCGCAGCCAGCGATACGCTCGCCTAATAGTCATAGATATGCTCGAGCTCTGCGCCTCGCTCTTTGGCCGCCCGGATCGTCGGCAAGAGGCTGGTAACCTTCACCGCTACGCCGACACGCCGCCAGCCCTTTCGGTCGCCAAGTGCCATGTTGACCAGGCGGGGACCGCTGCCGATCGCTGTGACGTTGTCCTGTGGTGCGAGAAAGGTGACGAGGATATCGTCATTTCCGGCGATTTCGACGAGTTCGGTATCTGTTGCGGCGAGCTTTTCAATCAAGGCAGTAAAACGTCCATAGCGCGGCACATCGACCAGCAGGGCTTCGCCATTCTTGCCAAGGAACTCAACCGTCGAATCTGCGGCTTGGAGTTCCTGCTCCCCAACTTTCACCAACATTCGCAGGCGCGTTTCGTCTTCGCCTAGTGCCTGACCGCTCGCCCAGCCGATCAGCTTGGCATAAAGCGCCTTCACGCCATATTCGAGCGACAGGGCGAAGCGTCGCTCCCAGTGGCGTACTGCAGCGTCGCCGCTCTCGGTCTGCCACAGTCCCGCCAAGGCGCCGCTAAAGTCGAACTGGTACCAAGGGACCTCGTGCATGAATGCGGCGTAGTCCGACTGCACTTTTGCCGAATAGGCGTCGTCCTGGCTCTGCCAACCCACGAGCGCTTCGAATAGCCGCCCCAGAGTGTTCTCGTAAGTCGCCTTGATCGCCATTTCAGCCGAGAAACTCAGTCCTATCGTGTAAAGCATGATTTTGGCGTCGCCGGTGCCCGCTTGGTCCGCGGCCACCCGGTTAAGCCGGCACAAGCTGCCCCAAAAGGCTCCGACGTCGCGGCCATAGGCATAGGAACTGGGTGGTTTACCGGTCGATAAGTGCCGACCGAGGCTCTCGGCGGAATAGACAATATGCCATTCTGGATAGGTCAGCCATGTGCGCACCTCATTCCGGCGATCGCTTGTGCCCAGCCGCGGCGAGTAACCGGTTGTCTCGCCCCGCCCGGACGGCGTTCCGCACGACGTCTCAATCCACAAGATCGGCGCAGCTGCAAGCAGCAGCAGGAGCACCAACACGCCCGACAGGATACGCCACCGCTTTTTGAACCGCCGTGTCTCGCCCGCTCGCGTTGCGTCGAAGGCGAGTTCGGACCCCCCTTTGCGCACGAATAGCGAGCGTACCGTCTTCGCGATTTTGGTCACGCCAATAGTGACGACCGCCTACCCAGCCGATAGCCGGCCCAGATGGCAACACCGCCAATCAAGAGATGGGGTAGGTTCGCGAATATGCGGGTCATCAGCGGCAAGTCGATGGGTCCATAGAGAATGATCCCGAAGTCGAGATAGCCGCTGCCGGTCATCAGGCCGAGCACGCCGTCGGCAAAATAAAGCGGGCCAAACAGTCGGAAATAGCCGCGCGCGGCGTTGGTTGAGATGGCGGCAGCTATTCCCGCCCAAATGCCCGAAGCAAGGTGGAGCGCGTCGTCATAGAGATCAAGCTTGAACAGGCCGAACAAATTTCCCTGGTCGTCCTCGAACCCCGGCACATATCCAATAGCTACAACCGCAACGAACAATACAGCATAAGCGAAACCCATGAGACGAACTGAATTCATGTTCCCCCTCCTTTTTCCCTGCCAGATTAAGGGCGCGCGCGCATTTTGAAAGCCGAAATGCAGGTTCTCGTCCAACGTCTCGATTTGGTCCGCGCCATCTCCTCTTCCCCGACAAGCTTCCAGTGGGGTTCTTGTCGTTGGCACCTGGTAGCGCGGAGGCGGTGCCGCGATCGCAGTCGCAGGATTCCTCGCAGCTTTGTCTTCGAGACCATTGAGGGGTCCGATTTGGCGCTGCGTAAAAAGAGCCGACCGGCGCAGGTCAGGGGCGTATTTCCTGACCGTCCCAGGCAAAGCAGCCCCCCGATTGCGCAGCCGTCAAACCGTCGAGAACGTCGAGCAGGTGCGCGGCTGACTTGTCGGGTGAGAAGAGCTGGCCGAGGGCAACGGATCGCTGGAATGGCTGGCTGAGCCCGGTATCGACCGTGCCGGGATGAAGGCTCACGCAAATGGCGTCGGGCCGGGTGCGGGCCAGTTCGATCGCCAGCGTCTTGATAAGCATGTTGAGCGCCGCCTTCGACGCACGATAGCCGTACCAGCCGCCGAGCCGGTTGTCGCCGATGCTGCCGACGCGCGCCGAGAGCGCGGCAAAGATGCAGCGGCCCCGGCGGGGCAGCAGCGGAATGAAGTGTTTGGCGACCAGCATCGGCCCGGTGGCGTTGACCGCAAACAGCCGGGCCAGGCTCGCCGGATCGAGATCGCGCAGCGCCTTTTCGGGGGCAAGATCGGCACTGTGAAGCAAGCCCGTAGCAATCAGGATCTGCGAAAACGGGGCTTTGTCGCGCAAGCTTGTCGCAGCGGCTGCGATGCTGTTTTCGTCGGTCAGGTCGATCGAGGGTCGAGCGCCCTCCAGGTCGGTGCCCGACGCGCGCGACAATCCCTCGACCGCGAACCCTCTCGCCTGCAAGCCCCGTTCGAGCGCGGCACCGATGCCACCGGAGCTTCCGACAACGAGCGCTCGGGGTCGATCGATGTCGTGGTCTTTGGATGCCATGGGTCGCGTCCGCCGCCGGTGCCTAGCCGATCGGCGCCAGCCCATCCATGATCGCGGTCAGCGCGAGCGCGGTCTCACGCTCCATCGCGCTATGGCCGGCATTGGTTCGCACATAGCTTGCGGGCGATGCGCCGGCGTCGGCGAGCGCCGCGATCAGGCGCGATGCCTGGGTGAGCGGGCAGACCTGGTCGAAGCGGCCGTGGACGATATGCATCGGGATGCCGGCGATCCGGTCGATGTTGTCGAGGATGTAATCGGGCTCGAGGAACAGGTCGTGCGCGAAGAAATGCGCCTCGATCTGCGCGAACGACAGCGCGAACTCGGCATCGCCGAACTTGCCGGGATCGCTGTCCTTGGGGATCATGTTGGAGATCGTCCCTTCCCAGACCGACCAGGCGACCGCGGCGCGCAGTTGCAGCGCGCGATCGGCGTCGCTTGCCGCCGCCATGTCGAAGATCGCCTTGTAGGCGCGCATCATGTCGGTGCGGTCGGCGGCAGGGATGACTTCGACGAAGGCTTTCCATTCGTCGGGATAGGCGATGTAGCTGCCCGGTTCTGTCAGCGCGAAAGGCGCGATCGGCGAACGTCGCGGCATTGCCCTGGTACATATATTGCAGGTCTTCTCGCGCGCCGAGGAAGATGCCGCGCAGGATCAGCGAGGCGACGTTCTCGGGATGGCGGATGGCATAGACCAGCGCCAGCGTGCTGCCCCAGCTGCCGCCGAAGACATGCATTTTGCCGGTGATATCGAGCGCGGTGCGCAATGCGTTGATGTCATCGACGAGATAGTCGGTCGTGTTGTTGACGAGCGCGATCTCGGGACCCGCGCTGGCAACGGTCGGCTGGCTCTTGCCGCAGCCGCGCTGGTCGAACAGGATCACGCGATAGCGCGCGGGATCGAAGAAGCGGGCCATGACCGGCGCGCAGGCACCGCCCGGTCCACCATGCAGGAACATGACGGGCTCGCCCGCCGGATTGCCATATTCCTCCCAGTACAGCCTGTGATCGGGATCGCTATCGACCTGCAGCAGCCCGCTTTGGCTAGGGTCGGCGGCAGGATATTCCCATTCGTCGGTGATTGCGCTGGTGGCCTGGAGCCGGGATAGATCGATCATTTGCACCTCGTTGCGTTTAGTTAGGGCTAGGCGGGTCTCGAATGATTGGCAATCGCACCGGTCAATTCCATCGACCGAGGCCGCATCACCAAGTGCCGCTCGCGACAGGCGGCGGCGAAAACGCGCGTTTCGTCGTTGCGGGCTATCAGGGCCATTGAGGACGGGCGAAATATGGCTAGGGTCGCGGGCGTGGACGCGGGCTGGACATTTGCGATCGATCGCGGCGGCACGTTCACCGATATCATCGCGCACGCTCCCGATGGCACGCGTCATGTCGAGAAGCTGCTGT
Organism: uncultured Alphaproteobacteria bacterium; assembly: GCA_963800335.1. Lineage (GTDB taxonomy): Bacteria > Pseudomonadota > Alphaproteobacteria > Sphingomonadales > Sphingomonadaceae > Flavisphingopyxis. The sequence goes on along the minus strand of CAWDAN010000005.1, from coordinate 215,896 downwards.
CCGAAGATCCCGACCGGTATGTCGACGCCGCGGTCGAAGGCATCGGTCGCATCGTCGCGCGCGAGGGCGATCGGCACGGCGGCGCGCACGTCGCATCGGTGCGCATGGGCACGACCGTCGCGACCAACGCGCTGCTCGAACGGCGCGGCGAGCGGGTCGCGTTTGTCACCACGCGCGGGTTCGGCGACGCGCTGCGCATCGGTTACCAGGCGCGCCCCGACATCTTCGCGCGGCACATCGTCCTGCCCGATAGTCTTTATGACGTAGTGATCGAGATCGCCGAGCGCGTAGCGGTCGACGGCACGGTGCTCCTGCCGCTCGACGAAGCGGCCGCGCGCCAGCAGCTGTCAAAACTGCGCGACGACGGCATCGATGCGGTCGCGATCGTGCTGATGCATGGCTGGCGCTATCCCGACCACGAGACGCGCCTCGCCGCGATCGCGCGCGACCTCGGCTTCGCCCAGATATCGATCGGCCACGAGGTCGCGCCGCTGATCAAGCTGATCGGGCGCGGCGACACGACCGTCGCCGATGCCTATCTGTCGCCGGTCCTGCGCCGCTATATCGACCGCGTCGCGGGCGGGCTGGGCGATGCGGTCGACCTCAAGTTCATGCAGTCGAACGGCGGCCTGACCGAGGCGAGCAGCTTTCGCGGCAAGGACGCGATCCTGTCGGGGCCGGCCGGGGGCGTCGTCGGCATGGTCGCCGCCAGCGCACCGCACGGCGATTCGCAGCTGATCGGTTTCGACATGGGCGGCACATCGACCGACGTGTCGCATTATGCCGGGGCGTTCGAACTGACCGGCGACAGCCTGGTTGCCGGCGTGCGGATCCGCGCGCCGATGATGCAGATCCACACCGTCGCCGCGGGTGGCGGATCGATCTGTCGCTTCGACGGGATGCGCTTTCGCGCCGGGCCCGAAAGCGCGGGGGCCGATCCCGGCCCCGCCTGCTACCGCAAGAACGGACCGCTGACGGTGACCGATTGCAACGTCCATCTCGGGCGGATCAATGCGGCGCATTTCCCGCACGTTTTCGGCCCCGACGGGACGCAGCCGATCGACCCCGAGGCGGCGCGGGCGCGGCTTCAGGAGGTCGCCGACCGGGTCAAGGCCACGCTCGGGCAGGACATGGCGCTCGATGCGATCGCCGAGGGATTTCTCGCCATCGCGGTCGACAATATGGCGGGCGCGATCCGCAAGATATCGATCGCGCGCGGCCATGACGTGACGCGCTACGCGCTCGCCTGTTTCGGCGGGGCCGGCGGCCAGCATGCCTGCCGCGTTGCCGACGCGCTCGGCATGACGCGGATCCTGATCCACCCGCTCGCCGGGGTGCTCTCGGCCTATGGCATCGGCCTCGCCGAAGTGAAGGCCATCCGCGAGACCAGCCTGATGCGCCCGCTCGGCGAGGATTACGCCGCCGATATCGCCGAGCTCGCCGGGCACGCGCGCGACGCGTTGACCGAGCAGGGGATCGCGCCCGACCGGATTGCCGTTGCCCGGCGCGTTCGCCTGCGCGTCGCCGGGAGCGATACGACGATCGAGTTTCCCGATGCTTCGGCCGAGGCGCTGCGCGCGCGGTTCCACGCCGAACACCGCAAGCGGTTCGGCTATAGCGACGACCGTGCGACGGTGATCGTCGATGCGATCATCGCCGAAGCGGTCAGCGCCGAGCCCGATCGCATTGCCGCGCGCGACGCGCCTGCGGGGCCGGGTGCCAGGCCCGACACGACGGGTCGCTGGCCCGCCTATCGCCGCGCCGAAATGGCGTTGGGCGAGCCCGTCGCGGGGCCGGGAATCATCCTCGACGATACCGGCACGACCTTTGTCGAAAGCGGGTGGAGCGCCGAGCGCAGCGGTGACGGTACGCTGATCGTGACGCGCGTCGCGCCGCTCGAACGCAGCCATGCCGCGGGCACCGAGTCCGATCCCGTCAGCCTCGAGATCTTCAACAACCTGTTCATGGGCGTGGCCGAGGAAATGGGGGTCGCGCTGCAGGCGACCGCACGATCGGTCAACATCAAGGAGCGGCTCGACTTTTCCTGCGCACTGTTCGACGCCGGGGGCGCGCTGATCGCCAACGCGCCGCATATTCCCGTCCATCTCGGCTCGATGGGCGAAAGCATCCGGACGATCATCGACGCGCGCGGCCCGAATGCCGAGGGCGTGCCCGCCGACGGGCGCGGGATCAGGCGCGGCGATGCCTATGTCCTCAACAACCCCTATCGCGGCGGCACGCATTTGCCCGACATCACCGTCATCGTCCCGGTGTTCTATGACGCCGATGCCGCGCGCCCGTCGGCGTTCGTCGCGGCGCGCGGCCACCATGCCGATATCGGCGGGATTGCCGCGGGATCGATGCCGCCCGAAAGCCGGACGATCGCCGACGAAGGCATATTGATCGACAACGTTCTGCTGGTCGACGAGGGGCGGTTCTGCGCTGACGAGATGCGCGCGCTGCTTGCTTCGGGGCCGCACCCCGCGCGCAATATCGAGCGCAACATCTCCGATCTCAATGCCCAGCTGGCAGCCTGCATGCGCGGCGCCGAAGCGCTCGTCGCGAGCGTCGAGGATTACGGCGCCGAGGTTGTCGATGCCTATATGCGCCATGTTCTTGCCAATGCCGAGGAATCGGTCCGGCGACTGCTCGAACGGCTCGACGACGGCGCGTTCACCTATGCGATGGACAATGGCGCCGAGATCCGTGTCGCCATTTCGGTCGATCGCGCGGCGCGCGCGGCGACCTTCGATTTCACCGGGAGCTCGGCGCAGACGACGGACAATTTCAACGCCCCGCATTCGATTGTCCGCGCCGCCGCGCTCTATGTCGTGCGGACGCTGATCGACGACAATATCCCGATGAACGACGGCTGTCTCAGGCCGGTCACGCTGATCGTGCCCGATGGATCGATACTCAACCCCGAATTCCCCGCCGCTGTGGTCGCGGGCAATGTCGAGACCAGCCAAGTCGTTACCGACGCGCTGTTCGCCGCGACCGGGCGCCTCGCGCCGAGCCAGGGAACGATGAACAATTTCACCTTCGGTAACGCCGACCACCAATATTACGAAACGATCGCCGGCGGATCGGGCGCGGGGCCCGACCATGACGGCACTGACGCGGTGCAGACGCACATGACCAACAGCCGGCTGACCGATCCCGAAATCCTCGAGACGCGGCTGCCGGTCCGGGTCGATGCGTTTTCGATCCGGCCCGGATCGGGCGGCACCGGCGCGCATCACGGCGGCAATGGCGTCGTAAGGCGGATCACGTTTCTCGAAGCGATGCGCGCCAACATCCTGGCCAACCGGCGGCGCATCGCGCCGCGCGGGCTGAAGGGCGGCGGTGATGCGGCACCGGGGCGCGACTGGGTCGAACGTGCCGACGGGCGGATCGAACCGCTCGGCGCGACCGGATCGGCCGACATGGCCCCTGGCGACGCGTTCGTTATCGAGACACCGGGCGGTGGCGGCTTCGGCCCGATCGCCGAAGACAATGGCACAGAAGGAAAGACGGGATGAGCGATTATTGGGTCTTGCTCGGCATCGTGCTGGTGGTGGCGGGTTTCGTGCTCAAGTTCAATCCGCTGCTGGTCGTCGCGGTGGCGGCGATCGCGACCGGACTGCTCGGCGGACTCGATCCCTTCGAAGTCATCGCCGCGCTCGGCAAAGCGTTCAACGAGAACCGCTACGTGTCGATCATCTGGATCGTGCTGCCGGTGATCGGCCTGCTCGAACGCTTTGGACTGCAGCAACGCGCCCGCGCCGTAATCGAGCGGATGCGCGGCGCGACGGTCGGGCGTCTGCTGATCGCCTATCTCGCCTTTCGCCAGATCCTCGCGGCGCTCGGGCTGACGTCGGTCGCGGGTCATGCGCAGACGGTGCGACCGCTCGTTGCGCCGATGGCCGAGGCCGCGGCGCTCAAAACGCATGGTCCACTCGACGAATCCAGCATCGAACGTGTCAAGGCGATGGCGGCGGCAACCGACAATGTCGGCCTGTTCTTCGGCGAGGACATCTTCGTCGCGATCGCGTCGATCCTGCTCATCCAGGGCGTCATGTCGGGATACGGTATCGCGCTGACGCCGTTGCAGATTTCGGTCTGGGCAATCCCGACCGCGGTGTGCGCCTTCGCCATCCACGCGACGCGGCTGATGCTGTTCGATTCCCGGCTCGCGAGAGCCAAGCTATGATCACGCTCACCTGGCTCTACGTCCTCGCCGGGGCGGTGTTCGCCGCCTTCGCGCTGACCAGCGCAATCGACCGGACCAACGCCAGGCGGTTCGGCAATGCCGCTTTCTGGGGCCTACTCGCGATCAGCTTCTTCTTCGGCGATGCGCTCGGCGACCTGGGTAACGGCGTACTCGTGCTCGTCCTGGTCGGCATCGCGGGCTTTCACCTGCTCGGCCGAGGCGATCCGCCGACGACCGATCTCGCCGAGCGCGAGGAGCTGTCAAAGCGACTGGGCAACCGGCTGTTCCTTCCCGCACTGGTCATCCCGATAACCGCGTTCGCGGGAACGCTTCTGTTCAATTACACCCCGCTCAACGGACGCCGGCCTGATCGAGCCGCGCTGGGTGACGCTGATCCTGCTCGGCCTCGGCGTGCTGATCGCGCTCGGCGTGTGCATGGCCTGGCTCAAGCCGCCGGTGCTGGCGCCGATCGAGGAAGGCCGCCGGCTGATGGACTCGATCGGCTGGGCGGCGCTCCTGCCGCAGATGCTCGCCGCGCTCGGCGCGGTCTTCGCGCTTGCCGGGGTCGGCGAGGTGATCGGCGGGATTGCCGGCAATGTCATCCCGCAGGGCAGCGTTTTCCTTGCGGTGCTGGTCTATGCGCTCGGCATGGCGCTGTTCACGATGATCATGGGCAATGCCTTTGCCGCCTTCCCGGTGATGGTGGCGGCGATCGGCGTCCCGATCCTGATCGTCGCCGACGGCGCCAACCCTGCGGTGATCGGCGCGGTCGGCATGCTCGCCGGATTCTGCGGCACGCTGATGACGCCGATGGCGGCGAACTTCAACATCGTGCCCGCCGCGCTGCTCGAGCTCAAGGACCAGTACGGCGTCATCCGCGCGCAGGTGGGGACCGCGATACCGCTGCTCGCGTGCAATATCGCGATCCTCTATGTCGCGAGCTTCCTGTGACTACGATGACCCCCGAGATCGCGGCGACACTTCGCCCGCATCGCGCTCGGCCACGTCACCCGCGAATATCCGCACAAGCTCGATCATGTCCTGGGTGACGACGCCGACGCACTGACGCCGCGCGTTCTGCACCCGGTGTTTTTCGGCAGCTTCGACTGGCACAGCTGCGTCCATGGCTGGTGGATGCTGCTGACGCTACGCCGGCATTATCCCGAGATGGCCGAAGCCGCCGAGATCGAGGCGCTGGCGAACGAGAGCTTCACCGCCGACCGGCTGGCGACCGAGTTGGCCTATCTCGACCGGCCGGGATCGGCGGGCTTCGAACGCCCCTATGGCTGGGCGTGGCTGCTCGCGCTTCATCTCGAGGCCTCGCGCGGCGACGCCAGCGCATGGGGCCCGAGGCTCGAACCGCTGGCACGCGCGTTTGCGCTGCGGCTGCGGCACTATCTGTCGATCCTGACCTATCCGATCCGCACCGGCACGCATTTCAACACCGCCTTTGCGCTCATCCTCGCCGACGAATGGGCGCGCACGTTCGATGCCGATCTGGCCAGTGACATCGCGCAGGCGGCGCAGCGTTATTATCTCGGCGATCGCGACTGCCAGGCATGGGAGCCGGGCGGCGACGAGTTCCTCTCGTCGGCGCTGACCGAAGCGCTGTGCATGGTGCGGACGCAGCCCGCCGCGACGGCGCAATCATGGTTGCGCGACTTCCTGCCGGGCGTTGCCCAAGGCCGTCCGGCGAGCCTGTTCGTCCCGGTCAGCGTCAGCGATCGTAGCGACGGCAAGATCGCGCATCTCGATGGCCTCAACCTCAGCCGCGCGTGGTGCTGGCGCGGCTTGCGTCCCGCCTTCGACGAGGCGGCATGGCCGGTGATAGACGATGCCATCGTCGCGCACCTCGCCGCGGCGTTGCCGCATGTCGCAGGCGACTACATGGGCGAACACTGGCTGGCGAGCTTTGCCACGCTGGCGATCCTGCCGCGCGACAAATCTGCTGGCAGATGCCAAGCGACCCTCATGAGCTTTTCGTCATTGCGATAGATCAACCTTCGTATCTGCGCTAAGCTATTGGCTCGATTGGACGCGCAATATTGGGGCTGCAAATGACGATCGAAGACCAGACGCAGCCCCCGCCGAACGAAACGCCCGACATTTTCCTGAGCTATTCGCGAGGCGACCAGGCGCTTGCGATACCGATCATCGCAGCACTTGAGGCGGCCGGATTTTCTGTTTGGTGGGACGGGCTGCTCGAAGCTGGCAGCGTCTATACGCTGACGACCGAGCGCGCGCTCGAAGAAGCCGCCGCGGTCGTTGTCTTATGGTCGGCGGCATCGGTCGGATCGCATTGGGTGCGCGACGAAGCCACGATCGGCCGCGACGAGCGCCGGATGGTGCCGATATCGATCGACGGGACAAAGCCACCGCTCGGTTTTCGCCAGTTCCAATCGATCGACCTTTCGGGCTGGAGCGGCGATGCTGACGCAGCCGAGTTCCGCAACATCGTAAAGGTCATCGAACAGCTGACCGGAACCGCGTCGGCCCTGCGCCGACCGGACGCGCGACGATTGCGCACACCGACCAGCCCGGCGCGACGCCGCGCGCTGGCGATCGGCGGCACCGGCGCGGTCGCGGCAATCGTTGGAGTGGGGATCTGGCAATCGGGACTGATCGGCAGTGCCGGCGATGGGAAAGGCCGCAGCATCGCTATCCTGCCCTTCGCCAACCTTAGCGGCGAACCCGATCAGGCGTATTTCTCCGACGGGCTGTCGGAAGAGCTGCGCGCGGTGCTGAGCAACAGCAACGCCTTACAGGTCGCGGCGCAGACATCGTCGAATATGTTCCGCGACGATCGCGGCGATGCCAAGAAGATCGCCGACACGCTCGATGTCGATTACCTGCTCGATGGCAGCGTGCGCCGGTCGGGGGACCAGGTCCGCGTCTCGGCCCAGTTGATCGACGGCAAGACGGGGTTCGATCGCTGGTCGCAAAGCTACGACCGCAACCTGAAAGATATCTTCGCGGTGCAATCGGATATCGCCGGGCGCGTCGCCGCGGCACTCGCGATCGAGATTCCGACCGGGGGCGCGCAAGGAAAGTCGCGCACCGGCGGCACGCTCGATCCCGTGGCCTACGACGCCTATCTGCACGGGGTGGCGCTTTACCAGCTCGGTGCCGACGAGAACACCGACCGCGCCGCACTTTCGCAGTTCAAGGCGGCGATCGCCGCCGATCCCGGCTACGCCGCCGCGTGGGCTGGGAAATCGCGTGTCGAAACGGCGATTGCCAACAGCTATCCCAGCTCGGTCGCGCTGTCGGTCCAATATGATACGGCGATCGCATCGGCGAAAAAGGCGGTCGCGCTTGCGCCGCGGCTGGCCGCTGCCCATGCCGCGCTCGGTTATGTCCTGTTCAACGGCCGGCTCGATGCCAAGGCGGCAGAGCCGCCGTATCGCAAGGCCTTTGTCTACGGCCGGGGCAATGCCGACATACTGCAGGGCTATGCAACCTTCATGGCGCGGATAGGCCAGTTCGCCGACAGCCGCATGGCGATCGATTTGGCGATGCGGCTCGATCCGCTCAACCCGACAACGTATCGCACCAAGGGCATGCTTGAATACCTTGCCCGAGATTATCCGGCCGCGCGCGTCGCGTTCGAACGTGCGTTGACGCTCAACCCAGAAATGGGCGCGGCGCACAGCAATATTGGCCAGATCGATTACATCGAAGGCCACTATACCGCGGCGCTCGCGCAGTTCGCGGCGGAGAAGCGCGCGCTCAGCCGGCTCGAAGGTCTCGCGATGACATTGCCGCGTACCGGCGATCGCGCCGGCGGGCAGGCACGGCTGGCAGAGCTGGAAAAACAGTTCGGCGAGAACGCGCTCTACCAGGAGGCGCGGGTGCTGGCCCAATGGGGCGACACGACCCGCGCGATCGATGCGCTCGAGCGCGCTCGCAAGGCGGGCGATTCGGGTCTGGTCCAGGCCCGCAACGATCCGCTGCTCGCCCCGCTGCGCGAAGACCCGAGATTCGCCGTACTCGTCACGTCGATGGGCTTTACGCTGCCGAGCTAGACCGCGTCAGGCTCCAACCGCCGGATTTCACGGCGTGGTGGCGGAACGCGGCACGACGCTGACATCGATGCGGCCATCCTCCAGTGCCGGACTGGCGGCGGCAGGATCGGTTGCGGCGCACGCTGTGCCGATGTCGCGCAGAACCAGCGCGTCGGCAGTAATGCCGCGATCGACCCACAGCTTTACCGCGACAGCGTTGAGCCGAGCAGTCGTCAGCTGGTGCGCGACGAGGCTATCTGCATTCGCGCGGCCTGACAGGATAACTCGCCGGTCGTCGCCGATCATGGTCGCGGTCAAGCTCGGGGCGGCGTCGACGCCGGACGCGGCAACCTCGTCGATATCGGCATCGCGGGCAAAGGGGATCGACACGAGGGGCGTGGTGCCTACCGCGCAATCCGGCGTCAACACGACGTCGACAGCAGGTTCGCTCGCGATATCGGGAGTAAATCCGATCGGCGCGCCGCCAACCGGGTCTGCGGCTTGCCCGATAACGGGGGCGGCAATCGCGACGGTCATCGCAACCCCCCGCGCGGCATCGCTGTCAAACAGCAGCGCGGCTATCGCGTTGGCGCGTGCGCGCGCCATGTCGAGACCGCCATCGGCGGCGGAGGCACGGACTTCGATTGCTTGCGGCGCACACTGCCTGATCGCGTCGGTCGCCTCGCGAAAGGCCAGGCGACCGGTGAGCGAAAGGTCGGCGCTGCCTGGCACAAAGGGGACCGTGCCCGCAGCGCCCTGGCACAATGCCGGCGGCAACCACGCGGTCGGCTCAGCGGTTGTTGCCATCGCAATGAGCGGGGCCATGACATAGGCCGCATAAGGCGAGGAATCGATCGCGAGCAGTTCCTCGGCGGCGGCCGCCTGAAGCGGCGGTGGCGGTGGGGGAGGGGGCGGCGGCGGCGGGATGGGAATATCGGCAAATTCGACGCCTCCGGGCATCATCGGCATTGCTTGCGCCGGAGCCATTGGCTGAGGCGGCGAAGCGGCGACGTGCACTGCACCGACCGACGGTAGGCGCGCCGGCTCGCCGGGTGACAGCGCGATTGCCGTGGCCGATGCGGCCACGACCGTGTCGACCGGTGCCTCTTCGGCGGCGAGCGCGATATCGGACACGGCCTCGGATGCCGGGCCTGCAGGCGCTGGCGCGTCGGGGGACAGGTCGGCGCGTTGCTCGGCGGGCGGGGCTGAATCCCAGCCGATCAGTTCCTTGATGTTGTCGCGGGTCGCGACCAGCCCGGCGCTGGCTGCCACGGCAATTCCGATCACCGCGACCAAGCGGTTGCCCGAAAGCTCGATCTTCGACAACAGGCCGGTCTTTTCAGGCTTGGCCGGGGCACCGGGCTCGGCCGCCCCGGCATCGCCGGCAACCGGCGGCGCGACAACCGGGGTTGCGGCAGCCGCATCGGCGGTGAAGGCTATCCGGTCAGTTTCACCCGAGGTGTAGAGAGCGGGCGTGATAAGTTCGACCTGGGTCCGCTCGTCGGCGTTGCTGGCAATCGCGTTGCGACCGAGCGTGACGGCATCGGAGATCGATCGCCCCTCGGTCAGCGCGGCGTAGAAATCCTGGCTGAAACTGATCGCGGCATCGTCCGAAACGGGATGCTGCATCGCGACTACGAAAGGGATATTGAGCCGCACCAGCAGGTTCTGTGCCACCCCTGCCATCGGCGCGGCGGCCGAGGTCAGCCCGCTTTCGCAGCTGTTGAGGACGACCAGCCAAGGCCGGAAATTGAGCAGCATGTTGCGCAGCGTTTCGGCATCGACGCGGTCGTGCTTCTGGCCCGCCTTGGTTGTTTCGAAATAGAGATAGCCGCTGTTTTCGATAAACGCGCTGTGGCCGATATAATGGATGATGTGCGGCTTCCAGTCGCGGACCTTGCGGCGAAAATCGTCGCGCGTCGCCTTGGGCAGAGATGTGATGACGAAATCATGGTCGCCCTCGCCGACAAGTTCGGAGATGCGCCGCTCGATATTGCCGAGTTCGAGCGTCGTATCGAGATCGGCATGCGGATTGGCGGCGGCGACGAGAACGCGGATCGGGCGCTCGACCGGCGGCGGGAGCTCGCTTTGCGCATCGAGGCGGCGAACGATGTTCGATGTGGTCCCGATCGCGAGAAACCGGTCCTTCGATTTGAGGTAGAGCGACTCCCACGGGATGCCCGAGAGCTCAGCGGCCTGCGACAGGTCGATCTGCAGTTCGATCCCGTCATTGTCCGATATGCGGTCCTCGAGCGCACCGACCAGCTTTGGTCCCTCGCCGGGATTGGCAAGATCGAATACCGCGCCGAGCATCCGGTCGCCGATATCCTTGAGTGTTGGCAGGTTGCCCGCGCTGAAGAATCGCGACTCGGGCGACATCGTCGCAACGTTGCCCCGAAAGCTGCGCGTTTGCGGCGTGCCGTCGGCAGGAGGCGCCCAGAGATCCGAGATGTCGGGCGGCAAGGGCGTTTCGAAACGGTGTACCGCGCCCGACCGCCGCACGGTCACGTGGTAGCGACCTTCACTCGCCGGAGCGAAAGCGATCGACCAGAGCTTTTGACTCACGTCGGGCACTCCCGGCGCAGGCCAGAATCGTGCGAGACGTCACTCGGCGTCTGTCGATCATCCCCCACCGCAGTGCAATCAGCGGTCGTCGGGGTTCCCGCGCATCGGTCGATCATCGGCGTTGTCCGCGACCGAGGCGTTACGGTCGTCGGGATTCCCCCGCATCGTCCGATCATCGGGGTTGCCCATGACCGAGGCATTGCGGTCGTCGGGGTTGCCGCGCATTTTGCGGTCGTCAGGGTTGCCGGTCACGTTGCTCGACGGTTGGCCGGAATCAGAAGCGTTCTTGCGATCGTTCATGAGACTCTCCCTTAAAGACCATAAATTACTCTATTATCGATCAATCGACAAGCTTGTTGCTTTTTGCCAATCAATCGTCACGGTTGGGTGGTAGGCACGCTAAATCGGCAAGGGGGACGGACGCTGTTCATGCGCGATCGATTGTCGAGGAAGGATAAGGCCTTGGCCCCGCCACCGCCGCCGAGAAGATTTACTGTCGCGGTCACCGGCCATCGTTCGACCCATTCGGCCTTTCCCAAGAACCACTTAACCATTCGCGCCGATTTCGAAGAAATATTCGCCGCCATCGACCGCGCGGCCCCGCCCGTGGCGAGCGCGGCGGCTCGGCCCGGCCTGGCGCCGACGCGGCTGAACACGTTGTTTTCCGACGGAATCGACCAGATTGCGGCGCACATGGCGCTTGATCGCGGATGGGAGCTGGTCAGCCCGCTACCCTTTGGTCGCGCGCTCAACGCCGCGATCAACGCTCAGCCTGTGTCGGCCGGCGATGCCCGCGCCATCTTGGCGGGCGAGCGCGCCAGCAACGAAGGTGTGCGCGCGCGCGTGGCAGCGATTGATGCGCTCGCCGATCGCGCGCGATTGTTCGAACTGGCCGACCAGGACTTGATGATTACGACGCTTTTCCTCGCGATGCTCGATTCCCCCGACGATTTCGCGCAGGCGCAGCTGTTCGGCCTTGAAAGCGGTCGCCGCGCGGGCCTGGCGGCGCATATCCTGATCGAGCAGAGCGATCTCGTGATCGCCTATTGGGACGGTCAGTCGACCGCCAATGTCGGTGGGACCGGCCACACCGTCGCGACCGCGCTCAACCTAGGCGCGCCGGTACTGTGGATCGATCCCGCCCGGCCGCGCGACTGGCGCATCCTGCATGCGCCCGAGTCGCTGGTCGATTGCGCATCGCAGGCGACGCGCGAGCAGGGCTTTGCCGAACTGGCCGAGATCGTCCGGATGAGCGTCGATCCGCTCGGCGCCGATTCCGGTCCGATTGCCAAGGCACCAAGCCAGAACCCGGACATCGAGGACCCGTTTGCCGCCGAACGCTGGCGCGAGAGGAGTGACTGGCGCTATCACGCCTATCGCCGCGTCGAGGCATTGTTCGGCGGCGGGGGCCTGAAACGGCGACTGGGTTCGGTGGTCCAGCGCTACGAACGGCCCGATGCGAATGCGGGCGGCAGCGGTGCGCCGATCCTTGCCGCCGTCAAAAGCCTTCCCGGCGGCGACACGAAGCTGGCGCGAAGGATTGCCGACGAGGTGTTGTTCCGCTTCGCCTGGGCCGACGGCATCGCGGCGCACCTGTCAGACCGATATCGCGCAGGCATGACGGTCAATTTCGTCCTCGGGAGCCTCGCGATCACCAGCGGGGTGGCGTATCTTCCCTTCGTCGATGTCGATCGTAAATGGTTGTTTGCCGCAATGGAACTCGCGCTGCTCGCGTGGATCATCCTGATCACGGTGCGCGGACAACGGCATAGGCTGCACGATCGCTGGTTCGAGACGCGCCGCGTCGCCGAATATCTCCGTCACAGCCCGTTATTGCTCGCGCTCGGCGTTGCGCGCCCGGTGGGCCGATGGCCCTGCGGGACCGACACGTCGTGGCCCGAAGCCTATGCCCGTCACGCGCTGCGCGACGTCGGCCTGCCGATCGCGCGTGTCGGCAAGGCCTATCTGGCGGCGGTACTGGCGATGCTGCGCGACCATCACGTCGTCCCGCAGCGCGCGTATCACGAGTCCAAGGCGGATCGGCTTGAACGTGTGCATGCGGGGCTCGACCATCTGGCCGAGGGGCTGTTTGTCGCCGCGGTGGTTACCGTGGCGACCTATCTGGTGCTGGCATCGCTCAACGCGCTTGGCGGTCTCGACGAGGAAACGCTGAGGCATGCGGCGAAATATTTCACGGTGCTCGGCGTCGTCCTCCCGACCTTGGGCGGAGCGATCGCGGGCATCCGCTATTTCGGTGATTTCGAACGATTCGCCGCGATATCCGAGGTCACGGCCGAAAAGCTTTCGCTGATCGAATCCCGGATCGACCTGCTGATGGCCGCGCCGATCAGCCGACTCGAGTACAGCAGCGTCGCCGAACTGATTCACGCGACCGATGAGGTTGTCGTCGAGGAGATCGAAAACTGGCAATCGGTCTTCAGCGGCAAGCGGATTTCGGTCCCGGTCTGAGTCGGGCTTTCCGGCCACGCACGCGACATCGCGCTCGCAAGATCTTTTGCGCCGGTGTTTAATGCGCGTTTACTCCGACATGCTACGCCCGACGAACTCGACCCGCCGCGTGCGGGGTTTCGGGGGCAATGAGGGACGACGTCGATGAATCAGCCAGTCGCGCGAAGAGCCCTGCGCATGGAGCTTTCGATATCGAACGATGTCGGGCCCAATGCGTCGGAGCTCTATGATCTCGCGGCGGCGCTGCTCCCGATCGGCGCTTGGTCGTGCGACCTTGCCAGCGACCGGCTGAGCTGGACCGACGGGGTTTTCGACATGTTCGGCCTGTCGAAAGAGCGGGCGCCAGATCGCCGCGCAACGATCGAGATGTACAGCGAGGAATCGCGCGAACAGCTCGAACGCAAGCGCTCGCGGGCGATCGAGACGGGTGCGGGTTTTACCCTCGACGCGAGCATCACCCGCGCCGACGGCATCGAGCGCTGGATCCGGATCACCGCGGCGACGCGCGCGGCGCACGGGCGCATCAGGACGCTCTACGGCATGAAGCAGGATATTACCGAGGAGCGCGCGCGGTGGGAGGCGTTGCGCGCGCAGGCCGAGTGCGATCCGCTGACCGGTGTCGCCAACCGGTCGCGCTTCCAGCATTTCCTCGACCGGCCCAATGGCGGGCCGGGAAATGCGCATACCGGCGCGCTGATCCTGTTCGACATGGACGATTTCAAGCTGGTCAACGATTGCTGGGGGCATGCCGCGGGCGATGCCTGCCTGATCGCGTTTGCCAGGCGCTTGCGCGAGGCGTTCGGCGAGGCGCACCTGGTGTCGCGCATCGGCGGCGACGAGTTCGCGGTGCTGCTGCCGTTGTCGGGATCGCGCAGCGAGACCGAGAGCGCGGTCCATGCGCTGATCGGCGATCTTCTTGCGCCGGTGGTATGGCAGGGTCACCTGCTGCCGCTGAGCGTGTCGGTCGGCCTCGCCTTCGACGCCGAGGCGCACGGACGCGATCCGCACAAGCTTTTCATTGCCGCCGATGAGGCGCTGTACAGTGCCAAGGAGCGCAAGAACGGCTCGTCGGTCTTCGTTGGCCCCTGACCGGTCGGCCCCGGGCGGGGCTTGACGCGTGGCGGAATCGCGCGGCCTAATCGGAGCGATGTGCAACCTCTATAAAACGCGCAAGTCGCTCGACGAAGTGGCGCGGCTGTTCGACGCCGCGTTCGATCAGGACGCGGCGCTGCCCAATTTGGCCGAGGAGGTGTTTCCCGGCCTGCCCGGCATGGTCGTGCGCGAGGTGTCGGGCGCGCGGCGGATCGAGGCGATGACCTGGGGCTTTCCGCTGGTGACGCGCGAGATGCGCGCCCGCGCCGAGCAGGCGGGCAAGGTCGCTAGGCCCAAGCCGGTCAACAACGCGCGCGACCTGGCCAGCCCGTTCTGGAAATCGGCGGCGGCCAATCCGGCGCGGCGCTGCCTGATCCCGGTCGAGACCTTTGCCGAGGCGGCGGGCGACAAGGGGCGCAAGACGCGCACCTGGTTTTCGGTGACCGACCAGCCGGTGTTCGCCTGGGCCGGGTTGTGGCGTCCCTCGGCCGAGTGGGGCGATGTCTATGCCGGGGTGATGACCGAAGCCAATGCGGCGGTCGCCCCGGTTCACGATCGGATGCCCGTGATCCTGGCGCGCGACGACCACGAACGCTGGCTCAACGGCAGTTTCGACGAGATACTGGCGCTGCAGCGGCCCTTTGCGAGCGAGGCGATGACGGTCGATCCGACCGCCGAGCCATGGGGCGGCTACAAGCCCGGCGAGGGTCGCGACCTGTTCTCCGCTTGAGCATTGGAGCAATTGAGAACATAATAGGAACATTCAACCGATTCGGGTTTATTGTCCTTGTGTCTCATGCTTCGCATATCGCCTCTTCCGCTGCCGTCTTGCCGACGCTCGAGCGCCTGCGCGCGGCGTTTCCTGCAGGCGCGCTGGCGCGCGGCGACGGCGGCGACTGGTCGCCCGACCTCGCCTTGCCGGCCTCTCTGTGGGAAATTTTCGGAGCATGGCGACGACGTCTCGGCAGAGGCGCTCGCGCTCGCCTGTGCGCGCAGTTTCGCGGGCGAGAATATGCCCGCCAAGCCGTGGCTGTGGGTCCAGGACCGCGCCAGCATCCGCCGCTCGGGCCGGCCCTATCTCCACGGCCTGTCGCCGCACCTGCGCAGCCAGCTCGTCCATATCGCCGCGCCGCGCCCCGTCGATGCGCTGTGGGCGATGGAGGAGGGCGTAAGATGCCGCGCACTGTCCTTCGTGATCGGCGAGCTCGCCGAGGATCCCAAGCCGCTCGATTTTACCGCGACGCGGCGGCTGGTGCTGGCGAGCGAGGCGAGCGGGGTGCCGCTGATCCTCGTTCGCAAGGACGGGCACGCCAATTTGTCGGCGGCGCGGATGCGCTGGCGGGCGGCGGCGGCACCGAGCCTGGCGCATCGCTGGAACGAGCGCGCGCCGGGCGCGCCGACCTGCCGCGCCGAGCTGTTTCGCGCGCGCGGGCTGAGGCCCGGAGCGTTCCATCTCGGTTACGGGATCGGCGGCGATGACGCGGAGCGAGCGGCCTGGCCGGGCGATCGTCTCGATCTGGTTCCCGAACTTCGCGATCGACCGCTGGACGCGGATCGTCTCGCGACGGGGTGAAGCGGCGCTTGCCGACGCGCCGACGGTGCTCGTCACCGAGGGTGCGCACGGTCCCAGGATCGATGCCGCCAACCCGCCCGCAGCGGCGATCGGCGCGCGTGCCGGGGCGCGGCTGACCGACGCGCGGATGCTCGATCCGGGCATCGTCGCGGTGCCGTCGGACCATATGGGCGACGATGCCACGCTTGAGAAAATGGCGCTGGCGGCGCAGCGCTGGGGACCGTGGAGCGCGCCCGACCGGCCCGATGCGATCCTGCTCGACGCGACCGGATCGGCGCATCTGTTCGATGGCGAAGCGGCGATGCTGGCCGAGATCGAGGCGCGTTATGCGGCGCAGGGCTATGATGCGCGCAGCGCGATCGCCCCGACCGCGGGCGCGGCATGGGCGCTGTCGCATTACGGCCGCGACGCAGAGCGTGCTGCTCGACCCCGCACGCGATTCCCGCCGCGCTCGCGCCGCTGCCCGTCGCGGCGCTGCGGCTCGACGACGATCTCATCGTGCTGCTGACGCGGTTGGGATTGAAGAGCATCGGCGATATCCTCAGCGTGCCGCGCGCCGGACTGGCGCGGCGCTTTCGCAACCGCCGCTCGGCCGATGCCAACCCGCTGATGCGGATCGACCAGCTGACCGGTCGCCTGCCCGAACCGTTGGTGCCGATTGTCGCCGATCCGCCTGCGCAGGCCGACCGGCGGCTGATGGAGCCGCTGCGCCATAGCGATCTCGTCAAGCGCGTCATCGCCGATCTCGCCGGCGATCTGGCGCGGACATTGGAGGCCAAGCGGCAGGGCGCGCGCCGCCTGCTGCTGCTGTTGTGGCGCGTCGACGGCGGCGCGATCGACCGGCGTGTCGAGCTCGCCTCGCCGTCGCGCGATCCGGCGCATATCGCGGCTCTGTTCGACGAGCGGCTCGATGATATCGATGCCGGGCTGGGCATCGACCAGGCGCGGCTCGTCGCGATCTGGGCCGAGCCGCTGGTCCACGGCCAGGCTCGGCTCGACGGCGAGAGCGTGGGAGGGAGCGAGGGCGACATAGCGCGGCTGGTCGACCGGCTGGTGACGCGGCTTGGACCACAGGCGGTGCGCAGTCCCGCGCCCGCAGGCTAGCCATTTGCCCGAACGCGCGCAACGCTGGGCCGCAGTGAGCGCCACCGCGCCGCGCCTTCAACTCGACCTCGGCTTCCATCATCGTCCGCTCAAGCTGCTCGACCGCGCCGAGGCGATCACCGTCATCTATGCCACGCCCGAAGGACTGCCGCGCCGTTTCCGCTGGCGCGGCGGGCTGCACGACATCGTCCGTGTCGAGGGGCCCGAGCGGATCGCTCCCGAATGGTGGCGCGAGCGGTCGAGCGCGCGGCTACGCGATTATTACCGGATCGAGGACGAAAGCGGTCGGCGTTACTGGATCTATCGCCACGGGCTGATCGGCGACGGGCGCGGCGGCATACCCGACTGGTATCTGCACGGGCTGTTCGCGTGAGCCGGGCGCATCATGCCTGAAGGACCGCTGACCCCTGACCGGCGGACGCTGGCGCAGGTCGACGACAGCGGTTTTGCGCCCAATCCGCGCGCCGATTTCGTCGAGCTTGGGTTGGCGAGCTGCTTTTCGTTCCTGCGCGGCGCGTCGGATGCGGTCGACCTCGTGCTGGCGGCATTGCGGCTGGGTTACGATGCGATCGGCATCGCCGACCGCAACACGCTCGCCGGGGTCGTGCGGCTCCACACCGAGGCGACGACCGCGCGGCTCAGGCCCGTGATCGGGTGCCGCCTCGTCACGATCGAGGGCCATCACTTCCTCGCCTATCCGGCCGATCGCGCGGCCTATGGGCGACTGTCGGCCTTGCTGTCGCACGCCAAGATGGCGACCGCCGAGGGCGCGTGGCAGGCCAAGGACGGCTGCGACATCACGCTCGACATGCTCGCCGCGCATCAGGAGGGCGTGCAGCTGATCTGGCTGCCGCCCGACGATCTCGATAGCGGCGATGGCGGAGCGGAGGCGACGCTCGCGGCGCTGACCGCGCGCTTGCCCAGCCTGCGTCATGTCGCCGCCGCCTATCTCTATCGCGGCGACGATGTCGCGCGGATCGAGCGGCTCGACGCGATGGCCACGGCGCATCGCCTGTCGATCCTTGCGACCAACGACGTGCATTACCACGCGCCCGAACGCCGCCCGTTGCAGGATATCATGACGTGTATCCGCGAAAAGACGACGATCGCGCGCGCCGGCCTGACGCTCCACGCCAATGCCGAGCGGCATTTGAAATCGCCCGACGAGATGATCCGGCTGTTTGCGCGCTGGCCGCACGCGATCCACGCCGCGCGCGATGTCGCCGATGCGTGTGCCTTCAGCCTGACCGAGCTGGCCTATGAATATCCCGACGAGCCGGTGCCCGCGGGCCGCAGCCCCGACGAACAGCTCGCGATCCTGACCCGCGAGGGCGCGGCGAACCGCTATCCCGGCGGCGTGCCCGACAAGGTCGATGCGGTGATCGCGCGCGAGCTGGCGCTGATCGCCAAGCTCAAAATCGCGCGCTATTTCCTCACCATCAAGGACATCATCGATTTCGCGCGCGGCTGCGATCCGCCGATCCTGTGCCAGGGGCGCGGCAGCGCGGCCAACAGCGCGGTGTGCTATTGCCTCGAAATCACTGCGGTCGATCCCGCCGCGCACGAATTGCTGTTCGACCGGTTCATCTCGGAGGAGCGCAAGGAGCCGCCCGATATCGACGTCGATTTCGAGCATGAGCGGCGCGAGGAGGTGATCCAGTATATCTATGCGCGCTATGGCCGGCATCGCGCGGGACTGTGCGCGACGGTGATCCATTACCGCCCGCGCATGGCGATCCGCGAGGTCGGCAAGGTGATGGGACTGTCTGCCGACGTCACCTCGGCGCTGGCGCGCACAGTCTGGGGATCGCACGGGCGCGAGATCGCCGCAAAGCACGCCGAGGAGGCCGGGCTCGACCTCAGCGATCCGCAGCTCAAGCGCGTGCTTCACCTGACCGAACAGATGATCGGCATGCCGCGCCACCTGTCGCAGCATGTCGGCGGCTTCATCCTGACGCAGGGTCCGCTGGTCGAAACCGTGCCGATCGGCAACGGCGCGATGCCCGATCGCAGCTTCATCGAATGGGACAAGGACGATATCGACGCGCTCGGGATCCTGAAGATCGACATCCTCGCGCTCGGCATGCTGACCTGCATCCGCAAATGCCTCGACCTGCTCGGCGAACATCACGACCGGCGCGAGACGCTGGCGAGCGTGCCGCGCGAGGATCCGGCGGTCTATGCGATGCTGCGCAAGGGCGATTCATTGGGCGTGTTCCAGGTCGAAAGCCGCGCGCAGATGAACATGCTCCCGAGGCTCAAGCCGCGGCGCTTCTACGATCTCGTCATCCAGGTCGCGATCGTCCGGCCAGGGCCGATCCAGGGCGACATGGTCCACCCCTATCTCAAACGCCGGCGCGGCGCCGAGAGCGTCGATATCCCCAAGCCGGGCCCCGCGCACGGCCCCCCCGACGAGCTGACCAGTATCTTGGACCGGACGCTGGGCGTGCCGATCTTCCAGGAGCAGGCGATG
Source organism: uncultured Alphaproteobacteria bacterium (assembly GCA_963800335.1). Lineage (GTDB taxonomy): Bacteria > Pseudomonadota > Alphaproteobacteria > Sphingomonadales > Sphingomonadaceae > Flavisphingopyxis. The sequence goes on along the minus strand of CAWDAN010000005.1, from coordinate 196,424 downwards.
AAGATCGCGCTCGACGCGGCGAAATTCTCGCCTGCCGAGGCCAACCAGTTGCGCAAGGCGATGGCGACGTTTCGTTCGCGCGGGATGGTCGACGAACTGCAGGACAAGATGGTCGGGCGGATGATCGCGCGCGGCTACGATCCCGATTTCGCCCAGCGCTGCTTCAACCAGATCCGCGGCTTTGGCGAATACGGCTTCCCCGAAAGCCACGCGGCGAGCTTTGCGCATCTCGTCTATGTGTCGAGCTGGCTCAAATGCCATTACCCCGCCGCCTTCGCCTGCGGATTGTTGAACTCGCAGCCGATGGGCTTCTACGCGCCCGCGCAGATCGTCCGCGATGCGCAGGATCACGGTGTCGAGGTGCGCGCGATCGACGTCAACCATAGCGGCTGGGACAACAGTCTCGAAGGATATGGCGACGTCTCGCCGCCGCTGCGCCTCGGCCTGCGCCAGGTCGATGGCCTGCGCGAGGCTTGGGCGGCGCGGCTGGTCGCGGCGCGCAGGAGGGCGGGCGCTTTACCAGCGTTGCCGACCTCCATGCCCGCGCGGGCCTGTCGCCGAGCGTGATCGAACGGATCGCCGCCGCCGACGCCTTCCGCTCGATCGGCCTCGACCGGCGCCAGGCGTTATGGGATGCGCGCGCGCTCAAGCCCGCGCTCGACCTGCCGCTGTTCGCCGCTGCCGATGCGCGCGACGAGGGGGCGGAAAAGGCGCAGCATTTGCTCCCCGCGATGCCGCTCAGCGAACATGTCGTCGCCGATTACCAGACGACCCGCCTCAGCCTTAAAGCCCATCCGGTGAGCTTCCTGCGGAACGACCTGGCGCGAGCGCGGCTTCACTCCCGCCGACCGGCTGAGGGGCCTCAAGTTCAAGCAGTTCGTCCAGGTGTCGGGCGTCGTCCTCATCCGCCAGCGGCCGGGCAGCGCCAAGGGGGTGTGCTTCATCACGCTCGAGGACGAGACCGGCGTCGTCAACCTCGTCGTCTGGCCCGACACGATGGAGAAATACCGCCGCGTGATCATGGGCGCGCGGCTGATGGAGGTGAAGGGCCGCGTCGAGATGGACGACGAGGTGATCCACGTCATCGTCAGCGAGCTCATCGACGCGACGCAGCGGCTCGCCGAGCTGTCGCACGACCTGCTCGCCCCGTCGGTCGCGCGCGCCGACGAAGTCAATCGCCCGGCCCGGACGATGAGCGGGATGAAGCAGGCGATCCGTATCCCCGCAACGCGTGCCGATCCGCGCGGGCGCGCGCTGCCGCCGGCGGTGTCGGGCCATCCTCGCAACGTGCGCATCCTGCCGAAAAGCCGCGATTTCCATTAGTGCGTGGCGGTGCTCGTCTCGCTGCGCCACGGCTCGCGGCGGACCATCGTTGCTTCGAACAATGCTGAGGCGCGCAGGTCGGCGAGCCAGCGCTGGACGCGCGGGAGCGGCTTGCGCGTCGAACCAGCCGCGGTCGGTCTCGGCGAACTGGCGGACGAAGGGCATGATCGCGATGTCGGCGAGCGTGCGGCGAGCGCCGCAGAGATAGGCGGTGGCAGCCAGGTGTGCCTCGAGATCGCGCAGAATGGCGAGACCTGCGGCGCGATGTACGACCGGGTCGGCATCGTGGCGATCGGCATATTTATAGCGGTCGAGATGGTGTTTGAAGGCGCCGTCGTTGGTCTGCAATCAGAGCTTCGTCATCGCCCGCCAGCCAGTCCTCGGGATCGTTCTGTCCGAGCGCCCAGCGCATGATGTCGATGCTCTCGTCGATCACCGTGCCGTCGGGCAGGACGAGGACGGGCACGGTGCCCTTGGGTGAGGCGATAAGCATTTCGGGCGGTTTGTTGCGAAGCTTCACCTCGCGGATCTCGCAGGCGATGCCGCTGGCGATCAGCGCCATGCGCGCGCGCATCGCATAGGGGCAGCGGCGGAAGCTGTAGAGGACGGGCTCAGTCATCGCTGCCGGAAAGCACTGCGCCGACATGCGCGAGGCCGCGCGCCCTGGCGAGCTCGCTCTGGCGGTGGCGTTCGGCATAGCGGGCGCGATCGGCGTCGCTGCGCGTCGCGTGGCAGGCGGGGCAGCTGACGCCCTCGACGTAGAGTTCGGAGGCGCGCTGCTCGGGCCCGACAGGCATGCGGCAGGCGCGGCACAGGCCGTGCGTACCCGTCGCGAGACCGTGGGTGATCGCGACGCGTTCGTCGAAGACGAAACATTCGCCCTGCCAGCGGCTGTCCTCGGGCGCGACCTTTTCGAGATAGGCGAGGATGCCGCCGTCGAGATGATAGACCTGCTCGAGCCCCTCGCGCTTCAGGAACGCGGTCGCCTTTTCGCAGCGGATGCCGCCGGTGCAGAACATCGCGATCTTCGGCTGCGGCTTGCCCTGGGTCAGCGTCTCTCGGTTCTCCTCGAACCAGGCCGGGAAATCGCCGAAGCGCTGCGTGCCCGGATCGATCGCGCCGGCAAAGCTGCCGATTGCGACCTCGTAATCGTTGCGCGTGTCGATGACGATGGTGGCGGGATCGTCGATCAGCGCATTCCACTCGGCGGGCGCGACATAGGTGCCGGCATCGCGCGCGGGGTCGAGATCGGGCTGCCCCATCGTCACGATCTCGGCCTTCACGCGGACCTTCATGCGATAAAAGGGCATCGTCGCGGCGCGCGAGCGCTTGACGGTAAGGTCGGCGCAACCGGGCAGCGCGCGGATCGCGGCGAGCGCGGCCTCGATGCGCGTCATCGCTGCCGGCGATCGTCCCGTTGATGCCTTCGCGCGCGACCAGCAACGTGCCCTTGATACCGTGCGCCGTGCAGGCGACGGCGAGACTGTCGCGGATCGCGTCGCAATCGTCGAACGCGGTAAAGCGGTAGAGCGCGGCGACAGCAATCGGGAGGGGCAGGCTCATTGCGTTGGGATCCGGGAATCGCGGGGCAGGCGGGCGTGCCTCCTAGCAGAGAGGCCGCGCAGCGCCAAACGCTCGCGCTAAAGCCCCGGCAGGACCTGCGCGGCGAAGCCCCAACCCTTGAGGTCGGGCGACGCGGCGCGCGCGAGCAGTTCGTCGCTATCGGCAATTGTCCAGCGGCCGGCGCCGTCGATGGCGGCGAGTTCGTCCCAGCCGACCGGCGCGGCAACCGGCGCGCAGTCTCGCGCGCGCGCCGAATAGGGCATGACCGCGGTCGAGCCGCGCTGGTTGCGCAGGTAATCGATGAAGATCTTTCCCTTGCGCTTGGCCTTCGACATTGTCGCGACGAAGCGGTCGGGTTCGGCGAGACTCAAGGCTTCGGCGAAGCGCTTGGAAAAATCCTTGTGCGTGTCCCAGTCGTGGCCGGGGTCGAGCGGCACGACGACATGGACGCCCTTGCCGCCCGACAGCATCGCGAAGCTGACGAGGCCGATATCGGCGAGGTGCTGGCGGATGTCGACGGCCGCCTTCTTGACCTTCTCGAAGCCCAATCCCTCGTCGGGATCGAGGTCGAAGATCATCCGGTCGGGCCGTTCCAGCGTCTCGACATGGCTGTCCCAGCCATGGAACTCGATCGTCCCCATCTGGACGCAGGCGAGCAGGCCGTCGGCATCATCGAGATAGAGATAGTCCTCGTGCCCGCCGTCCTTTTCGCGGATCGGCACGTGTTTGACATGGTCGCCGAACGAACCCGAATCGTGTTTCTGGAAGAAGCATTTCTTCGCCCGTCCCTGCGGACAGCGGACGAGGCTGATCGGTCGGTTGGCGCAGTGCGGCAGCATGACGGGCGCAATTGCGGCGTAATAATCGGCGAGATCGCCCTTGGTCGCCTTTGCCTCGGGAAAGATGACGCGGTCGCGGCTCGATATCTTGACGTCGCTTGCGCGGGTGGCGGGAACGGGCTGTTTCACTTCGGGGGTCACGTTCTTCGCCTCCTTGTCCTCGCGCAGGCCGAGATAGCTCGCATGGCGGACCGACCCGCCCGCGGTGAATTCGGCAAAGGCGATCTCGGCGACGAGTTTTGGGGTCAGCCAGTGGACCTTGCGTGCGCTCGCCTTGTCGACTTCGGCCGGCGGCGTCTTGCGCGCGAGTTTGGCAAAGCGTTCGGCAAGGTCGTCCATCACCGCCTGGTTGAAGCCGGTGCCGACATTGCCCTTGTAAACGAGCTCGTCGCCTTCGTGCTGGGCGAGCAGCAGCGAGGAGAAGGGGCGGCCCTTGGCGCTCGATTCCTTCCAGCCTATGACGACGAACTCCTGCCGCCGCGTGCACTTGACCTTGACCCAGTGCTTGTTTCGCCGCCCGGCATATTTCGCATCGGCGCGCTTGGCGATAATGCCTTCCTGCCCCGCGGCGCACATCGCCGCGTAGAGCTTTTCGCCCGCGCCGATGACATGGTCGGCGACGTGGATCGGCGGCGCGGCATCGGCGAGCAGCGCCTCGAGGCGCTCCTTGCGCTCGAGATTGCCGAGGCCGGTGAGGTCGGTGTCGTCGAGATCGAGCAGGTCGAAGGCGAAATAGTGCATCGGCGTTGCCTCGGTCTGCGCGCCGTGGCCTCGCTTGAGCACCTCCTGCAGCGACGAGAAATCGGGATTGCCGTCATCGCCATAGGCGACGATCTCTCCGTCGATCAGGCACGGCGGCAGGTCGAGCGCGGCGATATGGCGCACCAGCGGACCGAACTTCTCGGTCCAGTCCTTGCCGTTGCGCGTGTAGACATGGACGTCGTCGCCCGACGCAGCGACCAGCGCGCGATAGCCGTCGAACTTGATCTCGTGGAACCAGCCATTGCCGGTTGGGACGTCGTCGACGAGCGTCGCGAGCTGGAGCGGGCGGAATTTGGGCGGCTCGCCGGCTCCTTTGCTTTTCTTCGCGGTTTTGCCGCGCCTTTTTGCGATCTTGGCATTGTGTTCGGCGGCCTCGGTCATCGCGGCGTTGAATGCCTGGCCCTTCTTGCCCTTCAGCGACTGCGCACCGTCCTCGTCGGCGGCGATTTCGGCCATCGTCCGGCCGGTCAGCACGCTGGTCAGCTCGCGCGCGACGAGATCGTCGCTGCCGCCGGCATAGGCGTCGTCGATCTTTCTCAGCAGCCAGTTCTCGCGCTTTTCCTTGCCGCGCGGCTTCATCCGGACGAGCATCCACTCGCCCTTCATCCGCTCTCCCGTCGAGCGTGAAGTGGAGGTGGCCCTTGTCGATATCGCTGGCGCTCTTGCCCGCGATCGGCGCCCAGCTGCCGCGATCCCACAGCATTACTCGTGCCGCCGCCATATTGGCCCTTGGGGATGATGCCTTCGAACTCGGCATAGCTCATCGGATGATCCTCGGTCCGCACCGCGAGCCGTTTGTCGTCGGGATTGGCGCTCGGCCCCTTGGTCACCGCCCAGCTCTTGAGCACGCCGTCGACTTCGATACGGAAATCGTAATGCAGCCGCGTCGCGTCGTGCTTCTGGACGATGAAGCGCCCCCGTTTTTGGTGCCTTGGCCCTTGACGACCTTGCCCGCCGGTTCGGCGGTCAGCGCGAAGTCGCGCTTGGCATTATATTGCGCGAGCGGATCGGCAGTCTTGGCCATGTCAGGCGGACTTTTTGGCCTTGGCGGCGGGCTTCTTGGCGGCGGCCTTCGTCGGCGCTGCCTTCTTGCCGTCGACCGATGCCTTCAGCGCCGCCATCAGGTCGATGACGTTCGACTTGCCTGCGACCTCGCCGGGTTCGTCGACATCCTCGAGGACGCGCTTGCCCTTCGCCTTGGCCTTCTTGTCGATCAGCCGCTTGAGCGCATCGATATAGTTGTTGTGATAGTCCGACGCGTCGAAGCTGCCGCTCTTCTTGTCGATCAGCGTCGTGGCGAGTTCGAGCAGTTCCTTGTCGGGCTTGGCATCGCCGACGTCGCGGAAATAGTTCGCCGCCCTGTTGACCTCGTCGGCATAGCGCAGGATCTCGAGGACGAGCCCGCGCCCGCACGGTTTGAGGCTGACGAGCTGTTCCTGGCCGCGCAATGTCAGCTGGCCGACGCCGACCTTTTTCGATTGGCGCAAGCGCCTCGCGCAGGACGACATAGGCTTCTTCGGCGAGCTCGTCGGCGGGGACGACGTAATAGGGCTTTTCGTAATAGAGCACGTCGATCTCGTGCGCGTCGACGAACTGGACAAGCTCCAAGCGTCTTCTTGCTCTCGAGCTTGACCGCCTCGATCTCGTCGTCGTCGAGCAGGACGTAATGGCCCTTTCGAAAGCTCATAGCCCTTGATGATCTCGTCGCGATCGACCGGGCCGACTCCAGCGACGACCTTTTCATAACTGATCGGCTTGCCCGAGGGTTCGTGGATCTGGCGAAAGCTGATCGACGCGCCCGACTTGGTCGCAGGGTATATCTCGACGGGAATCGAGACGAGCGCGAGGCGGATCTGACCCTTCCAATATGCGCGTGCGGCCACCGACACTCTCCCTTGATCGTTTCGCTAGTGCAATGCGCGGCGGGGGCGATCCGTTCCGTTCGGGCAGGTGCGCGAGCTGCGATACTATTGAAACGAAGCGGGTTATTTCCAATATATCAATACGAAGGAGCAAAGACGATGGCCGGAGGTTGGGCGCGCGATGGCGCGGTACAGGATCAGATCGACGATTCGGTTGCCGATGCGGTGTCGAAGGCGCGCTCGTCCCTGCCTGCGGGCGAGGGATCGGGGCTGTGCGTCGAATGCGGCGAGCCGATCCCCGAGGCGCGGCGCAAGGCGCTGCCCGGATCGCGAACCTGCGTGCCGTGCCAGTCGGGCCGCGACGCCAGCCAGCGCAGCGCCGGGATCAACCGCCGCGGCAGCAAGGACAGCCAGCTGCGCTGACGCTCCTCGCGCGGGTCAGTCTACCCGGCCGAGGCGGTGATAGAGATTGCCGAACTTGCGGCGCTCGGTCTCATCCTTGGTGTGTTCGAGATAATGGCCGATCGCGGTGCGGATCAGGCCGAAATCCTCCTGGCTGAACACCGCGCGTGATCGTTCGGGCTGGCTGGTCGGGGTCGTCGTCATGGACACTCTCCTTGGTTGAGCTTCAGGCGGCTCAGGCGGCGAACTGGTTCATCGTGTTGGCGCCGCCGCCGGCCTTCAGCGCGGCCTCGCCGGCGAAATAGCCCTTGTGCTCGTCGCCGATGTCGGAGCCCGCCATGTTCTGGTGGCGGACGCAGGCGATGCCCTGGCGGATCTCCTCGCGCTGGACCCCCTCGACATAGCCGAGCATGCCCGCGCTCGCCGAAATAGTCGCGCGCGAGATTGTCGGTCGACAGCGCGGCGGTGTGATAGGTCGGCAGCGTGATGAGGTGATGGAAAATGCCCGCGCGCGCCGCGCTGTCGCGCTGGAAATCGCGAATCCGGCTATCGGCCTCGACCGCGAGATCGGTTGAGTCGTAGCTTTGCGCCATCAGCCCGGCGCGATCATAGGCGGCCATGTCGCGGCCTTCTTCGATCCATGCGTCGTAGACCTGCTGGCGGAAGTTGAGCGTCCAGTTGAAAGAGGGCGAGTTGTTGTAGACGAGCTTCGCGTCGGGAACCTCGGCTCGGACGCGGTCGACCATGCCGGCGATCTGTTCGATGTGCGGCTTTTCGGTCTCGATCCAGATGAGGTCGGCGCCGTTCTGCAGCGCGGTGACGCAATCGAGCACGCAGCGGTCTTCGCCGGTGCCGGGGCGGAACTGGTAGAGGTTGCTCGGCAGCCGCCTGGGACGGACGATGCGGCCGTCGCGGTTGATCAGGACGTCGCCGGGATTGCCCGCGCCGTCGACATCCTCGCAATCGAGAAAGCCGTTGTAGAGATCGCCGAGATCGCCGGGCTCGCGGCTGTAGGCGATCTGCTTGGTCAGGCCCGCGCCGAGCGAGTCGGTGCGCGCCACGATGATCCCGTCGTCGACGCCGAGTTCGAGAAATGCGTAACGGCAGGCGCGGATCTTGGCGAGAAAGTCCTCGTGCGGGACGGTTACCTTCCCGTCCTGATGACCGCACTGCTTTTCATCGGACACCTGGTTTTCGATCTGCAGCGCGCAGGCGCCCGCCTCGATCATCTGCTTGGCGAGGAGGTAGGTCGCCTCGGCATTGCCGAAGCCCGCGTCGATATCGGCGATGATCGGGACGACGTGCGTTTCGTGCGCGTCGATCGCGGCGAGCGCTTCGCGTTCGCGCAGCATGTCGCCGGCATCGCGCGCCGCGTCGAGCGTCTTGAACAGGCCGCCAAGTTCGCGCGCATCGGCCTGTTTGAGGAAGGTGTAGATCTCCTCGATCAGCGCGGGAACGGCGGTCTTTTCGTGCATCGACTGGTCGGGCAGCGGCCCGAAATCGGAGCGCAGCGCGGCGACCATCCAGCCCGAAAGGTAGAGATAGCGGCGCTTGGTCGAACCGATATGCTTCTTGACCGCGATCATCGTCTGTTGCGCGATGAAGCCGTGCCAGGCGCCGAGCGACTGGGTGTAGTTGGCCGGGTCGGCATCATAGGCGGCCATGTCGCGGCGCATGATGCCCGCGGTGTAGCGGGCGATGTCGAGGCCGGTGCGAAAACGGTTCTGCGCCTGCATCCGCGCGACGGCATCGGCGTCGATCGCCGCCCACGGCGCGCCCTGCGCGTCGATCAGCGTGGCGGCGTGCGATTGATGCTCGTGATAGGTCATGGTCGGCCTCATGTGCTGGAATGTGGCCTTGCTTGTGGGGTCATAACGGCTACCGGTCGAGGGGATGCGGGGTCGAGTTGTAAGTCCTTACAGGAAATATTTGTCATGTTGTAATGATAGGTCTAGGCTTGCGTCATGAGCAGGGAACGCGGCGTCTATTTCGGTCCACGGCTACGGCGATTGCGCCGCGAGCTGGGGATTACCCAGGCCGAGATGGCGAGCGACCTTGCGATATCGCCGTCATATGTCGCGCTGATGGAGCGCAACACCCGCCCGGTCACCGCCGAGATGCTGCTGAGGATCGCGCGGACCTACCGGCTCGCGCTCGACGACCTCGCCCCCGACGACCGCGACGACCACCAGGCGCGGCTCGGCGCGGTGCTGCGCGATCCGATCTTCGCCGATTGCGATGTCGACCCGCTCGAGGCGACCGACGTCGTCGCCAACTTCCCCGGCATTGCCGATGCGCTGCTCAGGCTGCACGCCGCCTATCGCGCCTCGGAAAGCGTGCTGGCCGATCATCGCGCGGGCGAGGGTGGCAGCGAGGACGCGGCGACGCGCGATCCGTCGGTCGAGGCGCGCGCCTTCATCGCCGCGCACCGCAACCATTTCGCGCGGCTCGACGCGGCCTGCGAAGCGCTCGCTGGGGAGATTGGCGAAGGCGGGGTCGGCGCCGATAGGATCGAACGGCGGCTCGCCGAGCGGCACCACATCCGGGTCCGCGCGCTACCCGCGAGCGTAATGATCGATTCGGCGCGGCGTTTCGATCGCCATCACGACCAGCTGCTGATCGACGATACGCTCGACGCGCCGAGCCGCGCCTTCCAGCTCGCGATCCAGCTTGCCTATCTTGAATGCGACGCGGATATCGCCGATGCGATGGCGGGAGCGGCGCTGTCGAGCGACAATGCCCGCGCGCTCGTCCGCCGCGCGCTGGCGAGCTATGCCGCCGCTGCGATCCTGATGCCCTATGGCGCGTTCGCCGAGGCCGCCGACAAGGTGCGCTATGATATCGATGTGCTCGCGAGGCGCTTCGGGACAAGCTTCGAACAGAGTGCGCACCGGCTGACGACGCTGCAACGGCCGGGCAGGGAGGGCGTGCCGTTCTTCTTCGTCCGGATCGATCCCGCGGGCAACGTGTCGAAACGGCTCGATGGCGCGGGCTTCCCCTTTGCGCGGCACGGCGGATCGTGCCCGCTCTGGTCGATCCACGACGCCTTCCGCGACGCCGGGCGGATCGTCACGCAATGGCTCGAACTGCCCGACGGCCAGCGTTTCTTTTCGATCGCGCGGACGGTGACGAGCGGCGGCGGGACGTACGGTGCGGCGCGCATGACGCGCGCGATCGCCCTGTGCTGCGCGCACGACCATGCCGCCAGGCTGGTCTATGCCGATGGCACGCCGGCCGAGCCGACGCCGATCGGGGTAACCTGCCGCCTGTGCCAGCGCCCCGCGTGCATCGCGCGCGCCGCGCCGCCGATCGGCCGGACGCTGCTCGCCGACGACTATCGCCGTTCGACCGCGCCATTCACAATGGCCGAAAGCTGAGGGGCCTAGAGCGCTTGCGCGGCGGCGTGCGCGCTCGCCCAGGCCCATTGGAAATTATAGCCGCCGAGCCAGCCGGTGACATCGACCGCTTCGCCGATCGCGTAGAGGCCGGGCACGGTGTTTCCCGCCATCGTCTGTGATGACAGGCCCGCGGTGGCGATGCCGCCGATGGTGACTTCGGCCTTGGCGAACCCCTCGCTGCCATTGGGGGTGAAGCGCCAATCGGCGAGGCGGCGTTCGGCCTCTTCGAGCTTGCGGTCGGTGATAGCGTTGAGCGGACCGTCGAGCGCGAGCCGCCCGACCAAGGCCTCGCTCAGCCGCTCGGGAAGCTGCGCGGCGACCTGCCGCTGGATCGTCATGTTGGGCGCGGCGCGCTTGGCCTCGGCCAGCCAGCCGCGCGGGGCGTCGGGGAGGAAGTCGATGCCGACCTCATCGCCGTTTCGCCAGTAGGACGAGATCTGCAGGATTGCGGGGCCCGACAGGCCGCGATGCGTGAACAGCGCCGCTTCACGGAACTCGGTCTTGCCGCAGCGCGCGACGACGTCGGCCGAGACGCCCGACAGTTCGCGGAACAACACGTCGTCGCCGCCGAGCGTCAGCGGGACGAGCGCGGGACGCGGCTCGACGACCTTGAGGCCGAACTGGCGCGCGAGGTCGTAGGCAAAAGCGGTCGCGCCCATCTTGGGAATCGACGGGCCGCCGGTGGCGATAACCAGTGATGGCGCGCTCGCGCTGCGGTCGCCGAAGCGCACGGAGTATTGCCCATCGGCGTGATCGACCGCCTCGATCGGCTGGCCGAGCGATATCTCGACATCGCCCTTGGTGCATTCGGCGAGCAGCATGTCGAGGATCTGGCGCGAGGGGCCGTCGCAGAACAATTGCCCGAGCGTCTTTTCGTGCCAGCCGATGTCGTAACTATCGACCAAAGCGATGAAATCGGCGGCGGTGTAGCGTGCCAGCGCCGACTTGGCGAAATGGCGATTGGTCGAGATATAGCGATCAGGCGCGGTATTGCGGTTGGTGAAGTTGCACCGCCCGCCGCCCGAGATGAGGATCTTCTTGCCCGGCGTGTCGGCGTGTTCGACGACGAGCACGCGCCGTCCGCGCTGCCCGGCTATCGCAGCGCAGAACAGGCCCGCGGCACCGCCGCCGAGGACGATCGCGTCATAGGTTTCGCTTCTGTCGGGCACCTAGCGCAGCTTGGCGATCGTGATCTTGTCGGCACGCGCGCGGTCCTTGACCGATTCCTCGCTGCGCTTGAGCGCCTTGGCGATCGCCTTCAGCCCCATGCCCTTCTTGGCCAGCGTGTGGAGCCCGGCGATCTCGTCGCTGCGCCACGGCTGGCGGTGTCGTTCGAATTTTTCGCTCATGCTTCCTGCGATAGCGCAATTGCGCGCGCGTGCAATCGCGCTAGGCTGCTTCGTCTAAGGGGAATGACGATGATCAAGCGTGTGACGATAGCCTGTGCCGCGGCGCTGCTGGCCGCAACGAGCGCCTGTGCGGGGGCCCAGGAGACCGCCCCGGATGCGACGGTTTCGCCCGCGATCCGGGCGCTGCACGAGCGGTTGCTCGTCCTCGACAGCCATCTCGACAGCCCGATGCATTTCGGCCGCGTCGGCTGGGACATCACGCAGCGACACAGCGAAGCAGGCGATGGCACCCAGCTCGATTTGCCGCGGATGGTCGAAGGCGGGCTCGACGGCGGGTTTTTCGTTATCTACATGCCGCAAGGCGAACTGACGACCCAAGGCTATGACAACAGCTTCGCCGATGCGCTGCGGCGAGCGGCGGCGATCCACCAGACCGTTGCGCGTCATGAGGACGCGATGGTGATTGCGACGACATCGGCCGATGCGCGCGCCGCGCAGGCGGCGGGCAAGCGCGCGGTCTTCATCTCGATGGAGAACGGCTATCCGCTGGGCGAGGACCTGTCGCGGCTCGCGTTATTTCATGGATTAGGCGTGCGGATGGCTGGGCCGGTCCACAGCCGCACCAACCAGCTCGCCGATTCGGCAACGGGTGAGGCGGTCTGGGGCGGCTTCAGCCCGCTGGGCAGGCAATGGCTCGCCGAGATGAACCGGCTCGGCATGATCGTCGACGGGTCGCATTCGTCCGACGCGACCTTCGACCAGATGATCGCATGGTCGAAGGCGCCGATCGTCCTGTCGCATTCGGGCAGCAAGGCGATCTTCGATCACAAGCGCAACATCGACGACGCGCGGATGAAGACGCTCGCCGAGCACGGCGGCGTCATCCTGGTCAACTCCGTGTTCCTCGGGCCGGTTAACTTCGGCGGCGAACTTGGCGACGTGCTCGACGCAATGGATCATATCGAGGACCTGTCGCCCGCCGACCAAGCGATGCTGATTGCGCGACGCACCGCGCTGATGAAGGCAAAACCGCCGATCACCGACAGCTTCGACGATTTCATGCGCGCGCTGCTCCACTGTATCGATGTCGCAGGGGTCGATCATGTCGGCATCGGTGCCGACTGGGATGGCGGCGGCGGCGTCGCGGGGATGAAGGACGTTTCGCAACTGCCGCGCGCCACCGCCGCGCTTAAGGCGGCAGGCTATGGCGACGATGATATCGCCAAGATCTGGGGCGGCAATCTGATGCGCGTGCTCGACGCGGTCGAGGCGCGGGCCGAGCCGGGACCCATTCGCTAACAGCTGCGCGTGAAACATTTCGCCTGCGGCATGAAACTTGGCGGGCCGCGGTCCGTTGGGTGGGAATGACTTCGACGAGCAACGACATTCTCTGGCGAATGCAGCGCGGCGATGGCCCAGTACTGGCGACCGCGATCCATGACGGCAACGGACTGCGCGACGAGGTAAGCGCGGCGATGAAGCTCGACGATCCGGGCCGGTTACGCGAGGAAGATCCGTTTACAGGCCAGGCGATCGAAGGCGTCGCGACGCATATCGTTGCCGCGCGGTCGCGATTCGAATTCGACCTTAACCGCGGGGCCGACAGCGCGATCTATCGAACGCCCGACATGGCCTGGGGGCTAGACATTTGGCATGCGCCGCCGGCCGACGATCTCGTTGCGCGATCGCTTGCGCTGCATGCCAGCTATTATCGGATGCTCGGCGGCCTGCTCGACGATCTCGCCCACCGTCATGGCCGGTTCGTCCTGCTCGATGTCCACAGCTACAATCATCGGCGTGGCGGTGCCGAGGCCGATCCGACGCCGCAGCAGGATGCGCCCGACATCAACATCGGCACGTTTTCGATGCCGCGCGATTACTGGGCGCCGGTGCTCGACCCGGTCATCGAGGCGATGCGCGCGTTCGACTTCAACGGCCGCCGCCTCGACGTGCGGGAAAACGTCGCCTTCCAGGGCAAGGGCGAACAGACGCGCTTCGTCCATGCGCGCTATCCCGAGGTTGGCTGCGCGATCGCCATCGAGTTCAAGAAGTTCTTCATGGACGAATGGTCGGGCACCCCCGACCCGGCCGAGCTCGCCGCGATGCGCGCGTTGATCACGCGCACGGCCCAGGTCGCGCGGGACCGTCTTGATGCTCTCTGACAGCTCGACCGACCAAGGCGACAGCGCGCCCGACGGCGACGCCTTCGTACCCGAATTCGGCCCGACCGGAGCGCTGCGCCAGGGCTGCGGCTGCGAAGGGCGGATCCATATCGACCGGCCCTTGCCCTTCCTCGTCCTCAACCGCTTCGACCCCGAGCAGCCCGACAGCCTCGCCAAACGGATCGCGGTGACGAGTTCGGCCTATGCCGTCTGGCCCGAGGGAATCGACGACGAGGCCGCGCTCGACGCGATCGGATCGGTCCTCGCGCACCAGGCCGAGAGCTGCGAGCGCATCCTGCTGATCTCGGTCCATGATCGCGAACCCGATGAACGCGTCGGGGCCAAGGCGGCCAAGCTGCCCGAATTCATCGCCTCGATTGGCTCGAGCGACGATGCCGCCGCGCGGGCCGCCGCCGACAGCCTCGCCGCCACGCTCGAAAAGGTGAAGGTCGACCTGCGCCACTGCAAGGTCGAACGCGATGTGCCGCAGCATTGGGAGCCGGGGATCGAGGCGATTGTCGCGCGCGATGACCGGCTATCGCATCTGTCGCTCGCGCTGCCGCAAAACTACCAGCGGCCCGACGGCAAGGGCATCTATCCTCAGCTGTTTCACGACCTGTCGATCGAGATTTTCGATGCGCTGTTGAAGGCGGCCAAGGCATTCATGGAGGCGGGCGGCGCGCGCGCGCCCGAACACCATCGCGCTCTCGGTCGCAGCTCGTTCATCGATGCCGCCAAATCCGCCGATCGCAAGCTCGATGAAATTTGTCGCAGCTACGATTTCCTGCTCAGTGTTTCACCGATCAACACCGAAAAGGCGTTCGCCAAGTTCAGCGAGAGCGGCTTCGAAGAGACCCCAAGGTTCCGCTATCGCCCGTTGACGGTCGATCCCGACCTTGCCAAGCGCGCGCTCTATGCGATCGACCTCAAAAGCGTCGAAGCGCCGATGCTGGAGAACCTGTTTTCCGAGAAGCGCCAGGAGGTCGATTACCAGCTGACAATGCTGGCGGCGCGCAACACGCCAAATTTCCGCCATGCCTCGATGCTGCTCTATGGGACCGTTGAGCGCGACCTGCGCGATTCGGCGATCGACATATTGGCGTCCAAGCGGCCCAAGACCGACCACTGCGCCGGCAGCGTCGATTGCTACGCGGTGGAACGCGGTGCGCGTGCGCTGGTCGATGACTATCGCGCGCAGGATGATCGCTTCGACGTGGCGGTCGAGCTGCGCGAGGACATCGCGGCCGGGCTGATGGTGTCGGGCAACAAGGTGCTGATCTCGACCGCGACCAACATGCCCGCACATCGGCTCGAGCCGCTGCTCCACCACGAAATCAGCATCCATGCGCTGACCTGGGTCAACGGTGCGCAGCAGGGGCTTGCCATGTTCCGCACCGGCCTTGCCCAGTATGAAGGCGTCCAGGAAGGCCTGGGCGTGTTCGCCGAATGGGCGGTCGGTGGGCTGACGTGGGCGCGGCTACGCGCGCTCGCCGCGCGCGTCGTCGGGGTCGATGCGATGATTGCGGGCGCGAGCTTCGTCGATTGCTTCCGCCTGCTCCACGACACGCACGGATTTTCGGCGCGCGGAGCGTTCAACATCACTGCGCGCATCTATCGCTCGGGCGGCTTTGCCAAGGACGTCATCTACCTTCGCGGGTTCAAGACCGTGCTCGATCTCGTCGCAGCGGGCGGCGACCTGACACCCTATTGGTACGGCAAGATAGCCCCGCAACATATCGCGGTGATCGAGGAGTTCGCGCTGCGCGGGCTGCTGCGCCAACCGCTGTTCACTCCCGCCTTCCTGGTGCGCGACGACGTCCGGGACAGGATCGCGGCATTCCGCCAAAACCCTTCGCTTTCCTCGCTCCTATGATCGGAACACATCCATGAAGATCGCCTTTTTCGTCAACTCGATGGCCGACGAATATCCCAATTACGCGACCACCGTGCTTGCCGCGCAGGCCGCCGCGCATGGACATGACGTCTATTATCTGACGCCCGAGGATTTCGTCCTCGAGCCCGGCGGCGGCATGTCGGTCCACGTCCGCGCGGCACCGACCCCGCCCAAGGGCGGCTATGAGGATCACACCAAGTTCTTCGCCGAGCTGAAGAAGGTCGCGAACAAGACGAGCAAGCTCGACATCGCCGAACTCGACGTGCTGATGCTGCGCAGCGACCCGTCGAACGATGCGCAGGACCGCCCTTGGGCCGAGGATGCGGGCATCCTGTTCGGGCGCGAGGCGGTGAAGCGCGGCGTCATCGTCCTCAACGATCCCGACAGCCTGGGACGCGCGATCAACAAGATGTATTTCGAGAGCTTCCCGACCGAAGTCCGCGCCGAGACGCTGATCACCAAGCATCCGGCCGACATCAAGGAATTCGCCAAGAAGCACGGCGGCAACATCATCCTCAAGCCGCTGCAGGGTTCGGGTGGGTCGGGCGTGTTCAAGGTCGACGGCAAGTCGGCGTCGAACATGAACCAGATGATCGAGGCGATCGAGCGCGACGGCTACATCATCGCGCAGGAATATGTGAAGGCCGCGACCAAAGGTGACATCCGCCTGTTCATGATGAACGGCGAGCCGCTGTGCATCGAAAAGAAGTTCTGTGCGCTACGCCGCGTCCAGTCGCCCGACGACATCCGCAGCAACATCCATGCGGGCGGCAAGGCGGTCAAGGCCGAGGTCGGCGAGATCGAGTTGCGCGTTGCCGAGCTGATCCGGCCCAAGCTGATCTCAGACGGCATGTTCCTGGTCGGGATCGACATCGTCGGCGACAAGATTCTCGAGGTCAACGTGTTCAGCCCCGGAAACCTGCACACCTGCAACAAGCTCGCGGGCAAGAACTTCGCCGAAAAGATCGTCGCCGCGATCGAACGCAAGGTCGAGATCAAGCGCGAGTTCCCCGGCCAGTTCAACAACCGGGCGCTGGCGAGCCTGTAGGCGTCATCATTTCGTCGTGTTGGTAACGCGCTGGTCGCTCGTGATGTGCCCTTCGAGGCTCGCCGCGTCGAAATAGACGGGCTTGGTCTTGTGGTCGACGAACAGCTGCGCCTGGTCGGTGTAGTAAGGACTGTCGGGCCGCGTCGTCGCCGATCCGAACGGCTGGATCGAGCGCGACCGGACCTTGCCGTCTCTGGTCCATTCGATCGCCATGATGAAGCTGTCGCCGTGATAGACCGAATAGCGGCCGTCGGGATCGACGTTCCATAGCGTCGATGCGCGCAGCGTGTCGGAACCGCCGTCGAGCGGCAGGTCGATGGAGGGCGTGCCCTTCATCGCGCCCTCTTCGGGGCCCTGGCGCAGGCGCAGGACGGTACCGAGCGGCGGGTCGAGCGTGCCGAAGGTTTTTGCGAGGTGATCGGCAGCGCCGGTCAGCTCCTCGCGCGCGTCGGGCGGCGTGTCGCGGTCGATAGGCGTTGCGCATCGCAGGGCGCAGAACGGTCAGCGCGAGCGCGTCGCCATGCCCCTTGCCGTCGAGCTTCCAGTCCCATTGCGCCAGCAGCCTCTGCGCTTCGGCGATCTGTTTGTCGCCCTTGGGATCGAGCGCGAGCAGCGTCTTCATCCAGTCGCCGGCATAGCTCGCACGGCTGTAGCCGGTATCGTATTTGATCCGCCACAGGACGGGCCAGGTAATCGGGCCATCGACGCCTTCGAACAGGTCGATCGCGCGGCGGATACGGTTGGTCATGTCGAGCTCGATGCCCATCAGGGGCGAGAAGGCCTTGGAGTCGAGCTCGTCGCCGGGTCCCGCCGCGACAAACGGCGTGTTGTTCGAATTGACGAGATAGCCCGAGCCGGGATTGATGTTCTTGGGGTAGGCCGAATAGGGCAGATAATCGTGCCAGATGTCGCGCGACGTGTCGCCCGGCAGGACGTGGCGCCAGTCGTATCCGGCGACGCGCGCAGGGAACATCGCGTTATAGATATGCGCGATATTGCCCGCCGCATCGGCGTAGATGAAATTGGTCGCGGGCACGCCCTGGATCGCCATCGCTTGCTGCCACTCGCGCGAAATCCTTCGCCTTGTTGATGCGGTAATATTGCGTCAGCTGGGTCAGCGTATCGATGCCGGCATAGCGGATCGCGAAAAAGCCCTTGTCGTTTTCGATCACCGGACCGTGGATCGACCGCAGCACCGTCTTGGGCACGGGCAGGACGAACGGGCCGAAGCGAACGTGGAGCCAGACGCGCTTTTTCTCGAGCGGCAGCCATTTGCCATCCATCCGGTACTGCGTCGCGTCGTCGTTTACGACCAGCTTGTAGACATCGATCAGGTCGGGGCGATTGACCGTGTTGGTCCAGCCGAGCGTCTTGTTATGGCCGAGAAAGGGATAGGGCGAGCCGGGGAAGGTCGCTCCGGCGAAATCCCAGCCCTGCTGGCTGTGGACGACGAGCTCGTACCAGGCGACGCCGCCGCGCCACGGCTGGTGCGAATTGCTGATCAGCTTGGTCTTGCCTTGCGGGTCGCGCGACGGGCCGACGGCAAAGGCGTTCGACCCCGCCATGTCGGCATCGGGCCCGGTCGGCGAGCTGTTGGGCGCGGGGAGGTCGGGGCCGCCCTCCTGCGGCAGCGGTTCGCCCGCGACGAGCTTTCCGATGACGCTGTCGAGCCCGAAGAAGAAGGGCGAGCGCAGGGCGAAGCCGGCGGCGATATCGCGACCGTTGACGGGGAAGAGCCTGGCGAGGCGGATCTCGTCGGGATGGCGGTCGGCGTAGAGGTTCATGCCGCGCGCATAGCCGTCGAGTAGCGCGCGGACGTCGGCGGGCAGTTCCTCGTAATGGCGCGCGACGGTGCCGTCGGTGTCGAGCAGTTTGGCAGCAAAGTCGGTCTTTGCGCCTTCGGCTCCGCTGATCGCGCCGAGCCGCGAGCGGGTCATCGCGACGACGTCCTGCAGCGTCGAAAAATCGTCCTCGCTATGCGCGTAGGCGACGCCGAACGCGACATCGGCGTCGGTCTTGCCAAAGATATGCGGGACGCCGTGATCGTCGCGGACGATGCGGACGTCGTGCGTCATTGGTGCGGGCGCGGCGCGCGTTTCAACCGATAATGGTTCCCAGATCGCAAGCCCGATGGCGATCAGCGCGAGGACGATCAGCAGGCCGATCAGTCCGGTCACCCAGCGGCTACGGCGGCGCGGGGCCAGGAGTTGGCGAAGCGGTAGTAGCGGTCATTGCGGGTCCAGACTGTTGGCGCCGTGGCGCACGGTTTCGCGGTGGGTATTGGCGACCGCAAGGCTGCGGTCGCGGATCGTGTCCATGAAGACGAAGTCGCTGTCGATGCGGTCGCGGCCGATGGCGACGGTGACATAGCCGCGGCGCGTGGTTTCGGCCCATTTGAGAGCGGGATTGACGCGGTGCAGCGCGGCGACGCGCGTTGCTTCGGTCGAATTGGGCAGGTTCGCCTCGAACCCGGGCGAGGTGACGCTGTGACCGCCGATCTCGACACCCGCGGGCGTGCCCTGGTGCGCGAGATCGAACGCCCAGGCGTTGTGGCTGTCGCCCGCCAGCGTGACGAAATTGGCGTTGGCGTCGAGCGCGGCGGTGAGCAGGCGCTCGCGCGCTGCCGGATAGCCATCCCAGCTGTCGAAATTGAACGGTAGGCCGACCTTGGCTGCGGCGAGGCCGATCGCGACGCGTGATTTCAGGTAACCGGGCGCGTCGGGGGCGATCCACTGGCCGGTCTCGGGCGGCGAGACGATGTTGCCCATCAACACCTGTTGCGGGACGATCTGCCAGCGCGTGCCTGCAGCGACCGAGGCCTTGAGCCGCTCGGCGATCCACGCTTCCTGCGGCGCGCCCATCATCGAGCGCGCGGGGTCGGACCAGATCGCGTCGCGGAAATGGACGAGCTTGGCGCCGATGTCGCCGCCGCCTGCCAGCGCTGCGCCGAGGTCGGGCTGCGCGTCGCGCCCGGTGATGCGCGTTTCGGGCATCGTCAGCGTGGCCAGATCGCCGATGCGATATTCCTTCGCGCCGACTTCCGAGACGGGCATCCATTCGGCATAGGCGCGCGCCGCCGCCGCCTTGCGCAGCACCCAGTCGCCCTCGTTGACGGGATCGTGGTTCTCGGCGCCGCCCTTCCACGCATCGTTGGCGAACTCATGATCGTCGGGCTGGGCGATCATCGGTGCCATCTGGTGGAGCGCCTGTAGATCGCGATCGGCGCGGTAGCTGGCGTAGCGCAGGCGATAGTCGGCGAGGACGATCGCCTCGCTGTTGGGCTGGATCATGCGCCCGGGCAAGGCCTCGGCGAGCGAGGGATAGGTGCCGACGCGATATTCGTAGAAATAGTCGCCGACGTGGAGGACGAGGTCGATATCGTCGCGCGCGGCGGCGTGGGCATAGGCGTTGAACCAGCCGAACGGCAGGTTGGCGCACGAGAACAGTGCGAGGCGGAAATCGCTGACCCGGTCGTCGGGAAGCGTACGTGTGCGCCCGGTCGGCGAGACGGTGCCGTCGGGCGCGACGAAGCGGTAATAATACCAGTGATCGGGCGTAAGGCCGGTGACGACGAGCTTTGCCGTGTGGTCGGCCTCGCCGCGCGCATCGACCGAACCGCCGCCGGCGACGCGCGCGAAATCGGCGGTTTCGGAAAGCTCGGCGGTTACGCGCGTATCGCCGCTCGCAACATAGCGCGTCCATAACAGGACCGAGGTTGGCGACGGCTCGCCGCTGGCGACGCCGTGGGTGAAGCCGCGCGCGAAGAATGCCGCATTGGCCGCGCCGGGCAGGGCGAGCGCGGCGAGTCCGAAGGTGCCGAGCTGGAGCAGCAGGCGCCGGTCGATATCGCGCATCAGGCGACGAGGCCGGCGGTCACGAGGAGGAGCACGAACAGGGTAAGCGCGATGAGCGAAAACACGACCAATAACGTCGCGCGGACCAGCGCGCTGATACGCGACAGGCGATAGGCGCCCTTGAGCTGGCGGTACATGTGGAACGGCGGGTAAAGGCCGCCGATAGCGACGATCCACCCGGTCGGCGCACCGAGCATCAGCGCTACCATCAGCACGACGAGCAGCAACATCATGAAGGCGATCGAATAGGTCGTGAAGATCATGTGGTCGTACAAATGCCGTTCGCGCATCCGCCGACCGATCATTACGATCCATACGAACGGCACCGACAGCGGGATCAGCGCCCAGCCGAATTTATACGCGTTGGTCTTGATCTTGTAGAACACCAGAGAGGGATTTTCCCGCGCCTTCGTGACTCCATGGACGACCTTGCGGCCGAGCCAGCTGCCTTCGAGAGCCTTGAGTTCGTCGTCGGAGGCATCGACGATGGGGCGCTGTGACAGCGGGAGATCCCTTGCCGCCGTGCGGTATTCGCCGTCGGCGCTGCGCATGAAATCGGCATAGTCGTCCTCGCGCGATGCGCCGGTCGGTCCGACGCCCTTGCCGGTCAGCGTCCGATAGCCCGTCATCAGCGCCTGCTGCGACTGTTCGGCTTCGGCAAGATCGCTGCGCGCCTTGGCCAGATTGTCAGCATCGAGCGTCCCCGATGCGATCTTCGCCTGTTGCGTTTCGATTTCTGCGTTGAGCGTCTGCACCTCCTCGGCCATCTTGGTCGTGACGCCGGGGCCGGCATTGCCGAGGTCGGGGTCGCCGCCGGCGAAGCTGGCGACGCCAAACAGCAGGAAGACCGCGAACAGGAACAATGCCATCGGCGACACGAAGCGCGCGCGCTCGCCGTGGATATAGCGACGGGTGAGTTCGCCCGGCCGCCACGCAAGCAGCGGCAGCGTGCGCCATGTCTTGCCCTCGAAGTGCAAAACGCCGTGGAGCAGGTCGTGGAAGAAAGCCGCCACCGAACGATGGATATGCGCCGACTGCCCGCAGCTCGCGCAATAGTCGCCGGTCAGCACCGCGCCGCAATTGAGGCACAGGCCGTGCTCGATATCGGCATCGGGCGAATGGCGTGCGCTTGCGCGGCGTCCGGTGCGCGACACCGCGCTGGCCGCCAGAGAGCCCGTCACGATATCGCCGATGCCATCGATGTCCCCCGTCATGGGCTTACTCCTAACAAGGCTGTCAGCAATCGCATAGGGCTTTGCGTCGGTCCGCCGCGCTTGCTAGTCGGCGGCTGTGAACGCATCGGCGCATTTCGTGAATCCCGGCCCATGAGCCGCATCGGCCTGCTCGGCGGATCGTTCAATCCCGCGCATGGCGGGCACCGCGCGATCAGCCTGTTCGCGCGCCGCGCGCTAGCCCTCGACGAGGTCTGGTGGCTGGTCTCGCCGGGCAATCCACTAAAGCCCAAGGCGGGTATGGCACCGCTCGCCGCGCGCATGGCATCGGCGATCGAACAGGCGCGCCGCGCGCCGATCAGGCCGACCGCGATCGAGCGCGAGCTAGGCACGCGCTATACCGTCGATACCTTGCAAGCGATTGGCGCGCGGTATTCGCACGACGATTTCATCTGGCTGATGGGGGCCGACAACCTGGCGCAGTTCGACCAGTGGAAGGACTGGCGCGACATCGCGCATATCATGCCGATTGCGGTTATCGCGCGACCCGGCTATGATGACGACGCTATGGCGAGCCCCGCCATGGCCTGGCTGGATCGCTTCGTCCACGAACCCGCCACCGCCAAAGACTGGACCGACTGGAGACCGCCCGCGCTCGTGCTGCTGCGCTTTCGACCCGATCCGCGCTCGGCCACGCTGCTCAGGCAGTCCGATCCCCATTGGCATCTCCGTTATGCGGGCCGCGCACTGCGCGATCCCGTGACGCATGCCGTCATCAACCCCGAGGAACCGTTTTGAGCCCTACTACCCCCGCCGCGCCGACTGCAAAAGCCCCGGCCAAAGATCGCGCCGCTGCCGCCCGCGCTGCCTCCGACGCCGCGGTTGCAGAGCTGCACGCGCTCGTCCTCAGCAGCCTCGACGACGACCAGGCGATCGAACTCGTGACGATCCCGCTCGCGGGCAAATCGAGCATCGCCGACCATATGGTGATCGCGTCGGGCCGTTCGACGCGTCACGTTGCGGCGATGGCGAACAAGCTTGCCGAGCGGATCAAGCGCGAGGGCAAGCGCAACGTACGCATCGAAGGCCTGCCGACCGCCGACTGGGTGCTGGTCGATGCCGACGATGTCATCATCCACCTGTTCCGGCCCGAGGTGCGCAGCTTCTACAATCTCGAGCGCATGTGGCAGGTCGAGGACGCGCCCGCCGAATCGACACACTAGGCGCGCGCCAGCGCCGCTCCTGCATCCATGCTGCTCCACATCATCGCGCGCGGAAAAATCGGCCGCGGTCCCGAGGCGGAACTGGTCGATCGCTATGCCAAGCGCCTGGCGTGGCCGCACAAGATCACCGAACTGCCCGACACCGGCGGCAAGCTACCCGCTCCCGTTACGCCGGGTGTTACTGTCCTGCTCGACGAAAAAGGCGAGCAGCTATCGTCGATGACGCTCGCGCGGCGGCTTGAACGCTGGCGCGATGACGGCATGCGCGAAGCGCGTTTCCTGATCGGTGCCGCCGACGGCTTCGACGAGGCGCAACGCAGCGAGGCCGACCTGCTGCTCTCGTTCGGTCGCGCGACCTGGCCGCATCTGATGGCGCGCGCGATGCTCGCCGAGCAATTGTGGCGGGCGACGAGCATCCTTGCTAACCATCCCTATCACCGGGAGGGATAATGGCACGCAGGGGCAGTTGGATCGCGATTGTCGCAATGGCTGCGTTGGCGCTCGCCGTGCCCGCCATGTCGTACGCCCCGACTCCCCCCAGACCCGCTGCCGCCCCGATCGATCCCGTCCTCGCCGCCGAACGCACCGCACTTGCCCGCGCTCGCTCGCAGGCGCTCGAAGCAAAGCGGCGCAGCAGCCTTCTCGAACAGCGCGCCGCCGCCGCGAGCACCGCCGCCGATCGCGCCCGGACGCAGGCCGCCGCGATCGCCGCGCGGATCCAGGCGGCCGAGGCCGATATCGGCGCGGGCGAGGCTGAACTCTCGCTGATCCGACGGCGGCTCGGGCTGCAGCAGGCGCGCCTCGCCGAGCGGCAACTGCCCGTCATCCGCCTGACCGCCGCGTTACAATCGCTCGCGCGCAAGCCAGCGGTCGCGCTGCTCGCGCAGCCCGGATCGCTGACCGACATGGTCCATATCCGCAGCGTCCTTACCGCGGTGCTCCCTGAAATCGAGCGGCGTACCGCTGACTTGCGGCGCGAGCTCGAACGAATGCGCGCGCTCGACCGCGAGGCCAAGCGCGCGGTAACATCGCTTCTGGTGGGGCGCGAAAAGCTGACGCACCAGCGCGCGCAGCTGTCGCGGCTTGAGGCCGAGCGGCGGCTGACCTCGCGGCGGCTGTCGCGCGGCGCGGGCATCGAATCGGACCGCGCGATCGCGCTTGGCGAGGACGCGCGCGACATCACCCAGTTGCTCGGCTCGCTCGAGGACGCTGCCGATCGCCGCGCCGTGCTCGCCGAACTGCCCGGCCCGATCGCCCGGCCACGCGATCCGACGCAACCGATTGCGGTGCGAACTCCGCCACCTGCCGTCGCGCGCAGCACGGGACGACCCGCCTATCGCCTGCCGGTGGTCGGCGACATCGTCACTGGTCTGGGCGAGCCCACGCCGAGCGGGGTGCGATCGCGCGGGCTGACGATCGAGGCGCAGCCGGGCGCACAGGCGGTCGCGCCGGCCGACGGACGGATCGCCTTTGCCGGGCCCTATCGCGGCTATGGATCGATCCTGATCATCGAACATGACGGCGGCTGGACCAGCCTGATCACCAATCTCGTCGGGGTCAGCGTCGCGGTCGGCGACCGTGTCCGCCAGGGCGATCCGGTCGGCCGCGCCGGGCCGGGATCGCCGCGGATCACGGTCGAACTGCGCCGCGCGGGCAAGCCGATCGACATCGTCGCGCTGCTCGGTTGACGTCTGATCGGCGGACGCCCGGCACGTTCAGCAGCGCTTCAACCCGCGCGGCGCATGCTAGGCGTGTGAAATGCGGGCTTTGCAAGCCTCGCCGAGCGCGCTTAAAGTGTTCGGGAATTTGAACGGGCCGCAGGCCCGCTACGGAAAGACATTTATGGCCACCGATTTGCCGCGCACCAAACCATCGAAGTGGAAGGCGTTGCGCCCGCTGCTGGCGCTGTCGGCGATTGCCCTCGTGCCCGTCGCGACGAGCGCGATGGCGGCGGTCGATTCGCGCACGCAGGACGACCTGGCGCGCTTCATGAACGTCTTCATGACGGTCCGCGCCAATTATGTCGAACCGGTCGACGACGGCAAGCTGATCGAAGGCGCGATCAATGGCATGCTTACCAGCCTCGACCCGCATTCAAGCTATCTCGATATCCACGACTTTGAAAACCTCAGGTTGCAAACCGACGGCGAATATGGCGGTCTCGGTCTGACCGTCACGATGGAGGACGGCGCGGTCAAGGTGATCACCCCGACGCAGGATACGCCCGCCGATCGCGCCGGGATCAAGGCCGGCGATTATATCACGCGCGTCGACGACCAGCTGATCTACGGCATGACGATCGATGAGGCGGTCGACCTGATGCGCGGCAAGCCGGGGACGCCGATCAGCATCACGATCGTGCGGCCGGGCCGCGACAAGCCGATCGATCTGAAGCTGGTCCGTGAGATCATCGACCTGAAACCGGTCAAGTGGAAGGTCGACGGCGATGTCGGCGTCATCACGATCATCGGTTTTTCGACCGATACCGGCAAGGACGTCCGCGCGGCGATCAGCGGCATTACCAAGCAACTGGGCCATGCCCCGACCGGTTACGTGCTCGATCTGCGGTCGAACCCGGGCGGTCTGCTCGACGAGGCGATTTCGGTCAGCGACGTGTTCCTCAATTCGGGCGAGATCGTTTCGCAACGCGGCCGCCGCGCGAGCGACATCGAACGCTATTATGCGCGCAGCGGCGACCAGGCCAACGGCCTGCCGCTCGTCGTGCTGGTCGATGCCGGCTCGGCCTCGGCCGCCGAAATCGTCGCGGGCGCGTTGCAGGACCAGCATCGCGCACTGGTGATGGGCGAAAAGACGTTCGGCAAGGGATCGGTCCAGACCGTGCTGCCGCTGACCGCCGAAACCGCGCTCAAGCTGACTACCGCGCGCTATTACACGCCCTCGGGTCGGTCGGTGCAGGAAGGCGGCATCGCCCCCGACATCCGCGTGCCCCAGCTGAGCGATCCCGACTACAAGTCGCGCCCGCGCTTCCGCGAAGCCGACCTTCGCCGCCACCTGATCAACGAAAAGGCGGTCAAGGAAGATGTGCTCGAGGATGACGTGAAGGACGATCCGCGCTTCTCTGCGACCGCAGAGGAGCTCAAGGCCAAGGGCATCGAGGATTTCCAGCTGCACTATGCGCTCGAAACCGTGGCGCGCACCGCGCGCGCGGGCAAACTCGCCTCGGCGCAGGGCAAACGGTGATCGCGGCGTGATCCGTCGCACCTCCGACGCGCTGCCGCACCGGCTGCAGGCCGCCCTCGTCGCGCTCGCGGTCCCTAGCGCCTTGTGGGGCGGAGCGCTGATCAGCCAGTTCGTCTTCGGCCTGGTGCCGTGCGAGATGTGCTATTGGCAGCGCTGGCCGCACGAGGTCGCGATCGTCCTCGCGCTGTTCTCGCTGCCCTTCCTTGCCAACCGCGCGGGTCCCGTGTTCATTTTCCTGTCCGCCTGCGCGATCGCGGTCAGCGGCGCGATCGGAATCTTCCACGCCGGGGTCGAATATGGCTGGTGGGAAGGCCTGACGAGCTGCACCGCGACGGGCGGATTCGACATGATGTCCGCCGAAGTCACGCCGATTATCCGCTGCGACGTGGCGCAGTGGCGGATGTTCGGCATTTCGCTTGCCGGGTTCAACGCGATCTTCTCGTTCGCCGGGGCGGCGCTGGTGCTGTGGCTGCTGCGCGGCAAGGGCCGTTCGCGATGACCGCAGCGAGCCGGATTCCGCCAAGCCGTCGCGCGATCGAGGCGATGATCCGCGTCGACCAGGCGGGCGAATACGGCGCCAAGCATATCTATGCCGGGCAGCTCGCGGTGATGGGCGACCGATCGCCCGCAGCGCGCCAGATCGCCGGCATGGCCGCGCAGGAAGACCGCCACCTCGCCTGGTTCGACCAGGAAATGACGCGGCGCGGGGTTCGTCCGACTTTGCTCCAGCCATTCTGGCGTGCCGCCGGCCATGCGCTCGGCGCGGTGACCGCTGCGATGGGCCCAGAGGCAGCGATGGCGTGCACCGTCGCGGTCGAGACCGAGATCGACCGCCATTATGGCGAGCAGCTCGACACGCTCGGCGACAGCGAACCCGAGCTTGCTGCGGCGATCGCCGAATTTCGCGCCGAGGAACAGGAACACCATGATACCGCGCTCGCCGCGGGGGCGGAAAATGCGCACGGCTATCCGTTGCTCGCCGGCGCGATCCGCGCCGGTTGCCGGCTGGCGATCGGCCTGTCGAAACGCATCTGATCGGGACCGCGGCGTCGCGACGAAACCCGATGCCCGCCACGACGGTTCATTGACCGTCAATCCATTTGCCCGCAAGGTATCGCACATGAAAGCTTTCCACGCCCCGTCGCTCGCCCTTGCCGCCATTCTCGTTCTCGGAGCTGCCGCTCCTGTGAGCGCGCAGGAAACGGGCACCGAAACAA
This sequence comes from uncultured Alphaproteobacteria bacterium, assembly GCA_963800335.1. Taxonomy (GTDB): domain Bacteria; phylum Pseudomonadota; class Alphaproteobacteria; order Sphingomonadales; family Sphingomonadaceae; genus Flavisphingopyxis. Next base: position 169,155 of record CAWDAN010000005.1, on the reverse strand, counting down.
TCCGCCAGGAAACCGTCTATGGTGACGATGCCTGTTCGCAGCCGTCGCGCGATGACGAGATCATCGTCTGCGTGAAGCTCAACGAGGCCGAACGCTTCCGCATTCCCGAGATCCTGCGCGGCGATCCCAATGCACCGGTCAACCAGGCCTGGGCGAACAGGATCGAAAGCATCAGCCGGATCAGCAAGTACGGCACCGACAGCTGCTCGCCGAGCGGGCTGGGCGGCTTTACCGGCTGCACCCAGCAGCTGATCGATACCGCGATGGCGGCGCGCCGCCAGGATTCGAAGGTCGACTGGTCAGCGGCGATTGCGGCCGAGCGGCAGAAGCGGATCGACGCGATCGACGCCAATGCCCGCGCCGCCGAACAGGCGTACCAGCAGCAGCTTGCGACGCAGGACGAGCGCGAGGCCGAGATGGCCGCCGCGCGTGCCCGGCTAGAAGCCGAAGAGCGCGGCGAGACCGTCGCGCCGCTGCCGCCCACCGACGGCTCGCTGGCCGTCCCGCCGGGGGCCGAGGACAGCCCGCAAAAGCCGAATTAGGCTTTAACCGCTCAGGACGTCTTGGCGGGCGTTGCCTGTTGCGCCGCGATCCACTCGTCGATCTGGCGTTCGAGGACCGACAGCGGCACCGCGCCCTGGCCAAGCACCGCGTCATGGAAGGCGCGCAGGTCGAAGCGCGTTCCCAGTGATTTTTCAGCGCGCTTGCGCAGTTCGCGGATCTTGAGCTCACCCAGCTTGTACGCCAGCGCCTGACCCGGCCAGCTGATGTAGCGGTTGACCTCGGCGTCGATATTGGCGTCGCTCAGCGCGGTATTGTCCTTCATATAGGCGACCGCGCGCTCCTTGCTCCAGCCTTTGGAATGGATCCCGGTATCGACCACCAGACGGCACGCGCGCCACATCTCGTACGACAGCCGCCCCATGTCCTTGGCGGGCGTATCGTAGATGCCCATCTCGATACCGAGATGCTCCGAATACAGCCCCCAGCCTTCGACGAAGGCGGTGAAGAAGGCCCCGTATTTGCGGAAATCGGGCAGGTCGAGCTCCTGGTTGAGCGCGATCTGGTTGTGATGGCCGGGAACCGCTTCGTGCGCGGTCAGCGCGGGCAGTTCGTAGAGCGGACGCTGGTCGAGCTTCGAGGTGTTGACGTAATAATTGCCCGCGATGCCGATCTCGGGTGAGCCGGGGCTGTAATAGGCGGTCGTCGTGCCTTCGGCGGTCTCGGCGGGGATTTCCTTCACGCCATAGGGCAGGCGCGGCAGCCGTCCGAAATATTGCGGCATCAGCCCGTCGTGCTTCTTGGCTTCGAGCGCGGCGGCGGCCATCAGCTCGCCGGGCGTCTTGGCATAATATTTGGGATCGGTGCGCAGTTCGGTGATGAACGCCTCGCGCGACGCATAGCCCGCCTTTTTCGCGACCGTGTCCATCTCGGCGCGGATCCGCGCGACTTCGCCCAGGCCGATTGTGTGGATCTGGTCGGCGGTGAGATCGGTCGTCGTCATCTGGCGGATCTGGAAATCATAATAGGCCGCGCCGCCCGGCTGTGCGGAAATGCCGACCGCCTTGGCGCAATGCGGCAGGTACGTGTCGCGAAACCACGCGGCGTGCTTGGCATAAGCGGGGTTGATCTTGTCGGTGATGATCGCGCGCGCCTCGGCCTGCATTGCGCTCCACTGAGCATCGGTCATGTCGATCGGGCGCGGCTTGGTGAAGGGGGCGTAATAACGGCTCTTGGTCGGGTCCTGCTGGATCACCCCGGTGATCGACCCCTCGCTGTTGCCGAGTACCGCGCATGGCAGGACAAAACCGTCGGCGACGGCGCGATCGCTGACCTTCAGCGCGGCGTCGTTATAGGCAGGATATTCGGCCATCCGCGTCAGGTAGCTGCGATAATCGGCCTGATTCTTGAACGGCAAATTGTCGGCCATGCCGGCGAAATTCTGGTGCCAGCCCGAATAGGTCGTGAACAGCATCTCGCGCTGGCCGAAGCGGTTGGCATCGACGGTGGCTTCAAGCTGCCACTTGAGGATCAGCGCGTTGGTCCGGTCGGTGGCGCTCAACCGGTCGAGCGGGATCGCGTTGAGCCGGATGAGGAACCTGGCCGCCTGCGCCGCCTGCGCGTCCATCGCGGCAAGGCTGGGATCGCCGATCTGGTCGTCATAGTCGCGCACGCCGAGCGAGGTGGCAAAGGTCGGGCTCTGCGACAGGTTATAGCGCCATGCGTCGTCGATCAGCGTGGCGAGCGCGGCGGCCGGATCGGTCGCGGCAGCGTCGGTCGATGCCGGCTGCGCGGTGGCGAACGATGGATGCACCGCCGTCGCGAGCAGCATTGCAATCAACAGGGGTCTGGCAGCCATATTCTGTCTCCGGAAGGGTCGGTTATCGCGACGCGCGCGCTTGGATCGGACGAGCTTAGCGAAAGCCCGACCGCTGGCAAGCCAAGCGCGAGCAGGCGCGCTGCCGAGGCGCGCGCAAAGGCTGGAAAACCCGGGAATTCGACGAGACGCACGCGCTTTCGGCTGAAGCGATCGCATTGTCCCCATGCAGCCGTTGACGCGTGCCCGCGATTCCTGCGACATGCACCCATCGGGCGAGGGTTAATGGCAACACGTTTCACATCGCGCCAAAGCGCGTTTCCGCCGGGCGACCAGCCCGATGCGCGCGCGCTGTCGCGCCGGATGACATGGCACGTCGCCGCCGCGCTGATCGTCTATGCCGGCTTGCAACTGTGGCTCGTCATCGGCGCAGTATCGGGCGGCGCGACGCGCCTGCTTCCCTATGTCGCGGTCGGACTGGTCCTCGTCGCGGTGGTGCCGCTTGCGCGCCGGGTCGAGCAGCGCTGGGCGCGCCTTGCCCAGACCGCGCTGCCGTCGCGCCAGCTGAGCCGGAGCTATCGCCTCGAGGCGCTGCGCCTGTGGGTCACCGCGATCGTCCTCCCGTTCATATGGGTCGGCGCGTTCGTCGGGGCCAGCGCGGCGGCGCGCGTCATTTCCTGATTTCGCTGCGTGGCGGCGAGTCGCCGCTTTGACGCGCTCGCACGGCGCGGCTAGGGCGGCGCGATGCTGACCCTAGACCAGGCGATCGATCGCACCACTGACATTACCACCGCCGCGCGCAAGGCAGGCGCCGACGCGGCCGACGCGCTCTATTACTGCGACGCATCGACCTCGGTCGACGTGCGCCTCGGCGTGCTCGAGGATGTCCAGCGCGCCGAGGGAGAGGAAATCGGCCTGCGCGTTTTCGTCGGCCAGCGCTCGGCCAGCGTATCGACCTCCGACTTCGAGCCCGAACGGCTGACCGCGCTCGTCGCGCGCGCCGTCGCGATGGCGCGCGAGGCGCCCGAGGATCGCTTCGCCGGCCTCGCGCCCGAGGACCGGTTGCTCGACGGCGACGCCCCCGACCTCGACCTCGACGATCACAGCGATGTCGATCCCGCCGCACTGCGCGCGAGCGCGCTGGTCTGCGAGGACGCCGCGCGCGCGGTCGACGGCGTGACCAATTCCGAAGGCGGCAGCGCGAGCCACAACCGCGTTCGCCTCGCGCTCGCGACCAGCCACGGTTTCGCCCGCGCTTACGGCCAGTCGAGCCACGCGATCTCGGCGAGCGTCCTCGCGGGCAGCGGCAGCAACATGCAGCGTGATTACGACTGGCACAGCGCGCGCTACCTCGCCGATCTCGACACGCCCGAAGCGATCGGTCGCAGCGCGGGCGAGCGCGCGGTCGCGCGGATGTCGCCCGGCGAATTGCCCAGCAAGGCGATGCCCGTCGTGTTCGATCCGCGCGTCGGCGGCAGCCTGCTCGGCCACCTGATCGGTGCCATTTCGGGATCGGCAATCACGCGCAAGACGAGCTTCCTGCTCGACGCCGTGGGCAGCCAGGTATTTGCGCGCGGGATCAGTATTATCGAGGAGCCGCACCGGCTGCGCGGACTCGCCTCGCGCCCGTTCGACGGCGAGGGACTGCCGACGCAGCGCACAGCAATCGTTGACGAGGGCGTGCTTGCCGGCTGGCTGCTCGACAGCGCCTCGGCGCGACAGCTCGACCTTGCCCCGACCGGCCATGCCTCGCGCGGGACGCACGGCTCGCCCGGCGTCTCGACCGGCAATCTTCACATCGCCCCCGGCGATGTATCGCGCGCCGCGCTGATCGCCGACATCAAGGACGGCGTGCTCGTCACCGAGCTGATCGGGCACGGCGTCAACGGCGTGACCGGCGACTATAGCCGCGGCGCGTCGGGCTTTCGCATCGTCGAGCGGCGAAATTGCCGGGCCGGTCGCCGAATTCACCATCGCGGGCAATCTCAAGGACATGTACGCGGCCCTGATCGCCGCCGATGACCTCGTCTTCCGCTATGGCACCAACGTGCCGAGCCTGCGCTGCGACGCGATGACCGTGGCCGGTGCCTGATCGCGCCCCGCCCGCGCCGACCCGGGCCGCCATGATCGATGCGGTCGAGGCGGCCGCGCGCGGCGTCGGCGACATGGCGATGCGCCGCTTCAAGGGCGAGGGCGGCGCGTACAAGGTGTGGGACAAGAGCCCGGGCAACCCGGTCAGCGATATCGACCTGGCCGCCGACCTTGCGCTGCGCGACCATCTTGCCCGGCTCGACCCCGAGGCCGGCTGGCTGTCGGAGGAGACCGCCGACGAACCCTCGCGGCTCGATTGTCGTCGCATCTGGTGCGTCGACCCGATCGACGGGACGCGCGATTTCGTCCGCGGCCGAACCGGTTGGGCGGTGTCGATCGCGCTGGTCGAGGATGGCGCGCCGGTGATCGGCGTTCTCTATGCCCCCGCGCGCGATGAAATGTGGCGCGCGGCGACGGGGCAGGGCGCGACCTGCAACGGCGTCCGCCTGGCCGCCGCCGATTGCCGGGCGCTCGCCGGCGCACGCGTGCCCGCCGACCAGCTCGCCCGTGAAGATGCCGACCTTGCGATGATCGCCAAGCCCAACTCAATCGCACTTCGTATCGCGATGGTCGCGGCGGGCGCCGCCGATCTCGTCGCGACGCTGCGCTGGGGCTATGAATGGGATGTCGCCGCCGCCGCGCTGATCGCCAGCGAGGCCGGCGCGAACGTCACCGACGCGTTCGGCGGTGCACTGAGCTTCAACAAGCGCGACCCGCGCGCGTTCGGCGTGCTCGCCTCGGCACCGGGCATTCATGGCCATGCGGTCGAGCGGCTCGCCGAGCGCGCCGCGCGGATTGCTCCGCAAGGCTGAATGCGCCACGGTTTGCCGGGGGATACGCCCGCCGGACCGCTTGACATGACAGGCGACTCGCCTTAGTTGAACCCTATTCCGAACCACGGAGCCGATCGGCGGTGCAATTTTTGCGCCCGCCGTATTTGTGCATTCCGGGCAGGGCGATCACTCGTTTTTCCCGAAAATGCGTATGACCGACACCGTGACGTACGGATATTAACGCTTTGAGATGGGACCCCACGCCAGCGGTCCCGTGGAGCCGGGAGAAAACGAACATGGCACGTATTGCGGGCGTCAACCTGCCCACCAACAAGCGCGTGATCATCGCGCTTACCTATATCCATGGAATCGGTCGCACCACCGCGGTCAAGATCGCCGACAAGCTCGGCATCGACCACGCGCGCCGCATCCAGGACCTGAGCGACGCCGAAGTCCTGCAGATCCGCGAGACGATCGACGCCGAGCACACCGTCGAGGGTGATCTTCGTCGCGACACCGCGATGAACATCAAGCGTCTGATGGATCTGGCCTGCTATCGCGGCCTGCGTCATCGCAAGGGCCTTCCCGTTCGCGGCCAGCGCACGCACACCAATGCGCGCACCCGCAAGGGCAAGGCGAAGCCGATCGCGGGCAAGAAGAAGTAATCAGTCCTCGGGACTCGACTATTCTTCTCCGCCGGAGGCAACCAATCCTCCGTCACAGCATTAAAGATATTCAGGCAGGAATTCACACATGGCACGCGAACCACAGCGCATCCGTCGCCGCGAGCGCAAGAACATCTCGTCGGGCGTCGCGCACGTCAATGCGAGCTTCAACAACACGATGATCACCATCACCGATGCCCAGGGCAACACGATCAGCTGGTCGTCCGCCGGCACGATGGGTTTCAAGGGGTCGCGCAAGTCGACGCCTTATGCGGCGCAGGTTTGCGCCGAAGACGCGGGCAAGAAGGCCGCCGAACACGGCGTCCGGACGCTCGAAGTCGAGGTCAAGGGTCCCGGTTCGGGTCGCGAAAGCGCGCTGCGCGCGTTGCAGGCGGTGGGTTTCACCATCACCTCGATCCGCGACGTCACGCCGATCCCGCATAACGGCGTACGCCCTTCCAAGCGTCGTCGCGTCTGACCGCAGAATTTCTCGCCGGGACCGCTCCGTCCCGGCGCCGGTTTCGTTTTTCGGCCGGACGCATTTGACCCGAGGCGAGCAGGGTCAGCAGCGTTCCCGCCCAACACATTAGGGGAAGTCCATGACTGTCAACATCAAGAACTGGCAGGAATTGAAGAAGCCCAACAGCCTCGAGATCAAGACTGGCGGCGACAAGAAGCGCAAGGCGACTTTCGTTGCAGAGCCGCTCGAGCGTGGCTTCGGTCTGACCATCGGCAACGCGCTGCGTCGCGTCCTGCTGTCGTCGCTTCAGGGTGCCGCGATCACCTCGATCAAGATCGAGAACGTCCTGCACGAATTCTCGTCGCTGGCCGGTGTGCGCGAAGATGTCACCGACATCGTCCTCAACATCAAGCAGGTCGCGCTCAAGATGGAAGGCGAAGGCCCCAAGCGGCTGCAGCTTTCGGCAACGGGTCCTGCCGAGGTCAAGGCGGGCGATATTTCGGTCACCGGCGATATCGAGATCATGAACAAGGATCTCGTCATCTGTCACCTCGATGAGGGCGCAACGCTCAACATGGAGCTGACCTGCGACATCGGTTCGGGTTACGTGCCCGCCACCGCCAACCGCCCGGCCGACGCGCCGATCGGCCTGATCCCGGTCGATTCGCTTTATTCGCCGGTTCGCCAGGTTGCCTACAAGGTCGAGAATGCCCGCGTCGGGCAGGAGCTCGATTTCGACAAGCTCAACCTGACGGTCGAAACCGACGGCACCGTGACGCCTGAAGACGCCGTGGCCTATGCCGCGCGCATCCTGCAGGACCAGTTGCAGGTCTTCGTCCACTTCGAGGAAGCGCTGTCGCAGAGCTCGCCGATGATCGGCATGGCCGCACCCGGCCAGTCGACCGAGGAAGCCGACACCAACCAGCTCAACCGTTACCTGCTCAAGAAGGTCGACGAGCTCGAGCTGTCGGTCCGTTCGGCCAACTGCCTCAAGAACGACAACATCATCTATATCGGCGACCTGGTTCAGAAGACCGAAGCCGAGATGCTGCGCACGCCGAACTTCGGCCGCAAGTCGCTCAACGAGATCAAGGAAGTCCTTTCGTCGATGGGCCTGCGCCTCGGCATGGACATCCCCGGCTGGCCGCCCGAGAACATTGAGGAAATGGCCAAGAAGCTCGAACAAGAGCTGCTCGGCTGAACCAACCCGCAATCTTCGGATTGCATCCGGGGTTTGGGCGGCGCCCCTTAACGCCGCCTGGTCTGGGCTACCTCATACGGGCCCTTAACGAACGAAGGACTTAAATCATGCGTCATAGAATGGGTGGCAGGAAACTGCAGCGGACGAGCTCGCATCGTACCGCATTGTTCCGCAACATGTCGGCCGCGTTGATCAAGCACGAGCAGATCACCACGACCGTCCCCAAGGCGAAGGAGCTTCGCCCCTATATCGAGAAGCTGATCACGCTCGCCAAGAAGGGTGGCCTTTCGAACCGTCGCCTGGCGCAGTCGCGTCTGCTCGACGAGACGCAGCTTGCCAAGCTGTTCGATACGCTGGCCAAGCGCTACGAAGGTCGCCCCGGCGGCTATGCGCGCGTCATCAAGATCGGCCCGCGCGCGTCGGACGCCGCACCGATGGCGATCATCGAGCTGGTTGACCGGGACGTTTCGGCCAAGGGCCAGGATTCGGGTCCGGTGATGACCGACGAGGACATGGCCGACGCCTGATTGGCACGCCTGACCAACACCGAAAGGGCCGCGCATGTCGCGGCCCTTTTGCGTTGGTGCAAATCGGCGCGACTCGATGGTTAAGGTTTCAGATGAAACCGTTTGATTGCACGCTCATCGCTGTTAGCGTGGACGAAATTCATCGCCGCCAAGGAGCGCCCCTATGATTTCGACCCGCATGATTTTGCTCGCCACCGCATCGACGCTGATGCTGTCAGGCTGCGCGACGATGGAAAGTACCCCGACCGATATGCCACAGGCCGACGCCACGCCCGTAAAAACCGCAGCGCTAAGTTATCCTGCAACGCGCCGCGGCGATGTCGTCGAGACGCAGTTCGGCGTCGCGGTCGCCGATCCCTATCGCTGGCTTGAGAACGACGTGCGCGAAGACAGCGAAGTCGCGCAATGGGTCGCGGCGCAGAACGCGGTGACCGACGCCTATCTCGCCAAGCTGCCCGGGCGCGACGCGTTCAAGGCGCGGATGACGCAACTCTACGATTACGAACGGATCGGCACGCCGTATAAAAAGGGCGGTCGCTATTTCTACAGCCGCAATGACGGGCTGCAGAACCAGTCGGTACTTTATGTCCGCGATTCGCTCGACGGACCGGGGCGCGTGCTGATCGATCCCAATGGCTGGTCGGCCGACGGCGCCACCGCGCTTGCCGAATGGTCGCCGAGCGAGGACGGGACCAAACTGCTCTATTCGGTCCAGGACGGCGGCACCGACTGGCGCAGCGTCAAGGTGCTCGACGTCGCGACCGGCAAGCCGATGTCCGACGAGGTCAAATGGGTCAAGTTCTCGGCGCTCGACTGGGCCAAGGACGGCAGCGGCTTTTACTATTCGCGCTTCCCCGAGCCAAAGGCCGAAGGCACCTTCCAGTCGCTCAACACCAACCAGGCGGTCTATTTCCACCGCCTCGGCACGCCGCAGAGCGCCGACGTGAAGCTCTATGCCACGCCGTCCAAGCCCGACCTCAACCATGTCGGGCAGGTCAGCGACGACGGCCGCTGGCTGATCGTGACGAGCTCGTCGGGGACCGACGACCGCTATGAGCTCAATTTGGTCGACCTCGCGTCGAAGGATCGCACGCCGCGGCTGCTGATCCCCGGCTTCGACAACAACTGGTCGTATGTCGGCAATCGCGGCTCGACCTTCTATTTCCAGACCAACAAGGATGCGCCGCTGCTGCGCGTCGTCTCGCTCGACATCAGCCAGGCCAAGCCGCAGCCCAAGACGATTATCGCCGAAGACGCTTCGGGAGAGCGGGGGGCGACGCTCGACGGCGTCTCGCTGGTCGGCGGCAAGCTGATCGCCGACTATCTCGTCGATGCGAAGACCGAGGTGCGCGTCTACAATCTCGACGGCAGTCTCGAGCGCAAGATCGCGCTGCCGGGCATCGGTTCGGCGGGCGGTTTTGCCGGCACGTTCGACGATGACGAGACGTTCTTTTCGTTCACCAGCTTCGCGCGCCCGACGACGGTCTATCGCTATGACGTGAAGACCGGCGGCGTCGCGGTCTGGGCGCAGCCCAAGGTCGCCTTCGACCCCGACGACTATAGCGTCGAACAGCGTTTCTACGCATCGAAGGACGGCACCCGGATCCCGATGTTCGTCATCGCCAAGAAGGGCATCGACCGCACCGGCGGATCGCCGACGCTGCTCTACGGCTATGGCGGCTTCAACATTTCGCTGACGCCGAGCTATTCGGTGACGCGCATGGCGTGGCTCGATGCCGGCGGTGTCGTTGCGGTCGCGAACCTGCGCGGCGGGGGCGAATATGGCAAGGCGTGGCACGATGCCGGCCGCCTCGCTAACAAGCAGAACGTGTTCGACGATTTCATCGCCGCGGGCGAATATCTCAAGGCCGAAGGGATTACCGGCAAGGACCAATTGGCGATCGAGGGTCGCTCGAACGGCGGGCTGCTCGTCGGTGCGGTGGTCAACCAGCGCCCCGACCTGTTCGCCGCGGCCTTGCCTGGCGTCGGCGTGATGGACATGCTGCGTTTCGACAAGTTCACCGCCGGGCGCTACTGGGTCGACGATTACGGCTATCCGTCGAAGGAGGCCGATTTCCGCAGCCTCTATGCCTATTCGCCCTACCACAACATCAAGAGCGGGCGCGATTATCCCGCGGTACTCGTCACCACCGCCGATACCGACGATCGCGTCGTGCCGGGCCACAGCTTCAAATATATCGCCGCGTTGCAGCATGCCGATACCGGGCCCGAGCCCAAGCTGATCCGGATCGAGACGCGCGCTGGCCATGGATCGGGCAAGCCGACGACCAAGATCATCGACGAGTTCGCCGATATGTACGCCTTTATCGGCTATCATACCGGCCTGACCCGGTAGCTCGCCGCGGACTTGCCGCGCCTATCTGAACGTCAGGCAACTGAACCTTAGATAAGCAAGGGGTTCAGCAGGGCCTCATTGCGAATCATCTATACCAGTCTCAGAGATCGGAGGTCCGGTCTCATGCGAAGTGTTTCAACGCCCGCAAACCAGGAGGCTGACAATGACTTATACGAGCAAAATCACGAAAATCGCTCTCGGCACCGCTGCTGCGGGCATGATGGCAACCGCTGCAGTTCCGGCCCATGCTGCCGATCGTTACGATCGTCGCGGCGACGGAATCGGCGTCGGCGAAGTGATCGCCGGTGTGGCGATCCTCGGCGGCCTTGCCGCGATCCTGTCGAGCGGCAACCGCGACAGGACCAACGGCTACGATGATCCGTACTACAACAACGGCTATGACCAGTCGCGGTATGGCTATGATCAGTCGCGCTACGGCGGATCGCGTGCAGCCGTGCAGCAGTGCGTAGCCGCGACGCAGAACGAGGCGCGCCGTTATGGCCAGGACCGCGTGCGGATCACCGATATCACCGATATCGATCGCAACCGCGGCGGCTATACGATCAACGGACGCCTGCAGGTGCAGGACTATAACCGCGGTTACGGCAATCGCTACGACAGCCGTTACGACAATCGCTACGACCGTCGTTCGCGCGTCGACAACGGATCGTTCCGTTGCAAGGTCCGCAACGGCCGCGTCGTCGATGTCGATATCCGCGGCATCCGCTAAACGATAGCCGCAGGCAGAATTCCGCCGCCGGGTGCCACGTGCACCCGGCGGTTTTTTCGTGTCGGCTGGACAGCGCGCTGCCTGCCGCCTATCCGGCCATCGCATGACCATGCATCAAAATGCCGGCGACCAGCCGCATGAAAGCCCGTTCGGCGACACCATCCTGATCGTCGATTTCGGCAGCCAGGTAACCCAGCTGATCGCGCGCCGCGTCCGCGAGGCGGGAGTCTATTCCGAAATCGCGCCGTTCACGCAGGCCGAAGAGGCGTTCGCCCGCCTCAAACCCAAGGGCATCATCCTGTCGGGCAGCCCCGCCTCGGTCCCCGACGAGGGATCCCCGCGGGCACCGCAATGCCTGTTCGATTCGGGCCTGCCGATGCTCGGCATCTGCTATGGCCAGCAGGTGATGACCGAGCAGCTCGGCGGCAAGGTCGTCAGCGGCAGCGGCAGCAATGATGGCGAACGCAGCGGCGAATTCGGCCGCGCGTTCATCGAGGTCGCCGAGGAATGCGTCCTGTTTGACGGCCTGTGGCAGATCGGCGAAACGCACCAGGTATGGATGAGCCATGGCGACAAGGTTGCCGAGTTCGCACCCGGTTTCCGCATCGTCGCGACGACGCCCGGCGCGCCGTTCGCGCTGATCGCCGACGATGCGCGGCGCTATTACGGCACGCAATTCCATCCCGAGGTCGTCCACACGCCAGATGGGGGACGGTTGATCGCCAATTTCGTTCGCCATGTCTGCGGCTGTGCCGGCGACTGGACGATGGCAGAGTTTCGCGCCGCCAAGATCGCCGAGATCCGCGAGCAGGTCGGTGACGGGAACGTCATCTGCGGCCTGTCGGGCGGCGTCGATTCGGCGGTCGCTGCGGTGCTGATCCACGAAGCGATCGGCGACCAGTTGACCTGCGTCTTCGTCGATCACGGGCTGATGCGGATGAACGAGGCCGAGCAGGTGCTCGGCCTGTTCCGCGAACATTATGGCATCAAGCTGGTCCACGTCGATGCCGAGGAGATGTTCCTTTCGGGCCTCGCCGGGCTGACCGACCCCGAAGCCAAGCGCAAGTTCATCGGCGGCGCGTTCATCGACCTGTTCGAGGAGGAGGCGCGCAAGATCGGCGGCGCCGATTTCCTCGCGCAGGGCACGCTCTATCCCGATGTCATCGAAAGCGTGTCGTTCACCGGCGGTCCGAGCGTGACGATCAAGTCGCACCACAATGTCGGCGGCCTGCCCGAGCGGATGAACATGCAGCTGGTCGAACCGTTGCGAGAGCTGTTCAAGGACGAGGTCCGCGATTTGGGGCGCGAACTCGGCCTGCCCGAAATTTTCGTCGGGCGGCACCCGTTTCCAGGCCCGGGCCTTGCCATCCGCATCCCCGGCGAGGTGACCAAGGAGCGCTGCGATATTCTGCGCAAGGCCGACGCGATCTATCTTGAGGAAATCCGCAATGCCGGCCTCTACGATGCGATCTGGCAGGCGTTCGCGGTGCTGCTGCCGGTCAAGACCGTCGGCGTGATGGGCGATGCACGCACCTATGACAGCGTCTGCGGCCTGCGCGCGGTGACCAGCACCGACGGCATGACCGCCGACGTCTATCCGTTCGACGCGAGCTTCCTGACGCGCGTGGCAACGCGCATCGTCAACGAGGTCAACGGAGTGAACCGCGTGGTTTACGATTATACGTCGAAACCGCCCGGGACGATCGAGTGGGAGTGACGCAAAACCGTCCGCGGGGCGGCTTTTCGGTACTCTTAGGGGCATAACTATCGAGGGGAGCGGGATTTGACTAAGCCATCGAGTAAGGCTGGCGCGTCGCGCCGCCGCCGCTTTCACTCTGGGGGAGCGAACGCATGACCCCGACCGCCAAGATCCTGCTGCTCGGTTCGGGCGAACTGGGCCGCGAATTCGTCATTTCGGCCAAGCGGCTCGGCTGCCATGTGATCGCCTGCGACAGCTATGACGATGCGCCTGCGATGCAGGTCGCCGATGCGCGCGAGATATTCTCGATGCTCGACGGCGTTGCGCTGCGGGCCGCGATCACCAGGCACCACCCCGATTTCATCGTCCCCGAGATCGAGGCGATCCGCACCACGGTGCTCGCCGAGGTCGAGGCAGTGGGATATCATGTCGTGCCGTCGGCACACGCGGCGCAGATGACGATGAACCGCGACGCGATCCGCGATCTGGCCGCCGGCAAGCTTGGCCTGGCGTGCTCACCCTATCGCTATGCCAGTAATGCCGCCGAACTGGCCGAGGCGGTCGACGCAATCGGCCTGCCGATCGTCGTCAAGCCGGTGATGTCGTCGTCGGGCAAGGGGCAGAGCGTCGTGCGCGAGAGCAGCGAGATCGCCACCGCCTGGGCCTATGCTGCCGAGGGCATGCGCGGCGACCGCCAGCGCGTCATTGCCGAGGGCTTCGTCGATTTCGATTACGAGATCGCGCTGCTGACGGTCAGCGCCGCCGACGGCATTCATTTCTGCCCCCCGATCGGCCATCGCCAGGAGCGCGGAGACTATCGCGAAAGCTGGCAGCCCGCGGCGATGTCGCCCGCCGCGCTCGTGGCCGCGCAGGAGATGGCGGCAAAGGTCGTTACCGCGCTCGGCGGCCACGGCATTTTCGGCGTCGAGTTCTTCGTGCACGGCGACGCGGTGATCTTCTCCGAACTCAGCCCGCGGCCCCACGACACCGGCATGGTCACGATGATCAGCCAGGACCTCAATCAGTTCGACCTCCATGTGCGCGCGATCCTCGGCCTGCCGATCCCCCCGATCGGCGCGCGCGGGGCTGCGGCCAGCGCGGTGATCCTTGCCGACCGCGACGCCGAAGATTTCGCGATCGAGGGACTGGCCGACGCGCTCGTTGCGCCCGACGAGGAAACCCACATCGATGTCCGCATCTTCGGCAAGCCCGTGACGCGGCCCTATCGCCGCATGGGGGTCGCGCTCGCGCGGCATGACGGCGGCGATGTCGATCGTGCGCGCCGCGCCGCGATGGCGGTGGCCGACGCCGTCACGATCACGTACGGAGACGAATGATCATGCTGACGCTCTATGGCATTCCCAATTGCGATACGGTCAAAAAGGCGCGCAAATGGCTCGATGCGCAAGGCATCGCCTATGACTTCCACGACTACAAGAAGGCGGGCGTGCCCGAGGGCGCGCTGGCCGACTGGGTCGATGCGCTCGGCTGGGAGGTGCTGCTCAACCGGCGCGGGACGACGTTTCGCAAGCTGTCCGACGACGACAAGGCCGATATCGATGCGGCCAAGGCGCTGCGCCTGATGATCGCCCATCCCTCGATGATCAAACGCCCGGTCGTAACCACCGGCGAAGGCGAGCCGCTGGTCGGCTTCGACGCGAACGCCTGGAGCGCGCGACTGGGTTGATCGTCAGTCCTGGCCTTCGCGCGCCAGGGCGGCGAGCTCGCGTCCGCGCGCGCGCGCAGCGCGCAGCGTTTCGGTCATCAGGCTGGCAAGCCGCGCATCCTCGTCGAGCACATCGAGGCCCGCCTGCGTCATGCCGCCGCGGCTGGCGACCTGCGCGGCAAGCTCGGTTGGCGTCAGCTCGCTGACCTCGAGCTGGGCGGCGGCACTCGCCAGCGTCGCGCGGGCGAGGCGCAGCGCGGTCGGTTCATCGAAGCCGAGGCGTTCGCCGCCGGCGCGCATCGCGTCGACGAAGCGGTAGACGAACGCTGGACCCGATCCGGTCAGCGCGGTCAGCGCGTCGAACTGGTTTTCCTCGTCGATCCATTCGACATGGCCGAGCGGCGTCATCAGCCGCGTGATCGTCTTGCGCGCGGCGTCCTTGCCGTCGGCTCCGGCGAGGCCGACAACGCCCTTGCCGGTTCGCACGGGCATGTTGGGCATCACGCGCATCCGCGCGGCGGCGCCGGGAAAGCGTCCACGCAAATCGTCGATCGTGACGCCGGCGAGGATCGACAGGACGATCGTGTCGGGGCCCGCCAGGCGGGCAATATCCTCGGCGACGTCGCCGAGCATCTGCGGCTTGACGCCGATCATCAGGATGTCGGGATTGGCGGGAGCCTCGGCCGGCGTCGTGACGACCTTCACGCCGTTGGCGACGGCCATTCCGCTCGGCCGGATTGCCGTGACCTGGGCGGGATCGAGGCCTGCATCGAGCCAGCGGCCGAGCATCGCGCTCGCCATGTTGCCGCAGCCGAACAGGACGATGTGCTGCCCGAAACGGGAGAGAGAAGTGGTCATGTTGGGTTCCTGTCGGAATGGAGGTGCGGCAGGCGTCAGGCCTCGCCGCGCGTGTCGATCAGCGATGCACTCAAGGCTTCGGCGGGCGTCTTGCCGCCCCATAGCACAAATTGGAAGACCGGATAGAACCGCTCGCATTCGTCGATCGCGGTTTCGACGAGCGTCTGCGCCTGTTCGAGCGTCAGCGTCGCGTCGGGTCCGAGCAAAACGGCGTGGCGGAACAGGACGATCCCGCTCGACGACCACATCTCGAAATGGCCGAGCCACAGTTGCTCGTTGGCAAGGCCGATGACTTCCCAGACCGGTGCGCGCTTGTCCTCGACGACGCGGACGTCGGGAAAGGCGAGCAATTGCAGCACCTGATCCTCTTCGCGCCAGATCGCACGCAGTTCGTAATTCGCCCACGACCCTTGCGTCGTCGCGACGATCTCGTCGTCGCTGACGTGCTCGTGCGACCAGCCGTGCGCCTCGAAATAGACGCCGAGCATGTCGATCGGGGCGGCATCGTCTTCATCGTCGGGGAAAAGTTCGTCGCTCATGTCGTTGCCTCGATGCGCCCGTTCAGGCGGCGGGCTTTCCCTTCGGCTTCGCGGCGACCTTGCGCGCTGCGGTCGAGGCCGATCCGGTCTTGGCTTCGAGCGCGTCGAGGCGTGCCTTCAGGACGTCGACTTCGGCGCGCGCCTTGGCCGCCATGTCCTTGACCGCGTCGAACTCGTCGCGGGCAACGAAGTCGAGGCCGCCGATCCATTCGCGCGCGCGGTCGCGTGCCGAAGACTCGGCTTCGCGCCCGACCCCGGCGATGGTCCCGGCGGCGCCGTTGATGACCTTGGCGAGGTCGTCGAAAAATCGGTTCTGCGATTGCATGTCGTATTTCCTTAAAGCGCGTTCAGAGGTCTATCTGGGTACTCGCGGCGGGCGTGTGAAGGGTTGCTGCGTCGGGATTGTCGAGCGCGATGGTCAGGTTGAGCATCGCGGCAAAGCCGAGCCATATCATGTATGGCACGAGCAGCCACGCCGCGGCCTTGCGAATCCGCGCGAACAGGACGGTGATGACGATCGCCGAGATGAGCATCGCGGCGATGATCCAGAACGCCGGCCAGACCTGGTGGAGCCGGAAAAATACCGGCGACCAGGCAAAATTGAGCAGCATGTGGAGGCTGAACAATGCGATCGCGATCCCGCGTCCGCGCGCTCGGCGGGCATTGAGGACCATCGCGATGGCCAGCCCAAGCATGACATAGAGGATCGGCCAGACGACGCCGAAGACCCAGCCCGGCGGGGTAAGCGCGGGCTTGGCGAGCAGCGCGAACCAGTTGTTCTGATAGCCCGAGTTCGACAAATAGCCCATCGCGCTGCCGATCACGACGATCAGCGGTACGGTGAACAGGGCCCAGCGCAGGTAGGACATGCGCAACTGGCCCGGGGATGCGATCTCGTTCATGACGTCTCCAGTGGAGTTAAAGCGACTTTGCGCGCGGCGATGAGAAATTCGACATTGCCTTGCGGGCCGGTGATCGGGCTGGGGGTAATGCCTAACACGTCCCATCCGGCCGAGACCAGAAATTCGCGCACCTCGTCGCAGACGCGCGTGTGGACCGCGGCATCGCGCACGACGCCCTTCTTGCCGACCTCGTGGCGTGCCGCCTCGAACTGCGGCTTGATCAGCGCGACGAGCGTTGCGCCGGGCGGAGCGAAGCCGAGCGGGACCTCGAGCACCTTGGCGAGGCCGATGAAGCTCGCGTCACAAACGATCAGGTCGACCGGTTCGGGGATATGCACCGGCGTCAGGATCCGGGCGCTGGTCTGTTCATGTACGACGACGCGGTCGTCCTGGCGCAGCTTCCAGGCGAGCTGGTTGGTCCCCGAATCGACCGCGTAAACGCGTTTTGCCCCGCGCGTGAGGAGGACGTCGGTAAAGCCGCCGGTCGAGCTGCCGACGTCGATCGCGACGCTGTCGGTCACATCGAGTGCGAAATGGTCGATCGCGTGGTCGAGCTTGAGCCCGCCGCGCGATACCCAGGGATGGTCGCGCCCGCGCACGTCGATCGGTGCATCGTCGGCGAGTTGCTGTCCCGCCTTGTCGATCCGCCGGTCGCCGGTGAAGACCAGCCCGGCGAGGATCAGCGCCTGCGCGCGTGTCCGGCTCTCGGCGAGGCCGAGATCGACGATCCGCTGGTCGGCGCGGGTCTTGCTCACCGCGCGCGGGCTCGTTCGATCAGCATGGACGGCGTCAGCACCTGCGGCAGGATTTCCGCCTCGCCGCGCCCGCGCGGATACCAGAGGTAAAGCGGCACCGAGTTGCGCTCGAACTGTGCCAGCGCGCGGGTCAGCGCGGGATCGCCGTCGGTCCAGTCGCCAACGAGCACCGCGACATCGTTATCGCGGAATGCCTGTCGCACGCCCTCGCGATCGATCGTCGCGGCCTCGTTCGCCTTGCAGGTGACGCACCAGTCGGCGGTGAAATAGACGAAGGCGGGGGTGCCGCTGGCGCGCAGCGCGGCGATCGCATCGGCGCTGTATGGCGTATCGGCATCGGCGGCGCTCTGGGTGGCGGCGATATGCGGCGCGATGCGGACCAGCGCGATGAGCGCGACGAGGCCGACGAGCAGCGCGGGCGCGAGCGCACGGCCTGCCGATATTCCGCGCTGCTGGTCGCGGCCCGCCTTCCACAGCGCGGCGACGAGGAACAGTCCGGCCATCGCGGCGAAGGCGAGCAACGCACTGCCGCCCTGTTTCCAGAACAACCACAGCAGCGCCAGCGCGGTCAGCCCCATCGGCAACGCCATCCAGCGGCGGAAGCGCTCCATCCACGGGCCGGGCCGGGGCAGGCGGTTGCGCAGCGCGGGGACGTAACCGATCACGAGGAAGGGCAACGCCAGGCCGAGCCCCAGTCCGCCGAAGATCGCCAGCGCGGCGAGAGGAGGAAGAACCAGCGTTGCGCCGAGCGCCACGCCCATGAACGGGCCGGTGCACGGCGTCGCGACGAAGGCGGCGAGCGCGCCGGTCCAGAAGGCGCCGCGCGTCCCGCCACGCCCCGCCAAAGCTTCGCCGCCGCCGAAGCCGGGCAGTTCGAACAGGCCGGCAAGGTTGGCGGTGATCGCAACGACGAGCAGCAGCAGGATGAAGACGATGCGGCGGTCCTGGAGCTGGAATGCCCAGCCGAGGTTCTCGCCGCCGGCGCGCAGCGCGATGAGCAGACCGCCGAGCGCGAGGCAGACGAGGATCACGCCGCCGGCATAAGCGAGTGCTTCGTGGCGCGCGCGGCGCTCGTCGCCGCCGGCGCGCGCGAGCGACAGCGCCTTGAGGCTGAGGATCGGGAAGACGCACGGCATGATGTTGAGGATCAGCCCGCCGAGCACTGCCGCACCCAATGCGGCGAGCAGCAGGCCGATATCGAACCCCTCAGCGATCGGCGGCACGTCGCCGGGCGCCGCGCTGAACGACAGGCCGCGCGACCCGCCGAGCCGGATCAGTGCATCGACCCGGGTGCCGGGGGTAAAGTTCGGTGCGGCGCGCGTCGCGACGATCAGCCGGTCGCCGTCGCGCGCGAAGCGCTGTGGCGCGCCCGCCTCGACCGCGTCGATGGTCGCGACGAACAGGTGCGGATCGGCTGCGGCGATGGCGGCGGGCAAGGGGATGGCGAAGCGGATGTCGGCGCCGTCGAGCGTATAGGATGCGGGCGAGCCTAGCGGTTGCGGCAGCTTGGCCCGAAAGCCGTCGAAGCGCGCGCGGCTGGCCGGATCGATCGTGCCGTCGCCGGCGCGCAGTCGCAGGGTAAAAGTGCCGCTTTCGGGGACGCAGACCTTGTCGGTGCACGCCAGCCAGCGCGCCCGCGCCTCGATCGCGATCATCGTCCCCGGTGCGATTGCGCGCGAGACTTTGAGCGGGACGGTCAGCGCATAGGGCGCCTCATAGACATGGTTCATCAGCCCCGCGATGACGAGCGTCTTGGGCACCGGATAGGCGAGCTCGCCGACACTGACGCCCGTCGGCAGCGACCAGTCGATGTCCATGCCCAGCCCGGCATCGCCGCCGTTCTTCCAGTATCCGTGCCAGCCGGCATCGGGCTTCATGACGAAGGCGAGCGTCGTCTCGCCGCCGGGCGCAGGGCGCATCGTCTCGGCTTCGAGCGACGCCTGGATATGTGCGGGGCCGGCGCCGAATGTCTGCGCCGTCGCGGGGGCGGCGAACAGCAACGCGAAGGCGCCGAGGAGGAACAGGATCGTGCGGGTCATGCGGCGCCTATAGCGGGCGAAGCGCTGCGCGTCAGCGTTTCTCGTAAAGCGTCAGTCCGTCGCCGAGCCGGTTGTCGCCGATCGCGAGCTTGTCCTTGCTCCAGTTGGCGATGAAGATTGTCGATCGCGTCACCCCGGGCGCGATCGCCGCGACGTTGTCGTCGATCTTGAGGCCCGCCGAACTGTACGTCCGGTCTTCGGCGGCGACCGCGATGAAGGCCGAATAGTTTTCCTTGTCGCGGCCCTGGATGAAGAGGTTGCCGGTGATCGCGCCGGTCGACCCTTCGGGCAGGTCGATCATGTAGTTGGTCGCCCGCCCGGCGGTGTCGTCGAAGGTCGAATTGGTGACGACGGTGCGGCGCGACCGGCTCTTGACGTAATGGCCGCCATTGCCCTTTTCAAAGCGCGACTGGGTGACGGTAAGCGAACCGTAATCGCCGATATAGATGCTGTGCGCGCATGACAGGCCGCGGTCGCAGCGGCCGAGCCGCGAAAAGGTCGAACGCGTGACGCTGATCGAAGAGGCGGCATCGTCCGGCGCTCAATATCCCTTCCTCGCTGTTGCGGAACAGCGAGTTGGCGACCTCGAGATTGCCCGTTTCGATCCGAATTCCTGCTCCGTTGCCGTCATCGACCTGGAGGTTCTGGAACACCAGGCCGTCGA
The DNA here is from genome assembly GCA_963800335.1 of uncultured Alphaproteobacteria bacterium. Taxonomy (GTDB): domain Bacteria; phylum Pseudomonadota; class Alphaproteobacteria; order Sphingomonadales; family Sphingomonadaceae; genus Flavisphingopyxis. The sequence continues at coordinate 148,913 of CAWDAN010000005.1, read as the reverse complement.
CCCGCGCGCCCCTGCCATGGAGGACGAGCGTCGCCTTGTCCTCGCAGATGCCGCCGTCGAAGATCGCGGTGCCCGGCTCGGCGGCGACATAGGCAATGATCCCGCCATCCTGCACCGCGCAGTCGGAATAGGTTCCCGGCGCGATGCGGATCGTCCCCGCGCCGTCGCCGATCGCGGCGACCGCGTCGGCGAGACGCGCATAGCTGCGCCCGCTCTTCTCGATGGTGAAGGGCCCCTCGGCGCGCTGCGCGGAGGCTGGGGCGGCGAGGGCGATGAGCGCGGTCAGCGCGATGGCGAAACGGGTCATGCGATCATATTACCACCGCGCGGGCGGCGCGGTCGAGCGGCTTAACCATGTCGGCCCCGGCTCGCTCAGTCGAGATTGGGCCGCAGCCATTTTTCGGCCTGTTCGATATCGACGCCGCGGCGCACGGCGTAATCGGCGACCTGGTCGGGACCGATCCGCGCGACGCCGAAATATTCGGCCTGCGGATGACCGAAATAGAACCCCGACACCGCCGATGTCGGCAGCATCGCGAAGCTTTCGGTCAGCGTAATCCCGGTCGCGTCCTCGCCGCCGAGCAGGTCGATCAGCGCGGGTTTCAGGCTATGGTCGGGGCAGGCGGGATAGCCCGGTGCGGGGCGGATGCCGCGATAATCCTCGTGGATCAACGCCTGGTTGCTCAGCCGTTCGGTGCTGCCATAGCCCCACAGGGTCGTGCGGACATGCGCGTGGAGCACTTCGGCAAACGCCTCGGCAAGCCGGTCGGCGAGGGCTTTCAAGAGGATGTCAGAATAGTCGTCATTGTCGGCCTTGAAGCGCGCGAGATGCGGTTCGGCGCCGTGGATGCCGACGGCGAAACCGCCAATCGTGTCGGGCCGGTCGGCGAGGATGAAATCGGCGAGGCAGCGATTGGGCACGCCGTCGCGCTTTTTCACCTGCTGGCGCAGGAAGGCGAGGCGGGTACCATCGTCGAGGACGACGTCGTCGCCGTCGCGGCGGCAGGCCCACAGGCCAACGCTGCCCTTGGCGGTCAGCCAGTCCTCTTCGACGATCCGCGTCAGCATCGCCCTGGCGTCGGCAAACAGCGATCGTGCGCTCGCCCCGACGACCGGGTCCTGCAGGATTGCGGGGTAATTGCCCGCCAGCTCCCAGCTGCGAAAGAACGGCGTCCAGTCGATATGCTCGATCAGCTCGGCGATCGGCCACGCGTCGAAATGATGGACGCCGGGCTGGCGCGGCGGCGGCGGAGCGAGGCGCGGGTCGATGGGTCCGCCATTGGCGCGCGCCTCGGCAATCGGGACGAGCGCGCTCTGCCCCTTGCGTGCGCGCGCTTCGCGAAGGCCTTCATATTCGGCGACATAGGTCGCGAGATAGGCATCGCGCCCGGTGTCGCTGACCAATGCGGTGGCAACGCCGACCGCGCGGCTGGCGTCGTTGACGTGGAGCACCGGGCCCGAATAGGCGGGATCGACGCGCAGCGCGGTATGGACCTTCGATGTCGTCGCCCCACCGATCAGCAGCGGCATGGTAAAACCGCCGCGCTCCATCTCGCTCGCCACCGTCACCATCTCGTCGAGCGAGGGCGTGATCAGCCCCGACAGGCCGATCATGTCGGCATCGTGTTCGCGCGCGGCATCAAGGATCGTCTGCGCGTGGACCATGACGCCGAGATCGACGATCTCGAACCCGTTGCACTGGAGGACGACGCCGACGATGTTCTTGCCGATATCGTGGACGTCGCCCTTGACCGTCGCCATGACGACGCGGCCCTTGCCGCGTGAGGTCTCGTCCTTTTCGGCCTCGATATAGGGCAGCAGGTGGGCCACCGCCTTTTTCATCACGCGCGCCGATTTGACGACTTGCGGCAGGAACATCTTGCCCGACCCGAACAGGTCGCCGACGATGTTCATGCCGTCCATCAACGGCCCCTCGATGACATGGATCGGGCGGCCGCCGTTATCAGCCACGGCCTGTCGCGCTTCCTCGGTATCGTCGACGATATGCGCGTCGAGTCCCTTGACCAGCGCATGCGACAGTCGCTCGGTGACCGGCCAGCCGCGCCATTCGGCGGCGGCCTTTTCGGCGACCGCGTCGGTTCCGCGATAGCGCTCGGCGAGTGTGATCAGGTTCTCGGTCGCATCGCCGCCATTTGCCGGCGCGCGGTCGAGCACGACGTCTTCGCACGCGTCGCGCAGTTCGGGGTCGATCTCGTCGTATATGTCGAGCTGGCCGGCATTGACGATCGCCATGTCGAGCCCGGCAGGAATCGCGTGATAGAGGAACACCGAATGCATCGCGCGGCGAACGGGTTCGTTGCCGCGAAAGCTGAACGACAGGTTCGACAGGCCGCCCGAAATGTGGACGTGCGGACAGCTCGCCTTGATCGCGCGGCACGCCTCGATGAAGTCGAGGCCGTAGCGGCGATGCTCGTCGATCCCCGTCGCGACCGCGAAGATATTGGGATCGAAGATGATATCCTCGGGCGGAAAGCCGATCCCCGTCAGCAGCTTGTACGCACGCTGGCAGATTTCGACCTTGCGCTCCCTGGTGTCGGCCTGGCCGCTCTCGTCGAACGCCATGACGACGACTGCGGCGCCATACGCCATGCATTTGCGCGCCGAATCGAGGAACGCCGCTTCGCCTTCCTTCATGCTGATCGAATTGACGATCGGCTTGCCCGAGACGCATTTCAGCCCCGCCTCGATGACCGACCATTTCGAGCTGTCGATCATCACCGGCACGCGCGATATGTCGGGTTCGGCAGCGACGAGCAGCAGGAAGCGCGTCATCGCGGCTTCGGAATCGAGCAGCCCTTCGTCCATGTTGACGTCGATGATCTGCGCGCCGTTGTCGACCTGGTCGCGCGCGACCTCGACCGCGGCGTCGTAATCGTCGGCGAGGATCAGCTTCTTGAATCGGGCCGAGCCGGTGATGTTGGTCCGCTCGCCGATATTGACGAAGCGCGCGCTCGAGGCTGAATTGGTCATCTGTACAGGGGCCTCAGGCGACGAGGGTGAAGGGTTCGAGGCCCGCGAGGCGCGTTACGACCGGCTGGGCGGGAACTGCGCGCGGCGCGAGGCCCGCAACGGCCTTCGCCATCGCGGCGATATGGTCGGGGCGCGATCCGCAGCAGCCGCCGAGCACGTTGACGAGGCCGCCAGCTGCCCAGTCGCGGACCAGCCCCGCGGTCGTCTGCGGTTCCTCGTCATATTCGCCGAGATCGTTGGGCAGGCCGGCATTGGGATAGGCCATGACGAGCGTGTCGGCGATCGCGCTCAACTGCTTGACGTGGCTGCGCAATTGTTCGGCGCCGAACGAGCAGTTGAGCCCGATCGTCAGCGGGCGGGCGTGGCGCACGCTGTACCAGAATGCCTCGATCGTGTGGCCCGACAGGTTGCGACCCGACAGATCGGTCAGCGTCATCGACAGCATCAGCGGCAGTTCGCGTCCCAGAGCCTGCTCGGCCTCGAGCGTGCCAAAGATCGCTGCCTTGGCGTTCAATGTGTCGAACACCGTCTCGACCAGGATGAAATCGGCGCCGCCCTCGGCGAGCGCTTCTGCCTGTTCGCGATAAACGTCTTTCAGCGTATCGAAATCGATCGCGCGAAAGCCCGGATCGCCGACGTCGGGCGACAGCGACAGCGTCTTGTTGGTCGGCCCCAGCGCGCCGGCAACGAAGCGCGGGCGCCCGTCCTTGGCGGTTGCGGCGTCGATGCGTTCGCGCGCAATCCGTGCGGCGGCGCGGTTGATCTCGCCGACCAGGTGCTCGGCGCCGTATTCGGACTGGCTGACGCGGTTGGCGTTGAAGGTGTTGGTCGCGATGAGGTCGGCGCCCGCGGCGAGATAATCGTCGATCACCGCACCGACGATGTCGGGCCGCGCCAGATTGGCCATGTCGCCATTGCCGCGCTGGTCGGCGGAAAGACCGAGGTCGCCGGCGAAGTCACCGGCATAGGCGTCGCGGCGCTGCAATTCGGTGCCGAACGGGCCGTCCTTGATCAGGATCCGTGTCGCGGCGGCGGAAACGTGGAAGGCTTCGCGCGACGTCATGCGGCTTGATCCTGGCTGAGGGCGGCGTTCGCGTCGGGCTTCGGCCTGAGACCCAGCAGGTGACAGATCGCATAGGACAGTTCGGCGCGGTTGAGCGTGTAGAAATGGAATTCGCGCACGCCGCCGGCATAGAACCGCCGGGCGAGTTCGGCCGCCAGCGTCGCGGCGACGAGCTTGCGCGCATCGGGGCGGTCGTCGAGGCCTTCGAATAACCGGTCCATCCAGCCGGGGATCGCGGTGCCGCACAGGCCGGCGAAGCGGCGTGTCTGCGCGACGTTCGACACCGGCAATATGCCTGGCACGATCTCGGCATCGATCCCGGCGGCGGCAACCGCATCGCGAAAGCGGAAGAAACATTCGGGGGTGAAGAAGAACTGGGTGATCGCGCGGTTGGCTCCGGCGTCGATCTTGCGCTTGAGATTGTCGAGATCGACCGACGCTGTCGCCCGCATCGGGGTGCGTTTCGGGATAGGCGGCGACCGAAATGTCGAAATCGGCGATTTTGCCGAGACCCGTGACGAGTTCGGCGGCATTGGCATAGCCTTGCGGGTGCGGCGCATAGGCGTGGCCGTCGGGCGCGTCGCCGCGCAGCGCGACGATATGGCGCACGCCTGCCTCCCAGTATCCGCGCGCGACTTCGTCCACCTCGGCGCGGGTGGCGCCGACGCAGGTCAGATGCGCCGCAGGGGTAAGTTCGGTTTCGGCAATGATCCGCTTGACGGTCTCATGCGTACGCTCGCGCGTCGATCCGCCGGCGCCATAGGTCACCGAAACGAAGCGCGGCCCCAAGCGGTGCGAGCGTCTCGATGGCGCTCCACAATTTTGTCGCCATCGCGTCGGACGCAGGCGGGAAGAATTCGAAGCTGACGGCGATATCACCCGACAGGTCGGCGAACAACGGCGCGCCGAGCGCGCGGCTCGCTTCTTCGAGGTCGGTGAACGAAGGGGTCATGCCGCGTGCCTTTTCTGATGCGCCTTGCTGTTCCAGGCTTCGCCGTCACGCTTGCCGGCGCCATCGGCGGAACCGCGCCGCGCGAGCCACAGGCAGACAGTGAGTTCGCCGCCGCCGATCTCGCTCTGGCTTTCGATCTGCATGCCTTCCTCGTCGAGCCATGCCCGCATCTGCTCGTGCGCGAAGCCGAGCCGCGCATGCGCGCTGCCGGTGCGCAGGTCTTCGCGCATATGCGGGGCGAAATCGGCGAACAGCGCGATGCCGCCAGGCGTGAGGACGCGCGCGACCTCGCCGATCACGCGTTGCGGGTTACGCGAATAGTGCAGAACCTGGTGGAGGATCGCGGTATCGAACGCGGCGGACTCGAACGGCAGCGCGTTGAAATCGCCCTGGACGAAATCGACCGGCTGCGCGCTTGGCACCAGCTTGGCGCGCGCGATCCGCAGCATTTCCGAACTGCGGTCGAAGGCGACGGCGATATCGGCCTGGTGCGCGAACAGTTCGACCATGCGCCCGGTGCCGGTACCGATGTCGAGCAAGCGGCCGAGCGGGCGGCTGCCGAGCAGTTTCGCCATCGCCTTTTCGATCTCGCCGTCGGGGGCATAGAGCGACCGGATCGCATCCCATTCCTTGGCATGATCGGCGAAATAGCGCCGTGCGGCGGCGTTGCGTTCCTCATGGACCTCGCCCAGCGCCGCGTGGTCGGCGGCGAAGATATCGTTCTCTTCGCGCGACCGTTTGGCCTCGACGAGAAACGCACGATATGCGCGAGCGGCGCAGCTGTCGGCCATTTTGAGAAAGACCCAGCCGCCCTCCTTGCGCCGTTCGACAAGATCTGCCTCGATCAGGATACGGACGTGGCGTGATACGCGCGGCTGACTCTGGCCGATGACCTGTGCGACTTCGCCGATCGCCAGTTCGACATCGCCGAGCAGCGCCAAGATGCGAAGCCGGGTGGGGTCGGCAAGTGCACGAAAAATGTCGAGAACGGCGGTCATGGATGCCATATAAAGAATTCTTTATATGCCCGTCAATCGACGCTTTGCGCCTTGGTCTGCATGCACGCGATGCGTACCGGTTGAAACCCGAACAGATTCGCGGGTAGATGATGGCGAGGTTCAAGCACATGGAGGCATTGCTGTCATGAAAACGGGTATTTCCGCTATTTTCTTGCTTGCCGCCGGCGCCCTGCCGCTCGCGGCGTGTGAAAAGTCCACGACCGTCGACGGCCAGGACCAGCTGGTGAATGACGAAGCCGTCGGAGATTCGACCGAAGCGGCCGCCGATCGCGCGATGATCGAAGCCGAAAAGGCTATCGATGCGAGCGCTTCGGCCGCCAAGCAGGCAAGCGACAAGGTCGGCAATGCTGCCGGGCGCGCCGGCGCCGCGGTCGGCGATGCGACCAAGGATGCTGTCGGATCTGCATCCGAGCAGGCCAACCAGATCGCCGCCGACGCGAAAGCTGAATGATCGCGCGGCTGCGCCTAGCGATCATCCTACCGTTCGCGCTGTCCGCGTGCAGCGCGAACGACAATGATCCGGGTCCCGGCGGCGTGACGGTGGGCGAGGCCAAGGCGCTAGACGAGGCTGCCGAAATGCTCGAAAAACGGGGACGCTCTCCGGCCGACGCCAATGCCGAACAGGCCGAACGCCTGCGCCGGGCGCAAGCGCAAGGCGACAGCGATCCGAAACAACCCGAATGACCGCCGCTTGTCGCCGCTAGCGGCGATGCGCGCCGAGTTGCTTGCGCTCACGACCGCGAACCCCTAAATAACCCGCTGGACTTTGCCCAGGAGGCGGGTCTGGATTCAATTGGAGGGAATTTCATGCGTAAGTTTTTCACCGTAGCCATGGTTGCTACCGCCGCACTCGGCCTGGCCGCCTGCTCGGAAAAGACCCAGGACAATGCTGCTGAGACGGCTGATTCGATGGGCAATGACATCGAGAACGCTGCTGATACCGCTGGCGAAGCCACCGACGAAATGGGCAGTGCCGTAGCCAACGAAGCGACCGCCGTCGAAGCCGACGTGCAGGACGAATCGATGAACGAAGCAGCTGCCGACTAATTACGGCAAACGGCGGCCTTCGGGTCGTTCGAACCAATCAGGGCGCGCCGTTTCATACGGTGCGCCCTTTTTGTTGGGTGCAACCCAAGACGCTTTTACTAACACCTAATGCGCCGCGATGACCCGGCAGCCGGCGCAAGCGCATTGAAAAGGGGCCGGAAGAGTGATCTTCCGGCCCCTTTCTGTGCCTGACGGCAGGTGGGTGCGGACGGTTTAGAAGTCCATACCGCCCATGCCACCCATGCCGCCCATGCCACCGGGCATGCCGCCGCCGCCGCCGGCCGATTTGTCCTCGGGCAGTTCGCTGACCGCCGCTTCGGTGGTGATGAGGAGGCCGGCCACGCTGGCGGCATCCTGCAGGGCTGCACGAACGACCTTGGTCGGATCGATCACGCCGGCTTCGACCAGGTTTTCGTACACGTCAGTTGCCGCGTTGAAGCCCTTGGTCTCGTCGTTTTCGCGGAGCAGGTTGCCGGCGACTACGGCGCCGTCGTGACCCGCATTCTGCGCGATCTGGCGCAGCGGCGCTTCGATCGCCTTGCGGACAATATCGACACCGCGAGTCTGATCGTCATTGTCGCCCTTGAGACCTGCCAGCGCCTTGGTGGCGTACAGCAGGGCGGTACCGCCACCGGGGACGATGCCTTCTTCGACCGCGGCGCGGGTCGCGTGGAGCGCGTCATCGACGCGGTCCTTGCGCTCCTTGACCTCGACCTCCGAAGCACCGCCGACCTTGATCACGGCAACGCCGCCGGCGAGCTTGGCAAGACGCTCCTGGAGCTTCTCCTTGTCATAGTCGCTGGTGGTGTTCTCGATCTGCTGGCGGATCGCATCGGTGCGGGCCGTAATCGCGTCGGAATCGCCCGCGCCATCGACGATAACGGTGTTATCCTTGTCGATCGTGACGCGCTTGGCTTCGCCGAGCATGCCGAGCGTGACGTTCTCGAGCTTGATGCCGAGGTCTTCCGAGATCATCTCGCCTTTGGTCAGGATCGCGATGTCTTCGAGCATCGCCTTGCGACGATCGCCGAAGCCGGGAGCCTTGACCGCTGCCACCTTGAGGCCGCCACGCAGCTTGTTGACGACGAGCGTGGCGAGAGCCTCGCCCTCGATGTCCTCGGCGATGATCAGCAGTGGACGACCCGACTGGACGACCGTTTCGAGAATCGGCAGCATGGCCTGCAGGCTCGACAGCTTCTTCTCGTGGATCAGGATGTAGGGATCGTTGAGCTCGACCGACATCTTTTCCGGGTTGGTGACGAAGTAGGGCGACAGGTAGCCGCGATCGAACTGCATGCCTTCGACGACATCGAGTTCGAACTCGAGACCCTTGGCCTCCTCGACGGTGATGACGCCTTCCTTGCCGACCTTTTCCATCGCTTCGGCGATCTTCTCACCGACTTCGACATCGCCATTGGCCGAGATGATCCCGACCTGGGCGATTTCCTTGGTCCCTGAAACGTCCTTCGAACGGGCCTTGAGGTTCTCGACGACCTTCTTGACGGCAAGCTCGATGCCGCGCTTCAGGTCCATCGGGTTCATGCCGGCAGCAACCGACTTCATGCCTTCGCGAACGATCGCCTGGGCGAGCACGGTCGCGGTGGTGGTGCCGTCGCCGGCGATGTCGTTGGTCTTCGAAGCGACTTCGCGGACCATCTGTGCGCCCATGTTCTCGAACTTGTCCTTGAGCTCGATTTCCTTGGCGACGGTAACGCCGTCCTTGGTGATGCGCGGCGCGCCGTACGACTTGTCGATGACGACGTTGCGGCCCTTGGGGCCGAGCGTGACCTTGACCGCGTCGGCCAAGATATCAACGCCCTTGAGAATGCGCTCGCGCGCATCGCGGGAGAATTTTACGTCTTTGGCAGCCATAAGCTATCTACCTCTGCTTTCTGTCTAAATTCGAGTGAGTGGAAGCGCCCTTGATCGTCAGCCGACGATGCCGAGGATGTCGCTTTCCTTCATGATGATCAGATCTTCGCCGTCGATCTTGACCTCGGTGCCCGACCATTTGCCGAACAGGATCTTGTCGCCGGCCTTGACCTCGAGCGGGTGGATGTCACCGGCATCGTTGCGCGCGCCGGTACCGGCAGAGACGACTTCGCCTTCCTGCGGCTTTTCCTGAGCGCTGTCGGGAATGATGATCCCGCCGGCGGTTTTCTGATCAGCCTCGACTCGACGGACGAGGACGCGGTCGTGAAGCGGACGAAAATTCATACGCGCTAACCTTGCCTTTCTGGTGCTTTCTGCAAGCGAATGAGTGAATGTCTTGGCACTCGCTCTGGGAGAGTGCCAACCCCCGCCATATGATGGGCGCGGGCCGCAGGTTCAAGGGCCGACAGCGTGAAAATTTGCAAGCGGGATGATCGGGCAAGATCGGGGTGTGTTAGGCGTTTACAACGGTTTGGCGGATCAATAGGATGGGCGGATGACCACTGCATCTCCCACGGTTCCCGCTACCGCCCATCCCGTCGCAGACAGCGCTGGCGCGACGACATCGAACCGCCGTTTTCTCGGCAAGGCGTGGGGGATATTGGTCGGAATCAAGGACGCGCTGGTCCTCGTCTTCATGCTGCTGTTCTTCATTGCGATCTTCGCGATCCTGTCGGGCCGCCCGAATGCCGCGGCGGTGCGCGACGGTGCGCTGGTCCTCGACCTTGCCGGCGTGGTGTCCGAACAGCCCGCCGATCCCGCACCCTTTGCTGCGCTGCAGGGTCCCGTGACCAGGCAATTTCGCGCGCGCGATATCGTCCGCGCGGTCGAACACGCCGCCGGCGACGACAAGGTGAAGGTGATCGTCCTCGACCTCGACCGCTTCCTTGGTGGGGGACAGGTGACGCTGGAGCGGATCGGCACCGCGCTCGACACCGCGCGCAAGGCGGGCAAGCCCGTCCTTGCCTATGCCACCGCCTATAGCGACGACAGCTATGCGCTCGCCGCGCACGCCTCGGAAATATGGGTCGACCCGATGGGCGGTGCGCTGTTCACCGGACCCGGCGGCTCACGCCTCTATTACAAGGGACTGATGGACAAGCTCGGCATCGAGGCGAAGGTCTATCGTGTCGGAACGTTCAAGAGCGCGGTCGAACCCTATATCAGGAGCGACCAGTCGCCCGCCGCGCGCACGATGAACCAGGCCTATGCTGATACCTTGTGGGAGCAATGGCAGGCCCACGTCGTCGCGGCACGACCCAAGGCGAAGATCGCCGCGTTCACCGGAAATCCGGCGGGCGCGGTCGAGGGTGCCGGCGGCGACCTGGCCAAGGCGGTTGTTGCCGCCGGGCTGGTCGACAAGACGGGCAACCGCATCGCCTTTGGCCGGCGCGTCGCGAACCTCGCAGGCGTCGGTCCCGACAAGGATCGTCCGTGGAAGTTCGCTTCGATCAGGCTCGACGATTATCTCGCCGCGAGCGACGCCGATGATAGCGGCGACGAGATTGCGGTCGTGCCGGTGGTCGGAACGATCGTCGACGGCAAGGCGGGGGCGGGGACCGCGGGCGGTACGACGATCGCCACGCAGATCCTCGACGTCGTCGCGCGCGGCGATGCCAAGGCGATCGTCCTGCGCGTCGATTCGCCGGGCGGATCGGCGCTGGCGTCGGAGGAAATCCGCCAGGCGCTGATGTCGGCGCGGGCCAAGGGCCTGCCCGTCGTCGTATCGATGGCCAACGTCGCCGCATCGGGCGGCTTCTGGGTTTCGACCGCGAGCGACCGGATCTTCGCCGAGCCCGATACGATCACCGGATCGATCGGTGTGTTCGGGATCATTCCGACCTTTTCCGGTTCGCTCGACAAGCTCGGCATCGGCGCCGACGGCGTCACCACCACGCCCTTGTCGGGGCAGCCCGATATCTTCGGCGGGACCAGCGAACAGTTCGATCGCGTCGTCCAGGCGAGCATCGAGAATATCTATGGCAAGTTTACCGGCATCGTTGCGGCCAACCGCAAGCTGCCGGTCGAGCGCGTCCGCGAAATCGCCGAGGGGCGCGTCTGGTCGGGCGGCGCGGCACGCCAGCTTGGCCTGATCGATGCGTTCGGCGGACTCGACGAGGCGATGGCGGCGGCGGCCAAGCTTGCCAAGCTCGATCCGGCCAAGGTCCATGCGACCTATTACGAACCGCAGCCCGATGCCTTTGCCGCGATGCTCGCCGATCTGTTCGCCAGCGACCAGGACGACGAACCCGAGGCGCGCGGCATGCTCGCGGTGCTCGGCGCGCGCCACACGCTGCTTGCCGCGCGCGCGGTCAGCGACGTCGAACGGCTGGTTGCCGGGGGCGGATCGGTCCAGGCCGATTGCTTCGAGTGCCGCTCGCTGGTCGCAACCGCCGCACCCGATACGACACGCCTGTCCGGCCTGTGGTCGCGGCTATGGCTGCTCGTCGCGCGCTAGGCCGTAGCTCGGCAGGGCCAGCCCCTTCCAGATCGCCAGCGCGCGCAATCCGAAGCCTGCAACGAAAGCAATGCTGGCGGCGGCGACCAAGGGCATGCCCGCCAATGTCAGCGCGATGAACAGCGACGATCCCAAGGCGGCGGCGGTGACGTAAAGCTCTGGCCGCATGATGATCGACGGTTCGCCCGCAATGACGTCGCGGATCACGCCGCCGACGCAGGCGGTAATGACGCCCATCATCGCGGCGGGCACCGGGTCGATGCCATAGCGCAGCGCCTTGGCCGCGCCGAACACCGCATAGGCGGCGATCCCGACCGCGTCGAACCAGTCGATCGCCGCGCGTTGCCACAGCGTACCGGGCGCCAGCCAGACGAGGATCGCGGCGACGAGGCAGGCGAGCGCGATCATGCTGTCGTGAACCCAGAAGACCGGCGCACCGATCAGGAGGTCGCGTACCGTGCCGCCGCCGACCCCGGTGACCAGCGCGAAAAAAGCGAAGGTAACGAGCGTCTGCTGCTTGCGCGCGGCGAGCAATGCGCCCGAGATCGCGAACACCGCAATGCCGAGAAGGTCGAGCCAGACCAGGGCAGTCTGGACAAGCGGCGGATCGGTCGGGCTCATCGCGGGCTTCGGTTACGCGATATCCGGCGCTGGCGGATGATCAGCATCGGGAAGGCGAGGAGCAGCGACAGCAAGGCGAGCGCGGCAAAGATCTTGAGCACGGGATTGTTGAAATCCTCGCGCGTGTCGAGATCCATGATGTGGATCCCCCACATGAAGTCATAGGCGCGCCAGAAGGGCGTGCGCACCGCGAGCAGCTCTCCGCTATCGGCATCGACATAGGCGTGCGTGCCGTCGGACAGCTTGGCCTGCCAGGCGGGGCGGGGGCGGCGGAAGTCGCCCGGCGCATCGGCGGCGGCAAAGCGCGTCATCGCGGTAATCGGTAGGTTGGCGACGATGGCCTTCGCGACGATCGCGCGCGCCTCGGCTTCATCGACGGCCGCGAGCTTCTTTCCGCTGCGCGAATCGAAGCGGGTCGTCGCTTTGCCCTGTTCGACGATCCATTGGCTCCCTTGGGTCGTCGCGACGAGACGCAGCGATTTCAACGCGCCCAGTGCCGGGTCGATCTCAGGCAGCGCTTCGGCCGCTACGAGGGCGGCGGGTTCCGCGCGCAGGTTCTCTCCGCGGACCGCCTCGATCGGTTTCAGCACCATGAACAGCCCCGAGGCGGTCCACAGGATCATCGGCACGCCGATCAGCCAGCCAAGCCAGATGTGCCAGCGATGGAGTTGGCGATAGGTCTTCATGGCGGTGCCCTCTCCGGCCGTGATGCCATCGCACCCTCGCCGGTTTTTCAGATGTGGATCGGCTTGCCCTGGACGCCCATCGCGGCTTCCTTCATCGCTTCGGCGTGCGTCGGGTGGGCGTGGCAGGTGTAAGCGATGTCCTCGCTCGTCGCGCCGAACTCCATCGCCACCGCCGCCTCGGCGATCATCGTGCCGGCTACGCTGGCGATCGCCCAGACGCCGAGCACGCGGTCGCTGTCGGCCTCGGCGATGACCTTCACGAAGCCCTCGGGCTCATGGTTGGTCTTGGCGCGGCTGTTGGCCAGCATCGGGAACTTGCCGACCTTGATCCCGCCCTTGTCCTTCATCTTCTCGGCCGCAGCTTCCTCGGTCAGGCCGACGCCCGAAATCTCGGGCAGCGTGTAGACGACCGACGGGATGACGTCGTGATTGACGATGCCGGTCAGCCCGGCGATGTTTTCGGCAACCGCGAGGCCTTCGTCCTCGGCCTTGTGCGCCAGCATCGGGCCGGGAACCACGTCGCCGATCGCCCAGACGCCGTCGACTGCGGTGCGGAACTCGTGATCGATGTCGATCTGCCCGCGTTCGTTGGTCTTCAGCCCCGCCTTGTCGAGCGCGAGTCCGTCGGTGTTGGGCCGGCGCCCGATCGATACGAGCACGCAGTCGGCGGCGATCGTCTCGGCGGCACCGCCCTTGGCGGGTTCGACCGTCACGCTGGCCGACTTGCCCTTGGCCGTGACCTTGGTGACCTTGGTGCCGAGCTTGAACTCGATGCCCTGTTTCTTGAAGATCTTGCGGGCTTCCTTGCGCACGTCGCCGTCGAAACCGGGGAGGATCTCGTCGAGATATTCGACGCAGGTCACTTTCGCGCCCAACCGCCGCCAGACGCTGCCGAGCTCGAGCCCGATGACGCCGCCGCCGATCACGACCATGTGCTCGGGAACGCTGGCGAGTTCGAGCGCGCCGGTCGAATCGACGATGATCTGCTTTTCGTTGTCGACTTCGACGCCGGGCAGCGGGGTGACACTCGATCCCGTCGCGATGACGATGTCCCTGGCGGTGACCGTCTTGCCCGCGATGTCGACGCTGTGCGCGCCGGTGAAGGCGGCGCGGCCCTTGAGCCAGTCGACCTTGTTCTTCTTGAACAGGAAGGCGATGCCGCCGGTCAGCTGCTTGACCGCGTCGAGCCGCTGCGCGTGCATCGTGTCGAGGTCGAGCTCGGGGGTCACCTTGACGCCCATCTTGGCCATCGTCCCATTGGCCGCGGCGTCGAAATACTCGCTCGCGTGGAGCATCGCCTTCGACGGGATGCAGCCGACGTTGAGGCACGTCCCGCCCAGCGTCTCGCGGCTCTCGACGCAGGCGGTCTTGAGGCCGAGCTGCCCGGCGCGGATCGCGGCGACATAGCCGCCGGGCCCGCTGCCGATCACGAGAACATCATAGTCGTAAGTCTGGTCGGTCATGTCTTGCTCCGTTTGCCCCGTTTACGCCGAAGGCTGTCCTTGTCGTATACGTGAGTCCCGCATCTAGAAACAGGACAGGTCTTCGACAAGCTCGGCCCGAACGGGGCTGGGGTTAAAGGTCGATCAGCAGGCGCGTCGGATCCTCGATCGCGTCCTTGATGATCTTGAGGAATGTCACCGCTTCGCGGCCGTCGATCAGGCGATGGTCGTAGCTGAGCGCGAGATACATCATCGGGCGGATCTCGACCTTGCCGTCGATCGCGACAGGGCGGTCCTCGATCCGGTGCAGACCAAGGACGGCCGATTGCGGGGGATTGATGATCGGGGTCGACATCAGCGAGCCGAACACGCCGCCATTCGAGATGGTGAAGGTGCCGCCGGTCATGTCTTCCATCGTCAGCTTGCCAACCTTGGCGCGCGCGCCGAAGTCGCCGATCGTCTTTTCGATGTCGGCGAAGCTCAGCGCCTCGGCATTGCGGATGACGGGAACGACGAGACCGCCGGGCGCCGACACCGCGACCGAGACGTCGACATAATCGTGATAGACGATCTCTTCACCGTCGATCTGCGCATTGACGTTGGGAATGTCCTTGAGCGCGAGGCACGCGGCCTTGGTGAAGAATCCCATGAAGCCGAGGCGGACGCCGTGCTTCTTCTCGAACAGGTCCTTGTAGCGCGTCCGCGCCTCGATCACCGCGGTCATGTCGACATCGTTGAAGGTGGTCAGCAGCGCGGCAGTGTCCTGCGCCGATTTGAGCCGCTTGGCGATCGTCTGGCGCATCCGCGTCATCTTGACGCGCTCTTCGGCGCGCTCGCCGCCCTTCGACTTGGCTGCAGCAGGCGCAGGCGATGCGGCGGCGGGAGCAGGAGCGGGGGCCTCGCCCTGCTTCTTCGCTGCAGCGAGGACATCTTCCTTGGTCAGGCGACCGTCCTTGCCGGTGCCCTGGACACGGCTCGGGTCGATCCCGTGTTCAAGGACGAGGCGGCGCACTGCGGGCGACAGCGTCGGCATCTCGCGGTCGGCAGGTTCGTCCTTGCCGCTGCCGCCGTCGATCGCGCGGCGCTGGTCGTCGGGGGCTTCGGGAGCATCGTCGGGATCGCCGTCGCCGGCGGGTTCGGCAATTTTGGTGGGCGCGTCGGCCTTGCTCGCTGCAGGGGCGGGGCTGGCCGCGCTCGATGCCGCAGGGCTAGCCGCGGCGCCGCCTTCTTCGACCACCGCGATGACGGTGCCGACTTCGACGGTCGCGCCTTCGGCGACCTTGTGCTCGCCCATCACGCCGGCAATCGGGCTCGGCACCTCGACCGCGACCTTGTCGGTTTCGAGGCTGGCGATCGGTTCATCGACCGCAACTGCGTCGCCCGGCTGTTTGAGCCATTCGCCGAGCGTCGCTTCGCTGACGCTTTCGCCGAGGGTGGGGACTTTGACTTCGCTTGCCATGATTCTCGTTCCTTGAGGTCAGTCGGTCGCCGGAGCGGACTTGGCCCCGGCTTTCTTGCGCGTGCGGCGGATTTCCTTGCGGACATTGTGGCCGAGCGCGTCGGCGACGAGCGCCGCCTGTTCGGCCTGGTGGCGGCTCATCAGCCCGGTCGCGGGCGATGCGGCGGCGGCGCGGCCGGCATAGCGCGGACGCTTGGGCGTCAGCTTGAGCGTCGCAAGGCACTCCTCGATATACGGTTCGACAAAGCTCCACGCGCCCTGGTTCTTGGGCTCTTCCTGGCACCAGACGACGTCTTCGACATTCGTCATTTTCGCGAGCCGCACGGCGAGCGGTTCGCCGGGGAAGGGGTAGAGCTGTTCGAGCCGGACGATCTCGACATCGCTGTCGCCCGCGGCGTCGCGTGCCTCGATCAGGTCATAGGCGACCTTGCCCGAACACAATACGAGGCGCTTGACCGCCTTGTCGGCGGGTTTCGACGGATCGGACTTGATCCGCATGAAATGCTGGTCGTCGAGGAAGTCGGCGCGATCGGACACCGCCATCTTGTGCCGCAGCAGCGACTTGGGCGTCATGATGATCAGCGGTTTGCGGAAATTGCGCATCATCTGGCGACGCATGACGTGGAAATAGTTCGCCGGGGTCGTGATGTTGCAGACCTGCAGGTTGTCGCCCGCGCACAGCTGGAGGAAGCGTTCGAGCCGCGCCGAGCTGTGCTCTGGCCCCTGGCCTTCGTAGCCGTGCGGCAGGAGCATGACGAGGCCGTTGGCGCGGAGCCATTTGGCTTCGCCCGAGGCGATGAACTGATCGATCATGATCTGCGCGCCGTTGGCGAAATCGCCGAACTGCGCTTCCCACATGACGAGCGCCTTGGGATCGGCCATCGCATAGCCGTATTCGAAGCCGAGCACGCCGTATTCGGAAAGCGGGCTGTCATAGACCTCGAAGCGACCGTGCGGGACGGTCGCGAGCGGGATGTATTTGGTCTCTTCCTTCTGGTCGAGCCAGACCGCGTGGCGCTGAGAAAACGTGCCGCGGCCCGAATCCTGCCCCGACAGGCGCACCGCATAGCCTTCGGACAATAGCGTGCCCCAGGCGAGCGCTTCGCCTGTTGCCCAGTCGAACTTCTCGCCGGTCTTGAACATCTCGCGCTTGGCATCGAGGATGCGGCCGAGCGTCTTGTGGATCGTCAGATCGTCGGGAACGGTGGTCAGCGTCCGCCCGATCGCGTCGAACAGTTTCTTGCTGACGCCGGTCTCGACATTGCGCCGTGCGGTTTCGGGATCGGCGGGAGTGTGCAGGCCGGTCCAGCGGCCCGAGAACCAGTCGGCCTTGTCGGGCGCATAGTCCTTGCCCGCGGCGAATTCGTCGTCGAGATGGGAGACGAAATCGGCGGTCGTCTGTGCCACCCAGGCATCATCGATGACGCCTTCGTCGACCAACCGCTGGCCATAGATCGCGCTGACCTTGGGGTGCTTGCGGATCGCGTCGTACATCAGCGGCTGGGTGAAGCTGGGTTCGTCGCCTTCGTTGTGGCCGAAGCGGCGATAGCACCACATGTCGATGACAACGTCGCGCTTGAACTGCTGACGAAAGTCGATCGCCAGCTTGCAGGCAAAGGTGACCGCCTCGGGATCGTCGCCGTTGACGTGGAGGATCGGTGCCTGGACGCCCTTGGCGACGTCGCTCGGATAGGGCGACGAACGCGCGAACTGCGGACTGGTCGTGAAACCGATCTGGTTGTTGACGATGAAATGGATACAGCCGCCGGTGTTGTATCCGCGGATGCCCGAGAAGCTCAGGCACTCCCAGACGATCCCCTGGCCGGCAAAGGCGGCGTCACCGTGGATCAGTACGGGGAGCGATTTTTCGTGGCGGCCGATATCACCGGCGAGCACCTGTTGCGCGCGCACCTTGCCGAGCACGACGGGGTCGACCGCCTCGAGATGCGACGGGTTGGGGACGAGCGACATGTGCACCTTGATGCCGTCGAACTCGCGGTCGGTGCTGGTGCCGAGATGGTATTTGACGTCGCCCGAACCGCCGACGTCGTCGGGGTTGGCGCTGCCGCCCTGGAATTCGTGGAAGATCGCGCGATACGGCTTGGCAAGGACGTTGGCGAGGACGTTCAGCCGCCCGCGATGCGCCATGCCGTAAACGATGTCCTGGACGCCGTACTGGCCGCCATATTTGATGATCGCCTCGAGCGCGGGGATCATCGCTTCGCCGCCGTCGAGACCGAAGCGCTTGGTGCCGACATATTTCTTGGCGAGAAAGCCTTCCCACTGTTCGCCCTGGATCACCTTGTTGAGGATCGCGCGCTTGCCCTCGGGGGTGAACTCGATGCCCTTTTCGGCGCCTTCCATGCGGTCCTGGAGGAAGCGGCGTTCCTCGACATCGGCGATGTGCATGTATTCGAGGCCGACATTGCCGCAGTAATTGGCACGCAGGATCGCGACGATGTCCTTGATCGTCGCGCGCTCGCGCCCGAGCACGCCTCCCAAATAGATCGGCCGGTCGAGGTCGGGGCCGGCAAAGCCGTGATATTCGGGTGTCAGGTCGGCGGGTACGTCGCGGTGCGACAGGCCAAGCGGATCGAGATTGGCGGCGAGGTGGCCGCGCACGCGATAGGTCCGGATCAGCAGCATCGCGCGGATCGAATCGTTCGCCGCGCGCTCGACCGCGGCATCGTCGAGCGGCGCGCCGCTCTTGGCCGCGTCGGCGCGAACCGCATCGCGCGCGGCAACCGCCATCTGCGTCGGGTCCATCGCCGCATTGACCGCATCGAGATCCTCGAGCGGCCAGTTCGGGCGCGCCCAGCTCGGTCCGGCCTGCGGTTCGTCAGTTGCGAAGGTCTGCGGTTCGGCGTTCATGCTGTCTCCTGTCGGCGCGTGGGCCCGATCGACGGTGGCGCGATCAACCCTTGAGCAGGTCGACGAGCGTCGTGCCGAGTTCGCTGGGGCTCTGCGACACGCGGATGCCGGCGGATTCCATCGCCGCGATCTTGTCGTCGGCGCCGCCCTTGCCGCCCGAGACGATCGCCCCGGCATGGCCCATGCGGCGGCCCGGAGGCGCGGTGCGGCCGGCGATGAAGCCGACGGTCGGCTTCGAGCGGCCCTTCTTGGCCTCGTCCTTGAGGAACTGCGCGGCCTCTTCCTCGGCGCTGCCGCCGATTTCGCCGATCATGATGATGCTCGTCGTTTCGTCGTCGGCGAGGAACAGTTCGAGCACGTCGATGAAGTTGGTGCCGTTGACCGGATCGCCGCCGATGCCGACCGCGGTCGTCTGACCCAGGCCAGCGGCGGTCGTCTGGAACACGGCTTCATAGGTCAGCGTGCCCGAACGCGAGACGACGCCGACCGAGCCCTTCTTGAAGATGCTGCCGGGCATGATGCCGATCTTGCATTCATTGGGGGTCAGCACGCCGGGGCAGTTGGGCCCGATCAGGCGCGACTTCGATCCTTCGAGGCGGCCCTTGACGGTGACCATGTCGAGCACGGGGATGCCCTCGGTGATCGCGACGATCAGCGGGATCTCGGCGTCGATCGCCTCGATGATCGAGGCGGCGGCGAACTTGGGCGGGACGTAGATGACGGATGCGTCGGCGCCGGTCGCGTCGCGCGCCTCGGCAACGGTGTCATAGACGGGCAGGCCGATATGCGTCGTGCCGCCTTTGCCCGGGGTGACGCCGGCGACCATCTTGGTCCCGTAGGCGATCGCCTGCTCGGTATGAAAGGTGCCGGTCGCGCCGGTCATGCCCTGCGTGATGACCTTGGTATTTTTATCGACGAGGATGGACATTCAAAAACTCCAGATTGCGCCTGAAACAGGCCGTCTTATTTTGTTGCCGACTGCTACGGCGTCGATCAAACGTGTTGAAGCGTTACCGCGACAGATGAACTGCATGTCATAAGACCCCCGATCTTGATCCGCGGGCTGCTTCCATTCGAAAGCACCGGTCTCGTCAAACTCGATATTTTCCGGTCTCATCACAGCTAAAGCTCGCCGCTGCGTAACATCATTCCTTTCACCATATAAATCGGGGAATTCTGCTCTCCACCTCTCGGTGCAGCCATTCAAGGCAGTCCACTGGCGCGCATCCGCTGATTCACCTTGGCATCCGGCAAGAAGCAGCGGGCCAATCATCGCGCGCCAAACTTTCATCCCAACGAGCCGTCGAGCTCCTTGCATGCTGCGAGCAGTTCCTTGACCGCGTCGACGCTGACCTGGAAGCCCTGCTTGGCTTCGGCGTCGAGCTTGATCTCGACGATGCGTTCGACGCCGCCTTCGCCGATCACGACGGGGACGCCGACATACAGGTCGTCGACGCCGTACTGGCCGGTGAGGTGCGCTGCGGCGGGCAGGACGCGCTTCTTGTCCTTGAGGAAGCTCTCGGCCATCGCGATCGCGCTCGTTGCGGGCGCGTAGAAGGCGCTGCCGTTGCCGAGCAGTTTGACGATCTCGCCGCCGCCGCCGCGCGTGCGCTTGACGATCGCGTCGATCTTGTCCTGCGTGGTCCAGCCCATTTCGACGAGGTCGGGGACAGGGATGCCCGCGACGGTCGAATACTGGACGACGGGGACCATCGTGTCGCCGTGGCCGCCGAGGACGAAGGCGGTGACGTCTTCGACCGAGACGTTGAATTCATCGGCGAGGAAGTGACGGAAGCGCGCCGAATCGAGCACGCCGGCCATGCCGACGACCATGTTGTGCGGCAGGCCCGAGAACTCGCGCAGCGCCCAGACCATGGCGTCCAATGGGTTGGTGATGCAGATGACGAAGGCGTTGGGCGCGTGCTTTTTAATGCCTTCGCCAACCGCCTTCATGACCTTGAGGTTGATACCGAGCAAATCGTCGCGGCTCATGCCGTCCTTGCGCGGCACGCCGGCGGTGACGATGCAGACGTCGGCGCCGGCAATGTCGGCGTAATCGCTCGTGCCCTTCAATTTTGCGTCAAAGCCTTCGACGGGGCCGGCCTGCGACAGGTCGAGCGCCTTGCCCTGGGGAAGGCCGTCGGCGATGTCGAACAATACGACGTCGCCGAGCTCCTTCATTGCGGCGAGATGGGCGAGCGTGCCGCCGATCATTCCGGAACCGATCATCGCAAGCTTCTTGCGGGCCATGGGCGAACCTTTCGAAAAGAGTCGAGGCGCGCCACGAGCGACACGCACGGGGGGATGAAATAGGAAAGGCGCGATTAGGCCGATTGTTCCCTTCGGGCAACCTCGGGCGTCAAACTATCTTTGCACATCATTCGCAATAGCTTTAGCCCGTGTTGCCCTGCGCTCAGCCGGCCAGATCGCGCAGCATCTCGGTCCATATCGCGACGCCGTCGTGCAGTGCCTTGACCGGGAGCCGCTCGTTGAGGCCGTGCGCGCGTTCATCGTCGGGCGAGACGCCCCAGGTGCCGTCGATGCCGTAAACCGGGATTCCCGCGGCACGGAAATAGAGGCCGTCGGTCGCGCCGGTCGACATCTGCGGCACGATCGGGGCGCCGGGGAAGCGCGCGTGGACCGCCTTGGTATAGGCAGCAACGACATCGGGGCGCAGCGGCGACGGCGGGCTGGCAATCGCGGGTTTGACCGGCTCGACCTCGACACCTTCGCCGGCGATTGCCTTGAGCGCGGCGAGCGTCAGCGCGGGATCCTCGCCGGGCAGGATGCGGCAGTTGACCGTTGCCTGGGCGAGCTGCGGCAGCGCGTTGTCGGCATGGCCGCCCGCGAGGCGCGTCGCGACGCAACGCGTCCGCGTCGTGCCAACCTCAAGCTCGCTCGCTTCGATGACATCGGCGGCAGCGCCATCATCGGGATTGGCGACCCAGGCGCGCATGGCATCACCCAGCGGCCCCGTCTCCTGCTTGGCGCGCTCGATGTAATAGGCACGCGTGGTTTCGTTGAGCGCGGGCGTGAAGCGATAAACCTCGAGCCGCTTGAGCGCGCCCGCAAGTTCGTAAATCGCGTTGTCGGGCCGCGGGCGCGAGCTGTGCCCGCCGCGATTGTGCACGCTCAGCGTAAAGGTCTGATAGACTTTCTCGGCGGTCTGCATGCCAAAGCCGAGCGCGCGGCCGTCGCGGTCGAACGCGCCGCCGCCGGCATCGGCGTTGAGCGCATATTCGGCATTGGTCCATTTCAGCCAGTCGCTTGCGCCGAGGCTGGCGCCGTTCTGGCCGGTCTCCTCGTCGCCGGTGAACAGCACGACGATGTCGCGCGTCGGCTTGAAACCCGCCGCCTTGAGCGCGAGCAGCGAGGCGGTGATTTCGGTCACGCCCTGCTTGTCGTCGCTCGTCCCGCGGCCGTAGAAATAGCCATCTTCGGTGATCAGCTTGAACGGGTCGCGCTCCCAGTCGGACCGTTTCGCCTCGACGACGTCCATGTGCGCGAGCAGCAGGATCGGCTTGCGGTCGGTTTTCTTCGCGGCGGGCCAGCGGACGATCAACGCGGCGGTCTGGTCGCCGGGATCGCCTTCATAAGGGATCACATGGATATCATTCTCCGCCCAGCCTGCGCTGCGGAATTTGCCCGCGAGATAGTTTGCGAGCTTCGGCACTTCACCGCGGCCCTTGACCGTCGCGGTCTCGATCGCGGTCTGGTAGATTTCGAGTGTCTGCGCCTGTTGATCGTTCGCCGCATGGGCGGGAAGCGTGATGGTGGCGGCGCAGCTCAGGAGGATCGCGAGCGAGAACTTGGGACGCATAGGGCTTCTCTCCAGGACAGGATAACTCGCCGGCGAAGCTGCGCCGCGCCCGGCCGTGCGTCAAGTCGCGAACCGCTTACGCCGTATCGGGCAGCGGTGCGGCGTCGGGCTCGGCCGGCATCTTGCCCGCGCGTTGCGGCAGGATGAGGATCAGCGCGACGATCGCAACCGTCAGCACGGCGGAAGCGAGCGGGCGGCTGAACGCGAGGCCGCCGTGATCGAGCGGCTTGTCGAGGAAATCGCCGACCGTTGCGCCGAGCGGGCGCGTCAGGATGAATGCTGCCCAGAACAGCGCGCTGTGATTGGCGCGCGTCCAGTAATAGAGCGCGGCGACGACGAGGATCAGCGCGCCGAAGATGAGCGCGCCACCGCCGAAGCCGATCCCGTTGGTGTCGGCCACCCAGTCGCCGAGCGCGGTCCCGAGCGTTTGCGAAAAGGTGATCGTGATCCAGTAGAACCATTCGGCCTTGGGCGTGGCGATATTGTCGGTCGAAATGCGGCCGAGGCTGACATGCCACAGCGCCAGCGTGCCGAGTACGAGCGCAAGCAGCAGGGCCGATCCACCGGTATAGCCGATCCCCATCGAGCGGGTGACATGATCGGCGAGCGTCGTGCCGAACGTCGTCGAAGCGATGATCGTCGCCCAGTAGAGCGCGGGATGAAAGCCGCGCGCCTTGATCTGCGCAACGACGAGCGCGAGGAAGATCACGCCGAAGATCGCGGTGCCGACGAGATAGCCCAGGCTGAGCGTCATCGAGACCGTGTCGCCGCCGGTTTCGCCCAATGTCGTTGCAAGGATCTTGATGATCCAGAAACCGAGCGTGATCGCGGGAACCTTGGACAAAGCGGCTTTGTGGTCGAACTCGTCGCGGCTGGCGATCATGTCATGCTCCGTTTGCTGCTCTCGTCGGGTCTGACGTTCCCGGATTGCCTTAACCGCAGTCGGGGTCAATGTTTTGCAGCGGTCAGTCGATGCCGTGGCCGAGCGCGAGATAGGCCTCCGAGCGCATCTCGAGCAATCGCGAGACGGTGCGGTCGAATTCGAACCGGCCGTCGCCCGCGGGATACAGGCCGTCGGGTTCGGCATCGGCGCTGGCGAGCAGCTTGACGCGATATTCGTAGAGCGCGTCGATCAAGGTCACGAAGCGCGCCGCCTCGTTGCGCATGTCGGGCCCCATCACCGGAATGCCGACGATGATGACGGCGTGAAATGTCCGCGCGATCGCGAGATAGTCGCTCGCCCCGCGCGCCTCGCCGCACAATCGCTTGAACGAAAACACCGCGACGCCCTTGAGCGCCTTGGGCACGTGCAGCGTGCGCTTCCCGCCGACCGCCAGTTCGCAACTCGGGACGTGCGCCTTGTCGCTCGGCGGATAGTCGGTGAGGCGAAAGAACGCCTCGCTCAGCGCGGTGGTCGCGGCCGGACCGTTGGGGACATGCCACAGGCTGGCATCGCCCAGCCGGTCGCGGCGGTAATCGGTCGGGCCGTTGAGCGGGATGATGTCGTTTTCCGCCTCGATGGTCGCGATGAAGGGCAGGAAATGCTCGCGGTTGAGGCCGTCCTTGTAGAGGTCGCGCGGCGGCCGGTTCGATGTCGCCACGACGGTCACGCCATGGCCGAGCAAAGCCGTGAACAGCCGGGAGATGATCATCGCGTCGGCCGAATTGTTGATCACCATCTCGTCGAAGGCGAGCAGGCGCACACCCTTGGCGATGTCGCTGCCAACCTTTGCGATCGGGTCGCCCTGTTGGCTCTGGCGCGCGGTTTTGAGCGCAGCATGCACGTCGAGCATGAAGGCGTGGAAATGGACCCTGCGCTTGCGCTCGATATTCAGCGTTTCGAAAAACAGGTCCATCAGCATCGATTTGCCGCGCCCGACCGCGCCCCACAGATAGGCGCCGCGTGTGCGTTCGGGCTTGCGATCCAGCAGCCGCGCGATGAAACCGCGTTCGGCGCAGGTCGCCTCGAGCCGGTCCTGCAGGTCGGTGAGCGTCGCAACCGCCGCTGCCTGCTGTGCGTCGGGCTTGAGCTCGCCCGCCTCGATCAGCGCGGCATATCGCGCGGCGAGGCCGGTCATCCGCCCTTCTTCAACATGCCCGAAAAGCTTGCGACGATGTGCGGGCTGTCGCTGCCGGTTTCCGCGGGCGCCTGAACCAGCCGGCCGCGCAGGAAGACGAGGTGTCTGGTGTCGCGGACGATCTCGACTTCGGCATCGAGCGACTCGTCGAGCCGCCCCGCGCCGACGAACTGCATCGAAAGGTCGACCGTGACGGTGCGCGGCCCCATCGCGATGCCGAGCGTGCGCGCCGCGGCGAACAGCGCTATATCGGCAAAGGCGAGGCTGATCCCGCCATGGACGTTGTCGGCAAGGTTGCTGTGTTTGCGTTCGGGCACGATGCGCACGCGCGCGGTCGCCTTGCCGGTCGGCTGGATCCGCATCGGGCCGAGGAAGTGGTTGAAACGCTCGCCCTCCCTGATCTCCCAGCGGAACCAGCCGGGATGATCGGGATCGGGTCCGAACGCAAAGCGCGGATCGATGTCGGGACCGGTCAACGGACCTCTCCCGCCTTAGAGCTGGCGCTCGACCATCAGTTTCTTGGTCTCGGCGATCGCACGCGCCGGGTTCAGGCCCTTGGGACAGGCGTTGGCGCAGTTCATGATCGTGTGGCAGCGATAGAGGCGATAGGGATCCTCGAGCTCGTCGAGCCGCTCGCCGGTCATTTCGTCGCGGCTGTCGGCGAGCCAGCGATAGGCCTGGAGCAGGATCGCGGGGCCGAGGAACTTGTCGCTGTTCCACCAGTAGCTCGGGCAGCTGGTCGAGCAGCAGGCGCACAGGATGCACTCGTAAAGCCCGTCGAGCTTTGCGCGGTCCTCGGGGCTCTGCAGCCGTTCCTTGCCCGAAGGCGGCGGCGTGACGGTCTTGAGCCACGGCTGGATCGAGGCGTATTGCGCGTAGAAATGCGTGAAATCGGGGACGAGGTCCTTGATCACTTCCATGTGCGGCAGCGGCGTGATCGTGACGGTCGACTTGCAGTCCTCGATCGCGGTGGTGCAGGCGAGGCCGTTCTTGCCGTCGATGTTCATCGAGCACGATCCGCAGATGCCTTCGCGGCACGACCGGCGGAAGGTCAGGCTGGGGTCCTGTTCGGACTTCATCTTGATCAGCGCGTCGAGCACCATCGGGCCGCAATCGTCGGTATCGATCTCGAACGTGTCGTAGCGCGGGTTCTCTCCGCTGTCGGGATCGTAGCGATAGACCTTGAAGCCGCGCGTCTTGCCCGCGCCGTTGGCGGCAGCGTGACGCTTGCCGTTCTTTTTGATCTTGCTGTTCGCGGGCAAAGTGAATTCGGCCATGTCTTCGATCGTCCTGATAGGGTGCGAGCTATGCGGGTAGCCAAAAGCGCCGCCTGGCTCAACGACCAAATGCTTTCATTTGGCGGCTGCCGGGTTATGGATCGGCACGACGAGCGTGCGGGGCGCGGTTCACGATCACCCGCGGGGAGCGCCCTTGCGTATCTGTTTCCTGTTCAACCACGACCAGCCGCACCAGGTCGCGCACAGCCTGCCGATCGCGCGCGCGATGGCAGCGCGCGGGGCGCACGAGGTCGTGCTGGCGGTGACTCACGACGCGGTCGAGCACGAAGTCCGGCGCCTGCTCGGCGCCGATCAGGCGCGGGTGACGATTATCAGCCTGCGGACCCGGGGGCTGGTCCGGCGCTCGGCGGCGCGCCTGCTCGATCCGCTGTTTCCCGCGCGGCGGCTGGCGATCTATCGCGACAATCTCGACTTCTTTTGGGGATTCGACGTGCTAGTCGTCTCCGAAAAGACATCGCTCGTGCTCAAGTCGCGTTATGGGCTCGATCGGCTAAAAATGGTCCACAGCCGCCATGGCGCGGGTGATCGGGCGATCGGTTTCGACAAGGCGAGCGCCCGCTTCGATCTCGTCCTCGTCTCGGGTCCCAAGATCCGCGACCGGCTGATCGCCGAGGCGGGGGTCGATCCTGCCAAAATCGCGCTCGTCGGTTATGTCAAGTTCGACATCGAACCGCAGCCCCTTGATCTGGGCTTTGCCGATCCGGCGCGTCCGACCGTTCTCTATAATCCGCATCCCTCGCCGCATCTGTCGTCATGGTATCGTTTCGGACCATCGGTGCTGCGCCAGTTTGCCGGGAGCGATCGTTACAACCTGATCTTCGCGCCGCATGTCATGCTGTTCCAGCGCCGATTCAACTTCGCGCTCGACCGGCTGTCGGCAGCGCGCGCGGTGCCGCCGGGGCGCGAATTTGCCGACCTGCCCAACCTGCACATCGACCTTGGCAGCGCGCGCAGCGTCGACATGAGCTATGTTCGCGCCGCCGATATCTATCTCGGCGACGTCAGCAGCCAGGTGTACGAATTCCTTGCGCGCCCGCGCCCGTGCCTGTTCCTCGATGCGCACGACACCGACTGGCGCGGCGATCCCAACTACCTCCACTGGCAGGCGGGCCCGGTCATCGACGACGTGAGTGATATCATCGCCGCGACCGACGCCGCCGTTGCGAGCCATCCCGACTATCTCGCTCGCCAGCGCGAACTGCTCGCGGCGACCTTTGCGACCGGCGATCGCCCTGCGTCGGAGCGCGCCGCCGACGCGATCGAGGCGCTGGCATGAGCGATCGTAGCGGCCTCAGGCGCGTCGGCGGCAACATCGCTGCGCTGGTCACCGGAAAGGCGGGGGCGGGCGTGCTCAGCGTCATGACGTTGGCGATCGTCGCGCGCCGGCTGGGGGTCGAGAATTACGGCGTGCTGACGCTGGTCCACGGCTATGTCACGCTGATCGGCAGCGTCGTTGCGTTTTCGGGCTGGCACGGGCTGGTGCGCTATGGCGGCGAGGCGCTCCATCGCGGCGATCATGGCCGCTTCCTGCGTCTGGTCGGCTTCCTGTCGCTGATCGAGCTAGGCTTCGCCATCGTCGCGATCGCGCTCGCGGTGCAGCTCGTCCCGCTGGTCGGGCCGCGGCTCGGCTGGCCGCCCGACGCGATCCGCTTCGCGCCATTTTACTGCATTGCGGTGCTGGCGACGGTGCGCGCGACGCCGCAGGGCATTCTCCAGCTCGCCGACCGCTTCGACCTGATCGGCCTGCACCAGATCGTCATGCCGGTCGTGCGGCTGGTCGGCGCGCTGATCGCCTGGGCAATGGGCGGCGGCCTGACCGCCTTCTTCCTCGTCTGGCTGGCAGGCGCGCTGGCCGAGGGGATTTCGATGTGGCTGTTCGCGCTGGGCCGGCTGCCCGGTCTCGTGCGCGATTATGACCGGCCGCTCGGCTCGTCGCTCAGGCCCCGTGCGATTCGCCGTGACAATCCCGGCATCCTGCCCTTCATCGCGACGACCAATGCCGACCTGACGCTGCAGGAATTCGCGCCCAATGCGGTGCCGCTGGTGATCGGCTGGGTGCTCGGCCCCGCCGCCGTCGGCCTGTTCGCGCTATCGCTGCGCGTCAGCAACGTCATCATGCAGCCCGCGCGGATGATGGGCCAGGCGAGCTATGCGGTGATCGCCGACCTCATCCGGCGCAAACGCTTTGCCGAACTGTCGCAAACCGTGTGGCGCAGCGTCGCGATCGCGACCGCGCTGGCAGGCGTCCTCGTCGCGGCCATCGCATTGTTCGCGCCGACGATATTGACGCTGCTCGGCGGGGCGAGCTTTGCCGGCGGCGCGTTACTGTTGATCATCGTCGCGGCGGGCCGCGCCCTGCAGGCGGGCGCGCCGGTGCTGATCGCGGCCCTGACCGCCTTCGGGCGGCCGGGCCGGTCGATCGTGGTCAACCTGTCGGCCAGCCTCGTTTTCCTTGCGGTACTGCCGCTGCTGCTCACGCGGCTCGGGATCGAGGGCGCGGGACTGCAGGTCTTGCTGCAGGCCGTCGCGACGATCGCGGCGCTGACATGGCTGGTGCGGCGCTTGCTCGCCGATCCGCCCGAAATGCCCGACGATGCGTCCGAGGTGTCGTCATGACCGCCGATCTTGCCGGGCGGCGCGTCTTCGTCTTCGCCAAGGGCTTCGCCCCCGACGAAGGCGGAATGCAGACCTATGCCGCAGGCGTAGCGCATGGCTATGCGGCGCTGGGAGCAAGCGTGACCGTTTTTAGCCAGACCTCGATCGGCCCGCGCGTAACCGAGCTCGATGGCCTGCGGCTCGTCGATATCGGGCCGGGAAAGTCGCCGCTGGTGATCGCGCGGCTGCGCGCGGAGGTCCGGCGAGAGATGCACGCGAGCGGTGCGCCCGACTTCGTCCATGCGACGACCTGGCGAACGGCGGTGATTGCGCGGCTCGCCGGACTGGCTTTTGCCGTCACCGTCCATGGCCGCGAGATGGCGCGGACGCAGGGGATTGCGGCGAAGGTCATGCGCCGCGTCCTCGCCCGCGCTGAGCGGATCGTCGCGGTGAGCCATTACACGCGCCGCGTCCTGCTCGTGCGTTTTCCCGAACTCACCGAGCGGACCGTCGTTGCGTGGAACGGTTGCGACAGCGATTCGGCCGCGGCTTGCGGTCCCAAGGACACCGATCCGCCGCTTGTCCTGACCTTGTGCCGGATCGAGCCGCGCAAGAATGTCGCGATGGCGATTGATGCGGTGGCGGCGTGCAACAGCGCCGCGATCCGCTGCCGTTATGTCGTCGCCGGACGAGGCCCCGACCTCGAGAAGATCTGCGCGCAGGCCGAGCGGTTGTCGCAAGGACCGGCGATCCGGATCGCGGGTTTCGTCTCCGATGACGAGATGGCCGAGCTCTATCGCCGCGCGGCGATCTTCCTCCACCCGCAGATCGCTGTCGAGGACGGGCGCGATTTCGAAGGCTTCGGTATCGCGATCGCCGATGCGATGGCCGCCGGATGCGCGTGCATCGTCGGGCGCGACGGCGGCACCCCCGAACTCGTCGAAAACGGGGTGTCGGGGATCGTCGTCGATGGCCATGACGGCGAGGAGGTCGGCGCGGCGCTCAAGATGCTGCTTGACGATCCCGAGCGATGCCGGGCGATCGGCACCGCAGCGCGCACGCGCGCGGCACGCTTCACCTGGGATCGCCATGTTCGTATCGCGCTCGGCACGATACCCGGCGACTAACGCGCGGCGAGGATCGCCTCGGCAAGCGCGAGGTCGGCGGGCTTGTCGACGTCGATGCACGCCTCGGGCTGCGGCATCGCAACCAGCCTCGCGTCGATGCCGTGGCGCCGTCCGATCCGCGCAATCGCGTCGGGCAGGGTGACGAGGCGCAACACTGCGGCGAGCAATATGGCCGGCCCGAACGCCGAAATGACGCGCCAGCCTTTCTTGCGATCCTGTTCGACGTCGCGCCAGATCGCGATCAGCGGCAGGACCGCCTCGCCGCCGATCCAGAACAGGTTGGCGCCCGACCAGGCACCGCCGCGGAATTTGAGCCAGCTGCGTTGTGACTTGGGATAGGCGCTGAGCAGCGTGCGTCGCTCGACCATCGCGATGCCAAGGTCGTGCGACCGCGCAGCGGCGAGGAAATGGTCGACCATCGCGCCGGTCAGCAAGGCATTGTCGGCGGTCGTCACCAGCATCGGCGCCGCCCCCTGATTGATCAGCTGCTCAATCGTCGCCGCGATTGTCGCGAGCGAGGGCGCAAAGACGATGCGCGAATCGTTCGCCATCCAGGCGCAGGCGGGATCGTCTTGCAGCGCCGCGAAATCCTGTGCGACGACGACGATGCGGTCGAGGCCCCGATGACCGGCGAGGACGCGCACGACCCGCGAGACCATCGCTTCGCCCGCAACGGGAATCAGAGCCTTGGCATCGACGCCGAGCGAACGCGCGAACGGGTCGCCGCCCGGCCGCTCTCCGGCGAGGACAATCGCGGTCGCCGTCACTGTGCGCGGAGGTCGGCGACGCGGTGGAGGAATGCTGCGCTGTCGGCGAGGACGCGGCCCTTCGACCGGAACGGCCGCGACAGCGCCATGATGATATCCTCATGGTCGAGCCCCGGATACTCCTTGACCTCGCCGTCGCGCCCGGCGGTCTTGAGCGCCTTGGCCAGATCATAGGAATTGTGCGGCTTGACTGTGGTGTCGGCACTGCCGGTGATCAGCAGCATCGGCGGCGAAGCGGCCGAGACGTAGTGGATCGGCTGGGTGATCTCGGCCGGGCGCGCCTTGCCCATCGCGTTGATCGACGATTCCTTGTCGAGCGGTAGGAAGTTGTAAGGCCCCGAGAGGCCCGCCACGCCCTTGATCGCAGACATCGGCACACCGCTGGCGGCAAGATATTCGGGATCGAGCGCGATCATCGCGGCGATATGCGCGCCCGCCGAATGGCCGGCGAGGACGATCCGGTCGGGATCGGCGCCGTAGCGCGCGGCAAGGCTGCGGGCCTTGGCGACCGCGGCTGCGCCGTCCTCCAGAAAGTCGGGGAAAACGTGGTCGGGGACCAGCCGATAGCTCGGCACCGCGACGACGAAACCCTGTGCGGCATAAGCGCGCCCGGCAAAGCCGTAGCTTTCGCGGTTGCCCTTGTACCAGCCGCCGCCGTGGAAAAAGACGAGCATCGGTCGGGGCTTTCCGGTCGCTTCGGCAGGGGCATAGATATCGAGCTTCTGGCGCGGATCGGAGCCATAGGCGACATCGCTTGCGACCTTGCGCGTGGCCGCATCGCCCGCCCAGGCGCTGTCGATGATGTCGAGCTGGCGCGGCGGCTCGTGACTGAGCAGCCAGACCAGCGCCGCGCCCGCGACAACGATGAGGGCGATCGCGATACGCAGCATGTTTCTTCCTTAGATCGTGGCACTTTCGCGCGATCATGACGTTATCCCTTCAATGCGCAAGACCTGGCTTATCGTGAACATCGACAGTGGCAGCTACGACGCGACGGCGTGCGATCGCGTCGGCGACGCGCTCGCCGCGAAGGGTTGGCCGTGCGATCGCGTCGTGCAGTTCCCGCAGGACGAGCTGCCCGATCGCGCGATGCTCGAACGCGAAGGCGTCGATACGATCGCGATCTATACCGGTGACGGCACGATCAATTCGCTGGCGAGCGCGCTCGAAGGCTGGGCGGGCGAGCTGCTCGTCCTGCCCGGCGGCACGCTCAACCTGCTGTCGAAAAAGCTCCACGGCGACCGCTCGGTCGAGGATATCGTCGCCGATCTCGACGCCGCGCGAACGGTGCGGCCGCCGGTCATCCGCGGCGGCGGCATAACCGCGCTGGTCGGCGTCATCGTCGGCCCGACGACCGTCTGGGGCGAGGTCCGCGAGCAGGCCCGGCATCTCGACGTATCGGCCTTGGTCGAGACGGTGCCCGATGCCGTTGCCGAAACCTTTGGCGACGACAGCGTTCGCCTCGCCGGGGCGGAGCCGGGCTATCCGGCGCTCAACCTAACCCCGCTCGAGGGCGGGATTTTCGTCCAGGGGTTTCTGACCGACAATGCCGCGCAGGTTCTGAGCCATGGATTTGCCTGGCTCGGCGGCGATTTTCGCAACGGCCCTCACGACGACCTGGGCCAACAGGGCGAGGTCACGATCGAAGGATCAGGAGCGATCGGCATGCTCTACGACGGCGAGCGCGGCGAGATCGTCTCGGGAACGAAATTTACTCCCGACACGCTTGACCTTGGATTGCTGGCGACCGACACGCCTTCGCCATGATCAAACTTTTTCATGTCAGTGACATCCATTTCGGCGTCGAAGACCCGATGGCGCACGGCTGGTTCAAGGAATGCGTTGCGCGCGAAAAGCCCGATGGCATCGCGCTGACCGGCGATATCACGCAGCGCGCGACGCTGGGCCAGTTCGCCGCCGCGACGCGCTGGATCGCCTCGCTCGAAGCCCCGGTGAAGGTCGAGATCGGCAATCACGACATGCCCTATTACGACCCGGTCGAGCGCGCCTTTGCGCCCTATCGGCGCTTCCTGACGTTGCAGAAAGCGGTCGAGCGGCCGATCGACCTGCCCGGCGTGTCGCTCGTTTCACTGCGATCGACGTCGCGCGCGCAGTGGCGGACCAACTGGTCGCGCGGGATCATACGCCCCGCCGCGCTCGCCGAGACGCTCGCCAGAATCGCTGCGGTGCCCAAGGGCGACATGATCATCGTCTGCACCCACCATCCGCTTGTCGAAACCAACACCAAGGGTGAAGTGCTGACGCGCCACGGCGAACATGCCTTGTGCGCACTCGCCAAGGCAGGGGTCCACGCGATCCTGACCGGCCATGTCCACGACGCTTTCGACCTCACGCACCCGACCCCCGACGGCCCGATCCGCATGATCGGCGCGGGTACGCTGTCGCGTCGCGTCCGTTCGACCCCGCCGAGTTTCAACGAACTGACGATCGAGCGTGGCACGATCAAGGTCTGCGCGCGCAATGTCGAGGAGTTCGAAACCGCGGCAGTGCAGATCGACGATATCCCACCCGACGCCGAGCCGCCGGAAGCGGGTGACCGGGTCGCCCCGGCCGCGACGCTGGTCGAAGATCGCAGCGCATAGAAAAAGGGCGGCCCCAGCGGGCCGCCCTTTCCTTGTAGCGTATCGGTTCGCGTTAGCGCTTCGAGAACTGGAAGCTCTTGCGCGCCTTGGCGCGGCCGTACTTCTTGCGCTCGACGACGCGGCTGTCGCGGGTCAGGAACCCGGCCGTCTTGATCGTCGCACGAAGCTTGGGCTCGAACTTGCTCAAGGCCTGCGAGATGCCGTGCTTGACCGCGCCGGCCTGGCCCGAAAGCCCGCCGCCCTTGACCGTGGCGACGACGTCGTACTGGCCGCGACGGTCGGTGATGTCGAACGGCTGGTTGATGATCAGTCGCAGAGTCGGACGGGCGAAGAATTCCGCCTGGTCGCGGCCATTGACGGTGATCTTGCCGGTGCCGGGCTTTACCCAGACGCGGGCGACCGCGTCCTTGCGACGACCGGTCGCATAAGCGCGGCCCTGGGCGTCGAGTTCCTGCTCGCGGATCGGTGCGGGAGCGCCGCCGCCGCCGTCGGTCGCGGGGTTGTATTCGGCAGGAGCCTCGGCCTCTGCAACGGTGCTATCGCCACCGGTTGCAGGAGCGGTCGATGCGGCAGCCGCGCCGCCGGCGATGTCCTTGAGGTCCGCCAGCGACTGGCGGGTGTCTTCGATCTTGTCGGCCATTATGCGCCCACCTTGTTCTTGCGGTTCATCGAAGCGACGTCGAGCACGGTCGGCTCCTGTCCTTCATGCGGATGCTCGGAGCCCTTGTAGACGCGCAGGTTGCGCATCTGCTGGCGACCCAGCGGGCCGCGCGGGATCATGCGTTCGACCGCCTTTTCAAGGATACGCTCGGGGAAACGACCCTCGAGGATCTTGCCGGCAGGCGTTTCTTTCAGGCCGCCGACATAGCCGGTGTGCTTGTAATAGATCTTGTCCTTGAGCTTGTTGCCCGTGAAGCGCACCTTTTCGGCGTTGATGACGATGACATTGTCACCGCAATCGACGTGCGGGGTGAAGCTCGGCTTGTGCTTGCCGCGCAGCAGGTTGGCGATGATCGTCGCAACGCGACCGACAACGAGGCCTTCGGCGTCGATCAACACCCAGTTCTTTTCGACCGTACCGGCATTGGCCGACTTGGTCGTTTTCATCAGCGCCTTCATGGGCCTGAACTCCTCAAAAATGATATCGCGACCGTCAGGCGTATTCGTCCGCCGGTCAAAACAAACGCCGCCCGGAACGGACGGCGCGTTGTTGAGCGAGCCAATGGCCCTCGTTCGCTGCTATGTCAAGCTGGAAGCGGCTTTGCTGACAGGTACCCAGATACCCGATAGATCAGGCGGGGCCTATGCCCGCGCTTTGCGGCTCAGCGTCCCGCTGTCGTCGCGACCATCATGCCATCTTCGCCTGCCCACCAATCCGGTGCGCGCACGCTGTTGCCGCGACGACCAGCAACGCGGCGACGAGCTGATGCGCGACCGCGATGTCGATCACGACGCCGCTCATCACCGTCGCGATGCCGAGGCCGATCTGGATCACGAGCAGCGTCTTGAGCGCGATCGGCGCGGCGCGTGCACCGGCGCGCATCGCGCGGATGAGGAGGACGACGAGCGCGGTGGCGGCGACCCATGCCCACCAGCGATGGATGAATTGCACCCAGACCGGACTGTCGACGAAGGCGCCGAGACCCCATGGCGCAATCGATGGCAGGAAGCCGCCAGGCGACATTGCCGGCCAGTCAGCCGAGGCGTGCCCGGCGTCAAGCCCGGCGGTGAACGCGCCCCACAATAACTGGAGGGCGAAAATGCCGAGGACGACCGCGGCGATCGGCGGTCATCCGCGCCGGGCGCGCGGCGGGGTTGCGCGCCAGTGCCCGGAGGTCGGCGGCGGTCCAGACGAGCCCGCCGAGGACGAACAGGGCGGTCATCAGGTGAACCGCGAGGCGATAATGGCTGACGTCGATGCGGCCGACGAGGCCCGATTTGACCATCCACCAGCCGATCGCGCCCTGCAGTCCGCCGAGCGCGAGCAGCGCGACCAGCCGCAGGCCATAACCCTTGGGGATGGTGCGGCGCAGCGCGTACCAGATCAGCGGCAGCGCGAAGGCGAGGCCGATCACGCGGCCGAGGAGGCGATGGAGCCATTCCCAGAAAAAGATCGCCTTGAACGCGCCCAAGGTCATCGACTGGTTGACCGTCTGATATTCGGTGGTCTGCTGATACAGCGCAAATTCGTTGAGCCACTCGGCTTGCGACAGCGGCGGCAACGCGCCGGTGATCGGCTTCCATTCGGTGATCGACAGGCCCGATTCGGTCAGCCGGGTAATTCCGCCAACGACGACCATCGTGACGACGAGAGCTGCGACCGCAAGCAACCAGCGCGCGAGCTGCAACGGCTGCGCTGTCGTGTTCAGGGCCATGGGTTCGATCGGTTGGGCGGCGGTTTTCACGATTGCGCCTTATCGCCGCGAACGCACGCGGCCAAGTGTTTCCCTTCAACGCCGCCCAGCGACGACTTCCTCATTCGACGCGGCCGCGACCTTGGCTCGCATGATATATTGTAACTTCGACCGCTCCGTGCCATATAGCGCCCACCACGAAGATCTGATCCCGAAGGAACGGCTTTTGCGCCTAGTCATGGCCAAATTGCAGAATGGCGCATTTGCCCCGCTCGCCGACCGCTGGCGGCGGAGCCGGTTCGCGCGCAATTTCGACGAGATGGCGATCACCCTCTCGGGCCTGTGCCTCGTCCATTGCGTGCTGAGCGCGCTGCTCCTCGCGATGGTCGCATCAACCGGCAGCGTCCTGCTGTCGCCCGGCATCCATGAATTCGGCCTCGGCCTTGCGATCCTGTTCGGCGCGGCGAGCCTTGGCCCCGGCCTGATGCGGTCCGACACACGCATGCCGGGACTGATCGGCCTCGTCGGCATCACGTTGATGGGCATCGGCCTCGTCATGAGCATCGTTTACGATTCGCACAGCGCGGAGATTTTCTTCACGCTGCTCGGCGTCGCGACGGTCGCGCTGGCACACGGACTAAACGCGACGCCCGCCTGCGACTGATGCGCACGCGCGGCTGGCGCCAAGCTTGCCGATCGCTGCGCGCAGGCCTAAATGGGTCGCATGGCAAATCCGCAATCTTCCCAACCCGCGGCCAGGCATCACGTCCATGGCGGCGCATCGCTTGCATCGGCGGCGCGCGCTTCGCTCGAGGCGGCGGGTGAGCAGTGGACCGAGATGCGAAGTGCGATCTTCGACGCCGTTTCGCATCATGCCAAGCCCGCATCGGCCTATGACATAGCCGACATCGTCTCGAGCGCGCGCGGCAAGCGTGTTGCGCCCAACACCGTTTACCGCATCCTCGACCTGTTCGTTGAGACCAACCTCGTCCGGCGAGTCGAAAGCACCAACGCGTTCATCGCCAACGAACATCCCGGCTGCCTGCACGACTGCATCTTTCTGATTTGCGACAATTGCGGCCAGACGACGCATATCGACGACGACAATGCGGCAAGTGGTGTGCGCGAAGCAGCCAAACGCAAGGGCTTTGCCCCGGCGCGGCCGGTCATCGAAGTGCACGGCCGCTGCGACGATTGCGAGTGACGCGCGAGCCCACGGGTTTTCATCGACTTGGCGGATAACCGCCGATAAGGTCGCTGCCATGACCCACCGCCCCGATACTCCATTGCTCGATACGGTCGATGTCCCGGCCGATCTCAGGAAACTCAAACCCGGCCAGTTGCGCCAGTTCGCCGACGAACTGCGCGACGAGGTGATCTCTGCGGTCTCGGTGACCGGCGGGCATCTCGGCGCGGGACTCGGCGTCGTCGAACTGACGACCGCGATTCACTATGTTTTCAACACGCCCGAGGACCGGCTTGTCTGGGACGTCGGCCACCAATGCTATCCGCACAAGATCCTGACCGGACGCCGCGACCGGATTCGCACGCTGCGCCAGGGCGGCGGGCTCAGCGGCTTCACCAAGCGCTCCGAGAGCGAATATGACGCGTTCGGCGCGGCGCACAGCTCGACGAGTATTTCGGCGGCGCTCGGTTTTGCCGTCGCCAACAAGCTGACCGGCAGGCCGGGCAAGGGTATCGCGGTGATCGGTGACGGCGCGATGTCGGCGGGCATGGCGTACGAGGCGATGAACAATGCCGAACAGGCGGGCAACCGCCTCGTCGTCATCTTGAACGACAACGACATGTCGATCGCCCCGCCGGTTGGCGGCCTCA
Source organism: uncultured Alphaproteobacteria bacterium (assembly GCA_963800335.1). Taxonomy (GTDB): domain Bacteria; phylum Pseudomonadota; class Alphaproteobacteria; order Sphingomonadales; family Sphingomonadaceae; genus Flavisphingopyxis. The sequence goes on along the minus strand of CAWDAN010000005.1, from coordinate 111,894 downwards.
GCGCCTATCTCGCGCGCGCGGTCTCATCGAGCGAATATCTTGGCCTCAGGAGCCTCGCGAAGCGACTCGCCTCGAAGATCCATCGCCGCGTCCACAACGCCGCCGAAAAGGCCGAGGAATTCGCCCGCGGCATGGCGACCGGCGGGACGTTGTTCGAAGAGCTGGGCTTTTATTATGTCGGACCGATCGACGGGCACAATCTCGATCACCTGATCCCCGTCCTCGAAAACGTCCGCGACAGCGACCAGGGCCCGATCCTCGTCCATGTCGTGACCAAGAAGGGCAAGGGCTATGCCCCCGCCGAGGCCTCGGCCGACAAGTATCACGGCGTTGCCAAGTTCGACGTCGTCACCGGCAAGCAGGACAAGGGCAAGGGCGGCGGCCCGCCCGCCTATCAGAACGTCTTCGGCGAAACGCTCGCCAAACTCGCCGACAACGACGATCGCATCTGCGCAATTACCGCCGCGATGCCGTCGGGCACCGGGGTCGACAAGTTCGCCCAGGCGTATCCCGACCGCGCCTTTGACGTCGGCATCGCCGAACAGCATGCGGTGACCTTTGCCGCAGGCCTCGCCGCGCAGGGCATGCGTCCGTTCTGCGCGATCTATTCGACATTTCTCCAACGCGCCTATGACCAGGTCGTCCACGATGTCGCGATCCAGAACCTGCCCGTGCGTTTCGCGATCGACCGTGCCGGATTGGTCGGTGCCGACGGCGCGACGCATGCCGGGTCGTTCGACCTCGCCTATCTGTGCACCTTGCCCAATTTCGTCGTCATGGCGCCGTCGGACGAGGCCGAGCTCGTGCACATGACCAAGACCTGCGTCGAGCATGACAGCGGCCCGATCGCGGTGCGCTATCCGCGCGGCAATGGCACCGGGGTCGCGCTGCCCGAAGTTCCCGAAGTCCTCGAAATCGGCAAGGGCCGCATCGTCCGCCAGGGCAAGAAGGTCGCGATCCTGTCGCTCGGCACGCGCCTCGCCGAAGCGCTCAAGGCCGCCGACACGCTCGACGCCAAGGGCCTCTCGACCACCGTCGCCGACCTGCGTTTCGCCAAGCCGCTCGACGAGGAATTGATCCGCAAGCTACTGACAAGTCACGAAGTTTGCGTCACCGTGGAAGAGGCCGCGGTCGGCGGCTTCGGCGCGCATGTCCTCACCATGGCGAGCGACGCCGGGCTGATCGATGCCGGGCTCAAGCTGCGCACGATGCGCCTTCCAGATATCTTCCAGGACCAGGACAATCCCGACAAGCAATATGCCGATGCCGGGCTCGACGCGGCGGGGATCGTCGATACCGTGTTGAAGGCGCTGCGCCACAACAGCACCGCGGTCGGCGAAGCGGGCGCGATCGCCTGAACGCAGAAGGGTGACAGCAAAAGGGCGCCGCAAGCGCGACGCCCTTTTGGCTTTTCAATCGTGAGCGAGGCTTAGCCTGCGGGGATTGCCGCGGTGGCTTCCTGGCCGGCGCCTTCGGGCGCGGCGATGATCGTCTGGGTCAGCGTGCCCTTGGCGACGGTGAAGGTCTGCGGATCGCCGACATTGCTGCGGATGCCCGGGTCGCTGCGGCCGTCGTCGGCGCGGCTGATGATGCTGGCTTCGGTCGCGCTGCGCGGGGCGCTGCCGCCGAACAGGGCTTCGAGCGCCTGCTGCTGCGACGAATCGGCACCGGCGGGCGCGCCGGGCTGCGGCGGGACCAGCGCGAAATCGGGCGGCACGACGAGCGGCGCCTGGCGCGCAACGGCATATTCGTCGGGCGTGTTGCGGCCACCCATCGCGCACCCGGCAAGGCCGAGCGCTGCGGTGACGAGGACGGCGGTGGCAAGTTTACGCATATTCAATCTCCCTGGCCCGTCGATGCGGCGGGCGGATGGCTTGGGTCTATCGTCTTAGATTTCGCGCGATCATGCAAGAGCGCGCGTGCGACGAGCAGCAGCACGCCGATCGTGATTGCAGCGTCGGCGAGGTTGAAGATCATGAACGGGCTGTAGCCGCCGACGTGGAAATCGGCGTAATCGACGACATAGCCCAGGCGGACGCGGTCGATGATGTTGCCGATCGCCCCGCCGAGGATGATCGCCAGCGCGATGATGTCGCCGCGCAGTTTTTCCTTGAAGATCCAGATCACGACGCCGAGCGATATCGCCGCGGTCAGCGCGACGAGGCCCCAGCGCATTGCCTCGCTGTCGGCCTGCAGCATGCCGAGCGAGACGCCGTAGTTCTCGGCATATTGCAGGCGGAAGAACGAGACGAGCTCGATCGGGTCGCCGATCCGCGCCTGCAGCGCGAGCGGGCCGGTGACGAACAGCTTGATCAGCTGGTCGGCGGCGACGATTGCCATCGTGACGAACGCGCCAATCCAGCGCGAACGCGCGATGCGCGCGGGGGACGGGGTCGAATCGATCATGGTTTCGCTCATGTGTCGGCCAGTACGCTGTCGCAGCGATCGCACAAAGCGCCGTCTTGCGCCACCTCGGGGAGGAGGCGCCAGCAGCGGCCGCACTTGGCGTTGTCGGTGCGGGTGACGCTTCGGTCGGTGCCCTTCCTCGGCGACTTCGAAACGATGCACAGTTCGGCAAATTCGTCGGACGTACAAGCCCAGTTCTGCGAACGGGTAGACGACATCGGCCTCGAGGCTCGAGCGGATGATCTTTTCGCGACGCATCGGCTCGATCTCCTCGACGACAGCCTCGCGCGCGGCGATGATGCGCGTCGCCATTTGGTCGCAAGCTCTTCGTCGCGCCAGGCGCTGTCGACCTCGGGCCATTCGAGCAGATGGACGCTGTCGCTGTCGGGGGTGCGCGTCTGCCAGATTTCCTCGGCGGTGAAGGGGATCACCGGCGCGGCATAGCGGACGAGCGCGTGGAACAATGTGTCGAGCACGCTGCGATAGGCGCGGCGCTTGGCCGATCCCTGCGGCAGCGCGGGGCCGACGTCGCAATAGAGGCAGTCCTTGCGGATATCGAAGAAGAACGCGCTGAGATCGTCCTGCGCGAAGGTCGTCAGGACGCGCAGATAGCGGCTGAACTGGAAGCCGTCGACGCTCGCGCGCAGCTCGGCATCGACCTCGGCGAGGCGGTGGAGGATATAGCGTTCGAGCTCGGGCATGTCGGCGGGCGCGACGCGCTCGCTCTCGTCGAAATCGGACAGCGCGCCGAGCAGGTAGCGGAAGGTGTTGCGCAGCTTGCGATAGCTGTCGCTCGCGCCGCTCAAGACTTCCTTGCCGACCTTGACGTCGTCGAAGGTGTCGGTGCTGGCGACCCACATGCGCAGGATGTCGGCGCCGCTTTCGTCCATGACCTTCAAGCGGATCGACGACGTTGCCGGTCGATTTCGACATCTTGCGGCCGTTGCCGTCGAGGGCAAAGCCGTGCGTCAGGACGGCGTCGTATGGCGCGCGGCCGCGCGTGCCGCAGCTTTCGAGCAGGCTCGACTGGAACCAGCCGCGATGCTGGTCGCTGCCTTCGAGATAGAGGTCGGCGCGCACGCCCTTGCCGTAGCGCGCCTCGATGACGAAGGCGTGCGTGCTGCCCGAATCGAACCAGACGTCGAGGATGTCGGTGACCGGCGTCCAGTCGTCGAGGCTGTAGTCGGGGCCGAGCAGGGCGGCATGGTCGGCGGTGAACCAGGCATCGGCGCCGGCGTTTTCGAACGCGGCAAGGATGCGCGCGTTGACCGCGTCGTCGCGCAGATACTGGCCATCGTCGTTGATATAGAGCGCGATCGGCACGCCCCAGGCGCGCTGGCGGCTGATCACCCAGTCGGGGCGGCCTTCGACCATCGAGCGGATACGGTTCTTCGACCGTTCGGGGACCCAGCGGACGCGTTCGATCGCGTCGAGTGCGGTCTCGCGCAGCGTCTCGCCATTGCCCTGTGCGGCGCGGATGTCGGCCTCGTCGGCGCAGCGCGGCACCTGCCGGTCGACCGGCACGTCCATCGCGATGAACCACTGCGGCGTAGCGCGGAAGATGATCTTGGCCTTCGAGCGCCAGCTGTGCGGGTAGCTGTGGGTGAAATCGTCCGACGCGGCGAGCAGTGCGCCCGCGGCGCGCAGGTCGCGAACAGATCGGTCCCTCGGCGGCATTGAACGCCTTGTTGATCGACCGATCCCTGGCCGCCGAGCCAGGCCCAGTCGTCGCGATATTTGCCGTCGCCCTCGACCGCGAAGACCGGGCTCGAGACCATGCTCGCGGCAGAGCAGGAAATCGTCCTCGCCATGGTCGGGCGCCATATGGACGAGTCCGGTGCCCGCTTCGGTCGTGACGAAATCGCCTGGCGAGGAACGGGCGCGGCTTGGCAAAGAAGCCGCCGAGATGGTGCATCGGGTGGCGCGCGACTGCGCCTGCGAGGTCGGTGCCCTTGACCAGACTCGCGATCGAGCGTACGATTTTCTGTCGAGTAATCCTTCAATCGCGTCGATGCGACTTCTTCATACTAGCTCGAAGTTCAGAGCTGATCAGGCCTGTCGACGGCCGACTAGAAACTCTGCCATCAAGATCATCCGGCCATGTGCAGAAGCGAGTCAATCGGCCGTTCGCATCAGCGGCGACCCAAGCCGGTAATCGATCTCGATGGCCCGTAAGCCAGCGCCTGGTTGACCGGGATCGTCCACGGCGTCGTCGTCCAGATCACGGCATGCGCCTGCGTCGACCAGGTTCTGGGCGCATTCGGCGCCTCGACGATCTCGAACGCGACATCGATCTGCGTCGAGACGATGTCCTCATACTCGACCTCGGCCTCGGCGAGCGCGGTCTTTTCGACGGGGCTCCACATCACCGGCTTGGCGCCGCGATAGAGCTGGCCGGTTTCGGCGAACTTGAGCAGTTCGGCGACGATCGCGGCCTCGGCCTCGAACTTCATCGTGAGGTACGGATCGTCCCAGTCGCCCTGGATGCCGAGCCGTTCGAACTGCGCGCGCTGAACCGCAACCCATTTGGCGGCATATTCGCGGCACTCGGCGCGGAATTCGGCGGCCGGGACGGCGTCCTTGTCGAGCTTCTTCTTGCGATAGGCTTCCTCGATCTTCCACTCGATCGGCAGGCCGTGGCAGTCCCAACCGGGAACATAGGGCGCGTCCTTGCCCAGCAGGCTCTGCGTGCGCGTGACGAGGTCCTTGAGCACCTTGTTGAGCGCGTGGCCCATGTGGATGTCGCCATTGGCGTAAGGCGGGCCGTCGTGGAGGATGAAGCGGGTCCGGCCTGCGCGGGCCTCGCGCAGCTTTCCGTACAGATCGTCGGCCTGCCATTTGGCGAGGATCGCCGGCTCCTTCTGCGCGAGGCCGGCTTTCATCGGAAAGTCGGTCTTCGGCAGGAAGACGGTGTCTTTATAGTCGGGCTTTGCTTGGTGTGTCGGTCATTGTCGGGTGCGTTTAGCGGGGAGTCGCGGGCTTGGGAACAGTGCGAGACACGTCCCGTCATTGCGAGCGAAGCGAAGCAATCCAGGGCGGCACGCGGGGGGCTGGATTGCCGCGTCTCCTTCGGCTCAATGCAATGATGAACGTTACTGACTGAGAATTTCCTTCGCCCGTCGCGCAATCCTTTTCCATCTGCGCGGTCAGCGCCTCGAGCGTGTCGAATTTGCCCTCCGGACGGAGGAATTCGACCAGCTCGACCTCGACGCACTGGCCGTAGAGATCCTCGGAAAAATCGAAGAAATACGGTTCGAGCAATTCCTTGGGTGGGTCGAAGCTCGGCCGGATGCCAAGATTGGCTGCGCCGTCTATAACGCGGCCGTCGGAGAGTCGTCCGCGTACCGCGTAGATGCCGTAGCGCGGGCGCAGATAGCTGCCCATGTCGATATTGGCGGTCGGATAGCCGATCTCGCGGCCGCGCTTGTCGCCGTGGATGACGATGCCTTCGATTGCGAAGGGGCGCGTCAGCAGGTGCGTCGCCGCGGCGCATTCGCCGGCTTTCAGCGCATCGCGTATGCGGCTCGAACTGACCGGCTGGCCCGCATCGAACACCGGCGCGACCGCGCGTGCCTCGATGCCGTGCTGCGCGCCGGTTTCGCGCAGGACGTCGACGTTGCCGCCGCGCTTGTGCCCGAAGGTGAAATCCTCACCGGTGACGACGCCCGCCGCGCCGAGCGCCTCGCCAAGCCAGTCGCCGATGAAGTCGTCCGCCGAGACGTTCGCCAGCGCATCGCCGAAGTGGAAGACGTACATCGCATCGGCCCCCGCCGCGCCGAACAGGCGCTGGCGCTGGTCGAGGCTGGTCAGGCGGAACGGCGGGACGTGCGGCGCGAAATGGCGTACCGGATGCGGGTCGAAGGTCGCAACGATCGCCGGACGGCCGATATCGTCCGCCCAGTCGATCGCCGCGCCGACGACCGCCTGGTGGCCAAGGTGGAAGCCGTCGAAATTGCCCAGCGCAACAATTCCGCCACGCAGCTCGCCGGGGATAGGACCCGTGCTGTCGATGCGGATCGCGCTCACGCCGCCGCGCCCGCCTTGCGAACGAGGGTGATGAACGAAAAGGCGGGGCGACCGTCGCTGGCGGGATGGTCTTCGCGGGCGACCTCCTTCCAGTCGGCGGGGTCGGGCAGGTCGATCGCGGCATCGCCCGCGACGTCGTCGGCGACGTGGGTCAGTTCGATCCGGTCGGCGCGATCGAGAAAGGCGCGATAGATTTCGGCGCCGCCGATCACCGCGATGTGCGGGCCGTTGGCGAGACGGACCGCCTCGGCAACGCTGCCGGCACGCTCGGCACCGTCTTCGCTCCAGTTCGCATCGCGCGTCAGGACGATGTGCCGCCGCCCGTCGAGCAGGCCGGGCAGGCTGTCGAAGGTCTTGCGTCCCATGACCATCGGCAGGCCCATGGTGAGCCGCTTGAAGCGGCGCAGGTCGGCGGGCAGATGCCACGGCAGCTTGCCGTTGCGGCCGATCGTGCCATTGGCAGCGCGCGCGAGAATCAGGACGATTTCGGGATGGTTCACGGTGCGTCCTTATGCGGCGTCACATGCGTGACATGACCCATCTTGCGACCGGGCTTGATCTCTGCCTTGCCGTAGAGATGGAGATGGTTGGTCGGCTCGGCGAGCAAAGCGGGCCAGCGGTTGGCGTCCTCGCCGATCAGATTGTGCATCTCGACCCCGGCGCCGGTCAGCGCGGTCGATCCGAGCGGCAGGCCGCAGATCGCGCGGATATGGTTTTCGAACTGGCTGGTGACCGCGCCCTCGATCGTCCAGTGGCCGCTATTGTGGACGCGCGGGGCCATCTCGTTGAACACCGGCCCGTCTTCGTGGCCGAAGAATTCGCAGGTCAGCACTCCGACATAATCGAGCGCGTCGGCGATCGCCTGTGCCGCGGCGCGGGCGCGCGGCTGCTGCGCCACGACGATGTCGGGGGCGGGGAGGCTCGACGTGGCGAGGATGCCGTCGACATGGACGTTGTGCGGACTGTCCCAGAAGACGCAGCTGCCGTCCTCGCCGCGCGCGAGGACGACCGAATATTCGCACGAAAAGTCGACAAAGCCTTCGAGCACGCATTCGGTTTCGCCAAGCTCGCGCCATGCCGCGGCGAGCGCGTCGCTATCGGCGATTCGCGCCTGCCCCTTGCCATCATAGCCGAGCCGGTTGGTCTTGAGGATCGCCGGCAGGCCGGTCTCGGGAATCGCGGCGGCGCAATCGTCGGCGCCAGCGATCACGGCGAACGGTGCGGTGGCGATGCCGAGGCCTTGCGCGAAGCGTTTTTCCGCCAGCCGGTCCTGGCCGATCGCGAGCGCGCGCTCGCCGGGCCGGACGGGGCAGGTCCGCGCCAGCGTTTCGAGCGCTTCGGCGGGGACGTTTTCGAATTCCATCGTGACGAGATCGACCGTCTCGGCGAAGCGTGCCAGCGCCTCGGTGTCGTCATACGCCGCGCGGGTAAAGGCCGAGGCGACATCGCAGGCGGGGCCGCTGGCGGGCGCGAAAACGTGGATGCGATAGCCCAGTTGCGCCGCGGCGGCGCCGAGCATCCGGCCGAGCTGACCGCCGCCAAGGATGCCGATCGTCGAACCCGGCGCCGTCAGGGGCATTCGCGCATGCTCATTCCGGTTGGTCCGCAACGGCGTCGGTCTGCGCCTGGCGCCAGTCCTTGAGCCGCCCGGCGAGCGCATCGTCGTTGGTCGCGAGGATCGCGGCGGCGAGCAGGGCGGCGTTGGTCGCCCCCGCTTCGCCGATCGCCAGCGTGCCGACGGGAATGCCTGCGGGCATCTGGACGATGCTCAGTAGGCTATCCATGCCCGACAGCGCCTTCGACTGGACCGGCACGCCAAGGACGGGAAGCCAGGTCATCGATGCGATCATGCCGGGCAGGTGCGCCGCACCGCCGGCACCGGCGATGATGACGCGAATGCCGCGATCCGCAGCTGCCTTGGCGAAATCGGCCATACGATCGGGGGTGCGGTGCGCCGATACGATGCGCGTTTCGTGCGCGATGCCGAGCGTGTCGAGCACTTCGGCAGCGCATTTCATGGTCGGCCAGTCGGACCGGCTACCCATTACGATACTGACGCTCGCGGCCGTTTCGACCATCGTCTGCCCCTTAGTCCGCGGCCGTTCGATCGACCGATATGCAAGCGCTCTAGCGATGATTGGGGCGCGCCGCAATCGGCTCTGGTACCCGCCGTGTGGACGCCGTTGCGCGGCGAGCGAAGGGTCCATTGGCGGCAGTAAATTCGATTTAAACATTTATTTTGCTAAGTCTTTTTGCCTTAACTGCCGTAACTGTGGCGTAGGACATGGGGAGTGATAGCGGTGACGGGGACACAGCGAACCGATGGCGCGGCAGACACCGCCGCCGACGCGACACTTGAACAGCGGCTCAGCGTGCTCGAGCGCGAGAACCGCGCGCTGCGCCTCGCGGTCGCCGAGCTTGAGCGCATATCCGAGCGCGACACGCTGACGCCGCTCTACAACCGCCGCTATTTCCTCGCCGCACTCGACGCCGCGATTTCGCGCGCGAGCCGCTATGGCGACGAGGCGACTCTGGTCTTTTGCGACGTCAACCGACTGAAGGAAATCAACGACAATCATGGCCATGCAGCAGGCGATTTCGCGCTGATCCGGCTCGCCGAACGGCTGGCCGGGGCGGTGCGATCGACCGACACGATCGCCCGGCTTGGCGGCGACGAGTTCGGCATCATCCTTGAAAAGACCGGGCTCGATGCGGCGCGCGACAAGCTCGAGGCGCTGGCCTGCGCGCTCGACGAAACGTGCCACTACGGCAAGAGCCTGATCCCCCTATCCGCCGCTTTCGGCATCGCCGCGATCCGCCCGGGGGTCGATAGCGATGCGCTGCTCGAAGAGGCCGATCGCAACATGTACGCCGCCAAGAGCGACAACAAAGCCACGCGGCATGGTTAACGCCTCGTTATCAAGGTTCTGAAAATGCTGGATACTATTTTACCCGACTTCGTTGTCACATACGGGGCCTTGCCTGCGGACTACGTTCGCAGAAAACCGGATACAGATCATGGCGCATAATTCCGACAACAGCCCGAGAACAAGCCCTTCTCCCCGGACGCAGGCGAGTGACCGGTTCTTCGTCGATATCGATGCGCAATCGCTCGATGTCGTCAGGCAGATATTGCGCGCGTCGGGCGACAGTGCGCTCGCGCGTTCGTATACGCCCTCGTGCAGGAAACCTGCCAAGGGCTGACCGCCGCGCGGGTTATGTCCTGCGTGATCGCGTGATCGCTCGCAATCGGCGCCATAATCCCTAGATGGGGACGCTATGTCGCCGCCATTCACCCTCTCCACCCAGACCGCCAGCCGTGCCGATGCGCCGGTGTGGCCGACGCTCGCGCGATTCCTCCCCTATCTCTGGCCCGCCGATGCGCCCGGCCAGCGTGTCCGGATCGTCGGCTCGGGGCTGCTGGTCGCCGCGTCGAAGGCGATCCAGCTGTCGATGGGTTTCGTCTATGGCGCCGCGATCGACCGGATGCAGCCGGGGCTCGAGCCCGGCGTCGCCATCGCGATCGGGCTGGTCATCGCCTATGCCGGCGCGCGCTTTTCGGGCGTCCTGTTCGACAACCTGCGCAACGTCGTGTTCGAACGCGTCGGCCAGCAGGCGACGCGCCACCTTGCCCAGTCGGTCTTCGCGCATCTCCATGCGCTGAGCCTGCGCTTCCACCTGTCGCGACGCACCGGCGAGGTCACCAAGGTGATCGAACGTGGCACGCGGAGCATCGACACGATGCTCTATTTCCTGCTGTTCAACATCGCCCCGACGATCGTCGAGCTGATCGCCGTCCTCGTCATCTTCTGGCTGAAGTTCAGCATCTGGCTGGCGCTGGCGACGCTGGCGATGGTCGCGGTGTACATTGTCTTCACGCGCAAGGTGACCGACTGGCGCAATGCGCTGCGCGCGCAGATGAACGACCTCGATACGCTGACCGTATCGCGTTCGGTCGACAGCCTGCTCAACTACGAGACGGTAAAGTATTTCAACGCCGAGCGCCGCGAGATCGAGCGTTACGGCACGACCGCGCAAAGCTATGCCGATGCCGCGGTAAAATCGGAAAACTCGCTGTCGATCCTCAACATCGGCCAGTCGCTGATCACCAATGCGATGATGGCGGGCGCGATGGGCTTTACCGTCTGGGGCTGGAGCAAGGGCATGTTCGCGGTCGGCGACGTCGTCCTCGTCAATACGCTGCTCGCCCAGCTGTTCCGCCCGCTCGACCTGCTCGGCATGGTCTATCGCATGATCCGCCAGGGGATCATCGACATGGACGCGATGTTCAGCCTCGTCGATCGTGCGCCCGAGATTGTCGACGCCCCCAACGCGCCGCCGCTCTTGGTCGATCATGGCGCCATCGCCTTCGAAGGTGTGACCTTCGGCTATGACGACGATCGTACGATCCTCGACGACGTCTCGTTCTCGGTGCCCGCGGGATCGACGCTGGCGATTGTCGGCCCGTCGGGCAGCGGCAAATCGACGATCGCGCGGCTGTTGTTCCGTTTCTATGATCCGCAAGCCGGGCAAATCGCGATCGACGGGCAGGACATTGCGGGCGTGGGGCAGGCCAGCCTGCGCGCGGCGATCGGCATCGTCCCGCAGGACACCGTGCTGTTCAACGACACGATCGGTTACAACATTGCCTATGGCCGTGAAGGCGCCGGCGTCGACGAGATTGTTGCGGCGGCCGAGGGCGCGTCGATTGCGGAGTTCATCGCGCAGTTGCCCGAGGGCTATGAAACGCAGGTCGGCGAACGCGGCTTGAAACTGTCGGGCGGCGAGAAACAGCGCGTCGCGATCGCCCGCACTCTGCTCAAGGATCCGCCGATCGTCGTCCTCGACGAGGCAACCAGCGCGCTCGATTCGCGAACCGAAGCGGGGATTCTCGACACGCTCGATCGCGTCGCGCGGCGGCGGACGACGATCACCATCGCGCACCGGTTGTCGACGATCGTCGATGCCGACGCAATCCTGGTCCTCGACGCCGGGCGGATCGTCGAACGCGGCAGCCATCGCGAGTTGCTCGCCGCAGACGGCCTCTACGCCGAAATGTGGAACCGCCAGGCGCAGGAACGCGAAAAAGGCGAACTGGTCGGCTGATCGCGCTTTTCCATGGCACTGACCGCAAATCCCCACTTGCATTGCCGCCGCGATCCCCCAGAGTCGGGCGATGCTGCGCCAATATGAACTGATCGAGAAGGTCAAGAGCTACGACCCCGACGCCGACGAGGCGCTGATCAACCGCGCCTATGTATTTTCGGTGCAAAAGCACGGCTCGCAGAAGCGCGCATCGGGCGATCCGTATTTCAGCCACCCGGTCGAAGTCGCGGGAATCCTCACCGAACTGAAGCTCGACGACCAGAGCGTCGTCACCGCGCTGCTCCACGACACGCTCGAGGACACGATCGCGACTCCGCAAGAGATCGAGAGCAATTTCGGGCCCGAAATCGCCCGATTGGTAGACGGCGTTACCAAGCTTTCGGCGATCGAGGCGCAGGAGATCGCGGCCACCAGCGACAGCGAAAAGGCCGCCGAGAACCTGCGCAAGTTCCTCCTCGCGATGTCTGACGACATCCGCGTGCTGCTCGTCAAGCTGGCCGACCGGCTGCACAACATGCGCACGCTGCATTATATTCCCAAGGAGGAAAAGCGGCGACGCATCGCCAAGGAGACGATGGACATCTATGCGCCGCTCGCGGAGCGGATCGGGCTCTACGAGTTCATGCGCGAGATGCAGTTGCTGGCGTTTCGCGAGCTTGAGCCCGACGGCTATGAGACCGTCTGCGCGCGGCTCAAGAAGCTGTCCGAAGGCGGTGCGAAGAAGGTCGAGAAGATCGCCAAGGCGATCGGCAAGGTGCTAGAGGAAGGCGGCGTCGAGGCCGAGGTGTCGGGGCGCGAAAAGCACCCCTATTCGATCTGGAAAAAGATGCAGGAACGCCATGTCGCATTCGAACAGCTGACCGATATCATCGCCTTTCGTGTCATTACGAAAAGCCCTGAGGACTGCTATCGCGCGATGGGCGTGCTCCACCAGCACTGGAAAATGGTCCCCGGTCGTTTCAAGGACTATATCTCGACCCCCAAGCGCAACGGTTACAAGTCGCTCCACACCACGCTGATCACGCGCGAAAACATGCGCGTCGAAATCCAGATCCGCGACGAAAAGATGCACCGCGAAGGCGAGTTCGGCCTTGCCGCGCACTGGGCCTACAAGCGCGATGGCGAGCGTCCCGACGGCCAGGCTGGGTGGATCCGCGACCTCATCGAGATCCTCGACCAGACGCAGGATGCTGACGAGCTGCTAGAGCACACCAAGATGGCGATGTACCAGGATCGTATCTTTGCGTTCACGCCAAAGGGCGCGCTGCATCAGCTGCCCAAGGGCGCGACGCCGGTCGATTTTGCCTATGACGTCCACACCGACCTCGGCGACCAGACCGTTGGGGCCAAGGTCAACGGGCGCATCGCTCCCTTACGCACGCTGCTCCAGAACGGCGACATCGTCGAAATCCTGGTATCGGAAAACCAGGTCCCGCAGGCGGGCTGGCTCAGCTTCGTCGTGACCGGCAAGGCGCGCTCGGCGATCCGTCGCCATATCCGCTCGAAGGAGCGCGTCGAGATCATCGCGATCGGGCGCAAGCTATACGAGGATATCATCGACCGCATTCCTGCGCGGATCGGCAAGAAGGCCGAGGCGGCGGCGCGCGAACGGCTCAAGGTCGACGATGCCGCCGCGCTGCATTACGGCATCGGCAAGCACCAGTTCAGCGACGAACAGGTGATGGAAGCGCTCGTTCCGGGCATCCTCAACGACAAGAATATTGCCAAGCGCCCGTCGCGCCGTGGCTCGGCGATCTCGATCAAGGGCCTGTCGGCGGGGGTCGGATTCGGGCTTGCCGAATGCTGCCACCCGCTACCCGGCGACCGTATCGTCGGACTGCGCCGCGAGGGTGAGGGGATCCAGGTTCACGCGATCGACTGCGACGTCCTCGCCAATGGCGATGACGCCGACTGGGTCGATCTGAGCTGGTCGGAGGATTCGGAGGGCGGCACCGCGCGCCTCAGCGTCGTGATGCGCAACGAGCCGGGCATGCTCGCCGAGGTTTCGACGATCTTCGCGCTCAACAACGCCAATATCATCAACCTGCGATTGACAACCCGCGAAGGCGATTTCCACACCTTTGCGATCGACCTAGAGGTCGACGACATCCATCACCTGATGCGGATATTGTCGGCACTGCGCGCGTCCGACGCGGTAGCGCAGGCCGAGCGCGCCTGACCTGATCGAGGACCGCCAGCGCGGCTCAGTCGCGCATAGGTGCGCCGTGTTCGCAGCTGATATTGCCGGTACCCTTGCCGACCACGGTGCACGGCGCATCGCCGAACACCTCGATCCGGCCGATGCCGCGCGAGGCGAGCTTGGCGGTGCGGCTGGCGGTAAAGCTGCTTGCCGCCGAACCCGAGCTGGCGAGCGTCAGGGTAAGCGCGGAAAGGTCGCGCGCGTCGAGCCGGCCCGATCCGTTGACCGAGGCCGACAGGTCGCGAGTCTCGCCCGCGAGCCGCATCGTTCCGGCGCCGTTGAGGCTGGCGACCAGCGTGTCGGTGGCGATGTCCTCGGTCTCGAGCCGGCCGGGGCCGTCGAGCGCGACGAACAGGCTGGGGCTGTCGAGTCCGCGCAGCGTCAGCGATCCGCCGCCCGTCAGCGTGGCGCCCTTGAGGCCCTGGCTGGCAATCTTGATCGTTACCGGGGCGAGCGTTCCGTCGTTGCTGCCCCAACGGCCGAACTGCTTGCGGCGCACAACGAGCTTGCGATCGCGCACCTCGATCTCGAGCATGTCGAGCGCGTCGCGCGTGCCCGATGCGGTGGCGAAGACCCTTCGGCCGTCGGTCACCTCGACGATATAGTCGCCTTCGATCTGGATTGAGTCGAAACTGGTCAGGCCGATGACGCGGTCATCGGCGGTGGCAGGTGCGGCGGCGAGGACGGCGATGCCGAGCGCGACGATGAGCCGGGATAGGATTTTCATCGGGCCATCCTGCACCCGCAGCGATAAAAACAAAGTAAATTCGGTGAAAGGCGACCGATGACGGTGTCGCCATCGATCGCCCGGATAGCACCTATCTACAATCGACGCTGCCGCTGCCGTTCTTGGTCGTCGTGCAGTCGGTCGTGCCGCGCACGGTGACGTCGCCGCTGCCCATCGTCGTCACCTTGGCCTTGCCCGTCGCGCCGATCGTGACATTGCCCGATCCCAGCGTCCTGACGGCAAGATCGCTGGCAACGAGTTCTGGCGCTTCGACGTCGCCCGATCCGGCGACGTTGATGTCGGTCCTGCCGGCACGACCGCTGGCCGAGACATTGCCCGACCCGGCGATGTTGATCGAGGTTTCGCGGGCATCAAGTGCACCGCCCTTGAGATCGCCCGATCCGGCGAGCTTGAACGATACCTTGCGCGCGGCGATCGCGCCGGTCGCCAGTTCGCCCGATCCGGCGACGGTCGCGCGAAAGCTTTCGCCGGTCGGCGCGGTATTCGACAGCGTGCCCGATCCGGCGAGCGTCAGCGCGTCGACGCGCGGCATCGTGACGGTGACGGTCACGCCCTTGCGGCTCTTGGCTCGGCCACAGGCTCCAGTCGGACTTGCTCTTCCCGCCGATTTCGAGATCGCCGTCGTCGACTTCGATCTCGAGCCTGTCGAGCATGTCCTGCGGGCCCGAGGCGGAGACCGCGAAGGCGGCGCCCGGCCGGATCTCGACGCTAAAGGGGCCTGCCAGCGTGACGCTGGTGAAGTCGGTCGCGGCGAAACTGCGTTCGACCGAAGGGCCGGCGGCGCGATCGGCCTGGCTGTTGTCGACCTGACCGCTCTCGGCATGACCGCACGCGGCGAGCGAGAGCGCCGAAAGCGTGGCGATAAGGGTATGGCGCATCGATATTCTCCTACTGTGTTGCAAAGACAATACACCAGTGTCCGCCGGCGATCAATACAAAAGGCCCGCCGCTGCCAGGGGCAGGGCGGGCCGTTCGTGCTTGTCCTGAACGCCGGTGTCAGTCGGTCTTTTCGGCGTAATAGAGCGGCGCGTATTCATTGAGGATCTCGTGGATCTTGGCGAGTGCGGTCTTTTCATCGGTCTCTTCCATCGCACCCAGTTCGCGTGCGAGGCGCGACGAGGCGGCTTCGAAGATCTGCCGTTCGGAATAGCTCTGCTCGGGCTGGTCCTCGGCGCGGAACAGGTCGCGCGTCACTTCGGCAATCGATACGAGGTCGCCCGAATTGATCTTCGCTTCATATTCCTGGGCGCGGCGCGACCACATCGTGCGCTTGACCTTCGGCTTGGTCTTGAGAACGTCGAGCGCTTCCTTGAGCGTCTTGTTCGACGACAGCTTGCGCATGCCGACGCCTTCGGCCTTGTTGGTCGGAACGCGCAGCGTCATCTTTTCCTTTTCGAAGCGCAGCACGTAGAGCTCGAGCTGCATGCCCGCGATCTCGCTGTTTTGCAGTTCGATAACGCGACCGACACCATGTTTGGGATAGACAACGTAATCGCCGACATCGAACAACAGGTCACTGGCACTCATAGGGTCAACCTTTCAGGGGTAGGGCGACGAAGAGCAAGTGCAGAGGGGTGCACAAAGCCAAGGCACGGCAGTCAAAATGCCGCAACCCCCGTCGCATGTGATTCCGAAAATCTCCAGCAAAGCGGGCAGAAACCCGCGCTTTCGACCAGTATATAGCACATTTGCAATAAAATTACAACGGCAAGCATAACTATGGCCGAAGCGAGTTCGATAGGCTCAATCGTACCCGGAAGTCGGCTCGATGGTCGCGCCGAAAGGTCGGGCGAACTAGTCGCCTTCGCCGGGCTCGGGCGAGAAGTATTTCTCGAACTTTCCCTCTTCGCCCTTGTGCTCTTCGGCATCGGCGGGGGTCTGCCCGCTATTGGTCGTGACATTAGGCCATTGCGCCGAATAGGTCGTGTTGATCTCGAGCATCTTCTCGAGCCCGGTCTCGGTATCGGGAAGGATCGCCTCGGCGGGGCATTCGGGTTCGCAGACGCCGCAATCGATGCATTCGCTCGGGTTGATGACGAGCATGTTCTCGCCCTCGTAGAAGCAGTCGACGGGGCAGACCTCGACACAGTCCATGAATTTGCATTTGATGCAGGCTTCGGTGACGACATAGGTCATGGACGGTTCTCTCTCTTGCCTTCGTTGGCGGCGCGCGGCCTGATTGTCAGCGACTGCTATGCGTCCGCGATTCGCGCGTCAATATCGGGCGTCTTGATGCGAATCGTTCGCACGGTCTCTTGCGGGTCGAGCAACTCATAATGGCGCCGCGCCTCGTCGGCGGGCCCGCGCCGCGCGGGGATCGCGACGATGCGGATGATGCGCACCCCGGTCGGCGTCGGCAGCGTCAGGATATCGCCCGCGCGAACCGGGCGATGCGCGGTGCCGACGCGCTGTCCGTTGATCCTGAGGTGCTGGCTTGCCGCGATCCGCGTCGCCAGCGTGCGCGACCGGGCAAGGCGCAGGTAATAGAGCAGGCGGTCGATCCGCAGGCCTCCAGGGACCGCACCCCCGGCGACCGCGACCTCGGCCAGATCAGCGCGAGCGGTCTTTCGGCGCACTCTTGAGCATGTCCTTGAGATCGGCAAACGGATTGGCGGTGGCGCGCGCCGAGCTGGGCGCGGGCTTGGGTCGCGGGGCAGGGCGCGGCGGCGAGGAGGGCCGCGCTTCGGACCCGCGGCGCGGCGGCTTGGCCGCTGCGGCGGGCTTCGCCGGACGCGGGGCACGCGTGCGGACCGCGGGCGCGCGCAATCCGCGCCAGGTCCAGCGAATGATGCTCTCGACGGGTGTCTTGTCCACGGGTGTCTTGTCGACGGGTGGCTGGTCGGCCGGAGTCGCGGCTTCGGGCTGGCTTCGCCTTGGCCTTCATCTTGTCCTTCGGCTGCGACCGATGGCTCGGGCTGTCGGTTCGGCGGCGGGTGCCGGCGCGCGCCTCGACGCGGCGGAAGCCCATGTCGCGCATCAGCGCCGCATAGGCTTCGGGCTTGAGCCCGAGCGAGGTGGCAAGATCGGTCGGCACGTCGAACTGGCCGGGCGGCAAGCTCTCGGCTTCGCTGGCGGGTTCGACCGTAGCTGTGTCCGGCTTGGTTTCTGTGGGAGCAGCGGGCGGCGCGGTTCGGCGGGCTTGGCGTCGACCGGCGCCGCCGGGGCTGGCGTTTCGGCGGCCGGGGCTTCGTCGGCCTTGGCGTCGGGGGCAGGAGCCGCGGCGGGTGCCGCCGCAGGCCTTGGCGGCTTGGGTGGTTGCGCCTTGACGCGATGGTCGTGCGCCTGGCGGGCGAGCCGCTCGACGAGGTCGATGCGCAGCAGCTGGTCGCCGATGGTGCGGAAACCCGCGACCTGCGCGCCCATGCGCTCATTCGCCTCGCCCGCCGCCATGATGACGATCCCGGCGGCGGGGAGCGGCAGCAGCGGCTTTTCGCGTTGCGCGGCAAGCAAGGCGGCGCGCAGTTCGGCGGCGGCCGGCTTGAGCAACGGCGGCATGAACACTTCGAGCGTGCCGATGACGAGCTTGAGCGGACGCAGTGCGCCGCGTCCGTCCTTGCCCAGCGCGCGCAATGCGGGCTCGATCCGGGTGCGCGGCAATATCCCGCCGGCATCGACCAATGGCGCGAGCACGGCGCGCAGTTCGGGGGCAGCGTCGGGCGAACGCGACAGCACGTCGGCGGCGGCGAGCGGCGCGAGCAGGCGCGCGATCTCGGCATCGAGAAATTCGCGCAGCCGCTGTGCGATCGCCGCGGTCTCGGTCTTGTCGAGCGCTGCGACCGATGCGTCGAGACGGATTTCGGGATGGAGCAGGTCGCGGCCCTTCGCCAAACTCGCAACCGCATGGCCACGCCATGTCAGGCGCGGTGCCTCGCCGGCCTGATACGCCAATGCCATCTCTTCCCTCCCAGCTTGGCCCAGCGCACGTGCGCGGGCCCGCAATTCCTTCGCCAGATGCCGGTCGGCGGCGGCGAGCAACAGTTTGCGGTCGCTTGCCCGAACGCTCGCGTCAACCGAAAAACGAAACCCGGCAAGACTGCCGATCGGTTCGCCGTCAACGCTGACTGCGCCATCGGCGGCGACGTTGACGGGCAATGCTGCGGCGCCTTTGCCGAGGTCGCGCAGCAACACCGAGGTGCGCCGGTCGACGAACCGCTGGGTCAGCTTTTCGTGCAATGCGTCGGACAAGTCCCGCCTCGATCTCGCTCGCCCGCATGGCCATTTCGGCGGGATCGTCGAGCCAGTCGGCTCGGTGCGCGATATACGCCCAGGTCCGCACCGCAGCGATGCGCGCGGCGATCGCCTCGATATCGCCTTCGACCGAATCAAGCCGTTCGAGCCGGCTGGCATACCAGCCGCGTTCGATCGTTCCGTTGCCGCTGCTGCGAAAGCGCCATAATTGCTCAACTGTACGAGCATGGTGCCACGCGCCGGTCTTCTGGAAATCGGGCAGTCCGCACACCTCCCACAGCCGCGCGACGAGGGCGGGTGAGTTTGCGCGATCGGCGGCGGCAGGATCGTCGGCGAGCAGCTTGAGGACGGCGAGGTCGGTCGCAAGCGGCGCGGCGCGCAGCTCGCGGCGCCCCGGCGGCGCTTCGAGGTCGGCGATCAGCGTCGCGATATCGTCGAAGCGCGGATCGCTCGAGCGCCAGTAGAGGTATTCGAGCGGGGCGAAACGATGCTCCTCGATCCCCATGATCTCTTCGGGGGTGAAGCCTGGCTTGGCCTCGCCGCCGATTGATCCGAAGCTGCCGTCGCGCTGGTGCCGCCCGGCACGCCCCGCGATCTGCGCCATTTCGGGTAGGGTCAGGCGGCGGGTGCGCTTGCCGTCGAACTTGGTCAGGCCGGCAAAGGCGACATGGCCGACATCGAGGTTGAGCCCCATGCCGATTGCGTCGGTGGCGACGAGATAATCGACCTCGCCAGCCTGGAACATCGCCACCTGCGCGTTGCGCGTGCGCGGGCTGAGCGCGCCCATGACGATCGCCGCGCCGCCCTTGAAACGGCGCAGCGTCTCGGCGATCGCATAGACTTGTTCTGCGGAGAAGGCGACGACGACCGATCGTTTGGGCAGCCGCGCGAGGCGGGCGGGGCCGGCATAGCTCAGCGTCGAAAAGCGCGGGCGCGTGACGATGTCGGCCTCGGGGACGAGCGCCTTGACCAGCGGGCGCAGGCTTTCCGAACCCAGGATCATCGTCTCCTCGCGCCCGCGCGCGTTGAGCAACCGGTCGGTGAAGACATGACCGCGCTCGGGATCGACGCCGAGCTGCGCCTCGTCGATCGCGACGAACGATGCCTCGATATCGACCGGCATCGATTCGGCGGTGCACAGGTAATAGCGCGCCTGCGGCGGCACGATCCGTTCCTCGCCGGTCAGCAGTGCGACCTGGTTGCCGCCCTTGATCGCGACGACGCGGTCGTAGATCTCGCGCGCCAGCAGGCGCAGCGGGAAACCGATGATGCCGCTCGAATGGCCGCAGAGCCGTTCGACCGCGAGATGCGTCTTGCCGGTATTGGTTGGACCCAGCACGGCGGTCACCGCTGGGCGATCGTAATGCGCCATCCGCATCTGGTCGCAGCTTGATCTGCGCGGTGCAACCCGGTTTGCGTTTGGGGTCGTTTGTTTCAGCGGCTCGTCGCCGCCAGTCGTCCACTCATCGCATTTGCGCGCGGGCCGCCGACCGATTTATTTGACATTAACCTCACCGACCTACAGGTTTTGAATGGTTAGCGGGGCATGTATCGGTGGCGGTCTCCTGCGCGCAGGGCGCGCAGCGCACCGGGATGCGCGAGGGGTAGGGTGTGTTCAGGCAGCATGAGCTGAGCTACGGCGGGACTTCGGGCACGGCGACGCTGTCGCTGACCGACGCCATCGTTGCGCCGCCCAGCGATGACCATACACTGCCCTGGCGCGACCGCTGGCAGGCGGCGATCCACAGCATCGACCTGGTTCCCGATCTCGGTTGCGACATCGGTTCGCGCAGCTGGTGGCGCGGCGTTGCGACGCTGATTGCGCTGATCATTGCGGCAGTCGCGACCGCTCCCGGCATGGGCGCCTTGCCCGGCGCGAGCGGTCCGCTGCTCGATGCCAATGACTGGGAAATGGCACGCGCGCAGGCAATCATGCCGCTCGCTTATGGGGGCGATACCGGCCTCCATATGGCCGCCACCGACAGCGTCCAGCCGCTCGCGTCGAGCCCCGAACGCCCGCACATTGAACTCACTGCCACGCTCGGCCAGGGCGACGGTTTCGAACGCGTCCTGCTGCGTTCGGGCGTCGGCGAAGGCGATGCAGCGACGATCGCCAACCTGGTGGCTTCGGCGATCCCGCTGGGCGACCTCGAATCGGGGACGCGGCTCGACCTCGAGCTCGGCCGGCGCATGAACAAGGCGCTCGCCCGCCCGGTCGATGCACTTGCCCTGCGCGCGCGCTTCGATCTCAGGCTCGAGATCGAGCGGGTCGACGGCGCGCTCACACTGCACCGTATCCCGATCGCGGTCGATACGACGCCGCTCAGGATTCGCGGCCGCGTCGGCGACAGCCTTTATCGCTCGGCGCGTGCGGCAGGCGCCCCCGCCAAGGCGATCGAGGCCTATCTCAAGGTGCTCGCGACCCAGCTGTCGGTTGGTCGTGACATCGGTGCCGACGACCAGTTCGACATCATCATCGATTATCGCCGCGCCGAAACGGGCGAGGCCGAAGCCGGCAATCTGATCTTTGCCGGGCTCGATCGTGCCAGCGGCAAGGACCTCAGGATGCTCGCCTGGACGCAGGGAGGTCGCCAGCAATGGTTCGAAGCGTCGGGCGTCGGCCAGTCACGCCAGGGTATGGCCGCGCCGGTCCATGGCCGCCTGTCGTCACATTTCGGTATGCGCCGCCATCCGATCCTCGGCTATGTCCGCATGCATTCGGGCAATGATTATGGCGCGGCTTATGGTTCGCCGATTTTCGCGGTGACCGACGGGCGCGTCGATTATGCCGGGCGCAAGGGCGGCTACGGCAATTACGTCCGTGTTCAGCACGGTGGCGGTCTCGGCTCGGGCTATGGTCATATGAGTCGTATCGCGGTGCGCTCGGGAGCTTCGGTCAAGCGCGGGCAGGTGATCGGTTATGTAGGCAATTCGGGCCTGTCAACCGGACCGCATCTCCATTTCGAAATCTATCGTAACGGTCGGCCGGTCGATCCGTCGTCGGTGCGCTATGTCACGCGCGCGCAGCTCGAAGGTTCGGCGCTCGCCGCCTTCCGTGCGAAGCTCAACTCGGTGACGCGGGTTGCTCCGGGCGCCGCGCTTGCCCCGATGCACGTCGCCAAGGCCGCCGATGCGACTCCGCCCAGCGAAGCCGACCGCCTGCCCGGTTGATCGGGCCAAACCGCCCACGATGATTGCATGCGTGCGCGCGGCGGATTAAGTCCGCGCCGATGACCCAGCAAAGCTATCCCGCCACCCGCCTTCGCCGGACGCGCGTCGCGTCATGGAGCCGCGCGCTCCATCGCGAGACCGTCCTGACCGCCGCCGACCTGATCTGGCCGCTGTTCGTCTGCGACGGAGACGACGAGCAGCCGGTCGCGAGCCTGCCCGGCGTATCGCGCTGGAGCGTCGCGCAGATCGTCGAGCGCGCCCGCGATGCGCGCGACCTTGGCATTCCGTGCGTCGCACTGTTCCCCAACACGCCGTCCGACCGGCGCAGCGCCCGGGGCGAAGAAGCGGCCAATCGCGACAATCTGATGTGCCGTGCGATTCGGGCGATCAAGGACGCGCTCGGCGACGAGATCGGTGTACTGACCGACGTCGCGCTCGATCCCTATACCGATCATGGCCAGGACGGGCTGCTCGACGATCATGGCTATGTCGCCAACGACGCAACGGTCGATGCGCTCGTCGCGCAGGCGCTCAACCAGGCCGACGCGGGGGCCGATATCGTCGCCCCGTCGGACATGATGGACGGCCGCATCGGCGCAATCCGTGAGGGGCTCGAAGGTGCGGGCCACCACAACGTCCAGATCATGAGTTACGCGGCCAAATATGCCAGCGCCTTTTACGGCCCGTTCCGCGAAGCGGTCGGCTCGTCAGGACTGCTCAAGGGTAACAAGAAAAGCTACCAGATGGATCCTGCCAACGGGTCCGAGGCTCTGCGCGAGGTCGCCATCGATATCGCCGAGGGTGCCGACAGCGTGATGGTCAAGCCGGGGCTGGCCTATCTCGACATCGTCGCGCGTGTCGGCGATGCGTTTGACGTGCCCGTCTTCGCTTATTCGGTGTCGGGCGAATATGCGATGATCGAGGCCGCCGCCGCGGTGGGTGCCGGCGACCGCGACGCGCTCGTTCTCGAAACGCTGATGGCCTTCAAGCGCGCGGGCTGCAGCGGCGTGCTGACCTATCATGCGGCGCATGCGGCGAGGTTGCTCCATGGCTGAGTTTCGCCACGAGACCGACCGGTTGATCCTGCGCGACTGGCGTGACGGCGATGCCGATCGCTTTTACGCGCTGCTCAATACCCCGGCGGTGATGCGCTGGCTCGGCGGCCTCCAGGATCGCGGCGTGTTCGACGCGGCGGTGGCGCGGATCGAGGGCTATCGCCGCGATTACGGCCACAGCTTCTGGATCGTCGAGCGCAAGGACGATGGCGGGCACCTGGCGGGCGAAATGCTCGGCTTTTGCGGCCTCAAGCGTTCGAATGTCGAAGGCGAAAAGGTGTTCGGCATGGTCGAGGTCGGCTGGCGCCTGCGCGAGGATGCCTGGGGCCACGGCTATGCGAAGGAAGGCGCGCTCGCCAGCCTCGATCTCGCCTTTACCCGCTTTGCTGCGCAAGAGGTCGTCGCGCTGACCGTGGTGGGCAACTCACCGAGCTGGGGGCTGATGGAGCGGCTCGGCATGGCGCTTCGTGCCGATCTCGATTTCACCGATCCGCGCTATGGTGCCGAACTCAACCCGACGATCGTCTATTCCATCGATCGCACGACCTGGGCTGCGCAGCGGCAGGAGCAGGCAGCATGACGCATCGGCCCGACGTTTCGATCATCGCGATCCACGGCAAGTCCCCGCGCATCGACGACAGCGCGTTCATTGCCCCGGGTTGCCGAATCATCGGCGATGTCGAGATCGGCCCCGATGTCAGCATCTGGTACAATTGCGTGATGCGCGGCGATGTGAACCGGATTGTCGTCGGCGCGCGCAGCAACATCCAGGACGGCAGCGTGGTCCATTGCGACAGCGCCGACGAGGGCCACCCGCAAGGCTATCCCACGATCATCGGCGAAGACGTACTGATCGGTCATCTCGCGATGGTCCATGGCTGCGTGCTCGAAGACCGCGCCTTTGTCGGACTCGGCGCGATCGTCATGTCGGGGGCGCGGATCGAAAGCGACGCGATGCTGGCGGCGGGCGCGATGCTGACCGGTGGCAAGACGATCGCGGCGCGTCAGCTGTGGACCGGGCGTCCGGCGAAATATCTCCGAGACCTGCCCGAGCGGGCGATTGGCGAGATGCGCGCGGGCGTGGCCCATTATGTCGAAAACGGCCGCGATCACCGCGCCGCGCTGGACGCTTCGATCAGGCTCGATTGAGCGCGGCGAGCAGGCGGTCGATCACGGTCTGCTGCGCTGCCACCATTGTCACGAGTCGGTCGCGCCATGCGGTCAGTTCGTCGATGCCCGCACGTTCACCCGAATCGGCGCGCGCGATGATCAGCGCATCGGCCTCGGCGAGGGCATCGCTGGCCGGGCCGCGTTCGCTCTCGAGTACCGAAATGGCCGACTGGGCGACGACCCAGGCCTCGCTCGACACCGCCGCGCCGCGGGCGTTGGAGACCGCCGCCTGCGTCGCCGGAAGCGCGGCGTCGAATCGCTGCTGCGCGGCCTCAGCCTGCTTGGCGAGCTGGATGATGCGCGCCGCAAGGTCGGCGGCGGGCGGCGGTGCGGGGGGCAGAGCGACGGCTTCGGGCGGGACGGTGTCGAGCCGGCCTTCGATCGCGCGCGGTCCGAGATCGGGATAGCCGTCATCGCCCGTCGTCGCACAGCCGGCGAGCACGAGCAGCGCGGGACTCGCCAGAGTGCATAAAAGGAGCGTGCGCTTCATCGTCTCCGGCTCTATGGATTCGCGCGGGCCCGGGCAAGCGGGACGAAAGCCGGCGGGTAAAAAACATCGCCAATATCCTTGGCATTCCGCCCGTGATCCATTGACAGCGCGGCATGACGGGGCTAGTTGGCCTGACTTTCCGCGCCCCCGCGACCGATTCTATAACGGGATCGGCCACGCAGTTGCGCGGCAATACTAGTTTTGAATTGGATGGAACCGATGTTCGCAATCGTGCGCACGGGCGGCAAACAGTATCGCGTTGCTGCCGGAGACAAAATCGTCGTTGAGAAGCTTGCCGGAGAGGCAGGCGATTCGATCACGTTCGACGATATCCTGCTCGCCGGCGACGGCGACGAGATGAAATCGACCAAGGGCCTCAAGGTCGGCGCAGAGATCATTGCGCAGGCGAAGGCCGACAAGGTCGTCGTCTTCAAGAAGCGGCGCCGTCACAATTACCGTCGCAAGATGGGCCATCGCCAGCAGCACACGATCCTGAAGATCGTCTCGGTCGGCGATTCGAAGGTCGAGAAGAAGGCAGAGGCGAAAGCCGACGCCAAGCCCGCGACCAAGGACGAAGCGGCTCCCAAGGCTGAAGCCAAGGCGCCCGCAGCGAAGAAGGCCGCTCCGGCGAAGGCGAAAACCGACGCCAAGCCCGCCGCGGCCAAGAAGGCTCCGGCCAAGAAGGCCGAGCCCGCCAAGAAGCCTGCTGCCAAGAAGGCCGCACCCAAGAAAGACGCCTGAGACAGCGCATTGCGCCCAGGCAAGAGAGACTAGGAGTAACCGAGCATGGCACATAAAAAAGCAGGCGGTTCGTCACGCAACGGTCGCGATTCGGCGGGCCGTCGCCTTGGCGTGAAGAAATTCGGCGGCGAAACCGTCATCGGCGGCAACATCATCATGCGCCAGCGCGGCACCAAGGTCTATCCGGGCCGCAATGTCGGCATGGGCAAGGACCACACGCTATTTGCGCTGACCGAAGGTCGCGTCATGTTTCATGACGGCAAGCTGGGACGCAAATTCGTCTCGGTGGAAATGGCCGAAGCCGCACAATAGGACGATTCGATACCGGGATCGTCCACAGGACGACCCGGGATCGTACCGCTGGCACCAAGGTCGGCAGACAATCCTCACCGAGAGGGAGACGGGTCGCCCCGCCTCCCTTTTTTCATGCGCGTCGCCGATGCGCGGGGAACCAAGGCACAAAGAGACACTCCCTCTCAGCGCTGTCGCGATCCTGTCACCTGGCTGTGGCACGGGCGCGGCGAGAAGAGGGAGTGAATGCGATGTTTCACCGGACCGAGCGACTGTTGCTGCGGCCAGGCTTTGCCGAGGATGCGCCCGAGCTCGCTCGGGCGATCGGCGAGCAGACCATCGTCCGCAACCTGGCGACCGCGCCCTGGCCCTATGGCGAAGGCGATGCGCGCGCCTTCCTCGCCATCGAACGGCCCGCCTTGCTGCCCAGCTTCGTGCTCGCGCTCAGGACGCGCGGCAGCCCACGAATCGTCGGCATGTGCGGGATCGGCGAGGCGCCCGAAGGCGGCGTCGAGCTGGGCTACTGGATCGCGCGGCCCTATTGGGGTCTCGGCTTTGCCACCGAGGCGGCGCGCGCGGTGATCGGGATCGCCCGCGCGATGGGCCTCGCCGATATCCACGCCGGGCATTTCACCGACAATCCCGCCTCGGGCCGCGTTCTCGCCAAGGCGGGCTTTCGCGCTACCGGCCGGATCGAACCGCGCTTCAGCCAAGCGCGCGGCGGCCATGCCGATTGCGTCCTCTATGCACTGGCCGAGGACGAAGGTGCCGGTGGGGATGGCGACGTAGAGATGCCCAATTATCGCGAAAACATTCGCCTGCTGGCGGCCTGATCGGTCCTAGGATGCGATCGGGTCGCCGCCGCGCGGGCGGACGAATGTCTCGATTTCGCCGTCCTGGTATGTCGCCATGCCGGTTGAACGATAGCCCAGCTTGCCCGCGACGTTGACCGAGGCGGCATTGCCGGGGTCGATGATGCAGCCGGTCTGCGGCGCATCAAGCGTCGCATCGGCCCAGGCCAGGATCGCGCGCATCGCCTCGGTGCCATAGCCCTTGCCCGCGGCGGTTTCGGCAAGCACCCAGCCGGCCTCGGGATAGGCGTCGATCGCCGCGATATCGCGCATCGCGTGCATCAGCCCGGCGATCCCGACGCGCGTCCCGCTTTTGCGTTCCTCGATCAGCCAATAGCCAAAGCCGAACAGTTCCCACTGACCAAAATTGAGCAGGAAGCGCGGCCAGTTCTCGGCCCGGGTGCGCGGCTTGCCGCCAATGTAGCGATTGACCGCCTCGCTTTGCCAAGTCGTGTCGAACCAGTCGAAATCGTCGCGGGCATAGCCGCGCAGGCGCAGGCGTTCGGGGGTGAGCTCGGGGGCAAGGTGCGACATTGCGCGGGTAAACCGCCGCTGTGCCGCAGAGTCAATCAGGCGTGTGCAGCGACCGGGGCTGCGGCCAACTCATGCGACATGACCGCGGCCTGATAATCGCTTTCATACAGGCCGATCAGCGCGCGGTCGTCGTGCTTCCACGGATGGAAACCGGGCAGGAACCACGCCAGCCACGCGCCTGCGACCTTGCGGAACATGCCGGGCGAGACGAACACATAGCGCAATATCCCGGCCAACGCGCGCGGGCCGGTAATGCCATCCTGCGCGAGCAGGTCGAGCATTCCGGTGATCCGCTTGGTGGTGAATTGCTGGGTGACCTTGAGCATGACGATCGACTTGATCTTCCAGCGGCGCCAGCGCGTCCAGTCGCACGTCGCGTGGAGGAAGGTGTCGTAGGCGACGCCCTTGTGCTCGATTTCCTCGGCGGCGTGCCAGCGCCACAATTGGCGCGATTCGGCATCGGCTCCGGCGAGATGCTTCGGATTGGCGAGCAACTGCTGCGCTATGATCGCTGTGAAGTGTTCGAGCGCCATCGTCACGATCAGGTTGGCGATTGGCGGGCGGTCCCTGGTCAGTTCGAGCGATTCGGCGACCTGCCGTTCGATCCGGGTCACGTCATAGCCGGCATCGATGACACGGCGATTGAACGCGACATGCTCGCGACTGTGCATCACTTCCTGCTTGGTGAAGGCGCGGATTTCCTGGCCGAGCCGATCGGGCGTACCGTCGCGGAATGCCTTGACGCTCTCGACGAAAAACGCCTCGCCCTTGGGAAAGGTCAGCGACAAGGCATTGTAAAAGGCCGTCGCGAAGGGATCGTTGCCATGCCACCATCTTTGTTGCACGGTCTCCCGATCGCGCCCGAAGCGACGGTCGCGGGGCGTGATGGTAAGGTCGGCGGGGGTCATGACTCTGCTCATCCATCGTATCTGGAGTTAACTGACACACATGTCAATAGCGCGCAAACGCCTGACCCCAGCCGAAAGCCGCTCTGCCGCGCTGGTTGCGGCGCGCGCGCTGCTGATCGAGACGGGCCCGCAGGCGGTCACGCTCAAGGCGGTCGCCGGGCGGATCGGCCGGACGCATGCCAACCTCCTCCACCATTTCGGTTCGGCCTCTGGGCTGCAGAAGGCGCTGGCCGACTATATCGGCGAGACGGTTTGCGCTGCGATCGGCGCGGCGGTCATGCGCACGCGAAGCGGCGAAGGCAGCGCGCGCGACATTGTCGATCTCACCTTCGACGCGTTCGACAAGGAAGGCGCCGGGGCGCTCGCTTCGTGGATGCTCGTGTCTGGCAACGAGGACGCGCTCGACCCGATCGTCGAGCGGATCCATGCGCTGGTCGACGACCTTGCCGAAACCGGCCATGACGATATCGCGCTCCACGACGACACGCTAACGCTCGTCCTGACCGCGCTCGGCGATGCGCTGATGGGCGAGGCGATGGCCACCTCGCTCGGCCTGCCGCGCACACGCGCACGCGAACTGGCAACCGCACAGCTAGAAGCGTCGCTGGTCCGCTGGAAGGGCGAGGCGGCTTAACGCTCGCGCGAAAGAAAAGGGCGACCCGCAGGCCGCCCCAATCATTACTCTTGGATAGTTAGTCCAACTTAGGCAGCGCTCATCGCGTGCTTGAGTTGGCTCATCTGGTCGTGCCCACGCTTTACCGAGGTGTAGCAGTCAGCGATGCACGTCTTGGTATCGGCCGACAGGTCGTCGTCCTTCAGCGCGTCTTCGTACTTCGACTTGATATGGTCTTCGCCGCGCTCGACTTCGGCGACAACCGCGTCGTCGTCACGCTCGCCGGTGACGGCGTCGCGAAGCGACAGGAAGACGCGGTGCGCACCCGCCAGGATGGTGCCGTCGTCTTCGGGGTTGCCGCCCGCCGCGCGGACCTTGGTCTGCATCGTCCGGACAACTTCTTCGCGTTCGTTGGCACGCGCGCGGAAGGTTTCGGCGAGGGTGGCATGGTCGGCCTTTTCGGCGGCTTCGCGATAGCCGTCAACACTGTCGAGCGTAGTTGCGATCAGCGAATTGAGCGTGCGCGTGTCATGGTCGGTCATCATGGTGAATAGCTCCTGTGGTGAATGGCTTAGTGTCTCTCCTTTCAACGAGCATGGCGACAAAAGTTTCCGTGCAGCCTAGGAAAATCGCCGTGCTTGCCCGCCCATCGTATGCCAACGCGCGGATCGCTGGTCAAAACCGCGCGCTTGGCCTAAACGCGCGCCATGCATTTTCTCGATCAAGCGAAGATTTTCGTCAGTTCCGGTGCGGGCGGTGGCGGCGCCGTGTCGTTCCGCCGCGAAAAGTATATTCAGTATGGCGGTCCCGATGGCGGCAATGGCGGAAAGGGCGGCGACATCATCTTCGAGGCGGTCCAGGGCCTCAACACGCTGATCGACTTTCGCTACACGCAGCATTTCAAGGCGCCGCGCGGCAAGGGCGGCATGGGCCGCGACCGCACCGGTGCGGGCGGCGACGACCTCGTCATCAAGGTGCCGGTCGGTACGCAGGTGCTCGCCGATGACGAGGAGCGCAGCCTGATCGTCGACCTGACGCGCGTCGGCGAGCGTGTGAAGCTGCTGCGCGGCGGCGATGGCGGCCGCGGTAACGCCAGCTACAAGAGCTCGACCAACCGAGCCCCGCGCCAGCACGAGCCGGGCTGGCCGGGCGAGGAACTGTGGGTGTGGCTGCGGCTGAAGCTGCTCGCCGATGTCGGCTTGGTCGGCCTGCCCAATGCGGGCAAGTCGACCTTCATCAACGCGATCACCAATGCCAAGGCGAAGGTCGGCGCCTATCCCTTCACGACGCTGCGCCCGCAGCTCGGCGTCGTCGGGCACAAGGGCCGCGAATTCGTCGTTGCCGACATTCCCGGCCTGATCGAAGGCGCGGCCGACGGCGCCGGGATCGGCGACCGCTTCCTCGGCCATGTCGAACGCTGCCGCGTACTGATCCACCTCGTCGATGCGCATGGCGACGACCCGGTCCTTGCCTGGCAGACGGTCCAGAGCCGAGCTCGCCGCCTATGGCGAAGGTCTCGAGAGCAAGCCGCAGATCCTCGCGCTCAACAAGTCGGACCTGCTCGACGACGAACTGATGGCGGCGGTGACGCACGACCTCAAGGCGGCGGGTGCGCCCGATCCCTATCCGCTGTCGGGTGCGACCGGCGCGGGGCTCGAACCGATCCTCGACCAGGTGCTCGGCTATCTGCCCGATTCGAGCTCGATCGAAATGCCGACCGAGACGCAGGACGACGATGGCGAGACGGCGGCGTGGTCGCCGATCTGAGGCCATGAGCACGATTGCACTGACCGGCGCGACGGGCTTCGTCGGATCGACGCTGCTCGACCATGCGCTCGCCGCGGGTCATGATGTGCGGGCGCTGACCCGCCGGCCGCAACCGCACCGCGACGGGGTCAGCTGGATCGCCGGTGCGCTCGACGATCATGCCGCGCTGGCCGCGCTCGTCGATGGCGCCGATGTCGTCGTCCATGTCGCAGGCGCGGTCAATGCGCGCGATCGCGCCGGTTTCGCCGCCGCCAATATCGCCGGGACCGAAGCGGTCGTTGCCGCCGCGCGCACCGCCGGCGTGATGCGCTTCATCCACGTCTCCTCGCTCGCCGCGCGCGAACCTGCACTGAGCGATTACGGCTGGTCGAAAACCGGTGCCGAAACCGCCGTGATGGGCAGCGGGCTCGACTGGACGATCGTCCGCCCGCCCGCGATCTATGGCCCGCGCGACACCGAAATGCTCGCGATGTTCACGATGGCGGCGCGCGGGCTCGTGCTGCTGCCCCCTACGGGACGCATGTCGGTGATCCATGCTGCCGACCTCGCCAACCTGCTGCTCGCGCTGGTCGACGGTGGGCGCGATTATGTCGGACAGGTGTTCGAGCCCGACGACGGGCGCCCCAATGGCTGGTCGCATCGCGGCTTTGCGCGCGCGCTCGGCAAGGGCGTCGGGCGCAGCGTCTCGACGATTTCGATGCCCGGCTGGCTGGTGCGCGTCGCCGCACGCACGGCGCGCATTGTCCGCCGCGACAAGGCCAAGCTGACCCCCGACCGCGCCGCCTATTTCTGCCATCCCGACTGGACCGCCAACGCCAGCCGGCGCCCGCCGAGCGACCTGTGGACCCCGGCGGTCGAGACGCAGCGCGGCCTTGCCGATACCGCCAAATGGTACCGCGCCGAGGGCTGGCTCTAGCGCCAGCGCCTGCCATTCTCCCGCCGTATTCGCTTGCCAAGGCGAGCGCGCGTCGGGCAATTAGCCCGCCAAAGCGACCCCATAAGGATGCACCCATGACCGACCGCGCCGCCACGTTCGAAACCGTCAAGGCCCAGATCGAACCGTTCAATGCCAAGGGCGTCGCGCTGACCGACGCGACGACGTTCGCCGGCGATCTCGAATGGGACAGCCTGACCGTGATGGACTTCGTCGCCGCGATCGAGGACGAATTCGACATCATCATCACGATGAACATGCAGGCCGAGATCGAGAGCGTCGGCCAGCTCGTCGATGCGGTCGAGAAACTGAAGGCCTGATCCGATGACCGACGCCCCGATGCCCGACAAGCCCGTGGTCCGCGAAGGCGGCACGCCCGACCTGTTCGCCAAGTTCGACCCGCTGATCAAGCAGCGCGAGGACGCTGCTCGCGACCGGCCAGCAGGACCCGTTCAGCCTCGTCATGGAAAAGGTCGAATCGCCGACCGTGGCGATCTGCAACGGCAATCGGACGATCCTGCTCGGCACCTACAATTACATGGGCATGACCTTCGATCCCGACGTCATCGCGGCGGGCAAGAAGGCGCTCGACGAATTCGGCGCGGGCACCACCGGCAGCCGCGTGCTCAACGGGACGTACCAGGGGCACAAGGCGTGCGAAGACGCGCTCAAGGACTTCTACGACATGGACCATGCGATGGTCTTCTCGACGGGCTACCAGGCCAATCTCGGGATCATCTCGGCGCTCGCGGGCAAGGATGACTACGTCGTCATCGACACCGACAGCCACGCCTCGATCTACGACGGCTGCGCGATGGGCAATGCCCAGATCGTCGCCTTTCGCCACAATGATGTCGAGGCGCTCGAAAAGCGGCTCAAGCGGCTCCCCGCCGATGCGGGCAAGCTTGTCGTCCTTGAAGGCGTCTATTCGATGCTGGGCGACGTCGCCCCGCTCAAGGAAATGGTCCGCGTCTGCAAGGAGGCGGGCGCGATGGTGCTGGTCGACGAGGCGCATTCGATGGGCTTCATCGGCGAGAACGGCCGCGGCGTCGCCGAGGACCAGGGCGTTATCGACGACGTCGATTTCATCATCGGCACCTTCTCCAAAGTCGGTCGGCACCGTCGGCGGCTTTTGTGTCTCGAACCATCCCAAGTTCGAAATCCTGCGCCTCGTCTGTCGCCCCTACGTCTTTACCGCCAGCCTGCCGCCGAGCGTCGTCGCGACCGCCGAGACGAGCATCCGCAAGTTGATGCACGGATCGAACAAGCGCGCACACCTGTGGGAAAACTCGAAACGCCTCCATGGCGGACTCAAGGACCTCGGCTTCACGCTCGGCACCGAAACGCCGCAGTCGGCGATCATCGCGGTGATCATGCCCGACCTCGAACGCGGTGCCGCGATGTGGCAGGCGCTGCTCGAGAACGGCCTTTACGTGAACCTCGCCCGCCCGCCCGCAACGCCCGCCAACATGACGCTGCTGCGCTGTTCGCTGTGCGCCGAGCACACGAGCGAACAGGTGAGCGAAATCCTCGGCATCTTCGAAAAGAGCGGCAAGGCGGTCGGGATCATCTGATCACGCGGCGTGACGATCGCGAATTGCTGACAACGGCCTCGACGCCCAGCACGGCGATACAAGACGGCGCTGAGCAGCCACATGCCGGTCATGAAACCGGTAAAGATCAAAGTGAAATAGCCGAGCAGCGCGACGATGATCCCCGCCACGACCTGGGCGATCGCGCACGCGACCATCGCGCGCGCCATCGCGCCGGGCGCACCACGACGCAGCGCGATGGCAAACCGCGGCGGCGAGTATCGCGAACAGGATGACGCCGTAAAACGCGGCATTGGCGTCATTGTTTCTTCGTTGCCCACGATACCGACCGCGCCGTTCGCCCAGAATGTCAGGAAACAGATGCCGACCGCGATGGCGCTGGCGATGGCATAGGGCATCGTATCGGCTTTGCGGATGCCGAAATCGATCACGGTAGCGGCGATTAGGATTGCCACCCCCGCAGTGACGAAATCGCCGATCGTCCACAAGAATCCCTCGGCTTCGACGATCTGGGCAACGACCGGAATCGAAAACAGCACGGCGGCGCCGCCCCACAAGAGCATGCGCAGCCGCGGCATCAGTGTCGCGTAATGGGGGATCTGGATGTTCGACATATTCTTTGCTCCTGATATGGTTTCTTCATCGCCGGTTGTGCCAGTCGGGCGCGTGATCGGCATGAGCAAGACATGAGGATTGGCTGAAAAATGGATGAGGGGCAGCTTTGCTTCGGCCCGTTCGCGATCGACCCGCGCCAGCGCCGCCTGTCGCGCGACGGCGTGCCGGTCGAGATCGGCGCGCGCTATCTCGATGCGCTGATCCTGCTCGCGCGCGACGCCGGCGCGCTCGTCACCAAGGACCGCTTCATGGACGAGGTGTGGCGCGGGGTGCCCGTTACCGACGAGGCGCTGACCCAGTGCATCCGCGCGCTGCGCGACGCTCGGTGACGATGCGGCCAATCCGCGCTACATCGCGACCGTCCCCAAGCATGGATACCGTTTCGTCGCCCCCGTGGCGCAAGACATGCAGGACCGCGACGGGCCGGCGGTCGCTCGCGAAGATCGTCCCCGCGATCGCTGGCGCGAGCTGGTCGCGATCGGCGGCGGCGGGACGCTCGGCGGCGCGGTTGCCGGTGTGACCGGCGGTCTCGCTTATGGTTTCGATGCAAGCGCGCAGCCCGTTCAGGCGGGCATGGGGGCGATCTCGGTCGTCCTCGTTCTCGTCGCGGTGACGACGCTCGTCGCGACGATCGGCGCCGCGGGCGTCGCCTTCGGCATCGCGCTGGCGCGAACGGCATGGCAGCGCTCGCCCGCTTGGTCGATCGGCGGCGGCGCGCTTGGCGGCCTTATCGTCGGCGCGCTCGTCAGGCTGATCGGTATCGATGCCTTCGACCTGCTGTTCGGCCAGTCGCCCGGCAACATTACCGGCGGTGCCGAAGGGCTGGTCCTGGGCGCCGCGGTCGGGCTGGCGTGCTGGCTCGCTCTGGGGGAAGGGGCGTGACTTCGTGGCGGCGCGGCGTGACGTTGTCCGCCGTCGTGGTCGGCGGTATTGCCGGCCTCGCCATCCCGCTTGCCGGCGGACGCATGATGGGTAGCAGCCTCGCGCTGCTCGCAGAGCGCTTTCCCGCCTCGCGGCTCGACTTCGCGCAGCTTGGGCGATTGTTCGGCGAAAGCGATTTCGGCCTCGTCAGCCGCACGGTTACCGGCGGGTTCGAAGGCGCGCTGTTCGCCGCCTGCATTGTCGGCGGCATATTGTTCGTCGATCGGCGTCTTGGCGCCGCGGCTATCCGCCGGGCCTAGCGGATTGCGCCGCTGCGAATGAGGCGCGGCAACAGCGTCAGCGCGCCGAGGATGGGGTGACGGCGCTGCCACGGACGGATCGCGACCGCCCTGCCCGAATGGCGCGATATTTTCCACACGAGGTAATCGATCCCGCCGGCATAGGTCGTCGTTGCCTTGGCAAGCCGAGCGAGCGTCAATAGTTTGCCCTCGCGGCGGCGCCTGGCCCAGGCGCGTTCGGCCGCCTCACGCGACAACAGGGGGCGTTCGATAGCGTCGAGCGCTGGCGGTGTGAAGGCGCGATAGCGCGCAGGGTCGGCATCGACGACCGACCCGCTCCTGTCGGTGCGCTCGGCACGCAATTCGGCGCCATAGGTCAATGCGAACGCGGCTCGCCAAAGTGCGAGCGGATCGGTTTTGTTGGAAATATCGCAGAAGGGCCGGGCCGCCCATAGCAGCGTCGGCGCGGCCCGCGCGACTGCGGCGATCGCCCGATCGCGGGCGTCGTCGCTCGCGCTCCAGACGAGCCGCGACGGCTGTGCGAAACGCGCCCACACCGACACGTTTCGCGTCTCGGGTCCGTTGAGGCGATGAAAATCGCTCTCGCTGAGCACCGCAATCTTGGCCGCCAGCCCGCCATGTTCGAACGGGAAGACGTTGGGCGGCAGGACGTTGTTGGCGAAGCTCTTCCACCCATTGCCGTAGGCGGCGGCGTAATCGGAGACGATCAGGTAGAAATCGAGCATCAGCCCGTCGAGATTGGCCTCGCGCAGGCACGATCCGTAGAACAGGACGGCGCGCGACGCGGGGCCGAAACGCCCCACAATCTCCTGCGCCATCGCGGTTACACGCGGGTCGACCGGGGTGCCGAGCTCGTCGGCGACGAGCCGCGCCAGCGCGCTCACGCGACGAGGCGGAGGAACGGAACGGGCGCGGTCGAGCTCAGCATGATCGGGTCGTTGCCGTGCGCCTGGTAGAGTTCGCCGTCGAGGATGACGCTCGATCCAGCGCCGTCGATCCGGACGGTATCGCCCTGTTCGAAATAGACGCCGCTGAACTGGCTGCGACCAAGCTTGCCTGCGACCGAGGCCCACAGGCCGCGGACCAGTGAGCGAGCGTTCTGGTCGATCGCGAACATCTTCATCATGCCTTCGCCGCGCCCGTCGCCGCTGCCAATCTGGCTGTTGAGCAGCATCTTCTCTAGTGTCGTCACTATCACCAGCGAAAATCGCCCGCCGATCGCCGTATCGCGGTCGGTGGTGATCTGAACGGGTCGCGCCATCGGCGGCAGGAAGCGGCCGCTGGCCCGGACGAGGGCGGTCAGCAACGCGGCGAACACCGCGAGGAAATGGCTGATCCCGTTGGGCAGGCCGAGCGGGTAGATCCTCTGGCGGCAATAGAGCATCGCATCGACCAAGCCCGCGCCGCCCAGAAACATCCCGAGCACCGGCTTCATCCCGTTGCCGTCCGAAAGCGAGATCAGCTTGCGCTGGACGATATGGGCATCGAGATCGTCGCGCGCGATCCGCAGGACCTCCTTGAGCGCGACGATCGGGTCGCCGTGCGCGCCGAGGTCGAGCGCGATGAGGTTGGTTTTGCCATTGGGCAGCACCGCGATCGGCGGCGGCGGGCCGTCGAAATAGGTGCCGGTATAGATTTCGGTCAGCGCCGACTGGACCGTGCCGTCGCCGCCATTGATCGCGATCACCTTCGGCTTGACCAGCGCGATCGAGGCGAGCGCCTTGCCGATCTCGCTGGCGTCCTCGACCTCGTAATGGAAGATGTCGGGATGCGCGGCGCAGAAGTCGCGGACCTCTGGCAGCCGCGCGCGATTACCCGTCGAGCGTGGATTCGAGAGGAGCGCGACGGTGGTCATGGCGGGGCAGCGTCAGCCGACCGGTTCGAACGACAGGCCGCGCACATAATTGAGCACGACGTTTACCTTCGCTGTCGAGTCGCCGACAGCGAAACTCGTCTGCGCCAGGCTCGGCTTGCGCTTGCTGATGAGGTCGGTCAGCTTGACGTCGGGATTGCCCGAAAAGCCGCCGCCGTCCTTGCGGTCGGACTTGCCGTTGCCGTTGAGATCATGACGGACCGAAACGACATATTTGCCCGCACTCGGGACGGGCACGCAGATTGCGGCGGTCCCCGCAGCGGGCACCGCGACATCGACACGCTCGATCCACGCGCCCTTGTCGAGAAACGACGACTTTGCGGCATACAGCTGCACGCGGACCTTGCCGCTGCGCTGCTTGAAGCCGGTGACGTTGACAATGACGCCGCGATTGCCGTTGGCGCAGGTGGCGGCATCGGGGCCGAGGATGACGGCATCGGCAGCGACGGGAGTCGCCAGCGTGATACTCGCCACAGCGACCGATAGCATTCCAAATTTAGACATGACCTTGAGTCTCCGTATCGGTATAGGCGGACGCGCGTGTTCGCGCGGGCGCCGATATGCACTTATGGCCCCTGTTGCTTCCCATATCGGGGAAGTTTGCGGCCAAATCATGGTGAGCGGGCGACCAAAACTTGATATTCCTTACCGCGACAGACCGTTACATCGCCAAACGGATAGCATTTCCGCTGTTTGCGACGCTGCTGGTCGCGGCGATGCTGCTCGTTCTGGAAAAGATGCTGCGGCTGTTCGACTTCGTCGCGTCCGAAGGCGGTCCGGTCAGCGTCGTCTGGCGGATGCTGGTCAACCTGCTGCCCGAATATCTCTCGCTCGGCATCCCGATCGGCCTGCTGCTCGGTATCCTGCTGGCGTTTCGCGGCCTTGCGCTGACCAACGAGGTCGACATTTTTCGCGCCGTCGGGCTCAGCTATACGCGGTTGCTGCGCGTGCCGATGCTCTATGCGGTGGGCCTTGCCGCGCTCAACCTGGCGATCGTCGGCTATGCTCAGCCGCTCGCCCGCTATGCCTATGAAGGGTTGCAGTTCGAACTGCGGTCGGGCGCGCTTGGCGCGTCGATCAAGGTCGGCGAGTTTACCAAGCTGGGCAAGCGTGTGACGCTGCGCATCGAGGAAAGTCACGACGAGGGGCGCAACCTCGGCGGCATCTTCCTGCGCGCCGAAACCGCCGACGGAACGAGTCTCGCGGCGACCGCGCAGCGCGGCCAGTTCCTTGCCTCGGCCGATCCGGACACGATCATCCTCAGGCTGACCAACGGCTCGCTGATCCACGATTCGCCGAAGTTCAGCACGCCGCGGACCCTGTCGTTCACACAGCACGACATTCCGATCGACCTGCCCAAGATCGAGAGCTTCCGAGGACGCGGTAACGCCAACCGCGAACTGACTCTGCCCGAACTCGTGCGCGTCGGACACGACAATGCGCAGCCGCTTGCGACGCGGCTCGAATCGCGATCCAATTTCCATTTTCGCGTCGTCGAGGTGGTCACGATGTTTCTGCTCCCGTTCCTCGCGCTGGCGCTGGCAATTCCGCCCAAGCGATCGACCTCGTCGCTCGGTATCTTCCTATCGATCGTGATGATCGTGACCTATCACAAGATCAACCAATATGCCGAAAGCCTCGGCGCCCTAGGCGGGGTAGACCCGGTCCTCGCCTTGTGGGTGCCATTTATCGGCTTTGCGGCGCTGGTTTTGTGGATGTACCGGACGATCGCCGTCGTTCCGGGGGGGCAACCGATCGGCGCGCTCGAACGCGTCTTTGCCAAGATAGGCACCCGGGTGCGCAAGCTGCTCAGGATCCGGCGCGGGGGGCAGGCGATATGAGGTTCGAACAGCTTCATTTCTTCCCGTCGCGCACGCTCGCGCTGTATGTGGCGCGGATGTTCCTCACGCGCACGCTCGCCGTTCTGGTGATGCTTGTCCTGATCCTTCAGGCGCTCGATCTGCTCGGCGAATCGGGCAAGATTCTCGCGGTCGCGGGCAACGGCCAAGACGACATCCTGCGCTATCTCGGGTTGCGCGTGCCGCAGATTGTCGCGCGCTTCCTGCCGTTTTCGGTCCTGCTCGGTACGATCGTCACACTCGCAACGCTGAACCAGAACAGCGAGGTCGTCTCGATGAAGGGCGGTGGCATGTCGGCGCACCAGGTGCTTGCGCCCCTGTTGCTGGCCAGTCTGCTCGTCGCGGGCTTTGCGTTCGGTTTCAACGAACGCGTCGTCACGCGCGCCAATGCCGCGCTCGATCAGTGGCAGCGGGTCGATTACGGGATAATCCCGCGTGAAACCAACGTGAAATCCAACGTCTGGGCGCGCGACGGCGACAATCTCATCCAGGTCGGCGAGGTCCATGTGCACGGCGCGCAGGTGGTCCTGCGGCAGGTCCGCATCTTCGAGCGCAAGGATCACGCGATGGTGTCCGAAGTGCGCGCCGATCGCGCAACGCCCAGCGGCGACGGCTGGCGCATCGAAGAGGCGCGCCGCTATGATCTCGCCTCGGGCAAGGTGACCGATCTCGGCACCTTCGAGGCAGGCAAGGGTATCGGCTCGGATCGCTTCACCATGGCCAATGTGGACGGAGACGAACTCGCCTTCGGTCCGCTCAGCCGGGCGATCGACCAGCTCGAAGCCGCCGGACGACCGACGACCGCGCTCAAGGCGGCGCTGTGGCACAAGATATCGGGTCCGCTATCATCGATGCTGATGCCGTTGCTCGGCGCGGTCGCCGCTTTCGGCCTGGCACGCTCGGGGCAGCTGGTGCTGCGTGCGGTGATCGGCATGGCACTCGGCTTCGCCTATTTCGTCGCCGACAATTTCGGCATCGCGATGGGCAATCTCGGCGTCTATCCGCCGATCATTGCCGCCTGGGGGCCGTTCCTGCTGTTCTTCCTGATCGGCGAAGCGGTGCTGGTTCGGACCGAGGAATAGGACCCGCGCCTGCGCTCAGTTGCGCGCGCTGCGATCGCCGAAGCTACTGCGCACCAGCCCGTGAACCAGCCGCGACAGCGACCCGTGATTGGCACGGTAGAAGCTCGATTCCTGCGGCAATGCCTCGGATAACATCCGGTGCGCCTTGCCCAGCGCGTGATAGGGCAGGCCGGGCAGCAGATGGTGGAGCGCATGATAGCGCAGCCCAACCGGGGCCCACAGCACGGGCAGGGTCGACGGCGGCGGAACGTTGACGCTGTCGAGATACTGCGCGGTCACGCTCATCGGTTCGCCCTCGTTTTCCCACAGGTGCGCAACCAGGGTGCGGACCTGGTTGATGACGACCGAACCCGACAATACGCCGAGGAAGATCAGCACCGCGCGCAGCGGCACAATGCCCGCCGCGACGAGCGCGATCAGCGCGATCGCCCAGATGCTTGCCGCGATTTCCTGCACGATCCATTGCGCCTTGAGCGCGCCTTCGGCGGGCCGGCGACGGAAATCGGGGTTGATGACCAGTCCCGAATAGCGTTCGACAACGATCCGGCGCAGCGGCGGGATGACCAGCGACAGCGGCGCCAGCACGGCGAAACGGATGAGCAGCGCGATCGGCCCCAGCGCCGCGATCAACACGAACAGTGGCACCGTCCACGGCTTCATCAGCGCGAGCGGCAGATATTCGGGATCCTCGCTCGTGCCATATCGCGTCTTGGCATGGTGCAGGCTGTGGACACCTTCATACATGAACGACGGCAACAATAGCGGCACCCCGACGAGCGCGTTCCAACCGAAGCGGAAGCCCGGCACCGCGCTGTGCTTGATGTGGGTGAGTTCGTGGATGAAGCTGCCGGCGCGGTAGAGGCCGAGGACCGAGACGATCATCGCAGCGATCATCCAGCCGGTCGAGGGCGCGAAGATTGCCGCCGCCAGCGCGCCATAGCCGACCACGACCGAAGCGATCAGGTCGCTCCAGTAGATCGCCGGGCGGGCCGTATTGAATTCGCGCGTGATCTTCGCCGCGGTGCGGATCAGGTCCTTGTCGTCGACGACAGGCGCACGGACGGGCACCGCGCGCTGCGCGGCGCCGTTTTCTGCAAGAGAAAGGCTCGGGTTCATATCCATCGCTCTGTTTCGCCCAGTGAATTGCGGAGCTAGTCTAAACAAGATGAACGTGGCCATATGATGGCGGCCGCCGGTATCCGCAAGCGCTCGCCCCTGCGGGACGCCAGTGCTGTTGACAAAATCGGCGCTGCCGAGACACTAGCGGCTCCTTTCCGATCCGTTTTCGAACCCTGGTGGAGTACCCCGTATGTCCGATCGTTGGGCCGGCCCCGAAATCCGCGCGGTCAAGGGCAAGGCCGACCGCCGCGAGTTCATCGAGCTGGGTTTTCGCCTCAATCGCGGCGACCCCAACTGGGTGCCGCCGCTCAGGAGCGAGGTCGCGGCCTTGCTCGACCCCAAGGAGAACCCGTGGTTCGAACACGGTGTCGCGCAACTGTTCCTGGCCTATCGCGACGGGCGCGCGGTGGGGCGCATTTCGGCGCATATCGACGCGCTCGCGCTCGAACAGCCGGCGGAACAGGGGTTCGGCCCCGGCACCGGCAACTGGGGTCTGCTCGAAGCCGAAGACGAACAGGCGGCGCACGCCCTGATCGCGCGCGCCGAGAGCTGGCTCGGCGCGCGCAACATGACCCGCGTCGTTGCGCCGATCAGCCTTTCGGTCTGGGACGAGCCGGGCCTGCTGACCTTCGGCCACGACCATCCGCCGACCGTCATGATGGGTCATGATCGCCCCGAATATCAGGCGTGGATCGAAAGCGCGGGCTATTCCAGCATCAAGCAGCTCAAGACCTGGGAGCTCGACATCACGCGGCCGTTCCCGCCGCTGATCCGGCGGATCATCGAATCGGGCAACCGCAACGACCGCATCTCGATCCGCACCGTCGACAAGTCGCGCTTCGCCGAGGAAGCGGCGCTGATCCTCGGCATCCTCAACGATGCCTGGTCGGACAATTGGGGTTTCGTGCCGCTGACCGATGCCGAGATCGCCTATGCCGGCAAGAAACTGAAGGCGATCGTGTTCGAGGACCTTGTCCGCGTCGCCGAATATGACGGCGAACCCGTCGCCTTCATGATCACGCTGCCCGATATCAACGAGAAGCTCGCCGACCTCGGCGGCAGCCTGTTGCCGTTCGGCTGGGCGAAGCTGCTGTGGTGGCTGCGCAAGCCGCAGGTCCGCACTGTGCGGGTGCCGCTGATGGGGGTGGTCAAACGCCTTCAGGCCTCGCGCATGGCGAGCCAGCTCGCCTTCATGCTGATCGACCAGACCAACGAAGTGGCGAACGCGCGGTACGGCGCGTCGCGCGGCGAGATCGGCTGGATCCTCGACGACAACCAGGGCATGAACGCGATCGCCGAAACGCTCGAATGCACCGTCAACAAGGTCTACGATCTCTACGAAAAGGCGCTTTAGCGCAGTTCGACCCAGACCGGTGCGTGGTCGCTCGCCTTTTCGCGACCGCGATATTCCTTGTCGACGCGCGCGTCGGTCATGCGGTCGGCGGCCTGCGGGCTGAGCAGCATGTGGTCGATGCGAAAGCCCGCGTCGCGCGGCCAGGCGCCCGCCTGGTAATCCCAATAGGTCCACACGCCGCCCGCCGGATTGCGCGTGCGCAGCGCGTCGGTCCAGCCGTCGCCGAGCATGCGGTTGTAGGCGGCGCGCGATTCGGGCTGCATCAGCGCGTCGTCGGCCATTGCCGCGAACTGAATAGGTATCGTCGTCGTGCGGGATGACGTTGTAGTCGCCGATCAGCAGCGCCGGGATTTCCTCGGCAAGGATCGCGCGTGCCCGCGTGCGCAACCGCTCCATCCAGCGCAATTTGTAATCGAACTTGGGACCCGGCTGGGGGTTGCCGTTGGGCAGATAGATCGAGGCGACGCGCAGCCCCATGACATCGGCCTCGATATAGCGGCTGTGATCGTCGTCGGACTTCGCCATCGAGGCCGCGCTGGACCTCGACCGGCTTGTCGTCGCCGCGCGCCAGGATCGCGACGCCGTTGAAGCCCTTCTGGCCATGCCAGATTGCCTGATAGCCGATGTCGGTGAAGGCGCTTTCGGGAAAGCCCTCGTCGGCGGTCTTGATCTCCTGCAGGCAGGCGATGTCGGGCCGGGTTTCCTCGAGCCATTCGATCAGCCGCGGCAGGCGCGCCTTGATCCCGTTGATGTTGAAGCTGGCGATCCGCATGGCCGCAGTCCTAGGCGGCGGCTTCCCGCTAATCAATCGTCGAGCGTCAACTCAGACCGAGAAGCTCGATCCACAACCGCAGCCGGCGGCGGCGTTGGGATTGGTCACCTGGAACGATGCGCCGCCCAGGTTCTCGACGAAATCGACGACCGAACCCTTGAGCAGGTCGAGGCTCATCGCATCGACGATCAGGCCCGTCGCGCCGGTATGCGTGACGCTGTCATCGGCTTCGGGGGTGTCGGCGAGGTCGAACTTGTAGGTGAAACCCGAACAGCCGCCGCCCTCGACCGAGAGGCGCAGCATCGCGGGACGACCCTGTTTGGCGGCAATCGCGGCAACGCGTGCGGCCGCGGCCTCGCTCAGCGTTACGCAGTCGGAAGGCGCAGGATCGGAAATCTGGGGAGTGGCTGTCATGCGATCAAGATAGGATCGCAGCGGTGTCGCGGCAAGCTATCGTCGGAATTGGGAGGCGGGGAGCTGGTGTCCCGGCGCGATCAATCTTCGTCGTGATCGTCGGTGCCCGGGCCGCCGGCGCCGGTGTCGAGCGATGCGAGCATCACTTCACCAGGGGTGACGAACGACATCGGGTTGACCGCGGTGCCGTCGATGCGGACTTCATAGTGAAGGTGGCTGCCGGTCGAGTGGCCAGTCGAACCCATGAAGCCGATGATCTGACCCTTGCGGACGCGTTCGCCAGGCTGGACGTTGAGCTTCGACAT
Source organism: uncultured Alphaproteobacteria bacterium (assembly GCA_963800335.1). Classification (GTDB taxonomy): domain Bacteria; phylum Pseudomonadota; class Alphaproteobacteria; order Sphingomonadales; family Sphingomonadaceae; genus Flavisphingopyxis. The sequence continues at coordinate 68,568 of CAWDAN010000005.1, read as the reverse complement.
GTGACCGTAGCGCGTTTCGATCGAATTGCCGTGGGTCAGCTTGATGAAGTTGCCGTATCCGCCGAACCACTGTGCCATCGCAACGATGCCGTCGGCGGTGGCATAGATCGGTGAGCCGATCGCACCGGGAATGTCGATTCCCTTGTGCGCCTTGGCGCGGCCGTTGAAGGGATCCGAACGCGTTCCGAAATTGGAGCTGAGACGCATCGCATCGACAGGCTTGCGCGACGGGATGGCGATGGCTGGCCGAAGCGGCCTGCGGACCGTCCATCCGCTCCCATGCGTTGAACAGCTGCGAGAAGCGCTGGTCGGGTGCCTGATCCTTCAAACGCGCGGCGGCGGCAGTGAACGATGCGGCCATCGCGGTTTCCGATGCTTCGGTAGCATTGGCCGCGTCATCGGCCAGCGCCGGGACGGTGGTCAGGCTCGCTGCGAAAAAAAGTGCAACGGCGCGGAACATGTTCTTAGTCAAAACGTTCACTCGATAACCCCATGTGTCTGTCGCCAATCGCGGCAGGACACAAAAGGTCCTGCTTGGCATCCTCGAAATTCCCATGGGCGAATATTTTCGTCCCCGCTCGCCAATCGTTGTGCGGCGGAGATGTTAATGTGGCAACTGTTCGAGCCGCGTTCTTGCGTTCAGTTGCAGGATGATTGCGTTGAACGGTTGAAATCGATGCAACCTTTGGCTCTAAAACGACCAAAATCCGCGATTTTCCTAACGAAAGGTAAAGGTTGCGCGGGTCCGGCGATGCGATTCCCGGTCCCGCTCAGAGCGTCCTGAGGGCGTCCAGTACGGCGGCAGCGTGACCCTTGACGCGCACCTTGCGCCAGACGCGGACGAGCACTCCCTTGGCATCGAACAGGAACGTCGCGCGTTCGATTCCCATGTAGTTTCGCCCGTAAAGCGATTTTTCGACCCATGTGCCGAACGCTTCGCACGCCGCGCCGTCCTCGTCGGACAGCAGGCGCAAGCCCAGATCGTGCTTGGCGGTGAACCTGGCGTGTTTGGCGACGCTGTCGCGCGATATTCCGACGACGCGCGCGCCCGCCGCGGAAAACTCGGGAGCAAGCGCGGTAAAGTCCTTGGCCTCGGTCGTGCAACCGGGCGTTTCGTCCTTGGGATAAAAATAGACCACCAGCGGTCCTTTGCCGATCGTGCTCAGCGCGACCTTCTCGCCTGCCTGATCTTCGAGGCTGAGCTCGGGCAGCCGATCGCCGATATCCATAATCAGTCTCCTTGCGCGATGGCGTCGGTCCCGCCGACCGAGGCCCACCAGTCGCCGACCTTGTGCCGTGCATCGGCATAGGCGGCAAGCAATGCCGGCCAGTCGGCGTGACCGCACGCCCGCGCTATAAGCGCGTGGCTGGTCGGGGCGGGTTCGGCGAGCGATGGCGCGACGAGCCTGAGCGTGACCAGCAGGCGGGTGAGCAGATCATGCGCCTCGGCGATGGTGGATGGTGCCTCGCCCGCGGCGATCAGGCTGGCCAGCGCCCGACGCAGGTCGGGATCGAGGCCGACGCCCGTGCGCAACTGCGTACAATGGAGGGCGAACTCAAAATCGATCAGCCCGCCGGCGATCAACTTGGCATCGAATGGTCCCTTGGGGGGCTTGTTGTGCGCGATATCGCGCCGCATCGTGACTGCGTCGGAGATCAACTGCGCGCAATCGCGCGGCTCGAGCAGGATGGCGCGCACGCCATTGTCGACCAGCGTCCGCGCCTCGTCCGAGCCGAAAACGGTACGTGCGCGGGTGAGCGCCATGTGCTCCCAGGTCCACGCCGCCCCGCGCTGATATTCGAGAAAACTGTCGACCGAAACGCACAGCGGCCCCTGTACTCCGGACGGGCGCAAGCGGGTGTCGACGTCATATAAGCCGCCGGTTGCGGTCGGGACCGACAGAGCGCCAATCACGCGCTGGGCGAGGCGGTTATAATAACGCGTCGCGCCGAGGGGGCGGCGACCGTCTGATTCGCGGCCGAATTCGCCGGTGAACAGGAACACGACGTCGAGATCGCTGGCATGCGTCAGCGCGCCGCCGCCGAAGCGGCCGAGCGCGAGGATGACCAGCTCGCTGCCCGGCACCTGGCCGTGAACCTCGGCAAACTCTTCCGCTGCCCGTTTTGCCAGCGTCTTCGTTGCCGCCTCGGCGATCGTGGCATAATCGCGCATCGCGTCGAGCGGGTCGTTGCCGGCGATGATGCCCGCGCCGGTCGCGAAGCGGTATTCGCCCACGATCGCGCGGACGCGGTCGAGCGCGAGTTCGTAATCGCCGGCGGCGCCCGCCTGGTCGAGTCGACCAGCCAGCTCGTCGCGATCGAGCCGGTTACTCGCCGAACCCGGATCGATCAGCCCGTCGAGCAGATCGCTGCGTTCGCCGAGATCCTGGGCCAGCGTTGGCGCGTGCGCCAGGATGTCCGAGAGCAGGTCGAGCAGCCTGGGACGCGCTTCGAGCAGGTGGAACAGGTTGAGCGAGCTCGGCAGCCGGGCGAGGATCGCGTCGAGCCGCAGCAATGCGGCATCGGGGTCGCTCGCGGCGGCTAGCCGGTCAATGATCTCCGCAAGCATGTCCTCGAGCGCCTGTTGCGCTGCAGCACTGCGCAGCGAAGGATAGCGCCGCGCGCGCCATGCCTCGATGATGCGGCCGGCACGTTCCGCATCGCCAAAGCCGGCGTTGGCGAGGCGTTCGATCAGCCCGTCGGCGGATCGTGGCAGGCGGGGACGGTCGTCCGTCTCGATCAGCGTATCGAACAATCCACCGATTGCCTCGACCGTGGGGGTGAGCAACGCGAGCAGGGTCGCGCCGTCGTCGAGGCCATGCAGCCGGGCGACTGCATCGAGCCGTTCGGGATCGTCTGGCAGGCTGTGCGTCTGGCGGTCGTCGATCATCTGCAACCGGTGCTCGATCGTCCGCAGCAGCGTATAGCCTTCGCTCAGCGTGGTGGCGGCCTCGGGGGCGATGATCCCCGCTTCGGCCAGCGCGGTGAGCGCGGGTCGCGTTGCCGCCTGCCTCAGCGTGGGATCGCGCCCGCCATGGACCAGCTGGTGCGTCTGAGCGAAAAACTCGGCCTCGCGAATGCCGCCGCGCCCGCGCTTGAGATCATAGCCCGCGCCGAAACGGTGGCCCGTGTCGTAATGGTCGCGGATCCGCTCGCTGATCCGGCCGATCTCGCGCACCTGCCCGAAATCCAGCGCGCGCCGCCAGACGAACGGCGACAGGGCGGCAAGGAACCGCTCGCCCAGCGCCCGATCGCCTGCCGCAGCACGCGCGCGAATGAACGCGGCACGTTCCCACGCCAGCGCATGCGTTTCGTAATGTGACAGCGCGGCATCGAAACCGAGCGCGATTGGTGTGACCTCGGGCGTCGGACGCAGCCTTAGATCGATGCGAAATACGCGGCCGAGGTCGGTCCGAGCGGCGAGCGTCTCGACCATGTCGCGGGCGATGCGCAACGCCGCCTGCGCCGGCTCGTCGCGCGCGCGGCGCGGGACGGTATCGGGATCGTAGAGCAGGATCAGGTCGATGTCGGACGAATAATTGAGTTCGCGACTGCCCAGCTTGCCGAGCGCGAGGACCCCGAAGCCCTCGACCGGCGCTCCGGGACACAGTCGTTTGACTGCGGCGGCAATCGCGCGATCGAGCGCGGAATCAGCGAAATCACTGAGCGCACGAGTTACTGTCGACAGCGACAGTTCGCCCGCGAGATCGCCCAGCGCGACAATGAGCGCGAGCCGTTGGCGATGGCGGCGCAGGCGTTCGGCGATCGGTCCGTTAGAGTCGTTCAGTTCGAGCGCGGCCAGCGCTGCGGGCGCACCGTTGGCAAGGAAACGTGCGACATCCTCAGGGTGGTTCGCGACGAGCGTTTCGAGAAACGGTGCAAGGCGACGCGCGCGGTCGAGGACGGTGTGGCGCGACGAAGTCATGCCTCCGGTCCTAGGCCGCGATCGTTCGTGGCACAATTCGTTGATGTGCGAATCGCCGGAATTGTGCCAAACGATGCAACGACGATCGGAAATTCGGTTAATCTAAGGCAACCTGCGGGGCGAAAATGCGTTGTACTGGTATGACTGCCCCGAACCCTTCGAGCGACAAGCGCACAGACCATCCGATACGGGTGCCGCGCTATGTGACCCTCCCGTCGCGTGCCGACGGCGTATCGCGCGCGCTCAAGAAATCGTTCGGTAGCCTGGGCGACATGCCCAGCGATCTTGGCGACCTGGTCGAACGGCTCAAGCGGATTAACGCTTAGCGGCGCGCAACGCCGCCTGTCGGCGTCGCCTAATTGCGGCTGAGGTTGTCGACTTCCTCAAGAATCTGGGTGAGCGCTGTTTCGGCGTTGGTCTCGCTCGTCGACCTGGCCGGGAGCTTGCCCGACTGCATCAGGTCTTCGAGCGCAGTGCGTCCACGGGCCACGCGGCTCTTGATCGTACCGACAGCAACGCCGCAGATTTCGGCGGCTTCTTCATACGCAAAACCACCCGCTCCGACAAGGATCAGCGCTTCGCGCTGGGCCTGGGGGAGTATCTGGAGAGCGCGGTGCATGTCCGACAGATCGACGTGCCGGTCCTGCGAGGCGGGCGCTGCGAGCGTCTTTTCAGCGACCAGGTCGTCCCATTCGCCTTTGAAGCGCGAGCGGCGCATTTGTGACAGGAACAGGTTCCGCAGGATGATGAAGGTCCACGCGCGCATATTGGTGCCCGCGCGAAAGCGTCGCCGCGCCGCCCACGCCTTGAGCAACGTCTCCTGGACGAGGTCGTCGGCGGTATCGCGATTGCCCGACAGCGAACGGCCGAACGCGCGCAGATGTGGAATGACGCTGCCCAGCTCGACGCGAAAATCCTCGTCGGAGAGCGTCTCGAAGACGTCTTCGACGGGCTTCTTATCGTCCGTTTCGCTGGCGTCGCTAACGCCGGATTTCTCGTCGCTCACCGGCAACCCCCACTGCGCGCTCCGACGGAATCGCCGGGCACGTGAAACACACTTAGTGTTTGCGCGATCAAATTGAAGTGCAGTGTGAAAATCTTGGTGCCGATCAGATTAGCGAAGCAGCACGAGCGCGCCGAGGACGAGCACTGCCAACAGCGTCGAAATGGCGAGGACATACCGCACGATGTGCGGCGTATTGCCGGCGCGGGCGTCGTTGGCGTCTTTGTTGACTTCAGGATCCATGGGGACGTGAGCTCCGTGGGATATGGGAAGGGGCCGGTGCTGCAATCACTCGGGCAGCGTCGAGCGATCGAAGAACAGCGCTTGCGAAATCGCTGCCTTGACCGTTGCGCGCTGGAACGGCTTGGTAATCAGGAAGGTCGGCTCGGGCCGCTGTCCGGTCAGCAGGCGTTCGGGGAACGCAGTGATGAAGATCACCGGCACAGTGATTTCCGACAATATGTCGCCGACCGCGTCGATGCCCGAACTGTCGTCGGCGAGCTGGATGTCGGCAAGGACGAGGCCGGGAGGCGTTTCGCGCGCCTGTGCAACCGCTTCGTCGCGCGTAACGGCAATGCCCGTGACGTCGTGGCCGAGATCGCGGACGATCGTTTCGAGGTCCATCGCGATCATCGGTTCGTCCTCGATGATGAGGACGGTGGCGCGGGTCTGCCGCTCGATCTCGTTGAGCGCTTCGTCGATCAGTTCGTCGACCCGTGCGGGGCTTTCGCCGATCAGATAGCCGGCATCTTCGTTCGAAAAGCCTTCCATCGCGGTCAGCAGCAATGCCTGGCGGCTGACCGGCGTCAGGCGCGCCATGCGGCTTTGCGCGATCGTTTCCGAGCTGCTGCCGACGTCGCCGGCGCCATCGTTGTCGCGATCGTCGCTGGTCGATTGCCAGATCGCCTGGAAAGTCTTGTAGAGGCCGAGCCGAGGCTCGACGTCGCGCGGGAATTCATCGGGCGCGGCGACCACGGCCTCGAGCGTCGCACGAACGAAATTGTCGCCGTGGCTCTGGCTGCCGGTAAGAGCACGCGCATAGCGTCGTAGGAATGGAAGGTGCGGCGCGAGCTGCTGTCCGAGTGACATAGTGATCTTATTCTCCCCAATTCGAGACCTGCAAATATTTCGGTCAACCCTAGCCCCGCGACGCGCCTTTGAATAGCGGTTCGTCGCGATTTCCTACCCGATAAGGATCGAGGGCGAATTTATGGAACAAACGAGGCGCCATTTGGTTTCCGAACTCTAAGCAAAAATATTGATCTGGATTATCGCCGCGCAATGAGGCTATGTTTTGCAAAGATTCTGGACGCATAATGACATCTGAAAAGCGCGGGGGAACGCAAAAGTCGGGCATGGGACACGATCGTAAGAAAGATTCACCGGGCAACCGACAGCGGGGCAAGAGCGACAATGGGGGAGCGAAGGACTCGCTCGCGCATTCGTTGCGTCAGGCCTATCAGCAAACCATTGCCGAAGACGTTCCCGACGAGATGCTCGAGCTGCTCAAGAAGCTCGGTTAATCCATGTCCTTGAGCCGGACAGGACGCCGGCGGAGATCGTCATGAACGCCCCGAACAGCGAAGCGCCAGCCGCGACCCGGTCGGGCTGGGAGCGCTGGACCAGCTTTTCCACAGAGATCAAGATACTCCTCGTCCTGCTGATCGGGCTTGCCCCGCTTGGCATTCTGGGCGTCGCTGCGACGGTCAAGGGCACGCACAACGCCGAGCGCGACCGGACCAGCCTGATTCGCGTCGCCGGCAATGAAATGAGCCGCAATCTCGGTACCGGGCTGGCGGGCGATCGTGCGGTCGTGCGGCGCAGCCTGATCGGTATTCCTCTCGGCGACCTCTTTCCCGACCAAGCCCGGCGAATCTGCACCGACCTGGGCATTGCGTTGAATCAGGCCGACGTTGCGGCCCCGCGCATATTCATCGTAGCTCCGTCGTTTTCGCGCGAATTGTGCCCGGCCGGCGCGGTTGCCTATCTGGGCGACGATGCCGTGCCCAAGGTTCCTATCGAGGGGCTGTTGGGGATCGACAACGCGACCGGGCGGCTCGTGTCATCGGTCCGGTTCGACGAGCAGGGCACGCCGTATGCCGCCGTCCTGTCGTATAACAGTGACGCACTCGCTAAGATCGCGGAAGACGATATCGCCGATCTTCCGGCTCACGACATCGCGATCACGGGGAGCGACGGCAGGCTCGACGTCCGCGACGGGTTGGGCGCCGAATTGCCCGGGACGACGCAGACGATCGAGCGACCGATCGGGCAATCGGGCCATTCGCTCGTCATGACGACCTATCGCGCCGCCTTCAGCGGGAACGAGGTCGTTTCGCTGCTTTCGCCGATCGCGATCTGGGTCGCCGGTGCGGTGCTCAGCTGGGCTCTGCTCGGATTCTTCATCATGCGCCCGCTCAGCCGCTTGCACCGCAGCGTCGCCGCTTATCGGCCAGGCGCTGTCTTCCTGCGGCCGCGCCGCCGCCTCGCGATCGCGCGCGAGATCGTCCAGCTCGAGGAGGATTTCAGCGCGCTGTCCGAAACCGTCGCCGCCGACAAGGCCGAGCTCGCCAAGGGGCTGGAACGTCAGACCGCGCTGACGCGCGAAGTCCACCACCGCGTGAAAAACAATCTGCAGGTGATCGGCAGCCTGATCAGCCTGCACAGCCGGTCGGCGACGAGCGATGAGGCGAAGCGCGCTTACCGGACGATCCAGCGCCGGGTCGATGCCATATCGGTCGTCCACCGCAATCATTTTGCCGGCAGCGAAGGAACCGCAGGCCACGCGCTGCGCCCGCTGCTCAGCGAACTCGCCAGCAACCTTCGCGCCAGCGGTCAGGGCGACGAAGGCTTTCCGCAGATTTCGGTGACCGTTGATGAAATCTATGTCAGCCAGGACATCGCCGTACCGATTGCCTTCCTCGTCACCGAACTGGCCGAACTGTCGTCACTTTGCGATGCCCGCGAACCGATTGCGATTACGGTCGAGCGCGACGCCGAACAACCGACGCTGGCGCGCCTGACGATCGAATCGGCCGGCCTTGTCGGCTGCGAGAAATTCAATTCGCTGATGGTCGCACGCTACGAACGGATCATGACCGGCCTGTCCCGCCAGCTGAGGAAACCCTTCACACACGACGCCGGAAGCGGCCTGTACGCGATTGAGTTGACCGTCCTCTCCGTTTGTTAGCCGCCGCGGTAGTCGGCGACAAAGCTGCGCGCAAACTCGCCGATCCGGGCCTGCGCAATCGCATCGCGCAGCGCCTGCATCAGCGCCTGGTAGAAATGAAGGTTGTGCTGGGTCATCAGCATCGCGCCGAGCATTTCGCCGGACTTCACCAAATGATGGAGATAGGCGCGGCTCCACGTCGCGCAGACCGGACATTCGCAGCGCGCGTCGAGCGGCGCCTGATCCTCGGCATGGCGCGCATTGCGGATATTGACCGGGCCGTTCCAGGTGAACGCCTGTCCGTTGCGCCCCGATCGCGTCGGCAGGACGCAATCGAACATGTCGACGCCGCGCAGCACCGCGCCGACAATGTCGTCGGGCTTGCCCACTCCCATCAGGTAGCGCGGCGCCTCGACGGGCAGCTGTCCGGGCGCATAATCGAGTACGCCGAACATTGCTTCCTGCCCTTCACCGACCGCAAGGCCGCCGATCGCATAACCGTCGAACCCGATCCCGGTCAGCGCATCGGCCGACGCCTTGCGCAGCCCCTCGTCGAGCGCGCCCTGCTGGATGCCGAAGATCGCCCCGCGTGGCAGCCCGGTTTCGATCGAGTCGAACGCCTCGCGCGATCGCAGCGCCCAGCGCATCGATCGCTCCATCGCCGCCGCCTGCGCGTCGCGCGAGGTATCGGTGCGGACGAGTTCGTCGAACGCCATGACGATGTCAGATCCCAGCAGGCGCTGGATCTCGATCGACCGTTCGGGTGTGATCATGTGCCGCGCGCCATCGAGATGGCTCTTGAACGACACCCCGTCCTCGCTGACCTTGGCGAGATCGGACAGGCTCATCACCTGGTATCCGCCGCTGTCGGTCAGGATCGGGCGATCCCACGCCATGAACGCGTGCAGCCCGCCGAGCCGGGCGATACGCTCGGCCCCGGGGCGCAGCATCAAATGATAGGTATTGCCCAAGATGATGTCGGCGCCGCTCGCGCGCACTTCGGCGGGGCGCACCGCCTTGACCGTCGCGGCGGTGCCGACCGGCATGAAGGCGGGCGTACGGATCTCGCCGCGCGCCATGGCGATCGTGCCCGTCCGGGCGGCGCCGTCGGTCGCGGCGATCGAAAAGGCGAAGGGAGGGGAATCGGTCATCGCTGCGGCGTCCTAGACGAAGCGCGTGCGCATGCAAGCATGGCGCACGTCTCCTAACTACGAAAACGGGGGCCGGCGCGTGCTGCGCCGACCCCCGCGATCGTTTGGACTGTCGGTTGGCTTAGAACTTGAAACCGAGGCCGACGGTGCCGCGAACCGTGTCGAACGAGACGCTGTCGACACCTGCGGTCAGGACCGTGCGCGGGCCGACGTTGAATTCGGCGCCAACGCCGACGAGGTAGTCATCAACGGTATCGCTCTGGCCGAGCGCCTTGAACTGCGCTTCCGTCAGCTGGCCACCGGTCAGCTGATCGACGTCGAGGTTGATCCACTGATAGCCGCCCTTGACGAACAGCTTGGTGTTGCCAGTGCGGAAACCAAGCTTGGTGGCGATGCCATAATCGCTGTCGATCGCGTCCGAACCGAGGTTGTAGTTGCCCTCGAGGCCGAGCGTCACGCCCTGGTCGCCGACGGGAACATCAACACCAGCGGTGACACCGTAGATGAAGCCGCCATCCTTGGGGTCGGTGATGCCGACGCCGCGAAGATCGTCCTTGATGCCGAGATCATGGTAGCCAGCAGACAAGCCAACGTGCGTGCTGACCTGCGAGGCATCCTGCGCCATGGCAGGAGCGGCGGTGAAGGCCACTGCTGCGGCAGCGGCGATAAATGCGATTTTCTTCATGTGTATTGTCCTGTGAAACTGGTCGCAACTGGCGACCGGAGAAATGCCAGATAGGTTGACCGGCTGTCGGCACAATGAACGGGACGAAGTTTTTCTCCGTCGGAGCGAAAAAATCGTGACAGGACGCGTTGTGTTGCACTGATAACACGGTCAGGCGTTACCCGATTTGTGCAGCTATCATCGTGAGATCCGCGACGAATTCGAGCGTAGGCTTCGGCCCTTGCGTCATCGGGCAGGCGCAGCAGATAGCTCGGGTGGACGGTGATCCACGCCGCGCTTCCGTCGGGCAATTCGTGCGCCCGCCCGCGCGATTTACCGACCGGCATCGGGCGTTCAAATAGCGCCCGTGCCGCGCTCGCTCCCAGCGCGACGGTGACCACCGGTGCAATTAGCACGCGTTCCTCCTCTAGCCACCAGCGGCAGGCATCGATTTCGCCGACGGTGGGCGACTGGTGAACGCGCCGCTTGCCGCGCGTGACGAACTTGAAATGCTTGACCGCGTTGGTGACATAGGTCGTGGCACGATCGATTCCGGCTTGGGCGAGCGCACGATCGAAGAGTTGTCCGGCAGGGCCGACGAACGGACGTCCCGTCATATCCTCCTGATCGCCCGGTTGTTCGCCAACGAAGACCAGCCGCGCATCGATCGGCCCTTCGCCGAACACGGTCTGCGTCGCGCATTGGTGTAAGGGGCAGCGCGTGCAGCGCAGCGCTTCGTCGCGCAAGGTGGCCCATGCCGCGGTGCGATTCGAGCCGGGCGCCAGCCGCTCCTGTTTTGCGGTCGCGATCATTGCGCTTTCACGCGCCTGCGCGCCCGCGATCAGCCCTCGGATCAGCTCGGTCTCGGGCATGTTCTGCCAGTATTTGCGCGGCATCTCCTTGGTCATCGCGCCGATCTTGACGCGCGCAGGGTTGAAGATGCTCTTGTAATAGCTTTTCCAGATGTCCTCGACCGCGTCGTCGGGCGGCGCATCGGCCTTGGCCGCGCCAGGCCCGTCGCTCAGGATCGTTCCGTCCCAGTGGATCGACAGTTCGGGAGTCAGGATCGACCAACGCATGTTGGCGAAGCGTTCGACGAAGAACTGCGCGTTGGCACGCAAGATATGGTGTTCGGGTTCGAACCAGGCGACAAACCGTTCCTGGCCGTCATCGTCCTCGATCTCGCGAAAGCGGACGAAGGCGCGCATCTTGTGGATATCGCGGCGGACCGATCTGGCGAGTTCCTCGATGTGTTTCATCAGCGGGTTGGCGCGGTCGTGCGCAATCCCCGGGTCACGCTGGATGCGCGACAAAGCGGTATAGAGCAGCGCGAAGCGTTCGGGATTGCGGTGACAGACCGCGCTGCGGGCAAGATCGATGAAGTGCTGTGGGACGGTCAGCGCGCGGCTGCGCGCGGTCGCGGGAGGCGGCGCGGTATCTGCGGCGTCCGCGAACAGGTCCTCTTCTTCGCCCGCCACCTGCCAGGCGACGCGATCGGGCGGAATGTCGGCGATCGCCAGCGCGCGCGCCGCGCTACGCCAGCCGTCGAAATCGTCGGGCGCGGCGAGCGTCACCGCTCGCAGCACGCCCGCCGGGCCGGTGCCTAGGGCCCCCTCATCACTCCCTGTTGTCGCCGGGGTCGACATCTTTCGCCTTGGCCTTTTCCTTCGGCTTGCGGTTCTCGAAAACTTTGGCGATGCGCGCCTTTTCGGTCTCGCTCAGCCCCTTCGCCGCGGCGGGGAACATCTCTTCCTCTTCTTCGTCGATGTGGTGGAGGTAGTCGTGCTTGAGCGTCTTGAAGCGCGTCAGCCAGCCGGACGAGGACATGTCCATCTCGAACAATTCGGCGATGATATCCTCGATCTCCTTGTGCTCCGACACGCTGTGCTTGGCGTCCTGGTTAAGCTCAGGCTTGCCGAGCATCGTCGCATAGAGCGACTCCTCCTCGGCGGCGGCGTGCGCACGAACCTCGACCTGGAAGCGTTCGAACAGCTCGCGCCGCCCCTCGCTGTCGCCCTGCGTCTTTTCGATGAGGTCGAGCAGCGTGCGGTGCGCCTCGTGATCGGCTTTGAGGTCCCTGAAGATTTCGGCTTCGGCCATTGCTGTGCTCCCTGTTTCGTTTCCCATCCCCAACGACCGCCCCGCGCGATTGTTGCATCGCCTGGTATCATCGCGCGAATAATTCGAACTGTTCGCTTTTCGGCGCGATCAGCGCGCGCAAATCTGCGCGATCGGTCAGCAGCGTCGGGCGCCAGTCGGGGGTGACGATGAATGGGCGGATTTTTGCGATCGATACGGTCAGACGCGCGACATCGGCGAGGCGCAGGCTGCGCCACTTGCGCGACGCGATTATACCGCTGACCGCGCGCACGCCGAGGCCGGGAATGCGCAGCAGCATCGCCTTGGGCGCGCGGTTGATGTCGACCGGAAACATTTCGCGATGGCCCAGCGCCCAGGCGAGCTTGGGGTCGATGTCGAGCGGCAGCATACCCGTCACCGGGTCGGTCGCGGAAACAATCTCGCCTGCTTCGAAGCCGTAATATCGCATCAGCCAGTCTGACTGGTAGAGCCGATGTTCGCGCATCAGCGGCGGGCGTTTGAGTGGCAGCACGCTGCTCGCATCGGGGATCGGACTGAACGCGCTGTAATAGACGCGCTTCAACGCATGATCGTTATACAGGCCGCGTGCGCGCGCGATGATCTCGCCGTCATTGGCACTGTCGGCACCGACGATCATCTGCGTCGATTGCCCGCCGGGAGCGAAGCGGGGCGCGTGTCGGTATTTTTTCCGGGCATCCTTGGTGTCGATGATGTCCGACTTCATCTTCGCCATCGCGCCGTCGATCCGCTCGGCTGATTTTTCGGGGGCGAGCCGGGCGAGCCCGCTCGTCGTCGGCAATTCGACATTGATCGAGACGCGATCGGCGTAAAGGCCCGCTTGGTGGACCAGCTCGGGATCGGCATCGGGGATCGTCTTCAGATGGATATAGCCCCGAAAGTCGTGGATTTCGCGCAGCTGGCGCGCGACCTCGACGAGCTGCTCCATCGTGTAGTTCGACGACTGGATGATCCCCGACGACAGGAACAATCCCTCGATATAGTTACGCTTGTAGAACGCCAGCGTCAGGTCGACGACTTCGGTGGCGGTAAAGCGCGCGCGGCGTACGTTCGACGATTTCCGGTTGATGCAGTAATGGCAATCGAACACGCAGCTGTTGGTCAGCAAAATCTTGAGCAGGCTGATGCAGCGACCGTCGGGCGTATAGGCATGACAGATGCCGGCTCCCGTCGTCGATCCAATTCCCTTGCCGCCATTGGACGTACGCTTGGTTGATCCCGACGATGCGCACGAGGCATCGTATTTCGCCGCATCGGCAAGGATTTCGAGCTTTTGCTGAACATCGAGACGGGCCATATGTTCGGCATATGTTCTTTCCCCTCCTGTGTCCACTGACCCAGATCAAGCAACTGGTTTTTGGTCGTTTTCCAGTATCTCGCTCTTGAACCGGCGCGGCCTGGGCGGCGCGTCGCCCACCGGCCAGCCTTCGCGCTGGCGGGTCCGGTCTCCGTCGCTTTCCTCGGTCTGGTCGTGAAACAGCATGACCTGCGTCGGGAAGGGCAGGTCGATGCCATGCTTCTTTGCCGCTTCGTAGATCGCAAGGACGATGCGCGATCGGACCAGGACCTGGTCGGTACGTGGCGAAGCGGTCCACCAGCGCGCGCGCAGGTCGACCGTCGAATCGTTGAGCCGCCAAGGCAGTACCTGCGGCGCGGGATCGCTTTCGACGCCTTCGACCGACTCGATTGCCTCGAGGAAATAGCGCGCCGCTTGCGACGGCGAATCGGCATAACCGATGCCGATATCGACTTCGTCGCGGCGGAAATCGAAGGCAGTGTTGACGATTACGGGAGAGGTATAGACGTCGCCATTGGGAATGATGACGCGGCGCCCGTCATAGGTCTTAATCAGCGTGGCGCGGCTTTCGATGTGTTCGACCGTGCCCTCGAACCCTTTGACGACGATCTGGTCGCCGCGGCGATAGGGCCGGCGGATCAGCAGCAGCAAGCCGGCGAGCAGGTTCTGCAAAATATCCTTGAAGGCAAACCCGATCGCGACCGATCCGATGCCGAGGGCGGCAACTATGTCGCCGGGATGGACGGTGGGAAAGACGATCGCCGATGCCGACAGCAGCGCCAGCACCATGATCGCCCCGAAGGTCAGCGAGCCGAGCAACTGGCCAAGGTCGGGCCGTCCGCGTCGGTTGGCCAGCCTGACGACCCCGCGCCGCACCACGCGTCCGACGACCCAGACGACGATGACCAGGAACACCGCCGCGACCAGCGCGGGGATTAAAGCGATGAAACCGGTATAGGCGTTCTGCATCTGCTGGTTGATGATCGTTGTGGCGTCGAGCATGACCCCTCAACCAACCGTCAATCGCTACGGTTCCGAAATGGTCGAGTTAAAAGCTAGGCCGGCAGCAACAGGCTGGCATCGCCATAGCTGTAGAAGCGGTAGTCATGGTCGATTGCATAGGCATAGGCGGCCTGCATCGTCTCGCGCCCAATCAGCGCCGACACCAGCATGAACAGCGTCGATCGCGGCAAGTGGAAATTTGTCATCAGCCCGTCGATTCCCCGAAAGGCATATCCCGGCGTGATGAAGATCGCGGTGTCGCCTTCGAACGCCTCGATCATGCCCGCCGCATTGGCCGCGCTTTCGATCAGCCGCAGCGAGGTCGTGCCGACCGCGATCACCCGTCCGCCGCGCGCGCGCACCGCGTTGAGCCGGTCGGCGGTGGCCTGGTCGATCAGGCCCCATTCAGCATGCATTGCATGATCGTCGGTATCGTCGGCCTTGACTGGCAGGAAGGTGCCCGCCCCGACATGCAGCGTGAGTGTCTCGTGCGCGATGCCCGCATCGGCCAGCGCCGACATCAGGTCAGGCGTGAAATGCAGCGCGGCGGTCGGCGCGGCGACGGCGCCGTCCTTGTCGGCGAACATCGTCTGGTAATCCTCGGCATCGCGCGCGTCGGTCGGTCGCTTGCCTGCGATATAGGGGGGCAGGGGCATCGTTCCTGCTCGTGCGAGCAGCGTCTCGACCGGCTCGTCGCCCTCGAAGCTCAGTGTCATGCTGCCGTCGTCCGCCTTGGCCGAGGCGATCGCGGTGACGCCATGGCCGAAATCGATCCGCTCGCCGTTGTGGACGCGCTTGGCGTTACGCACGAACGCCTGCCATGCGCGCAGAGCCAGCCTTTTGTGCAGCGTCGCGCCGATCTGCGCGGCATTGCCGTCGCGCAACCTGACGCCTTCGAGCCTGGCCGGGATGACGCGCGTGTCGTTGAAGACGAGGCAGTCGCCCGCGCGCAGCAGCTGCGGCAAATCGGCGACGCGGTGGTCGCTCAGCCTATCGGGGGCAACGCACAGCATGCGTGCCTGGTCGCGCGGTGCGGCAGGACGCAGCGCGATCCGCTCGGGCGGCAGGTCGAAATCGAACAGATCAACACGCATGACGCGGTGCCCGTGCCGGATTACCGTCGCGGCGGCAAGCGCGGCGCGGTGCCTTTATTGGCGCGGCGGGATCGGCGCGTTGAGATCGTCGGCGGTAATCGCGGGCGCGGCCGGGGCGGAGGCACGCTCGGTCAGCATCGCCGGCGGCGGGACCGGCTTGCCGTCGGCAAGGACCGACGCCTGGACGATGCGCGACGGGATTGCGGGCGGTTCGCCGCGGTGGACCGCGTCGATATACTGCATGCCCGATACGACGCGACCGAAGGTCGTGTACTGCCGATCGATCTTGAGTTGCGGCTGGAACATGATGAAGAACTGGCTGTTCGCGCCGTTGTAGTCGGCGGGACGCGCCATCGAAATCGTTCCGCGCAGATGAGGATAGATCGAAAGTTCGGCGTTGAGGTCGGGCATCGAGCTGCCGCCTTCGCCGGTTCCCGTCGGGTCGCCGGTCTGCGCCATGAAGCCGTCGATCACGCGGTGGAAGATGATGCCGTCATAAAAGCCCGAGCGCGCCAGTTCCTTGACCCGAGCGACGTGGTTGGGCGCGACGTCGGGGCGCAGCTGGATGACGACGCGACCGCCGGACGACAGGTCGAGCGCGAGCATCCATTCGGGATTGTTGGCATATTCGGCCGGGGTTACCGCCGCGACATCGGTCTTGACCGGCGGCTTGGCCTCGGTCGCCGGTGCGGCCTCCTGCGCCATGACGGGCACGCAAACGCTTGCTGCGGCGATCAGGGCGGCGGAAATCAGGGTGTTGAGGCGCAGCGTCATGGATGGGTCTCTGGTCTGTTGCAGGGCGGCCCACACGGGACCTGGTGAATAGGCGCATGACCTATCGCGCGACGGCGATTAACGGCTCATGACCCTTTGCGTCCAATCTTTTCTACCCGCGCGACGACTTCGTCGCGCACCGGCGCCGTGACGAACGGGGTGATATCGCCGCCGTACATCGCGATTTCCTTGACCAGTTTCGACGCGATCGGCTGTAGCGCGGCATCGGCCATCAGGAAGATCGTCTCGATGTCGTCGTTGAGCTGCTGGTTCATCCCCGCCATCTGGTATTCATACTCGAAATCGGCGACCGCGCGCAGGCCGCGGACGATAACACGCGCGCCCTCGCGCTCGGCGAACTTCATCAGCAGCGAATCGAACGCAGTGACGCGGACATGGCTGCCGATCTCGGCAACCTCGCGCGACACCATCGCCATTCGCTCGTCGAGGCTAAACATCGGCGACTTGCTCGGATTGGTCGTCACCCCGATGACGAGTTCGTCGACCAGGCTCGCGGCGCGGCGGGCGATATCCATATGACCGAGCGTTATCGGATCGAACGTTCCGGGATAGACTCCGATTCTCATCAACGGTCCCTTTCGATGACGAAGCGCGCGATGGCGCGCAGCAGGTCGGCTTCGCGGCCAAAGCCGGCGAGATGGCCGATCGCCTGATCGACCAGCGCGTGGGCCTGTTCGCGCGCCCGGGCCAGACCCATGACCGAAACGAAGGTCTCCTTGCCCGCCGCCGCGTCCTTGTGCAGCGCCTTGCCCGCGCGCGCCTCGTCGCCTTCGACGTCGAGGATGTCGTCGGCGATCTGGAAGGCGAGGCCGATGTCGCGGGCATAGCCGCGCAGCGGCGCGCGCCCCTCGGGCGACAATTTGCCCATGATTGCGCCCGCCTCGACGCAGAATGCGATCAGCGCGCCGGTCTTCATCTGCTGCAGCCGGGTCACGGTCGGCAGGTCGAAGCTCGCGCTCTCGGCGGCAAGGTCCATCATCTGGCCGCCCGCCATGCCTGATTGCCCGCTTGCCCGCGCGAGCTCGGCGACCAGCTCGCAACGCACGAACGGATCGTGATGGGTGCGTGTCGTCGGCGAGGATCTCGAACGCCAGCGCGTGGAGTGCGTCGCCCGCCAGCACCGCGGTCGCTTCGTCGAACGCCTTGTGGACGGTCGGCTTGCCGCGCCGCATGTCGTCATCGTCCATGCATGGCAGGTCGTCGTGGACCAGGCTGTAGACGTGGATTGCCTCGATCGCGGTGCCGATCCTCAGCGCGCTTTGCCGGTCGACATGGAACAGGTCGCACGACGCGACGACAAGCAGCGGGCGCAGCCTTTTGCCGCCGCCGATCGCGGCATGGCGCATTGCCTCGACCAGTCGGGCGCGGGCATCGTCGGGAACGGTCAGGACCGCGTCGAAATGCGCGTCGATCGAATCGGAGACCTGCGCCATCGCGGAGGCGAGGATCGTCCGGGCGTCGTTGGCGGCGTCGGGATTTTCCTGATCGGCCATCGGTCCGCTCAATCGGCGTCGAACGGCTGGGTGCCGGTGGCCTGGCCGCCCGCGCCGGTGGTGATCTTCTCGATCCGTACCTGCGCCGCTGCGAGTCGTGCCTCGCAATGTTTCTTGAGCGCTTCGCCGCGCGAATAGAGATCGACCGAGGCGTCGAGCGGCGCGTCACCGGCTTCAAGCTGGCGGACGATCGTTTCGAGTTCGGCCATGGCCGCTTCGAACGACAGGGTTTCGACGGGTATGGGTTCAGACATGGTCGCAGCAATGACGCTGCGGCGCATGGCGGTCAAGGCGGCTGTCGCACGCCCCGTGGTGCGCTGCACCACGATCATGCTTGACGGCGCCCTGCTCAGCCGCGAAAGACGCGCGGTCATGAAAACACCCCACGCAATTCTCACCCTCGCCGCCAGCGCGCTCGCGCTCGCCGCTTGTAACAACACCAAGACCGACGACGCAGCCGCTGCTGCTGCGGCCGCCAACGAGGCGACTACCGCCGCGCCCGTGACGCTGCCGCCGGCAGTCGTCGCTTCGAAGACCTTTCGCTGCCGCGATGCCAGCGTCGTCTATGTCGATTTCCTGTCGAACTCGGGCGATCTCGCGGGCAGCATGAACGCCAACATTCGCACCGATAATGTCGCGGGCACCGCCACGCAGCTGACGCGCCCCGATGCCGAAACACCCTATACCGCCGAAGGTTATTCGGTGTCGGGTACGGGCGACAGCGTCACGATCGAAGTTCCGGGCAAGAACGCGCAGCTCTGCAAGGCCTGATCGCCTAAGCGTTCTCTTCCGACGTTTAACGAGGGGCCGGGAAACCGGCCCCTTTTTCGTGGATGCGCGCGATTTGCCTTTTGCGCGCCCGCTTTGTTATGCTCTCCCCACAGGAGGGCAGTCGGATGGGTGAACGGCAAGGTGTGGACGAGTTCCTGGTGGGACTGGATGGCGATGGTCCGGCCTGCGAGCGCATCTGGCAGCATGCCCTTCACGAGGAAAACGTGTTCAACGACCGGTTGAACTTCTTCCTCCTCGCCGAGGCGATGCTGCTCGTCTTTTACGCTACCACGATGGGTGATGTTTCGATCCCGACGCTCGAAGTGATTGCCGCGCTTGGCATTTTGCTTACGGCTTTCTGGATTCTCATCAACGTCCGCCAGGCGAGCGACCTGCGCCAGGCGGTCGCGCGGATGAAGCAGTGCCTGCCCGATTACGCGCATTATATCGATGCGTCGAAATCGCGCGAGCGACTGCGCGGTTCTGCGCTCCCCGTCCTGTGCTATTGGGTGCCGCTGGTGGTCGGGGCGATCTGGCTTGCATTGCTTGTCGAGCTTCTCGTCTAGCGCGAAGCGCCGACAGCGGTTAAGGCGCGGCGCATGACCGATCCCGTCCTAGCCACGCCCGCCATCACTCCGAAGATCGTCGCCGAACACGGTCTCAACGAAGCGGAATACGCCCGCGTCCTCTCCGCGCTCGGGCGCGAGCCCAATATCGTCGAGCTCGGCATTTTCTCGGTGATGTGGTCCGAGCATTGCAGCTACAAGAGCTCGCGCCTCCATCTCAAGAAGCTCCCGACGACGGGCCCGCAGGTCATCTGCGGCCCCGGCGAGAATGCGGGCGTCGTCGATATCGGCGCCGGACCCAATGGCACCAAGCTCGCCGCGATCTTCAAGATGGAGAGCCACAACCACCCGAGTTACATCGAACCCTATCAGGGCGCGGCAACCGGCGTCGGGGGCATCTTGCGCGATGTCTTCACGATGGGTGCGCGCCCCGTCGCCAACATGAACGCGCTGCGCTTCGGCTCGCCCGACCACCCCAAGACGCGCCACCTCGTCGCCGGTGTCGTCCACGGCATCGGCGGCTACGGCAATTGCGTCGGCGTGCCAACCGTCGGCGGCGAGGTCAATTTCCACCCCGCGTACGACGGCAACATCCTCGTCAACGCGATGACCGTCGGCATCGCCGACCAGGACAAGATCTTCTATTCGGCCGCATCGGGCATCGGTAATTCGATCGTCTATGTCGGATCGAAGACCGGCCGCGACGGGATCCACGGAGCGACGATGGCGAGCGCCGATTTCGCCGAGGATGCAGAAGCCAAGCGCCCTACCGTTCAGGTTGGCGATCCGTTCACCGAGAAACTGCTCATCGAGGCGTGCCTCGAACTGATGGCGACCGACGCGATCGTCGCGATCCAGGACATGGGCGCGGCGGGTCTGACGAGCTCGAGCGTCGAGATGGCCTCGGCCGGCGGTGTCGGCATCCGGCTCGACATGGACGCGGTGCCGCAGCGCGAGACCGGCATGACCGCATACGAAATGATGCTGTCCGAAAGCCAGGAACGCATGCTGATGGTGCTGAAGCCCGGCCGCGAGGCAGAGGCCGAGGCGATCTTCACCAAATGGGAACTGGATTTCGCGGTGATCGGCGAAGTCACCGATACCGGGCGCATGGTCCTCGAACATCACGGCGAGGTGGTCTGCGACATCCCGCTCGCCCCGCTCGCCGACGACGCGCCGCTCTACGACCGGCCGAGCATGAGCGCGGACGAGTACAAGGTCTGGGCCGACATCAAGCCGCTCGGCGACATCCCCGAAAGCACCGACATCGGTGCCGATCTTTTGAAGCTGATGGCCAGCCCCGACATCGCCAGCCGCCGCTGGATCTGGGAACAATACGACACGCAGGTCGGCGCCGACACGCTCCAGCGCCCCGGCGGCGACGCCGCGGTGGTGCGCATCCACAGCACCAACCGTGCGCTTGCGATCACCACCGACTGCACCCCGCGCTATTGCTATGCTGACCCTTATGAAGGCGGCAAGCAGGCGATCGCCGAGGCGTATCGCAACCTCAGCGCGGTCGGCGCCAAGCCGCTCGCGACGACCAACTGCCTCAACTTCGCCAATCCCGAACGCCCCGAGATCATGGCGCAACTGACCGGCTGTCTGAAGGGCATGAGCGAGGCCTGCATCACGCTCGACATGCCGATCGTGTCGGGGAACGTCAGCCTCTACAACGAGAGCAAGGCAACCGGCGGCGGAAGCGCGATCCTGCCCACCCCTGCGATCGGTGCGATCGGCGTGCTCGAGGACATCGACACCATGGCGACGATCGCGTTCAAATCGGCGGGACAGGCTATCATCCTGATCGGCCACAGCGCGGGGCAGGTCGGCCAGTCACTGTGGCTGCGCGAATGCCAAGGCTGCGAAGACGGTTCGCCGCCGCCCGTCGACCTGGCGATCGAGGCACGCCATGGCGATTTCGTCCGCGATCTCGTCACGCGCGGCCTAGTCAACGCGGCGCACGATTGTTCGGATGGCGGTGCGCTCGTCGCGATCACCGAAATGGCACTGGCCGGTCGCCAGGGTGCCGCGCTCGACTTGCCCGACGTTCCCAATCCTGCCGCAATCCTGTTCGGCGAAGACCAGGCGCGCTTCGTCGTCGCAACCGACGATGCCGACGCGGTGATGGCTGCTGCAAAGGCTGCGGGCATTTTCGTCGCAAGCATCGGCACCACCGGCGGCGCAGCGATCTCGGTCTCCGGTATCGAGGTATCCCTCGATGACCTACGCAAAGCCCACGAATCCTTCTTCCCCGCGCTGATGGGAAGCGACGCCGCGCTGGCATGAAGCCGCACGCCACCGTCCCCTATGAAGCGCTGCCCGAGCTGAGCGATGCGGAGCGGATCGCGCGCGCCACCGCATTCTACGGGGCCATATCCACGCGCCACAGTTGCCGGATGTTCTCCGATGCGCCCGTCCCGCGCGCGGTGATCGAGCAGGCCATCCTCGCCGCCGGCACCGCGCCGTCGGGCGCCAACCACCAGCCGTGGCATTTCGCGGTGATCGAAAGCGCCGCGAAGAAACGCGCGCTACGCGAGGCGGCCGAGGTCGAGGAACGCGAATTCTATGGCGGCAAGGCGTCGCAGGAGTGGATCGACGCACTCGCGCCCTTGGGTACCGACTGCGACAAGCCCTATCTCGAAACCGCGCCCTATCTGATCTGCATCTTCGGCCAGCGCCGGGGCGGCGTCGATCCGGGCGACGACAAGCAGAATTACTACGTCACCGAAAGCGTCGGCATCGCCACCGGCTTCCTGATCGCCGCGCTCCATGCGGCGGGCCTCGCGACGCTGACGCACACGCCCAACCCGATGAAATTCCTCAACCGGATCTGCGACCGTCCGCCGAACGAAAAGCCGATGATGGTCCTCGTCGTCGGCAAGGTCGCCGACAGTGCGACGATCCCGCTGCACGCAACGCACAAGAAGCCGCTGGACCACATCGCCTCCTGGCTGTAGTATAGCCTTAATACAGGGCTATGGGGAGCGCTGTAGGGGAGGCGAACATCATGGCGACGACGGCACCTGTCGAACTGCAGCGTTTCACCAGTCTTGATGCCATCCGCGGGGTGGCGGTGATGGGCATCCTGGCGATGAACATCTATGCTTTTTCGACCCCCGACCCTGGCTATACCAACCCCGCCGCGGTCGGTGACGATACGGGCGGCAACGTCGTAGTCTGGCTGCTCGATTTCCTGTTCTTCGACAGCAAGATGCGCGGCCTGTTCTCGATGATGTTCGGTGCCTCGACATTACTCGTGATCGAACGCGCGGTGGCCTATGGCCTCAGCGGCGCAAAGGTCCATTATTCCCGGATGGTCTGGCTGCTGATCCTCGGCCTCGCCCATTTTTACCTAATCTGGTGGGGCGATATCCTCGTTCTCTATGCGCTGTGCGGCATGCTGCTGTTCTTCTTTCGCAACCTTTCGATCCGTGCGTTGCGGCGCTGGGCGATCGGCTTCCTGATCGTCTCGACGCTGTATTTCGGATCGTTTTTCGGCAGCGCCGCGCTGATGCGCGCCGGCGTTTTCGAACCGCCCGCTGCCATGGCCGAGGCGATGGTTGAAGTGAATGACAAGATGGGGCCGCACAGTCCCGATGTCGCCACCACGCGCGCGCTGTATCGCTCGGGCTACCAGGCGATCGCGGGCAACCGCATCTTCGAAAAGACCGCCGAGCCCATCGCCGGCTTCATGACCTTCGGCTGGGAGACGCTGGGGCTGATGCTGATCGGCATGATCATGTTCAAATCGGGCTTCTTTACCGGTCAGTGGGACAGTGCCCGTTACCGCAAGTGGCTCCTTGTCTGCTGGGGCGTGGCGATCCCGGTCAACCTGCTCTTGGCGTGGTACCAGCTGTCCGACGGCTATAGCGGCGTATCGACGCTGTTTGCGACCCTCGTTCTGTCAATGCCGTTCGATATCATGATGGCGATCGGCTGGGCGGCGTTGGTGATCCTCGTCATCCGTCAGGCGCGCTACGCCCGGCTCGGCGCGCGGCTCGCGGCGACGGGGAGGATGGCGTTTACCAATTATCTGGTGACCAGCCTGGTGATGACGACGATCTTCTACGGCTACGGCCTGTCGCTGTTCGGCGAGTTCCACCGCCTCGCGCTGCAACTCTTCGTCCTAGCGATGTGGGGAGCGATGATGGCCTGGTCGAAACCGTGGCTTGATCGCTATAATTACGGTCCGTTCGAATGGTTGTGGCGTAGCCTGGCGCGATGGCGTTTCCAACCGATGTGGCGCGCGCCGGTCGCCGGCGCCTGAGGCTCAGCCGCGGCCGAGCAGCTGGTCGTTGGTGACCGCTCGGCCAAAGGCAGGGCGCTGGCGCTGGACCAGCGGGTTCGCTTCGGTCTCAAGTGCGTCGAGCGTCTCTTCGAACAGCGGCCGCAGCGCGACGACCTTTTGCAGATATTCGTCGGGCGGGCTGCGATCCTCGACGCATTCGCGCGCGAACATCTCGATATCCTCGGCCAGGCTGGCGAGCCGGTCGGCGCCGAACTGGCGCGATTCGCCCTTGAGCGTATGCGACGGGAGAACCAGCGCGGCGGCGTTTTTCTCGCGCATCGCCTGTTCGATCGCGGCGACCGACTTGATGCCGTCCTCGCGGAAATAGCCGAGGATGCGGACGAAGCCGCCGCCGAGGCCAGAACGTGCAGCGCGATAAACGGTCCAGTCGACCAGTTGTTCGGGCTCTGTGCCCATAAAGCTTCCCCGTCTTCGGCGCAGTCGTGCGTCGATCCAGTCATGGCCTTATCGAAACTGGGTTAATGGGGCGTTACGTGCGCCCGCGATCGCTCGCCGATCAGTCGCCGGATTTCTTGTCGAACGGGTTTTTCGGCGCACGCAACGTCAATCGCACCGGTACCGCGCCCAGACCCAGTTCGCGGCGCAATCCGTTGATCAGATAGCGGCGATAGCTTTCGGGCAATTCGTCGACGCGCGTGCCGAACACGACGAAGCTCGGCGGGCGCGTATTGGCCTGCGTGGCATAGCGCAGCTTGATCCTTTTGCCCTTAGGAGCGGGCGGGGGATTGGCCTCGAGCGCGCGTTCGAGCCAGCGGTTGAGCTGGCCCGTGGTGATCCGTTTCGACCACGCATCGCGCGTTTCGAACGCGGCCTGGAGCAGCGTGTCGATACCCTTGCCGGTGGCGCCCGACAGCGTCAGCAGCGGTACGCCCTTGACCTGTGCCAGGCCTTCCTCGAGCGCTGCGCGGACGCCCTGGTAGAGCTTGCTGCCGTCCTCGGCGACGTCCCATTTGTTGAGCGCGATGACGAGCGCACGGCCTTCCTCGAGAACACGGTCGGCGATCTTGAGGTCCTGCAGTTCGAGCCCCTTGGTCGAATCGAGCAGCAGCACGACGACTTCGGCGAAATCGATCGAATGGAGCGCGTCGGCAACCGACAGCTTCTCGAGCTTGTCCTGGACGCGCGCGCGCTTGCGCATGCCCGCGGTGTCGATCAGGCGAACCTCGCGGCTTTGCCCGTCATGCTCCCACAGCCAGTCGATGCTGATCGAATCGCGCGTGATCCCCGCCTCGGGACCGGTGATCAGCCGTTCCTCGCCCAATATACGGTTGATCAGCGTCGATTTGCCCGCATTGGGACGGCCGACGATGGCCAGCTTGAGCGGGCCTTGTTCATCCTCGCCGAGCGCTGCGAGCGGCTCGCCGGGATCGAAATTGTCTTCGAGATGCGGGCGCAGCGCGTCGAACAGCTCGACCATGCCCTCGCCATGTTCGGCGCTCAGCGGAATCGGATCGCCGAGGCCCAGTGCATAGGCTTCGTTGATCCCGGCATCGCCTGCCTTGCCCTCGGCCTTGTTGGCGACAAGGATGATCGGCGTGTCGCTGGTCCGCAGCCAGCGCGCGATTTCCTCGTCGAGCGGGTTGAGCCCGGCGCGCGCGTCGAAGACGAACAGGGCGGCATCGGCACCGGCGACCGCCGCCTCGGTCTGCGCGCGCATTCGTCCGGGCAGGCTGGCCGGGTCATCGTCTTCATAGCCCGCGGTATCCATCACGCGGAACTTCATGCCGATCAGTTCGGCCTCGCCCTCGCGGCGATCGCGCGTGACGCCGGGCCGGTCGTCGACCAGCGCAAGCTTCTTGCCGACCAGCCGGTTGAACAGCGTCGATTTGCCGACATTGGGTCGGCCGATGATGGCGAGCATCGGCAGGCGCGGCGCTGCGCTGCCGAACGAGGACGGAATCTGCTCCGCGCGGTCATTGTCTTCTCCGCCCGGCATGCGAAACGTCCTTCCGTGTGGGTGTTGCCCAGCTCACCGATAGGCGGTGAGGCGGCCTTCGTCGTCGAGCAGGTAGAGCATGTTGTTGGCCGCCACCGGCGACAGGCCGAACGACTTGCCAGCCTCGGTCTGGCCAATGATGCTGCCGTCGACCGGGTTGACCTGGATCATCTGGCCCAGGGTGCTGACCAGGACCAGGCGGTTGCCCGCGAGGATCGGGCCGGTCCAGCGGATCGCGCCCTTCTTGTCCTCCTCATTGCGATAGCTTGGCAGCTGGCTGATCCAGCGGACCTTGCCCGTGGTCCGCGCGACCGCCAGCAGGCGATCCTCGTCGGTCACGACAAAGACCCATTCGCCAGCGACCCACGGGGTTGATATGCCGGCAATGGGCAACTCCCAGAGGCGCTGGCCGGTAACCAGTTCATAGGCTGCCATGCGGCCGCCCTTGCCGAGGGCATAGACCCGACCGCGGTCGATCACTGGCGACGCATCGACGTCGGTCAGCGATTCGACCGAAACTGCAAAGCTGGTCCGCGCAAGCGCGTCGCCCCACAGGTCGCGACCGTTCTCGTAGCGATAGGCATAAAGTTCGCCAGACGAATAACCGGCGACCACCGTGCCCTGGCCGGCGGCAGGCGCGCCGACGCCGAACACGCTGCCGGCACCGATCGATGCGGTCGCTTGCCAGACCTGTGTGCCGTCGGTCTGATTGAGCGCGAACAGCTGGTTGTCCTGCGCCATGACATAGACGTGGCCGTTCGACAGCGTTGGCGAACCACGCAGCGGTCCGGACGGGCGAACCTTCCAGATGATCCCGCCGGTGCTTGCGTCGAGCATCGCGACATCGCCTGCGCCATTGGTCACGAACACGCGGTTTCCGGCCGCACTGACGCCGCCGCCGAACAGCGCGTTGCGCACGTCGGGGTCGTCGCCGGCGATCGACGACGTCCACAGGACCGCGCCGCTCGCTGCGTCATAGGCATGGACGGTGGCGTTGACGTCGACGACATAGAGCCGTCCGTCCGACACCACCGGGGCGGCGGCGAGCTTCACGCGATTGGTGCTGCCGGGAATCTGGACGCTCCAGGCGGGCGTCAGGCTGGCTGGCAAGGCGACGTGACCCATCGCCTTCATCGAGTTGCCGCCGGGCTGCGCCCAGTCGGCGTTGACCTCGGCCGGTGGCAGCGTGACCGCGACATTGGCAAGGGCAGGGTCGACCTCGGCCGCGCTTTCACCCGACAGGATGTTGACCCGGTCGCCGAGCGTCGGCGTGTCGCTACGGGATTTCTTGAATACGCTGCAACCGCTCAGCAGGGCGCTGGCCAGCAGGAGGGCGATAATGGGACGTGATGTCATGGATTATCCTGTCGGTTGACCGGCGGGTTGGGGTTTGGAATCGGTTTCGGCGACTGCGTCGATCCCGAGCGTGCCCGCCATCTGTACGGCGCGCGACTTGAGGCTCGGATCGATTCCGTCATGGGCCGCGATATCGGCGAAGATCTGCCCCGCTTTCCCGCGCTCCTTCTTGCGCAGGTGGGCGATCGCGGTCATTTCGGCGGCGGGGCCGAACCAAGCCGAATCGGGGGTTGCGAGCGGCTTCAGCCGCGCGATGATCGCGTCGGGCTTGAGCGTGTCGAATTGGACCGCGGTCTGGCGGACCGTCGCGAGGTCGCGGAAGACCTGGTCAACCGACGCGTCGGCGGCAATCGCACCGAGCAAGGTGGCGGCGCGCTTCGTGTCGCCGGCTTCGGACGCGACATTGGCCTGGGTAAAGCGTGCGACCGCGTCATAGGGGGGCTTGCCCGCAGTTTTGAGTTCGGCCAGCGCATCGGCGGCGATCTTTGGGTTGCCGCCCTCGATCCGGTCGAGCGCCTGGACATAGGTTTCGCCGCGCTCGCCGGCTTTGCGTTCGCTGTGCTGGCCGTAATAGAGCCAGCCGCCGAATGCGGCGAGGAAGACGACGATCCCGACGGCGATGAGCGCGCCATAGCTTTTGGCAAAGGTCGCCCACTGGTCCTGGCGGACCGCATCGTCGACTTCGCGTAGGAAGACATCGTCCTGTTCGGGCTTGAGCGCCACTGGATTCTCCGAAAGGGGGTTGATCGTGCGCCTCCTTAGCGGCGCGGTCGCTAAAGGAAAAGGCCTAGCCGCTGCGCCTCAGGACTTGGCGCGATAGGTCTGATCGGCGGTCGGGAATGAACGCGACCTGACTTCGTCGGCATAGGTCGCCACCGTCTGCGAAATGCGCGCCGCAAGATCGTCATAGCGTTTGACGAAGCGCGGCGTGCGTTCGAACATGCCGAGCATGTCCTCGGTCACCAGCACCTGCCCGTCGCACTGGGCCGACGCGCCGATACCGATCACCGGGCAACCCACGCTCTCGGCGAGCCGGTCGGCGATCGGTTCGAGGACGCCTTCGGCGACCAGCGCAAACGCGCCCGCCTCGGCGACCGCTTTCCCGTCGGCGATGATCTTGTTTGCCTCGGCGTCGCTTTTGCCGCGCGCGCCATAGCCGCCCAGCGTGTTGACCGCCTGCGGCGTCAGGCCGACATGCGCCATCACCGGGATGCCGCGCGCGACGAGGAAGGCAATCGTCTCGGCCATTGCTTCGCCGCCTTCGAGCTTGACCCCGGCGGCGCCGGTTTCCTTCAGGATTCGCGACGCGCTGGCGAACGCTTCCTGCGGCGAGGCTTCGTAGCTGCCGAACGGCATGTCGACGATCACCACCGCATGGTAGCTGCCGCGCACAACCGCCGCGCCGTGCGCGCACATCATGTCGAGCGTCACCGGCACCGTCGAGGGCAGGCCGTAGATTACCTGGCCGAGCGAATCGCCGACCAGAAGCAGGTCGCAATGCGGATCGAGCAGTTGCGCCATGCGCGCGGTATATGCGGTCAGCATGACGATCGGATCGGCGGTCGTCCCGCCCACCTTGCGCGCCTGGATCTTGGGCACGGTCAGGCGTTTCATCGGTGCGGGAGTGGGCGTGGCGCGGCTCGTCGCGGTGTCGATCTGATAGGTCGTGGACATGGTGCCAACTGCTAGCGCCGATGCGCGCCCAACGCCAGCCCGGCCGGACTCCTAGCCGACCTCGACGCCCTTCCAGAACGCGATGCGGTCCTCGATCTCGGCAGCGGCCGGTTTGGGATCGGGATAATACCAGGCGGCGTCGCGGTTGGTCTCGCCATCGACCTCGAGCGAATAATAATGCGCCTCGCCCTTCCATGGGCAGTGCGACGTCGTCGTGCTGTCACGAAGATATTGCTCCGCAACGCTGTCGTGCGGGAAATAATGATTGCCCTCGACCATCACCGTGTCGTCGCTTTCGGCAATCACCTTGCCGTTCCATTGCGCCCGGACCATCGCGTTTCTCCTGCCTGCAGCCGCACCCAACTTGCGTGTCCCGCCGTGCTTTGGCAAGAGGCGCGCACGCCTCCCTCACGATGGAATCCCATGCCCGACCGCGCTCCCGTTTTGCCTGCCCTCGCCATCGAACCGCATCCCGCGCGGGCCTCCGACGCCGACCGTGCCGAGCGGATCGCCGATCCGGGTTTCGGCCGCATCTTCACCGATCACATGGCGTCGATCGCCTGGACCGTCGACGACGGCTGGCATGACGCCAGGATCACCCCGCGCGTCCCGCTGCAGATCGACCCGGCGACCTCGGTGCTGCACTATGCGCAGGAAATCTTCGAAGGCATGAAGGCCTATCGCACCGCCGATGGCGCGATGGCGCTGTTCCGGCCGCAGGAGAATGCGCGCCGCTTCAACGCCTCGGCGCGGCGCATGGCGATGCCCGAACTTCCCGAAGAGCTGTTCCTCGCAGCGGTCCGGCAGGTCGTCGCGACCGATGCCGATTGGTTCCCCGGCGTCCCCGGCGGCGCGCTCTACCTCCGCCCCTTCATGTTTTCGAGCGATGTCCGGCTCGGTGTCCGGCCGGCTTCCGAATACCGCTTCCTCGTCATCGTCTCGCCGGTCGGCAATTATTTCCGCGGCGATCCCAAGGCGATTACGTTGTGGGTCAGCCGCAATTACGTCCGCGCCGCGCCCGGCGGTACCGGAGAGGCGAAATGCGGCGGCAACTACGCCGCCAGCCTCGTCGCCCAGGCCGAGGCGATCGAGCGAGGCTGCGACCAGGTCGTCTTCCTCGACGCGATCGAACGCAAGTGGGTCGAGGAACTCGGCGGCATGAACCTGTTCTTCGTCATGGACGACGGCTCGCTCGTCACCCCGCCGCTCGGCGGCACGATCCTGCCCGGCATCACCCGCGACAGCCTGATCACGATCGCGCGCGACGAGGGGCTGACGGTGCGCGAGGAACGCTATTCGATCGATCAGTGGCGCGCCGACGCGGCAGAGCGGCCGGCTCGTTGAAAGCTTCGCCTGCGGGACCGCCGCGGTCGTCACCCCGGTCGGCGAGGTGCGCGATGGCGACAGCGTCTTCACGATTGGCTCGGGCGGCCCCGGCCAGCTGACCCAGCGGCTGCGCCAGCGGCTCGTCGACATCCAGTACGGCCGCGCACCCGATCGCCACGACTGGGTCGAAACGATCGGATGAACGTCGCGCCGCGCGCGCTGACGACGGCGTTGCCATCGCGGCGGGGCCGCGATATGGGGCGCTTCACCGATCGATCGGTGGAGCGTGATGGGGCGTAGCCAAGCGGTAAGGCACCGGTTTTTGGTATCGGCATGCGCAGGTTCGAATCCTGCCGCCCCAGCCACCCTTTAAGGGTCGCGCAAGCATCTGAGAAATAATCGATTTCTTTGCAGTTCTCGAGTTCTTACCCCCCCTTGCGGCCAAGCGCTCTGGCGCGCCTAGAAGCTGACTGCCTCGACCATCGCGCCTGGCTCGAGCGCGTCTTCACCGACGCGCCGTCGCAGCAGCAGGTCGGCGGCGGCGAGGCTGCGCTGGGCGCCCGAATCCTGGTTGTCGAGCGGCACGGCGCGACCGTCTTTCCACGCTGCACGGGCAAAGGTCTCGCGCGATCCGCACGGTGGCAGGGCGGCGGCAAGAGGGATGGATTTCCAGCGCAGCGCCTCGCCGGGATCGCGCCCGCATAGACCCGCGATCAGCGGGGCGAGCAACAGCCGCGCGGTGACCATCGCCGATGTCGGGTTGCCGGGCAGTCCCATCACCAGCGCGCCGCCCGCACGGCCCAGCCAGACCGGCTTGCCCGGCTTGATCGCGACCTTGGAGAACATGAGCTCGAGCCCCTGGCGTTCGAACATTGCCTTTGCGAAATCCTTTTCGCCGACCGATGCGCCGCCGGTGACGATAACGAGGTCGGCCGAGGCGACGGCATCCTCCGCGGCGCGTTCCATCGCGGCGAGATCGTCGGGCAGGCGGATCGCGCCCAGGCTGTGCGCGCCCCATCGGTGCGCCAGCGCGCCGACTCCCAGCGAGACGCTTTCGGGAACCGCCCCGGCGCGGTGCTTTGCCTCGCCCGGAGCGGCCAGTTCGTCGCCGGTGCCGAGCAGCATGATGCGCGGCCTCCGCCAGCAGGCGACCTCGGCAACGTCGCCCCCGGCGATCGCGACCAGCTCGCGATAGCCGATCCTGCGGTTCGCTTCGACGAGCAGCGCGCCGCGTTCGAAATCGCCGCCGCGCGGACGGATATATCGGGCTTGCGAAAGCGGCTGCGCGAACACCGCCGTGTCGCCGTCGATTTCGACCTCTTCCTGGATCACGACGCGGTCGGCGCCGAGCGGGACCGGCGCGCCGGTAAAGATGCGCACGCACGTCCCGGCAGCCAGCGTCCCGCCGCTGCCGCTCCCGGCGAAATTGCGCGTCGCAACCGGCAAGCGCGCGGGCAGGGCGGAAAGGTCGGCGTCGCGCACCGCATAGCCGTCCATTGCCGACACGTCGCACCACGGCGAATCGACCTCGGCATGGACCGGGGCGGCGAGCGTGCGCCCTTCGGCCTCGTTGATCGGGATCATGGCATTGCCGGTCGGTCGCGCGACCGCACGCACCGCTGTGATCGCCTCGTCGAAGCTGATCATGCGCACATCGCCCACAGGCGACTGGGCCGATGCAATTCCAGCGTGTTGTCGATCCCGGCCATTGTAGCTCCCATCCTGCGTGTGCGGCATTATCCTCGACGCTCGGTTCTATCGACGCCGAGTGCGATACGCGATCAAATCATGGCTGTTGGCGGCCAGTTTCATGGCGTTGAAAAAGGCCTATCGGACATCGCTGATCCTGCTCGGTGCGACGATCAGCGGGAGCGTCGCGGTGGCGCTGCTCAAGGGGTTTTTCGTTCGCCCGCGGCCGATCCTTGTCGACCATCTGGTGATCGAGCATTCGGCCAGCTTCCCCAGCGGCCACGCGGCCAATTCGGCGATCGTCTACCTGACCATCGCGGCGCTGTTCATGCGGATCGAACCCGATCTGCGGACCCGCCTGTTCGTCCTGATGGCGGCAATCCTCCTCACACTGGCGATCGGGATATCGCGTGTCGCGCTCGGCGTGCACTGGCCGAGCGACGTCCTCGCGGGCTGGATGTTCGGCGCGGCCTGGGCCAGCCTGTGGGCGCTCGTCGTCAAGCTGCCGCGTGCAGCGGATCCCGCGGTCGCGTGAGTGTATCGCAGGGCAGCCGACGATACGAGACGTTCAGCAACCGTAGCGCGTTTAAGTCCCGCTCTCGATTGCGCCTTATCGCGCTGGCATTTCCTTGCCACCGCGCTAGGTACGTCGGCGTGAGCAGTTTCGCATCCTCGACCGGCGATAGCGATCGTCAGCGCCTCGTCGAGGCGCTCGAGCAGGTCGCGCGCGGCGACCGGGCGGCGCTGCGATCGGTCTATGACGCGACCTCGGCGAAGCTTTTCGGCATTTGCCTTCGTATCTCCCGTGATCGGGAGTTGGCGGAGGATGTGTTGCAGGACGTTTACGTAAAGGTCTGGCGCCGCGCCGGGCGGTTCGATCCCGCCAAGGCGAGCCCGATCACGTGGCTCGCGGCCATCGCGCGCAACACCGCGATCGACGCGATTCGCAAGCGCGGTCGCCGCGACGAGGTGTCCGACGATGTCCTCGCCGATTTCGAAGATTCCGCGCCGCGTGCCGATGCGCTGGTCGAACAGCGACAGGACAGCGCGCGCGTCGTCGATTGTCTCGACACGCTCGAAGGCGAACAGAAACGCTCGATCCGCGAGGCGTTTTTCGGCGGCTTTACCTATTCCGAGCTCGCCGACCGGCGCGGCGTGCCATTGGGGACGATGAAAAGCTGGATCCGCCGCGGTCTGGCGAGAATGAAGGAGTGCCTCGGCGATGACCGACCCTGACGCTCCCGAAGGTTTCGATCCCGTCGTGCTGGCGGGTGAATATGCGCTCGGCCTGCTCGAGGGCGCCGAGCTTGCCGACGCCAAGCGGCGCGTGCTCGCCGATCCCGGCTTTGCCGCGCAGGCGGCCTATTGGGATGCCCATTTCGCCGGCTTGCTCGACACGCAGGCGGACGGATCGCTGCAATCGCCCCCGGTCGAGCTGTGGCGCGCGATCGATCGGCGGCTTGCCGCCGATGCGCCAGGCGGCGAGGTTGCGCGGCTCGCCGAACGACGCCCGGCCACGAGGCGCTGGAACCTGGCCGCGATGGTTTCGGCAGCGGCGCTGGCAGGCGTTGCACTGCTGCTATATGTCGGTACGCCCGACCTCATGGGCGGAGATCCCGCGGCGCCGGCACAGGCTTCGCGCCAGTTGATTGCCCAGCTCAACGGCGACGAAGGCGGCGCCGCGCTCACCACGCGAATCGATCCGGTGACGAAACGCATGGCGATGAAAGCCACGAAAATGGGCGTCGAACTCGCCGATAACATGGCTCCCGAGCTGTGGATCATCCCCGCCGGCGGAACGCCGCATTCGCTCGGGATGCTCCCGGCCAATGGCGCGCAGGAACGCGACCTGACCAGCGCCGAGGCGGCGATGGCAGTCGAGGGTGCGATGCTGGCGATCACCTACGAGCCGCGCCAGGGCGCACCGCACAGCGCGCCAAGCTCGGCGCCCGTCATGGCGGCGGCACTCGTCGAAATCTGACTGCCGCGCTTCGGCAAGCGCGCGGGCGACGCTGCATCCGGATCGCGACGGCGGGCGTAGCTAGCCTGTCCCGTCCGTTCTCCACGACTGGAACCTATTTCCCTGTATGGGTTTCGGGTGACGGGCGGGGCGCTCAGCATCCGCAGGTTCTATTAGATAGCGAACGTGGTGCGGATTATTCGCTGCGGAGCGCCTCGATCGGTGACAGGCGCGATGCGCGGACCGCCGGCCAACCGCCGAAAATCAGCCCGATCAGCGCCGAAAACAGTATCGCGCCGATGCTCGTCGCGATGCCGATCGGCGCGGGGAAATCGACCGCCTTTTCGAACGCCGCCGCTGCGGCGATCGCGAGGATC
Organism: uncultured Alphaproteobacteria bacterium; assembly: GCA_963800335.1. Classification (GTDB taxonomy): domain Bacteria; phylum Pseudomonadota; class Alphaproteobacteria; order Sphingomonadales; family Sphingomonadaceae; genus Flavisphingopyxis. Next base: position 34,890 of record CAWDAN010000005.1, on the reverse strand, counting down.
AGGCCGATCGCCCCGCCGATCATGCACAACACCGCTGCCTCGACGAGGAACTGGTTGCGAATGTCGCTGCGCTTGGCGCCGAGCGCCATGCGCAGGCCGATCTCGCGCGTCCGTTCGGTCACGCTGACGAGCATGATGTTCATGATGCCGATGCCGCCGACGAGCAGCGAGATCGACGCGATCGCGACGAGCACCGCCTGGAAGATCGCGGTCACCTGAGCGGTTTCCTCCATGAACTCTTCGGTGGTGCGGATCGTGAAGGGACTGACTTCCTTGTCGCGGACGCGATAGCGGTCGCGCATCAGCCTCGTCATCTCCCGTTTCGCGGTGCGTAACGAGAATCCGTCCTGAAAGCCGACGAACAGCATGTGGAGGTCGTCGGGCCCGGCCAGCGTGTCGCTGGCGAAACGCTGGCGTGCGGTACTGATCGGGACGATCGCGATGTCATCATTGTCGTTGCCGAAACTCGATCCCTTCGATTCGAGTATGCCGATGATCGTGAAGGGCACGCGGTTGACGCGCACGCGTTCGCCGACGGGATCGAAATCGCCATACAGCTTCTTGGCGACGGTCGGGCCAAGCACGATCACGCGCGACGCCGAATTGACGTCGGCATCGCTGATGAAGCGCCCCCGTTCGGCGGTAATGTTCGACACGATGCCGTATCCGGGTGTCGCGCCGATGGCGGCGGTCGATGCGTTGCGTCCCGTCGCGACGAGCTGGATCGATGACCGCAATTGCGGTGCGATCGCGCTGACGCCGTCGATTTCGCGCTCGATCGCGCGGGCATCGCGCATCGTCAGCCGCCCGCGATCCTCGGTCCCGCGGCCGCCCTCGGTATCGGGGCGCGGAAACACCAGCGCCATGTTCGACCCGAGCGAATTGATCGATTCCATCACCGACACCTTGGCACCCGATCCGACCGCGACCGCCAGCGTTACCGCCAGCACGCCGATCATCACGCCCAGGGTCGTCAGGATCGACCGCATCAGGTTGGTGCGCAGCGCCGTCAGCGCGATCGCGACGTTGATGCCGTAGCTGCTCAGCCGCCTCGCGAGACCCGTCATGCGGCGCGTCCCCGGCGGCGGTTGGCGACCGGACCGTCCTCGATTACCTCGCCGTCCCTGAACACGATCCGCCGCGCGGCGTAATCGGCGATGTCGGCCTCGTGCGTGACCAGGACGACGGTGATGCCTTCATCGTTGAGCGTCTGGAAAACGTGCATGATCTCTTCGGAGGTGTGGGTGTCGAGCGCGCCGGTCGGTTCGTCGGCGAGCAGCATCAGCGGGTTGGTGACGAGCGCGCGGGCGATCGCGACGCGCTGCTGCTGGCCGCCCGACAGCTTGGCAGGCGAATGGTCGAGCCGGTCGGCGAGCCCCATCTGCGTCAGCGTCGCGCGGGCGCGTTCGCGCCGCGCCTCGCCACTGACCCCGGCATAGATCAACGGCACTGCGACATTGTCGAGCGCGCTTGTCCGCGCGAGCAGGTTGAATTGCTGGAAGACGAAGCCGATCTTGCTATTGCGAAGCTCGGCCATCGCGTCGCTGGTCATCTCTCGCGTCGCGATGCCGTCGATCAGCACCTCGCCAGAGCTTGGCACGTCGAGGCAGCCGATCATGTTCATGAAGGTCGACTTGCCCGATCCGCTCGCCCCCATGATCGCGACGAATTCGCCGCGTTCGATCTTGAGCGACACATGGTTGACCGCGTGGACGGTTTCGCCGCCCAGCACGTATTCCTTGACCAGGTCCTGCGTTTCTACGAGCGGCGGCGTCATCAGCTGACGTTGACCTCGGTATCGCTTTCGTCGCCGTCGTCACCGGCGTCGTCCTCGATCGATTTCGACCGGACCAGGACCTTTTCGCCAGGCTTCACGCCCTTGACGATCTCGACATAGTCTTCGCCTTCGAGGCCGATGACGACCGCGCGCCTGGTCGGCTTGTAGGGATCGGCCCCGGCGATCCACAATTCGGCGGTGCGCGACTGGCGCTTGTCCGATTTGGCAACGGGCTTCTTCGCCGCCGCATCATCGTCCTTGTCCTTCGGCCGGTCGGACTGGCGCGGACGGAAGCGCATCGCGGCGACAGGCACGCGCGTGACGTTCGCCTTGCGGCCGGTGACGATATCGACGTTGGCAGTCATGCCGGTGAGCAGCTTTCCGTCCTTGTTGTCGACGTCGAGGATGACGAGGTAGCTGACCACATTGGCGGTCTCGCTCGCCGACTTGCGGATCTGCTGGACGATCGCCTTGAAGGTGTCCTCGGGGTAGCTATCGACGGTGAACTGGACCGTCTGCCCGTCGCGGATCTGGCCGATATCGGCCTCGTCGACCGATGCTTCGACCTGCATGCGCGACGTATCGGCAGCGATTTCGAACAGGTTCGGCGTCTGGAAGCTGGCGGCGACCGTCGTGCCGGGCTCGACCAGCTTGTTGATCACGACGCCGCTCGTTGGCGCGACGATCTGCGTCCGGCTGAGGTCGAGCCGCGCCGACGACAGTTCGGCGTTGCTCTGCGATATCTGAGCGCGCGCGCTTTGCGCCTGCGCCTGCGCGGTGCTCATCGCGGCGCGCGCGGTCGACAGCGCGTTCTGCGCCTGGTCGAGCGCTGCCTTCGAGACGAAGCCCTGCTTCACGAGTTCCTGCGCGCGCGCGAACTGGCGCTGCTGCACCTCGACATCGGTGCGGGCGCGGATGATCGCGGCATCGGCTTGGGCAAGCGCCGCGCGGGCCAGCGAGACCTGCGCCTGCGCTTGCTGGACACGCGCCCGAATTCGCGTCGGGTCGATTTGGGCAAGGACCTGGCCGGCGGTCACCGGCGAGTTGAAATCGACATAGACCTGCGTCACCTGGCCCGAGATTTCGGATCCGACCTTGATCGTGTTGAGCGCGCGCAGCTTGCCGCTCGCCGAGACTGTCCGGACGACCTCGCCGCGATCGGCGGCCTCGGTGACATATTCGTAATCGGGCGGCGTGGGGACGACGACCTTGTAGACGATGAAAACCACCACCAGAGTGATGATCGCCGACCATATCTTATGCCGCTTGATCCAGGCACCGAACTTTTCCACGTCATTCTCCCCGCTGAAGGAACGACATGGCACAGGTGTATGAGCGAAGCAACACAGGATGAGAAATAGTCTGTTGACCGTCCGGGCGCGCGATAACGCGCGCGCAATGCGACGATGAGCAACAGTTCGATGGTTGAGATGGTGACCCCTACGGGAATCGAACCCCCAAAGGATGGGCTTGCCCGTCCGTCCTGACAAAAGACACGGGTTCGCTCAGGCGATGCGGCGAAACGCGGCAATCTGCGGGAATGAAATGGTGACCCCTACGGGAATCGAACCCGTGTTTCAGCCGTGAGAGGGCCGCGTCCTAACCGCTAGACGAAGGGGCCGCTGGCGCCGTCCGATAAGGACGGGCCGCCAAGGCCGGTCAAATGCATCGCTGGTGACCCCTACGGGAATCGAACCCGTGTTTCAGCCGTGAAAGGGCCGCGTCCTAACCGCTAGACGAAGGGGCCGCGCGCGAAACGCTTGCGGAAGCGCGCTTTAGGGGCGGGTGTGGATTCGGTCAAGCGCTCTCCCGAAAAGCTTCTCTCACTGCGCCCATGCGGCGTCTTCGAGGAGCAGTTCGGCGGCCGGAGTCGGGCCCCAATCGTCGATCTTGGCGCGCCCCGCGATCCACAATTTGCGGTCGCGCGGCGCGTGCAGCAGCGTCTGGCCAAGCTGGCTTTCGGCCGCGCCAAAGGCGATTCCCTTGATCCGTCGGCCATCGTCGCCCGAAAATATCGCGCGGACATGGCCGTTGCCGACGATGTCGCATTTGACGATGCGCACCGGCCCCGTTGCGATCCTCGGTGCCGGCCAGCCCATGCCATAGGGGCCGCCCGCCTCGATCGCGGTAACGTAATCGGGATTGACCCCGGCCGGGGCCAGCACCGCGTCGAGGACGAGCGAGCGCGCACCTGATGCGGCCGCAACCGCCGCACCGATTCGCTCCTCGAGGAACGCGCCGAGCGCTTCGACCTGGTCGGCGGCAACGGTCAGGCCCGCCGCCATTGCGTGACCGCCGCCCGCGACGAGCAGGCCCGCCTCCTTCGCCGCGAGGATCGCCGCGCCGAGATCGACGCCGGGAATCGAACGGCCCGATCCCTTGCCGACGCCGTGTTCGTCGATCGCAATGACGATCGCCGGGCGGCCGAGTTTTTCCTTCAATCTTCCAGCGACGATGCCGATCACCCCGGGATGCCAGCCGCGTCCTGCCACCAGCACGACCGAGCGGCCGCCCATGCCCTCGGTCAGCGCGGTCGCCTCATCCTGGACCTGCGCCTCGATCGCGCGGCGTTCCTCGTTGAGCCGGTCGAGTTCGGCGGCGATTGCGCGCGCTTCGTCGCCGTCTTCGGTGGTCAGCAAGCGGACGCCGAGATCGGCTTTGCCGACACGTCCGCCGGCATTGATTCGCGGACCCAGCGCAAAGCCGAGGTCGCGGCACTCGACCGGGCGCGACAACCGGGCGGCGTCGATCAGCGCGGCCAGCCCGACATTGCGCCGCTCGCGCATCACCTTGATGCCTTGGGCCACGAATGCGCGGTTAAGCCCGACGAGCTTGGCAACGTCGGCGACGGTGCCCAGCGCGACGATATCGAGCAGCGCAATCAGATCGGGTTCGTGCGACTTGTCGGCGAAGAAAGCGCGTTTGCGCAGTTCACGCACGATCGCGACGCCGAGCAGGAACGCCATGCCGACCGCGGCGAGATGGCCGTGCGCAGCGCCCTCGGTGCTTTCGTCGAGCCGGTTGGGGTTGACCATCGCAAGCGCTTCGGGAAGCTCGGCGAGGCACTGGTGGTGATCGACGACGATGACCTCGACGCCAGCCTCTTTCGCCATTGTCAGCGCCTCATAGGCCTGCGCACCGCAGTCGACCGTGATGACGAGGTCGGCACCGCCGGCACCGATTGCGACGAGCGCCTCGCCGCTCGGCCCATAGCCTTCCATCAGCCGGTCGGGGATATAATGGCCCGGGCTCAGTCCGAGATCGCGCAGCAGCCGGATGAGCAGCGCCGCAGAGGTCGCGCCGTCGACATCGTAATCGCCGAACACGGTCACCGCCTCGCCGCGTTCGACCGCGTCGGCAATCCGCGTCGCCGCTGCGTCCATGTCGCGAAACACCGACGGGTCGGGCAGGAAATCGCGCAGCTTGGGATTGCGGTGCGGCTCGAGATCGTCGCGCGGGCAGCCGCGCGCGAGCAGGATCTGGGTGACGAGATCGTCGGGACGAAAGCCGGCATCGCGGCCGTCGGTCGATCCTTGCCGCCAGGTCCATGGCAGGCCGGAAATGGAGTGTTCGATATCGAGGACGAAGGTCATGCCGCGCGCTGTAGCAGGTCCGATCGCAGGGCATAAGCTGTCGCCAGCGGCAGGGCGGCAATTCGATGGTGGGAAAATCCGCTGCCGCCCGCCACCCCGAAGGTCAGCGACGCCACGCCGAAGGCACGCGTGACGAAATTGTGTGCGATATCGGCGCTCTGGATATTGGCGATCGGCAGGATGATCGTCCGTTGCCGCCAGAAGCCGCGCCGGATGAGAATGCGCTCGCCGTCATAACCGTAGCGATAGCGCCGCCAGGCGAGCGCGCGCCCGACGATCGCGATGGCCAGCGCGGCGCTTCCGAACAGCGCGGGCGCGATGCCGAACGCGGCGACAATAAGCGTGCCGGCGAGTGGCAGCGCGAGCCACAGCGCATATTCCACCGCATAAGCGCGGTCGATCGGCTGACAGACGCTGTCTTCGGCGGGCAGGGCCATGCCGACTTCGGCGAGGATCGGGGCGATCTCGTCGAGCTGCGCAAACGGCGCGACTTCGTGATCGCCCTGCTTCGCCTCGTCGCGCGCCAGGCTCTGCAGCTTGAGCGAGTGCCAGCCCGCGCGATTGCGGATCGGTCCGGTGCCGATGATTGCCGCCTGGACGCGGCGAACGGGAATGATGACATCGGTCAGCGTCAACAGTCCGCGCTGGCGCCTCAGCCCGGTCTCGGTGCGCGTCAGGCGGAAATTGTAATCGCGCAGCAGCGTCCGGATAACGCCTGTCGCGATACCGACAACGACCAAAGTCACGATCCCGGCCAGCGCGCTGACCCAGCGATGCGCGAGGAGATAGTCGGCCAGCGGCGATCCCGAATCGATCAGCGAATTCCAGAAGGCGCGCTTGAACGGATTGAAGCCGAGCAGGTCGCCGCCCTGTTGGAGCGCGCCGCCGGCAACCGCGAAGATCGCAAGCGAGAAATTGTACAGTCCCGCTTCGACGACGCGCCGGGGGGACATTGCGAAGAGTGTGCGTTCGCTGTCCTGGACATGCACGGCCGGGGATCGGCCGGGCAGGGAGGGCGTGCCCGCGCGGTGCGCGCGAATCAGGTCGCGCAGCGCGGCTGCACGTTCAAGGCTGACCGCTTCGAGCACGCCGTCCTCAACCGCGCCAGTTGCCGCAGCGCCGGTTTCAAGCTTGAGCCGGGCAATGCCGAGCAGGCGCGCGACGGGCCCCTGTTCGATGTTGACGTCCTGGATCCGTTCGAACGGGATCGCGCGGTGCTGCGTGCTGATCAGCCCGCTTTCGATGACGATGTCCTCGTCGGTCACCCGGTAGGAAAAGTGCATCCAGCGCAAGCCCAGCGACGCCAGCGTGACCATCACATAGAGGATCGCCATCGCACCGAGCAGCCACCAGCGGCCCGACATGCCGAAATACGCTCCCGCGGCGATCAGGCCGAACGATCCCTTTGCCGCCTTGCCGAGGCCGGTAACGAAATAGGCCGGATGCAGTCGCTGCGGCGCCTGCCAGTCGATCTCCGTGTCGTTCGCCCCCGCTGCGGTCATGCGTAGTCGGAGCGGATATGGCTACGGATCGTGTCGCGCAGCGCCGCCGCGGTGGCGGGCGCCAGTCCCGGCAGCGTGACGATGCTGTTGTGCGTGCCCGCGGTGTGAACGACGAGCGAGGCGACCCCGAACACGCGCTCGATCGGTCCGCGCGCAACGTCGATGTGCTGGACGCGGACGAACGGCACGACGGTATCGATATGGAACAGATAGCCGCGCACGATGCGGATCGTGTGGTCGGTGAGCGCATAGCCGATCCGGCGGTATTTGCGTGCCGGGATGACGAGTATGACAAGCGCGGCCAGACCGAGCGCAAGGAGGCTCGGCAACCACCGGAAAGGCGCGCCGCCGAGGACGATCGCATCGAGCGCGATCGCTGCCACCAAGACCGGCAGCCAGCTCGCGGCGAGCTGGGCCCGTACGACGTTGCGATAGCCGGGTTCGACGCGCACCAGCGGCCCGCCGGCGTCATTGGCAACAAGCAGTGCGGGCGATACGGGGTCAGCTGTCATAGGCGATCAATACGGCCAATCGGCCTGCGCCGCCAGTGCGTGCGTGATCAGCCGCCGCGATGCTCGCCCTTGACCCAGCGGACGGTGCCCGACGAGGCGCGCATGACGACGCTTTCGGTAGTGATCTTGCCGCCGCGCAGGCGCTTGACGCCGTCGAGCAGGCTGCCGTCGGTGACGCCCGTCGCAGCGAAAATGCAGTCGCCGATCGCCAGCTCGTCGAGGTCGTATTGCTTGTCGAGGTCCTCGATGCCCCATTTGCGGGCGCGGGCGCGCTCGTCGTCGTTGCGGAACAGCAGGCGACCCTTGAACTGGCCTCCGACGCAGCGCAGGGCGGCCGCCGCCAGCACGCCTTCGGGTGCGCCGCCGGTGCCCATGTACATGTCGACGGTGGTTTCCTCGTCGGTCGTGGCGATGACCCCGGCGACGTCGCCGTCGGGGATCAGCATGATGCCGCAGCCGATCTCGCGCAGCTCGGCGATGAGCGTCTCGTGACGCGGGCGGTCGAGCGCGCAGACGATGATCTCCGACGGATCGACGCCCTTTTCCTTGGCAACGGCGCTGACGTTTTCGCGCACCGACCTGTCGAGATCGATGATTCCCGGCGAATAGCCGGGGCCGACTGCGAGCTTGTCCATATAGACATCGGGTGCGTTGAGCAGGCCGCCCTTTTCCGCGATGGCGAGGACGGCGAGCGCATTGGGACCCGCCTTGGCGGTAATCGTCGTGCCTTCGAGCGGGTCGAGCGCAATGTCGATCTTGGGGGCATCGTCGCCGCCACAGCCGACCTTCTCGCCGATGTACAGCATCGGCGCTTCGTCGCGCTCGCCTTCGCCGATCACGACGGTGCCACAGATCGACAGCTCGTTGAGCGCCGCCCGCATGGCCTCGACGGCTGCGGCATCGGCGGCTTTCTCGTCGCCGCGGCCGATCAGCGTCGAGGCGGAAATCGCGGCCGCTTCGGTCACGCGGACCATTTCGAGGACGAGAACGCGGTCGAGCAGCTTGCTGGCGGATACCGGGGTGGCGGCAGGCATAGGGAACCCTTTCGTGAGGCGGAACGCCCCGTCATGAGGCAGAACGCAATGTGCGTCGCCCGCTTAGGCAAGCGCGCCCACGGTGTCGAGAGCAGGCGCGTACGGCAGCCGCTGCAAGCCCTATCGCGCGATCACTCGGTCGGTCGCGTTCGCCCGCAAGGTCCCAGCGAATCGACGATGAAGCGATAGTCGCTGCGGGCAGTCTGGGCCTGGGCGGGTTCGAGGCCCTGGAGGCTGCCGGGGGGCAGGCTCGCTGGCAGGCCGCATGCGAGCCGCTGCCAGCCGAGCGTGCCGGCCACCGGCACGCGCGCCGATTCGTCGAGGATTTCGCCGAACGCAACCGCCCAGCGGCGCGCCTGGCCGGGCCGCGAAAGGACGTTGAGCGATGCGGGGTCGCCGCTGGCCGTGTTGAGGAATATCTGCGTCTCGCCTTCGCCCGGCAACGATCCGCGGACGAAGAAGGCGCTCGATATGCCGGTGACGACCGGCGGGGCGTTGGCGGCAACGAGATCGCGCTGGATCGCCCGCACCATATCCTCGATCGCTGGCGACCAGGCGATCTGCGCGTCGCGCGCGGCGAGCTGGAGTTGCCCGGTCGGGGCGGTGCCGGTGGCGAATAGGATGACGCGCTGTTTCTTGATCTTCGGCGCCTTGCCGCGCGAATCGAGCGGTACGTCCGCGAGATAGGCGATCCGTTTCGGCAGCCCGGCAGTGCCGCGAATCACGCCGTCGACGTCGGCCTCGACATAAAGCCGGACTGTGCCGGGGCGCAGCCCAGGTGAGCGTTCGCGCTCGACCGCGACCGCCGACCGCACCGTCGCCATGGCGACCAGGCGGGCCGCATCGGACAGGTCAACGAGGTCGGAATAGCTGGGACCAGACGCGTCGGCGGTGCTTAGCGGCAACGCTCCGACAGGCGCAGGCTGGACACCCTGAACACCGATTTGGACGGGCGCGAACGCTGCCGCGATGATGAGCGAGAGCGGATAGATCATGCGGGGTGGGGATCCTTGGGCTGGTAAAAATGGCAGGAAGGCGGGATACTGGATTATCTATAGCGTCTTTCAACAATTTATAGAGCCGCGAGTCTGAACCTGCGATAAAGCGTTTGCGAACTCGTGACGCTGGCGATAGGAACCATCGCTTGAACATGCGGTGGGCAAGACCGCTGTTTTTGGCCATCTGGGTCGTTAAACGGAAACTTACCGCGATTCGGGGCGTTGATTCGCGACGGCCCGTTTGGGACATTTGAGGAGTAGCGTACGCTTATGGCTTATGGAGATCGCGTAGACCCGAAGAGCCGCGCGGCTTCTATCGTGATGATGGCCGCCCTGGTTTCCCTCGTATTGTGGGGCCTGGCGGTCGGTCTTGATGTCGACGTCATCAAGAAAATCTCGGAGAAGCTCGACGTAGTCGACGTCAAGGAAGAGGCTCCGCCGCCGCCTGAAGAGCCGCCGCCACCGCCGCCGCCAGAGCAGCAACTGCCGCCGCCGCCGCAGGTGGTTATTCCGCCGTCGCCGATCCCGCGCCCGACGCCGAACGTCATTCGTGACACGACGCCGACGCCGCCCCGTATATTCGTGCCGACGCCGACGATCACGCCGCCGGCACCGCCTGCGCCTCCCGCTCCGCCGCCGACTGTCGACAAGTCGCGTTCTGCGGCTCCGTCGAACAATCCCGGCGGTTGGGCGACGAATGCCGATTATCCGAGCCGCGCCATGCGTGAAGAACGTGAAGGTACGACCGGGTTTCGGGTTACGATCGGCACGGACGGCCGCGTCAGCGGTTGTACGGTGACATCATCGAGTGGCCATAGTGATCTCGATGCCGAAACCTGCAAGCTGGTCAGTCGGCGAGCACGCTTCAAACCGGCACTCGATCGCGACGGCAATCCCACTACCAGTAGCTATTCCAACCGCATAACCTGGCGCATCGACGGCTAGTCCGCGCTTTGTATCAATCGATTTTGACCTGAGAGGGAATTCATAATGTTCACCAATATCGTTACCGCAGCCGCGACTGCCGGGGCCAACGCCCCCCAGTACGGCCTGATCCCCGCGCTCAAGGAAGGCGGCCCCGTTGCATGGACGACCTTCGGCGTCCTCGTGATCATGTTCGCCGGCTCGCTTTACGTGCTGTTCACCAAGCTGTTCGAACAGAACAAGATCCTTCGTCAGGGCCGCCAGGTCCAGCAGAGCTTCTGGCGTGCACCGTCGCTCAAGGACGGCTCGTCGAAGCTCGAAAAGGACAGCGCCTATCGCCAGGTCGTCGACGACGGCCTGCGCGCCGAGCAGGAGCACACCAAGCTGACCGATCCCGTCGAAGCGCATGACTGGATGCACAACAGCCTCGAGCGTTCGCAGAGCCTCGTCAATTCGAAGCTCAACGGCGGCCTGTCGTTCCTCGCCACGGTCGGTTCGACCGCGCCGTTCGTCGGCCTGTTCGGCACCGTCGTCGGCATTCTGCGCGCCCTCGTGAAGATCGGCGCAAGCGGCCAGGCATCGATCGACACCGTCGCCGGCCCGGTCGGTGAAGCCCTGATCATGACCGCTGTCGGCCTGATCGTCGCCGTTCCCGCGGTGCTCGCCTACAACTGGTTGCAGGCGCGCAACAAGAAGATCGCCCGCGATCTTTCGACCTTCGCCAACGACGTTCAGGGCAGCATCATGTCGGGTGGCCAGGTTCGCCCGGTCACGACGACCGCAGCTGCCCCCGCACGCACCACGGCTGCCGCCGCACCGAAGCCGGCCGGCCAGGCAACCACCGGCGGCGTGCCGACCAAAAAGGTCTGATAGACCGTTCCGGCGAGCCGCGAGATACCGTCATGGGTCTCGCGGCTCCGCTCGCACTAGTAGAGCCATTGGCCCGCATGGCGCCGTGGCAGCATGCAAGAATAGGATAGAGCGCTCATGGCAATCAGTATGGGAGGGGCCGACGAAGGCCCGATGTCCGACATCAACACGACGCCGCTCGTCGACGTCATGTTGGTTTTGCTCATCATCTTCCTCATTACCATCCCGGTCGTGCTGGAAACGGTCGATCTCAGGCTGCCCGACGTCGCGTTCGAGCCGACCACCACCAAGCCCGACAACGTCTTGCTGTCGGTGCGCACGCCCGATTCGAATGGCGATGGCGTGCCCGACGGTAGCGGCGAGTGCCAGGTGTTCTGGGGCAACACGCCGATCGATTCGACGCAGCTGCTCGAAAAGGGGCAGAAGAAACTCAAGGATCTTCTCGAGGCCATTGGCGGCGTCGACAACATCACCGAGGAAAATTTCCCCGAAGTTCATATCCGCGGTGACGTCGCGACGCCGTACAAGTGCATCGGCGGCGTGATCTACACCATGCAATATGCCGGCTTCCAGAAGATCGGTTTCATCTCGCAGCCGACCGGCGCGGCCGCCCTGCGCGCCCGCGACTGATCGCAGTCGACGACTTATTAGGAGAGACTGAACCATGGCAATCGCAATGGGCGGAGATCCCGACCAGCCGATGATGGAAATGAACACGACGCCGTTGATCGACGTCATGCTCGTTCTGCTCATCATGTTCATCATCACGATCCCGCCGCAGACCCACGCGGTGAAAATCGACTTGCCGACGCCGGACAATTCGCCCGCGCCCGACGTTGATCCGATCAAGAACAAGCTGACGATTGACGAGAACAACCAGCTGGCGTGGAACGGTACACCGATCAACCTGCAGCAGCTGGCCGACTATCTCGCCCAGACCAAGCAGTTCCCGGTCGAGCCCGAACTGCAGTTCCAGCCGCATCCCGATTCGGATTACATCATCGTCGACCGCGCGCTGAAGGTGATCAAGGACCAGGCGGTGAACAAGCTGGGCTTCGTCGGCAACGAACAATACGGCCGCGTCTTCTAAATCCGTCGCAGCTGATATCGACTCAAGAGGGCCGGGAAACCGGCCCTTTTTTGTGCCTGCCGCCGGCCTCTATTTCGCCTGATATATATTTAAGTTATGCACACGACCTCGCGCGTGATATGTTATAACAATATCGACCGTTGAGGAGATGGAAATGGAACGCGCAGCTACCCAAGCCGACCGCCCCCTGTTCGCGATGAACACAACGCCGTTGATCGACGTCATGCTCGTCCTGCTCATCATGTTCATCATCACGATCCCGCCGCCGACCCACGCGGTCAAAATCGATCTGCCAGCCGTGCCAATCGATCCCGCGCCGACCCATCCGTTCAAGAACACGCTCACGATCGACCGCACCAATGCACTGGCGTGGAACGGTGTGCCGATCACCCTCGACCAGCTCGGTTATTATCTCGATCGGACCAAGGCTTTCACGATCCAGCCTGAATTGCAGGTCCAACCGCATCCCGATGCCGACTTCGTCGTCGTTGACCGCGCGCTGGCCATCATCAAGGGCAAGGCGATCGAGAGCATGGGCTTCGTCGGCAACGAGCAATATGCGCGCAGCTTCTAGCCGAGGGACCAACTTCGCGCTTGAGGCGTTGACCGCCTGAACCCTTGCAGGAGAATTGGTATGAAAATTCGCCCCGTTGTCGCCTTAGCCCCAATCCTTGTCATGGTGGCTGGATGCCAGCCCTCGGCTGATAACCAGGCCAATGATGCCGCTGCAGAGCCGGGTAACGCGGTGTCGCAGACGGCGCCGCCCGTTGTCGCCCAGGCCCAGCTGGCCGCCGCCGACGGCGGCACGCGCGGCATGGCCCGTGTGACCCAGCAACCCGACGGACTCGTCGTCAACGTTCAGGCAACCGGAATGGCGCCCGGCCAGTACGGACTGCACGTGCACAGCGTCGGCAAGTGCGATGCACCCGATTTCAAGTCTGCCGAAGGACACTGGAACCCGTCCGGGGCGCAGCACGGCTTCGACAATCCCGCCGGCCCGCATCAGGGCGACCTGCCCAACCTGACGATCGGTGCCGATGGCAAGGGGATCGTCGATTACGCGATTGCCGGTGCCACCGCGGAAGGACTGCTCGACGCCGACGGCGCGGCGATCGTCGTCCATGCCGGGCCCGACGATCTCAAGACCGACCCGAGCGGCGATAGCGGCGCGCGGATCGCGTGCGGTGTGCTGCGCGCGCCCTGACGCGACGGCAATGGCGGCCTAGATCGCTTCGCCGGCCTCGCGTGCCCGCGCGACAACGCTCGCCTCGACCGCGGGCAGGCGCCTTGCGGAATAGAGCAGCAGGCCGATCGTTACTGGCGCGACGAACAAGACCGACAGCATCGCAAAGCGCAGGTCACCGGTAACGTCGGCGACCAGCCCGACCGTATAGGGGCCCATGCCCAGGCCGATGATGTTGGTGCCGAGGAAGAACACCGCCGCGGCGGTCCCGCGCATTCGCGGCAAGACCATGTCCTGCGTCGTCGCTGCAATCGGCGCGAGCCACATGATCTGGAGAAAGTTGACGATCCACAGCAAGGTCAGGAACAGTTCGCGCGAATCGGTCGTGAACTGGAAATAGAGCAGGATCGCGCTGATCGAGAGCGCGGCGATGACCATGTAGAGCCGCCCGGCGGGGTGCAGGCGCCGCGCGCGGTCCGATGCCCAGCCACCGACGAACACGCCGAGCATGCCTGCGCTGGCAAGGATCCAGCCAAGCGTTCGGCCTTCCTCGGGGCCGACCCCGAACACGTTGACCATGTAGACAAAGATGAAGGGTGACAGGCCGTAGCTGGCAAAGCTGGCGAGCCCGCCGACCAACGCGAGCGCGCCAAAGGTTCGGTTACCGATCAATTTGTTCGCCACCGGGTCGCGATGCGACAGCGACTGCAGCCAGCTGAAGCTGCCATAGACGCCGATCGCGATCGCGCCCCACTGGACCATGTTGGTCGTGATATCGCTGCCGCCGATCGTCGCGATGACCGCGCGTTTGGCCACTGGTAACATCCCGTCCGTCCAGATCACCAGGACGACCGCGAGGACGATGGCCGCAAAGAACATCACGGTGTTGGCGATCAACGGGCCGCGCGCATTTTGGCGTCCACGCGCTATCGCGATCATGCTGAACGGCGGGAACATCGCCGCCATCTCGCGCCCGACAGCATGAAACGGTCGCGGTGCAACGGCGGGGGAGGGCATGCCATCCATTGCGCCGCGCACCGGTTCACGGATCGTCGTCAGGACGAGCAGCGCAAGCAGCAGCCCGGGAATGCCGAATGCGAGGAAGGTCGCCTGCCAGCCGGCAATCCCGAACGGGCGCGTCGCCTCGGTATAGGTAGCATCCCAATAGGAAATAATTTCGCCGCCAAGCGCGAGACTTGCTCCGACGCCAAGGTAGATGCCCGCCGAATAGATCGCGATTGCGGTCGCGCGCCTGGCCTTTGGGAAATAGTCCTGGATCAGCGAATAGGCCGCCGGACCCGCACTTGCCTCACCGATGCCGACGCCGACGCGCGCGCTGCCGAGCTGCGCGAAATTGCCCGCCATGCCGCTGACCGCGGTCATCGCCGACCAGAAGCCGAGACCGAGCGAGATCGTCCGGACCCGGTGCCAGCCATCGGCCAGCTTGGCGAGCGGAATGCCGAACAAGGCATAGAACAATGCGAACGCCGTACCGAACAACAGGCCCAGCTGCGCGTCGCTCAGTCCGAGATCGGCTTTGAGCGAGGGCGCGAGGATGGTGATGATCTGTCGGTCGAGGAAGTTGAACGCGTAGATCACCATCAGCACGGCGAGCACGTAGTAACTGTACAGCGGGGTGCGCACGGGCGTGGTCGTTTCGGCGATAGAGGCCGCGGCCTCCGCTCGGTCGGTCTCGTCGGCCATATCCTCTCCCAAGCCCGCTTTGCGCAGGTCAAGCGACGGACATGGCAAATCGGTTGAGGGTTGACCAGCGATTAGCGCACGGGGTGTCGGCTCAGTCGCCCTTCTTGTCGGGCAGACCCTTGCGCTTGGTCTCGGCAAAATCCTCGAGCTCGTCTTCGCTCATCGATTCATACATCGATTTCGATGCACCTTTCAGCTCGGATTTGTCGGTCTCGCCGCGTTTCGCCGAAAGGGCGGCACCCGCCGCCTTCTGCTGGGCCTTTGATGTCGCCGGCATAATGCATCTCCTTTGTCCTGCCATTGGCTACAAAGGAACAACCCGTCAGGCGGGACCCCGTTCCGGCGCGCTTCAGTCGCGGCCCATGCGCGCGACGACCCGGACGAAGAACGCTGTCGACCAGCCGAGCAGGATGACGCCGTTGACCCCCTCGATCGCCGCGATCAGTTTCCAGCCCGGCGCGATGCTGTTGTCGTCATAGCCGATCGTCGCATAGGTGATGGTCGAAAAATAGACCGCCTCGCGCAGCAGGTGGAGGGCATCGAGCGCCAGGTAAAGCAGCGCATAGGCCCATATCTCGACGCCGTGCAGCGCGACCAGGCCGAGCACGAGGAGCAGCGTCATCGCCATGCCGCGCGGCGACATCGGATGGATGTGCGCGGCCGCCTCTTCGCGCGCCTCGAGGCGCAGCACGCGCGACAGGCCGAACAGCCCGGCACCGTGGATCACCACGGTCAGCAGGACCATCACGGTCGCGATCGATAGTTCGGCGAACATCGCGACAGTGTCGACCAGCTTGCCACACCGATGTCAATTCGGCGGCTTCCCCTTTGCAGCGAAGCCCGTGCTTGCTAACCGCCGATCATGTCCGACACGATCACCGATACCGCTCCCGACCCGTTCGACGCCATCGTCGACGCCCCGTTCGATAGTGCGTTGTCAGAGCGCTACCTCGTCTACGCGATGTCGACGATCACCGCGCGCTCGTTGCCCGACCTGCGCGACGGACTGAAGCCGGTCCAGCGGCGGCTGTTATGGGCGATGCGCGGCCTCAAGCTCGATCCCGCGCAGGGCTACAAGAAATGCGCCCGCGTCGTCGGCGAAGTGATCGGCAAATACCATCCGCACGGCGACCAGTCGGTATATGATGCGATGGTTCGCCTCGCCCAGTCGTTCGCGCTGCGCTACCCGCTGGTCGACGGCCAGGGCAATTTCGGCAATATCGACGGCGATGGCGCCGCCGCCTTCCGCTATACCGAGGCGCGGCTGACACGCGTTGCGGTCGACCTGATGGCCGGCCTCGACGAAGGCACCGTCGCCTTCAAGCCGACCTATAACGGCGAAGAACACGAGCCCGAGATCATGCCCGGGCTGTTTCCCAACCTGCTCGCCAACGGCGCCAGCGGCATTGCCGTCGGCATGGCCACGAGCATCCCGCCGCACAATGCCGCCGAGCTGATCGACGCGGCGATGCTGCTGATCGACAACGCCGACGCGTCGACCGCCGAACTGCTCGAGCATGTCCAGGGTCCCGATCTGCCGACCGGCGGCCTCATCGTCGACGGCCCCGAAACGATCGCTGCGGCCTATGAAAGCGGGCGCGGCAGCCTGCGCGTGCGCGCGCGCTTCGGCGAGGTCGAAAAGGGCACGGGCGCGGGCAGCTGGCAGCTCGTCATCACCGAAATCCCCTTCCAGGTGCAGAAGGGCAAGCTGATCGAGCAGATCGCCCAGCTGATCGTCGACAAGAAACTGCCGATCCTCGAGGACGTGCGCGACGAATCGGACGAGGAAATCCGCATCGTCCTCGTGCCGAAAAGCCGCAACGTCGATCAGCAGGTGCTGATGGACAGCCTCTACCGGCTGACCGATCTGGAAACGCGCATCTCGCTCAACATGAACGTCCTCGACGCGACGCACACGCCGCGCGTGATGGGCCTCAAGGAGGTGCTGGCGAACTGGCTGGCGCACCAGTTCGAAGTGCTGGTCAATCGTTCGCGCCACCGGCTCGGCAAGATCGACGACCGGATGGAGCTGCTCGGCGGGTATATCATCGCCTTCCTCAACCTCGACCGGATCATCGAGATCATCCGCACCGAGGATGAGCCCAAGCCCGTCATGATGGCCGAATTCGCGCTCAACGACCGCCAGGCCGAGGCGATCCTCAACATGCGGCTGCGCTCGTTGCGCCGGCTCGAGGAAATGGAACTCCGCTCGGAGCGCGATGCGCTCGAAAAGGAACGCGAAGAGCTCGTCAAGCTGATCGAAAGCCCCGCCCGTCAGCGCACCCGGATGAAGCGCGACCTTGCCGCTCTGCACAAGACCTACGGTCCCGAAACCGCGCTCGGCGCGCGCCGCACGACGATCGAGCAGGCCGCGCCGGCACGCGAAATTCCGCTCGAGGCGATGATCGAGCGCGAACCGGTGACGGTGATCCTGTCGCAGCGCGGCTGGATCCGCGCGATGAAGGGACATGCCGACCTCGCCAGCCTCGACGCGGGCAAGTTCAAGGACGGCGACACACTCGCCTTCGCGGTCCATTCGCAGACCACCGACAAGATCCTCTTCGCGTGCGACAATGGCCGCTTCTACACGCTCGGCGCCGACAGGCTGCCCGGCGGTCGGGGCTTCGGCGAACCCTTGCGGCTGCTGGTCGATATCGACAGCGACGCGGCGATCGTGGCGATGCTGCCGGTCGCCGCGGCCGAAAGGCTGCTGGTCGCATCGAGCGCGGGTCGCGGGTTCGTCTTGCCGGTATCAGCCGCGGTTTCCGAAACGCGCAAGGGTCGCCAGACGGTCAATCTCAAGCCCAAGGTGCGATTGAAATGCGTCAGGCCGATCGGTGCAACCGACGATTACGTCGCGGTCGTTGGCGACAATCGCAAGCTTGTCGTCTTCCCGATTGCCGAGCTGCCCGAAATGGCCCGCGGTCAGGGCGTCATGCTGCAACGCTATCGCGACGGCGGCCTGTCCGACGCGATTACTTTCCGTTTCGAGGACGGGTTGAGCTGGGCGATGGGCGGCGACAGCGGGCGTACGCGCACCGAGGCCGACCTGACCGCGTGGCGCGTCGCGCGCGGCGCGGCGGGTCGAATGCCGCCCAATGGTTTTCCCCGCGATAACCGCTTTGAATAGGCGACGAAAATAACTCGTCCGGCGTAACGCTTATTTTACAGCCTGACGCCTAGGGTCTCCGCTCGAAAGTCACTTTTCGGCGGCAGAACGGGGTTCGTACGTGCCTAAGAAGGCGTCCATAAAGCATCTCTTGCCTGATCCGGAGGCGGGCTCCTCGGCGCGAGGAGAGACATATTCTGATCGCCTGCTCGAAGCGTTGCCGATTGCGGCGGCGATCGTGGAAATTCATGCCGACGGCCATTTCGATGTCGTCTCTCCCAACGATCACTTCCGCGATCTCGATCTTCAGAAGACCGGGACGCAACATTTTGCCGAACTGACGACCCTGCTCAAGATATTCGCCTCGGGTGACGCGCTGAGCGCCCAGTTCACCTGGCGTGGCGGCGGCGATGTCGCCGGACGCGATTACGATGTCACCGCGGCGCGCCTGCCGCGCGGCGACAACGATCTCGACCTTGTCGTGCTGTCGTTGCTCGACCGCACCAACCAGGTTCGCACCGAACGCAACCTGCGGCGCGAAATGGTCTCCGACGCGTTGACCGGCCTGCCCAATCGCAGCGGCTTCGAAGACGCGGTCGACAAGATGCTCAAGCGATCGGCGATGCAGAAGCAGGAATTCGCGATCCTTGCGATCGACCTCGCGCGCTTCAGCCGCATCAACGAGGCGATCGGCCCGCTCGCCGGCGACGAATTGCTGATCACCGTCGCGCGCCGCCTCCAGTCGAACCTGCGCGCCGGCGATTTCCTCGCGCGGACCGGCGGGGACGAATTCTCGATTTTCGCGAAGGTCGCCAACGGCCGCGTCGACGTGCGCGAAATCGCCCGGCGCGTGCGGGGCTGTTTCGACAATCCGTGCCGCCTGTCCGAACTGCAGATCAGCATCGATTGTGCGATCGGTTGCGCGATCCAGCGCAATGGCGATGTCGATGTCGACAATGTCATGCGTCACGCGCAGATCGCGATGAAGCGCGCCAAGCAGACCGACCGCACCGAGATCTACGAACCGCAGGTCGGCACCGTCACCAAGGACCGCTTCAGCCTCGAAACGCAGCTTCGCGAGGCGATCGAGAACGACGAGCTGACGCTCGCCTTCCAGCCGCTGGTCGAACTCAAGACCGGCCGTGTCGCGGGTTTCGAGGCGCTGGCGCGCTGGGATCACAAGGACGGCGCGATCGCGCCCGACGATTTCATCCCGATTGCCGAGGATTCGGGCCTGATTGTCCCGCTGGGCCGCTGGGCGATCGAGACTGCGGCAAACACGCTCGCCGAATGGGACCGCAAGCTGGGCCAGGAGATTCCGGTGTATGTCGGCGTCAACGTTTCGGCGATCCAGCTCGCCCGAGACGATGTCGCCGATGTTGTTCGCCGCGCGCTCGCCTCTTCGGGGATCGCCGGCGACCGGCTGATGCTCGAACTGACCGAGAGCGCGATCATCGGCGATCCCGACCGCGCGATGGCGGTGCTCGCCGAGCTCAAGTCGCTCAAGGCGCGCGTCGCGATGGACGATTTCGGCACCGGCTATTCGAACCTCGCCTATCTCCAGCGCCTGCCGATCGACGTGCTCAAGATCGACCAGAGCTTCGTCAGCGGCCTGACCGACGACCAGGACCAGGCAGCGATCCTGCGGACGATCCAGGGTCTCGCCGACTCGCTCGACATGGAAACGACCGCCGAGGGCATCGAATGCAAGGAAATCGAGCGCGCGTTGTCGCTGCTCGGCTGCACCTACGGACAGGGCTTTTATTATTCGCGGCCGATCAGCGCCGATAAGGCTTTCACTTACTGGAAGCTTTCCTCGAGCAACTGATCGAGGATTTCGCGCGCGCGCGTATCATCGGGAAAATCCTCCGCGACCCAGCGGCTCTCGACCTCTGCGAGAAACTGCGCCACCAACGGCCCGGCGGCGATCCCGCGCGACACGATCATGCCGCCCCTGATCGGCAGCTTCGGCGGCGTCCAGCCGTCGAGCCGACCGAGCGCCTGCGTCGCCGCCGACCGATCACCCGACAACAGCCAGCCGTCGCGTGCTGCCTCGATGCCCAGGCGATAGGCGAGGTGGCGCGGGTCTTCCGAAAGCCGGGCACCGGCCATGCGCGCACATTTGGCACGACGTTGGTTGGCGCTCGACAGCTTGAGCCGCGCGACCATTGATGCGGCCTCGTCGGGGGCGATCGGCGCCAGTGCAATCAGGCGGAGGACGCCGTCGGCCTTGGCTCCCGAGGCCCGCTCG
Source organism: uncultured Alphaproteobacteria bacterium (assembly GCA_963800335.1). GTDB lineage: Bacteria > Pseudomonadota > Alphaproteobacteria > Sphingomonadales > Sphingomonadaceae > Flavisphingopyxis. The sequence continues at coordinate 14,343 of CAWDAN010000005.1, read as the reverse complement.
TTGGCGATCAGCGTATCGAGCCGCGCAAGCGATGCCGCGTCGATCTCGGGCACGATCGGGGCGAAGATACAGTGTCCGACCATCACCTCGATCGTCGTGCGCGGATCGTCGAATGCGAGCAGGCGCAGCACTTCGCTCGCGATTCGCTCGCGCGACAGTGCGCGCATCGTCTCCGCCTTGGCAACGACCGCGGCGAGCGCCTGCTCGTCTGGCGCGCCTTTGCCGAACCGGGCATGGAAGCGAAAGAAGCGCAGGATCCGCAGATGGTCTTCGTCGATCCGCGCGGCGGCGTCGCCGATGAAACGCACGCGGCCCGCGGCAAGATCGTCGAGCCCGCCGAAATAGTCGCTGATCGCGCCGCTCTGCGGGTCGGCGTAGAGCGCGTTGATCGTGAAATCGCGCCGCGCGGCGTCGTCGCGCCAGTCGGTCGCGAAGGCGACGGTGGCGCGGCGTCCGTCGGTCGCAACATCGCGGCGCAGCGTCGTCACTTCGAACGGCTTTCCCTCGACCACCGCGGTGACGGTGCCATGCGCAATGCCCGTCGGGACCGCCTTGATGTTTGCGGCCTCGAGGCGTGCAATGACCTCGACCGGCTCGAGCGGGGTCGCCAGGTCGACGTCGCTCGCCACCAGCCCGGCGATCGTGTCGCGGACCGCGCCGCCGACATAGCGTACCGCGCCGCCATCGGCGCTCAGCGCGGCGACGAGCCGGGCAAGGCGCGGGTCGCGCGTCCAGTCGGCGGCGGGAAGCATGGCCGCCTTCATGCGTGCATCCGCTGCCCGGCGTCGCGGTTGAACCGCGCCGGGTTGCTGTCGAGGCCGAGCTGGGCGGCGACGTTGATGACAATGCCCGCGGTCGCGCCCCAGACCGTCTCGGCGTGGCCGATGATGCGGTAATAGCGCCACGTCGCGCCCTGCCATTCGCCCTCGTGGCTTTCGCGGTTGGCGGGAGCGAAAAGCGCTTCGGCATCGATGTCGAACACCGCCGCGACCTCGTCGGGATTGGGTGTCAGGATGACGCCGTCCGGCACCGTCGCGATCACGGGGGTGACATGGAAATTGGTCCCGGTAATGTAGGTCGGGCCGAGCCCGATGATCTCGACCTTGTCGCGCGGCAGCGCGATTTCTTCCTCGGCCTCGCGCAGTGCGGCGGCGACGGCATCTTCGCCGGGGTCGATCCGCCCCCCGGGAAAGGCAACCTGGCCGGGATGCTTGCGCAGCATTTCGGTCCGGCGCGTCAGGATGATCGCGGGGCGCGGCCGGTCGATAAAGGCGATCAGCACCGCCGCCGCAACCGGATCGACGCTCGGCGGGGCGATCGTGCGGCGTTCGTCGCCAACCTGCGGAGAGGCCCGGTGCGCGCCCTCGGCAAGCGCACCACGCAGGGCGTCAGTCAGGCTCACGATGCCGGGTCCAGCGGAAACCGCGCGCCGTCGCTCCACAGTTCGGGCGCATCGCCGTCGTCTGCCAGTGCCAGTTCGGCAAGCTCGTAGTAGACGCTACGCACGATCAACGCCTCGAGCCCGTTGCCGATCGTGCCGCGGACGTGGAGATAGGGATGCGGGCCGTCATCGCGCATCGCAAAGCGCAGCGGATGCTCGGGCCCCGCGACGACGATGTCGCCGGTGTTGAGGCGAAAGGCGAGCCGGCGATCGTTGCCGCTGCCCTCGGCGCGCAGCTCGACCGCGGTGAACGGCGCGTCATCGACGACAATGTCGAGCTTCTCGACGGGGGTGACGAGGACGTGGCTGCCGTCTGGTTCGCGTCGCAGAACGGTCGAGAACAATCGCACCATCGCCGCGCGGCCGATCGGCGAACCCTGGTGGAACCACGTCCCGTCAGCGGCGATCCGCATCTCGCTGTCGCCGCAATGCGTCGGCTGCCAGTGTTCGACCGGCGGCAGCGTTCCCGCCTCGGCATGGCGCGCGAGCTCGGCGAGCGAGCTTGCGGCAAATTCGGGCGGCGGGGGCTGGATCGGCTGGGCCATGGTTCACGCGAATACGCAAAAGCGCGCGGCGACGCAAAGGCGCTTACGCTTTGCCGTCCCAGCCCCTCGACCGCGCGCGTCGGCGCGGCTATGCGCTGGTCGCACCGCCCACGCCAAAAGGTCCCGCACTTGACCCAATCCGACACGCTCATCCTCGCCGTCGACGATCTTGAGATCGACGTGCTGACGGGCATCTATTCCGAAGAGACGCATTTGCCACAGCCGCTGCGTATCGCGGTGCGCGCCGAGCTCGCGATCGCCGATCGCTATGCCCCCGACACGCCGCTGTCGGCGTCGAAGAACTATATGGATCTCAAACACGCCGCGACCAGCGCGATCCCGCGCGACCGGCATTTCACGCTGATCGAATCGGTCGCCGAACATATCATCGAGACGATCTTCCTGCAGGATGACAAGGTCACCGCGGTGACGGTCAGCATCGTCAAGCTGGCGATCGCCGAAGCGAGCGAGAAGATCGGCATCACGATGCGGCGGACGCGGCGCTGATGGTCGATGCGCCGCCGCTCGCCCTCGTCACCGGGGGATTGCACCGGGTCGGCGCACAGATCGCCGCACAACTCGCCAGGGCTGGCTATCGCCTCGCGCTGCACGGCCGCAGCGAGAGTGAGCCCGACACGCCGCTACGCGATGCGTTGGACGAAAGCCGCCTTGGGCATGCGCAGTTCCATGCCGACCTCGCCAAGCCGGAAGATGTCGCCGCGCTGTTCGACGCGGTCAGCGACCATTTCGGCTCTGCGCCTACGCTGCTGGTCAACAACGCCTCGCTGTTCGAACAGGGTGACTGGCGCGCCGCCGATGCTGCAACGCTGAGCCGCAACATACAGGTCAACTGCCTCGCCCCCGTTGCGCTGGCACAAGCCGTTGCCGCGGCGGCGACGCAGGCCGGTCGCCCGGCCGCAATCGTCAATATCCTCGATCAGCGGGTAGCCAACCCGGTGCCCGACCAGTTCGCCTACACGATCGCCAAACAGGCGCTGTGGCAGGCGACGCGGACGATGGCGGTCGCGTTTGCGCCGCATGTCCGCGTCAACGCGGTCGCCCCGGGGCCGACGCTGCCGACCGACGATTATGACGCCGAGCAATGGCGCCGGGTCGGCGCGATGCTGCCGCTGGCCGACCACCCGACGCCCGCGGCCATCGCCGATGCCGTGCTCTATCTCGCGCGTGCCGAGCACGTCACCGGGCAGACTTTGTTCGTCGATGGCGGTGCCGGGCTCAAGGCATGGGACCGCGATTTCGTCTATCTGTAAAGGCTAGGCCTTCATCAGACCGATCTCGATCAGCCGTTCGCGCAGATAATCGTCGGCCAGGATCGCGTCGGGATAGCGGTTGGGATGCTCGGCATCGATACAGCCGGGCAGCGTGCGAATGGGAAAATCCGACCGCAGGTGCAGGAAGAACGGCATCGAATAGCGCGCCTTGCCCGCGCGACCCGCATCGGGATTGCGCACCTGGTGCGTCGTCGAGGGCAGGCGGTGGTTGGTCAGCCGCTGGAGCATGTCGCCGACATTGACCGCCAGCGCGCCCTGCGGCGGATTGACCGGCAGCCATTCGCCGTCGCGCCCCTTGATCTCGAGGCCCGCTTCCTCGGCTCCGAGGAGCAGCGTGATCAGGTTGATATCCTCGTGAGCGCCGGCGCGGATGCCGGGTGCGGTCCCGTCGACGGGGGGATAATGGAGCAGCCGCAGGACGCTGTTGCCATCGCTGACGGGACCTTCGAACCAGTCGTCGTCGAGCCCGAGATAGATCGCGATCGCGGCGAGCAACTGCCCCCCGACCCGGTCGAATTCGCCGAACAGCGGTTCGAGCGCGTCGCGGAACCCGGCGGGCCGTTCGGGCCAGATGTTGGGCGGCATGCTGTCGGACAGCGGATGGCCTTCGGGCAGGTCGCGACCGACGTGCCAGAATTCCTTGAGATCGACATGCTGCGCGTCCTTGGCAATCTCGGTCCCGAACGGCGTATAGCCGCGCGCCCCGGCGCGGCCTTCGAGCACGTAAGTGCGCTTTTCGGCGTCGGGCAGGGCGAAGAATTCGCGCGTTTTTTCCCACGCCCGGTCGACCAGCTCCTGGTCAAGGCCGTGGTCCTCGACCATCGCGAAGCCGAAGCGTTCGAAGGAGGCACCGAACGCCTCGGCAAATTCGCGTTGCGGCAAGCGCATGGAAATGACCGGAACCTGATCCGACATGATGATATCCTATTCGATAATTCTGGGTTGCTGTGCAATATCCGCTACAGCAATGCCGTCCGCGGAAAAAGAGCCGATGCGTTCATGCGAGGTTCGGAACCGGGCGGAATATTGAGACGTTGGCTCGACGAACGATCGGGCGCGATACGGTAGAGAGAAGGACGATCGATGGGTGCGATACGCAGGAAGATTGGCATCGCCTTGGCCGGTGCGCTGGCGCTGGCCGGATGCGGCGACAAGGCGGCGCGCAACGAGGCCGATGCGGTCATTGCCTCCGATGTCGAATCGCTCTCGCGTCCCGGCCGCCAATGAAGAGGCGATCGCCAACACCGTTGTCGAGAGTATTCGGCAGCTTCCCGACACGACCAAGTTCATGGCGGCGCTGACCGCTTCGGGAGTCGGCGAGACGCTCACGCACGGCGGTCCCTACACGCTGTTCGTGCCGACCGACTCGGCGTTCGACCAACTGCCAAATGGCCAATTCGACATGCTGACGATGCCCGAAAACAAGGCGCGCCTGGTCGGCATCGTCAACTCGCATATCGTCAACGGCGTGCTGCAAGTGTCGGATTTGCGGGCTTTGCTCAAGAAAAGCGATGGATCGGCAGTGCTCAAGACGCTCGCCGGTTCGGACCTGACAGTCAAGGCGGAAGGTGATATGATCACCGTTACGGACAGTACTGGCAAGGTGGCCACTATTGGCGGAACGGACATTGCTGCGGGGAACGGGATGATCCATCCGATCGACAAGCTGCTGGCACCTGGCCCTGAATGATATTTGAAGTCTTGCCAATGCGGCGCGCGCATATCCCCCCGCTCACGGCGCGCATCGCCTGAGGGCCGCCTCCCTGGCCGGATCGACTGGCCAGGGGACGGCCCTCTTTCCATCGGCCGCTGCTTTGGGCTAGGCGACTGCCATGACCGAACCGCGCCACTGGCTGATGAAATCCGAACCCGACGCCTATAGCTGGGACGACCTCGTTGCCGAGGGCGAAGGCCGCTGGGACGGCGTACGAAACGCCCAGGCCGCCAATTTCATGCGCGAAATGTGCGTCGGCGACGAGGTCCTGTTCTATCACAGCATCACCGGCAAGGCCGCAGTCGGGATCATGCAGGTCAGCCGCGCCGCCTATCCCGACCCGACTGCCGAACAGCCCGAAAAATGGCCCGACAAATGGGTCGCGGTGAGCGTCAAGCCGGTCGAGAAACTCGCCCACCCGGTCAGCCTCGCGCAGATGAAGGCCGAACCGAAGCTCGCCGAGATGGCGATGCTGCGCCAGTCGCGCCTGTCGGTCTGCCCGATCTCGCCCGACGAATGGCGCACGATCCTGGCGATGGCGCAGGACTAGGCCATATCCGCGCCAGATCGGCACAACCAAGAGCCTTCTTGAAAACCTCATCCGTTCCGGATATGTTCCTTAAACGAACGATATCTGTTCGTTGCGGCTCTTTTGCGTCGTCTGCGGCGGTCCGAAGCGGCCATAGTCGAGCTTGTCATGAGCAGGCTGGCGCCGAAACGGTGGTTTGCGACACGTAAGATCGAAACACACGGAGGATGTAATGGGCGCGCCGGCATTCGACATGGACCAACGGAATTTTCCGCAATGCGACGAGATCGGGGTGATCGTTATCGCCGACCCCGCCTTCCTGCCGCGGCTCGACCAATCGCTGCCCGACACGTTCCGCCTTGTGCGAACGGTAGCGATCGACGCGACTCCGCCGCCCGTCGCCGTGCTCGAAAGCGCTCTGGTATGGATCGGCGTGACGCAAGCGCCTTCGCACCGCTGGACGCTGGCGCTGCGCGCAGCGATCGCCAGCCACCCCGCGACCGCCTTCGTGATCGAGGCGGTCGATGCCGCCGCGCTCGACTGGGCGTGGGGCGCGTTCGGCGACAGCCGCTGCCCGATCCTCGCCGATCCGACTGCACTTGAACGCGTACTGGCACTGCAGGCCGCGTCGACCGGGTTGGCCTCGGCGGCGTTCGATAGTGGAGGCGAGGCGCAGGAAAGCGAACTGGCGCGTCTGCGCGACGAAGTTGGCCGGATCGCCCATGCGCTCGCCAACCTGACTGACGCGGCGGCCGACCGGATGGCTGGAGGCCGCGCTGCGCAACCGGTCGATGGATCGGTCAACGGATGCGCGTTCACGACGGGCACCGTCGCCGACCCTTCGCGCGGCTACGGCTGTCAGCCCCGCCTCAATTCGCTCGATGGTCAGCGGCGGGCGGGGGTCACCTCGCTCGATATCCGCAAGATGATCCGCATGCGCCGCCTGCGCGACAAGCATTTCCCCAGCGACCTGTTCGGCGATCCCGCTTGGGACATGCTGCTCGACCTGATGGTCGCGCGGATCGACCGGCGGCCGGTTTCGGTGTCGAGCCTGTGCATCGCATCGGCGGTACCGGCGACGACCGCGCTGCGCTGGATCAGGACGATGACCGAGGCGGGCCTGTTCGAACGGCGCAGCGACCCGAGCGACGGGCGGCGCGTGTTCATCGCGCTGAGCGACGAAACCGCGCAGGCGATGCATGCCTATTTCGCGGACATGCTGGCGATCGGATCGCTGCTGCCCGCGTAAGCCTTGCGCGGAGCGCGCCGGCACGGCTAATCGGCGCTTCCCCATAGGGGCGCTTAGCTCAGTTGGTAGAGCATCTCGTTTACACCGAGAGGGTCGGCGGTTCGAGCCCGTCAGCGCCCACCATCTAAATTCATTCCGGGGGAATGAATTGAGATGGTCCCGCAGCGAAGCGGAGGGCCAGCAACATTCCGGGGCAATGAATTTAGATGGTCCCGCAGCGAATCGCGGGGACGCGCCAGGCGCTGCTCCCCGCTCATCGCATCACTGTGCCGCGAGGTTCCTCAGCACGTACTGCAGGATGCCGCCATTATAGTAATATTCGAGCTCGTTGGCGGTATCGATCCGGCACAGCGTCTCGAACACTTCGCTCGTGCCGTCGGCGCGGGTCAGGCGTACGCTGAGCGTCTGGCGCGGCTTCAGATCGGCGACGCCTTCGATCGTGAAGCTCTCGTCGCCGGTCAGGCCGAGCGTCGTGCGCGTCACGCCTTCGGCGAACTGCAACGGCAGCACGCCCATGCCGACAAGGTTCGACCGGTGGATGCGCTCGAAGCTTTCGGCGACGACTGCGCGAACGCCGAGCAGGATCGTGCCCTTGGCGGCCCAGTCGCGGCTTGAGCCGGTGCCGTATTCCTTGCCCGCGACGACCACGAGCGGCGTGCCGTCGGCCTTGTGCTTCATCGCGGCGTCATAGATCGCCATCGTCTCGCCGTCGTATTTGGTCATGCCGCCTTCGACGCCGGGGACCATTTCGTTCTTGATGCGGATGTTGGCAAAGGTGCCGCGCATCATGACCTCGTGGTTGCCGCGGCGGCTGCCGTAGCTGTTGAAGTCGGTTCGCGCGACCTGGTGCTCCATCAGGTAGCGGCCCGCAGGGCTGTCGACCTTGATCGCGCCGGCGGGCGAGATGTGGTCGGTGGTGATCGAATTGCCGAGCAGCGCGAGGCACTTGGCATCGCGGATGTCGCCGACGGGCGCTGGGGTCATCTCCATGCCGTCGAAATAGGGCGGGTTGGCGATATAGGTCGAGCCTGCGCGCCAGGCGTAAGTGGCTGAGCCGGCAACGTCGATCGCGCGCCACTTGTCGTCGCCCGAATACACCTCTGCGTAGCGCGCCATGTACATGTCGCGGTTGACGAAGGCGTCGACCTTGGCGCGGACCTCGGCATTGGTCGGCCAGATGTCGGCAAGGAAGACGTCGTTGCCGTCGCGGTCCTGGCCAAGCGGGGTCGAGACCATGTCGGTCGTGACCGAACCCTTGAGCGCATAGGCGACGACGAGCGGCGGCGAGGCGAGGAAGTTCGCGCGCACGTCCTGTGAAACGCGGCCTTCGAAATTGCGGTTGCCCGACAGGACCGATGCGACGACGAGGTTGTTGTCGTTGATCGCCTTGCTGAGCGGCGGCGCGAGCGGCCCCGAATTGCCGATGCACGTCGTGCAGCCATAGCCGACGAGATTGAAGCCAAGCGTGTCGAGCTCGTCGGACAATCCCGCCTTGTCGAGATAATCGGTGACGACCTGCGATCCCGGCGCGAGGCTCGTCTTGACCCACGGCTTGCAGGTGAGGCCGAGCGCGTTGGCTTTCTGAGCGACGAGGCCGGCGGCGATCAGCACGGTGGGGTTCGAGGTGTTGGTGCAGCTGGTGATCGCGGCGATGACGACGTCGCCGTCGCCGATCGTGCCTTCCTGTCCGGCGGGCGCGACGCGGTCGTGCGTCGATGCGCCATAGGGATCGGCACCGCTGTTGGCGCCATCGGCCGCCGCGCCCGCTTCGACGGGGACGCGGACCGCCTTCTCGCGGTTGTAGACGCTGGCGAGATCGCGGTTGAACAGGTCATCGACGCCGGTCAGCGCGACCTTGTCCTGCGGCCGCTTGGGTCCGGCGAGGCTGGGGACGACGTCGGTCATGTCGAGCTCGAGGCTGTCGGTGAAGACGAAGTCGCGGTCCTCGCCGGCTTCGCGCCACATGCCCTGCGCGCGGCAATAGGCCTCGACCAGTGCGATCTGCTCTTCGGAGCGCCCGGTCAGGCGCATATACTCGATCGTCTTGGCATCGACGGGGAAGAATCCGCAGGTCGCGCCGTATTCGGGCGCCATGTTCGAAATCGTCGCGCGATCGGCGAGGCTGAGGACGTCGAGCCCGGGGCCGTGGAATTCGACGAAGCGGCCGACGACGCCGTGCGCGCGCAGCATCTGCGTGACGGTCAGCACGAGGTCGGTCGCGGTGATGCCTTCGGCCATCGCGCCGGTCAGGCGGAAACCGACGACTTCGGGGATCAGCATCGATACCGGCTGGCCGAGCATCGCCGCCTCGGCCTCGATCCCGCCGACGCCCCAGCCGAGCACGCCCAGCCCGTTGACCATCGTCGTGTGGCTGTCGGTGCCGACGCAGGTGTCGGGATAGGCGATCGCCGCGCCCGCGCTGTCCTTGCCGGTCCAGACCGACTGCGCGACATGCTCGAGATTGACCTGGTGGCAGATGCCGGTGCCCGGGGGAACGACGGCGAAATCGTCGAGCGCTTTCGATCCCCATTTGAGGAATTCGTAGCGTTCGATGTTGCGTTCGTATTCGCGGATGACGTTGTCTTCGAATGCCTTTGGCGTGCCGAATTCGTCGACCATGACCGAATGGTCGATGACGAGGTGAACGGGGACCTGCGGGTTGATCTTGGCCGGGTCGCCGCCGAGCGCGGTGATCGCATCGCGCATCGCGGCGAGATCGACGACGCACGGTACGCCGGTGAAATCCTGCATCAGCACGCGCGCGGGGCGATACTGGATCTCCTTGGTCGATTTGGGATCGGCGGCCCAGCCGACGACAGCGGCGGCGTCTTCGGTCGAAACCGTCGCGCCGCCGTCCTCGAAGCGCAGCATGTTCTCGAGCAGCACCTTCATCGAGAAGGGCAGGCGGTCGATATTTGCCTGTGCGTTTCCGCCCAGAGCGGCGGCGGCCTTGGCGAAGCTGTAATAGCCGTAGCTTGCGCCGCCGACGGTGAGGGTGTCGCGGGTGTTGAGGGAGTCGGTCATGGGGGCCACCTGTCTTTCTGGGCCGTCGCACGCGGTGGCATCGGCAACGCGACCCGGCCGCTGTTTCAGCGAGGGGAAGGGCGACCCATCCGGCACGAAAGCAAGGGATTCGTGAGTTGCCCGCGCTCTAGCAGGGGGACGGGGATCGGGGAAGGGGGTGCCGGGCGATTCGCGGCTGTCTTGCGAGCCAACCGCCGGTGTGGGCCTGCGCCCCGTTGCGATCACCAGCGCCCGGCGAGTCAGGACCTGTGGCTGTTGTCAGGCTGGATTGCGGCCAGTTGAGGCTGCATCCAGAAAGTGGAAAGATAATCTTGCGAACGATTATCATTAGCGCTAGGGCCCGCTGACCGAAATCAGGGAGCCTTTAATGATACGCAGTTTCGCCTTGCTGGCCGCTACCAGCCTTGTTGCCATGTCTTCGCCGGTCCTCGCCCAGGCATCCGACGCCGACGAGGAAAACGTGGCTGCCGACGCCGGGATCGTGGTCACCGCCGCCCGCACGCAGCTGCCCGCCAGCGCGCTGCCGTTGACGGTCGACGTGATCGACAGCGAAGCGCTCGCCCGCCAGGTGCAGATTTCGGGTTCGACGGTCGATGCGGTCTCGGCGCTGCTCCCGTCGTTTTCGCCGACGCGCGAAAAGCTCAGCGGAGCTGGCGAGAGCCTGCGCGGACGTTCGCCGCTGTACGCGATCAACGGCATCCCGCAATCGACGCCGGTGCGCGACGGTTCGCGCGACGGTTATACGATCGACCCGTTCTTCATCGATCGGGTCGAGGTGATCTACGGCTCGAACGCGCTCCAGGGCATCGGCGCGACCGGCGGGGTGGTCAACCAGGTGACTGTCGGCGCCCCGGCGCGCGACGGCGTCGCCACGCGAGCGCTGGCCCAGGTCACTGCATCGGATAATTTCGCGGGCGAAGGGATCGGCGCCAAGATCGGCGCGCTCGTCGGCTATCGCGACGGTGCGTTCGATTTCAGCATTGGCGCCACCGCCGAGCGTCGCGGCGCGTTCTTCGACGGCGACGGCAACCGGATCGGCGTCGACGGGACGCAGGGCGAGGTGCAGGATAGCGACAGCTGGTCGGTGTTCGCGCGCCTCGGCTACGACCTTACGCCCAGCACCCGGTTCGAGATCGTCGCCAACCGCTTCGAACTCGAAGGCAACGGCCATTACGTCCTCGTCCCCGGCAATCGCGCGACGGGTACGCCCGCCAGCAGCATTCGCGGAACGATCACCGGCGATCCGCCGGCCAACACCGCGCACCTGCTGTCGGCATCGCTGACCGACAGCGCACTCGGTGGCGGCACCTTGATCGCGCAGGCTTTCTATAGCCGAACCGACGATGTCTTCGGCGGCGGCGTCTTCGGCACCTTCCAGGATCCCCGCATCGACCCGACCGGCACGTTGTTCGACCAGTCGGCCAACCGGTCGCGCAAGCTGGGCGGCAAGCTCAGTTACGAACGCGCCGTCCCGGGGCTCGAGTCGCTCGTCGTTACCGCGGGCTTCGACGCGCTGTTCGACCGCACCGAGCAGACGTTGGCGCAGACCGGTCGCATCTGGGTCCCGCAGAGCGATTTCCGCAGCCTCGCGCCCTTCGTCCAGGGCAACCTCGCGCTGGCCGGCGGCAAGGTCCGGCTGGCGGGCGGCCTGCGCTATGAAAACGTCCGGCTGTCGGTCGACGACTATGAAACGCTCTACAGCTACGGCCCCGTTGCCGTGTCGGGCGGCAATCCGGCGTTCGAGGACGTGCTGTTGAACGCGGGCGTGATCGTCGAACCGGTCGATGGCCTGCGCGCCTATGGCAGCTATGCCGAGGGCTTCACGATCGCCGATGTCGGCCGCATCCTGCGCGGCGTGACGCAGCCCGGCGTCGATATCGACGACTTCCTGTCGCTCGAACCCGTCGTCTCGAACAATCGCGAACTGGGGCTCGAATACGACAAGGGCGCGCTCACCGCCTCGGCGAGCTATTTCTGGTCGTCGAGCGATTTCGGATCGCTGCTGGTGCTGCGCAACGACGTTTTCGAGGTCGAGCGCCAGCCGATCGAGATCGAGGGTTTCGAGGCCAGCCTGGCGTGGCGCACGCCGCTCCCCGGCCTGTCGCTGAGCGGTGGCTATGCCGCGCTCGAAGGGCACACCGACGGCGATGGCGACGGACAGGTCGACGAGGATCTCGACGGTGCGAACATCTCGCCCGACCGCATCAACCTCGCCGCCGATTATACCGCCGGCCCGTTCGCCGCACGCGCCCAGGCCCGCGTCTACCTGCCGCGCGAATTCAACGACGCCGCCAGCGCGACCGATTTCGAAGGCTATACGCTCGTCGATGCGTACCTGTCTTATCGCAGCGACGTGGGTGAATTCTCGCTGGGCATACAGAACATCGCCGATGCCCAGTATGTCACCTACGACAGCGACACCGTCCGCGTCACCGACAACAGCCGCTTCTTCTCGGGTCGCGGCCGCACCTTCACGCTCGGTTGGCGCGGCAGCTTCTGATGCGGTTGCTGTCGATCCTGCACCGCTGGAGCGGCGCGTTCCTCGGTCTCTTCCTCGCCGTCATCGCGCTGTCGGGGACGGCCCTGCTGTGGGAGGGCAGCTGGATCGGCCTGCCCGGCGCGCACGACGCGCCCGATGGCGATCCCGTCGCGATCGGCCGCGTCGTCGCTGCCGCGCTCGAACGCGATTCCACGCTCAGCCGGATCACCTTCGCCGGCGAAGAGATCGGCCTGCACCAGGCAATCTATGCCGATGGCGGCGGCGCCTACCTGACCCAGTCGGGCGCCGTCGTGGACAGCTGGCAGTCGGTCTGGGGCCGGCCCGAACTGTGGCTGTTCGACCTCCACCACCATCTCTTTCTCGGCGAGACCGGCGAATATGCGACGGGCGTACTGGGCGTTTTCCTCCTGGCGTTCACGATCACCGGCCTGATCCTGTGGTGGCGCACGCGCCGCACCTTCAGGTTCCGGCTGTGGCCCGCCCGCATGACGAAAAGCGCGATCGTCCGCCAGCATCGCGACCTCGGCCTCGTCGCATCGCCGTTGCTGCTGGTGACGGCGTTCACCGGCACGATGATGATCTTTTCCGGCGTGTCCGATGCGCTCCTCTCGCCATGGGCCGCGCGCACCCCCGTCGCGGCGCTTCCGACCGGCGTCGCCGCCCCCGATGGCGACACCGACTGGCCCGCAGTGATCGCGAGCGCGCAGCGCGCCTTTCCCGGCTCCGCCCCGCGCCGCCTGATGATGCCGAAGAATCCGGGTGACGCGGTCGCGATCCGGATGAAGCAGGATTTCGAATGGACGCCCAACGGCCGTTCCTACGTCTATCTCGACCCCGCCAACGCCGCGACGCTGGCCAGCATCGACCCGGCCGCGGGCGACACTGCGGCGAAAGTGACCGAGAAATACTATCCGGTCCACGCGGCCAAGGTCGGCGGCGTGGCCTGGCGCCTGGCGCTGACCTTCGGCGGCCTGGTCCTGATGCTGCTCGGCCTGCTGGCAAGCTACAGCTTCTGGTTCGCCGGCAAGAAGCGGCGCGCGGAGGCGTAGCCAAGGCCACCGCGACCCCGTCGCTGTTTCAGCGAGGGGAATGGCGGCGCAGGGGGCACGAAAGCAAGGGATTCGTGCGTTGTGCGCGCGCGCAGGATGCCGATGGAGGAAGGAGGGCGGAACTGCCACCGGCGCCATTTTAACGTCAACTTTGCGCCCTAACTGTCGCCATACACGATCCTTTCCTGCTCTCCCGAAAGCTGCCGATAGTGGGGCAGAATACAAAGGTGACGGGAAGGTGGCCTAATCCTGCTTGTGCCAATCGCCGGTCGACTCCCTACCTCTCCTCATGCAGAGAAATAGCCAACTTGGAGGAAAAGCATGGCTGACGGGACTTACGTCGATAATTCCAACGTGTTCATCGAGGGCAAGCGCGTGAGCGCGGTGCGTCAGGGCTTGGCAATGGATATTTGGGATGCGTTCGATCAACCGCATCGTAGACAACGACTACCGCTTGAGCTTCGGCAAGCTCTATCAGTTCGTCGCCGGCAACAACAAGGCAGACACCGCGCGCCCTTCGGCGATGCTGTTTGGCTCGCGTCCGCCGCAGAACGACGTAATCTGGGAAATCGCGAAAAAGGCTGGCTTCGAGGTTGTAACGCACGACCGCAATGTCGCAAATAAGGAGAAAAAGATCGACACCGGCCTGGTCGCTGCGATGACGCGCGATGCATATAAGTCGGCTAGCTTTGGGGACACCTTCACCATAGTCTCGGGCGATAACGACTATGTGCCCGCCGTTGAGCAGCTGCGCGAGGACGACTTCCAGGTCGACGTCGTGTTCTGGGCCCATGCCGGTCGAGAGTTTGCGCGAGGCGGCTTCAGAATTTCATCTCGCTTGATCCGCATCTTGACGCATTTGCGCGTCTTAATCGGACGGCCTGCTGATAAGCTTATCACTAGGGAGCGAGTGATTGAGTGCTGCTTGCCGCCAAGTCAAGATTGTCGGAACGAGTCTCGATTTGAGATTGGGCGTACCATCAGCGGTCGGTCCGCAGAC
>CAWDAN010000004.1:0-9768 GCA_963800335.1 uncultured Alphaproteobacteria bacterium | reverse complement strand
CGCTATATCGGCCCTCACGCCGCTTCCCCTGCCACGGCCAGCGCCCGTCGATCTCGACCTCGAGGCTGAAGCTCAAAAACGTCCGGATAAGCACGATCAGCCCGAGCACGAGGACGCTCTGCAGCGTCGGCTCGACCGCCACCGTGCGGATGATGTCTGCCGCGACCAGCAGTTCGAGGCCCGTCAGGATCGACCGCCCCAGCGTCTTGCGAAACGCCGGCACGACATCCCGCTCGCCCGCATCGGCGCGCTCGCCCGCTTCGGTTCCTGCCGCGCCCAGGCCGCGCGCGACCATCGCGCCCGCCTTGGCAAAGGCGATCAGCGTGCCGATCACGATCACCGCGATCCCGGCGAACTCGAATCCCTTGGCAACCGCCTGCGCGATTGCCAGCATCGTCGCATCGGTCAGCATGACCGGCGCACCGCGTCGTTCGGGGGGATCGCCTGGTTCATCCTGTTTGCTCCTGTGGCATCGCCGCCGCCACGCTAACGTGCCAAACCGGTCGGCGCGAGGCCCCCTTGAAAAAATGACTCAAAAGGGAACTATCGGCAGGAATGTAAGTTGTTTCAGGTCCAAGTAACCACGCCGAACCTAGATCGAGGGAGCCTCGTCGTGCCTGTCCGTGTCCTGATCGTCGAAGACGAATGTTTCGTCGCCGCCGATATCTGTGAAACCATCGAAGACGGCGGCTATGTCTGCGCCGGAATCGCTGACGACACCGCTTCGGCGATGCAGCTCGCATCGCCCGAAGTCGATATCGCGCTCGTCGACGTCAACCTGTGCGACGGCGCGACCGGCCCGATGATCGGTGAACTCCTCTCGCGCGAATACGGTATCAAGGTCATCTTCGTCACCGCCAACCCGGCCCAGCTCGGCGGCGGCATTCCCGGCACGCTCGGTGTCGTGACCAAGCCTGCCGACGTCCGCCTGATCGACCAGGTGCTCGATTATGCGCTGCGCCGCGATTTCGACCCCGACGCCGACCCCGCCGCCAGGCTTCGTCGCTTTCGCCCACGCCGCCTGACCGGCGCGCGCGCCCAACTGACGACGTTGGTCGAGGCTCGCACCGTTTTCCGCTTCGGTTTTCGTAGCGGCACGGAGGATGCTTGATGACCTTGCGTATCTTTACCATTGCATTGCTGTTGACCTGTGGCGCTTGCGACGCGGGGCCGGCAGCGCCCAATGCCAATAGTCGCGCCGATGCGCCCGAATCCCCCGGTGCGAAATCAAGCCAGCCCGATCTGGCGGGCGACTGGCAGGTCGCGTCGATCGATGGAACGTTGACGACGGGGATCCGCCTGACGGGATCGGGTGATGCCTTGATCTGGAAACCCGAATGCGCCGGTCAATTCATCCATTTTCGCCAGGCAGGCCAGGCAATCGAATTTCGCCGATCATTCGATGAAGCGACTGCCCCGCCTGCAGGCGAAGACGATATGTTGATCGTGTGTGAAATCGGATTCCCGAAGGAGGTGCCTGAAATCTTCCAGCTATTGCCCTCGCTCGACACCGCCAGCCAGCGAGCCGACGGCAGGTTGGTCCTTGCAGGTAACGGCCATGAACTTGTCCTTGAGCGACCGAAGTCCCGATCGGAACTCGCCGTGCCCACGCTCGCCGGGCGTTGGCGCGTGTCGGTCCTCGACGGCAAGACGCTGAACCAGCAAGCGCACCTCGATTTCGTCGCCGATGACAGCGTCCTCGTATGGGAGCCGCGCTGCGCGCAGCAGGCGCGAAGCTATTACATCGAGAGCGACCGGTTTGCCGCACGCCGCATGCCGCCATCTCCGCCGCCGCCACCCGGCGCGAACGTTCCTGTCGTTGCCGTCTGCACGATCGGGCTTCCGCCCAGCCTCGTACACGTCTTCACCGCGCTAGAGGCGGCCACGTCGATAAAACCCGCTACGGACGGCGGTGTGATATTGCAAGGCAACGGCCACGACCTCACCCTGAAACCGCTAACGACAGGCACCGATCCGCGCGATTGACGCGCGCGTTCGCACACAGTCGCCGGTCTTCGGCTTCGGCCAGCCGGATCTATTGCGTCAGGCGCACGCGCTTGGCGCGGATCGTCATGTGCAGCCCCTCGCGCCGCCATTCGCGTTCGAAACTTCCGCCAAGCTGCTGCTTGACCGCCAACTCGGTCAGCTTCGATCCAAAGCCCTCGTGGCTGGGCGGCTGTTCGATTGGTGGCCCGCCGCGCTCGGTCCAGCTGCACACGACATCGTCGCCATCGCTCGCGACGATAATCGCGACGCGCCCCTCGTCGTTCGACAGCGCCCCGTATTTCATCGAATTGGTCGCCAGCTCGTGGAACACGAGCGAGATCGGCGTCGCGCCGCGGTCGCTGATCTCGAAATCGTCGCCTTCGATGGCCATCCGCCCCTCGATGAACGCGGGGTAGGCGGCGAAGATCTCGTTGAGCATGCCGTGCAGCGTCACCGCGACCATTTCGGGCCGCGAAAACTCGCTGTGCGGCCGGACGAACTCGTGTGCCCTGCCGAGTGCGGCAATCCGGCTCTGCAGGTCGCGCGCGGGTGCCTGGAATTCGGCGTTCGACCGCGCCGTCATGCCGATCAGCCCCGATATCACCGCAAAGATGTTCTTGATCCGGTGGCTCAGCTCGCGGCTCAGCACGTCGTTGTGCTGCGATATTGCCTTGGCCTCGTCGATATCGGTGCACGTCCCCATCCAGCGCAGGATCGTGCCCTCCGCATCGACGATCGGCGATGCCCGGCCGAGCACCCACCGATATGTCCCGCTATGATGGCGCAGCCGGTATTCGACCTCGTACGGTTCGCCCGTCGCCAGGCTGTGGCTCCATCGTTTCCACGCCTCGGCCTGGTCGTCCTCGTGGAACATCCCGGCCCAGCCTTCGCCGTCGTTCGATCCCATCGGCACGCCGGTGAATTCGTACCAGCGCGCATTGTAATAATCGTGATGTCCGTCGGGCAGCGTCGACCAGACCATCTGCGGCATCGAATCGGCCAGAGCGCGAAACGCGTCGCCGCCTTCCTGCAATGCGCCGACCTCGCCGAGCCGGCGCGCGAATACGCCGTCGCCGAGCCGCTCGGCCCGCGTCGTCGTGTTGCTCGTGCCTTCGCCAGTCAATCCGTCCATCAATAGTCCTGCGGCAAAAAACGCCGCGAAATTCGCGGCGCCGCGATAACAAATACCGACAAACAGTTCGCCGCGATAGCAGAATAATCCCGGTTGATCTGGGTTAACCCTAGACCAGGCTGACCCGCGCCTCGGCCCTCCCGCTTCCCGCCAGTTCGCTGATCGCCCAGACGAGCGCGTCGGCGCGATCGGGCGATCGGCCCGGTCCGGCATAGCCGCCCGCGAACTGCATGCCGCACAATTGGTCCTCCAGATTGGCAAGACCGCCGACATGGACGACGCGCCCGGTTTCATACAGCGCCGATACCGGCTCCGCACGCGCCGCCTTGCCGCGGCTCGCATGGACCAGCCGCACCGGCAGGGTCCTGTGCACCGCCTGAAGGACCGACTTCACCATGTCGCCGCCCTGGTTCGCCTCGGCAACCACCCGGTCGGCGCCGTGCCGCGCCGCACAGCGCGCCACCGCATTGGCCCAGCCCTCGGGGCTCAGGCCGCTGACGCTCGCATCCTCGATCACCGCGATCCGTCCGTCGCGCAACAGCGCGGCGGCAACGATCCCGCAGGCATCGCCGCCTGCGCTTGCCGGTGGATCGACCGCCACGACGATCCGGGTTACATCTATTTCCTCATTTGAACCAATTCGGCATTTTTCGATCATTGCGCGCGTCCACAACGCGCCCTCGACGTCCTCGATCAGCTCGCCGTCCAACTCCTGCCGCCCCAGCCGGGTGTCGCCATAGGTTGCCGCCATCGTTGCGACGAACGACGTCGGCAAATGCGGGTTTTCCGCCGTCCGCCCCGTCGTCTCGATACAGTCGGGCAAGGCGATGATCCGACGCATCAGCGCGATCGGTCGCGGCGTGGTCGTGACGATCGTTCGCGGCCACTCGCCCAGCCTCAGCCCGAGCATCAGATTGTCCCAGGCATCGTCGCCGCGCCGCCATTTGGCGAGCTCGTCGCACCACGCCGCCTCGTGCTCGGGCCCGCGCAGCGCGTCGGGCGTCTCGGCCGAATAGAGCGTCGCGATCGCGCCCGAATGAAAGCGGAACTCGCGCATTCCGCGTCGCCAGCTCCATGTCTCGTGCCGCCGCGCCACCGCGATCAGGCCGCTCGGCCCCTCGATCATCACGCGCCGCGCATCGTCGGTGCTTGCCCCGACCAGCGCAAACCGGCCGTTGGGGATCCGCCGCGCCTGTTCGCTGATCCATTCGGCGCCCGCGCGAGTCTTGCCGAACCCACGCCCTGCGCGGATCAGCCAGACGCGCCAGCGCCCCGGCGGTTCGCGCTGCCCGTTATGTTCGAACCCGTACCAGCGCGTCTCGAGCTCGGCCTTCTGGCTGGACTTCAGTTCGGCGAGCACGCGCGCCTGGTCGGCGGGGGCGAGCGCGACGAGCGCGTTGATCGCCGCCAGCGGTTCCCACGGCTCCTCGTCCCTGGCTCGTTTGCGTCTGCCCTTCTTGCTCACGCCCCGCCCGATCCGTCCGATCCGCTCGTCCCCTCGCGTTGCCGCTTGAGGACCGCGATGCGCTTCAGGATCGCTCGGTCGGTCTCCTCGGCGGTCGCGACCTGGCGCGCCTGCGGCCGGACGGTCTTGGCCGCTCCGCTGGCGACGCTGCGGCGGTGCTTGTCCATCACGTCGATCGCCTGCGCGACCGTCATCTTCTCGACCGGCTGCTCGTCCTCGACCAGCGCGAAACCGTCGACCACCTCGAGCGCGCGGCGCACCAATGCCGCCTCGAGCCGCGCATAGCCGACCTCGAGCGCCGCCTGCCATTGCGCCGCGAACTCGGGGTCGCGCCGGCGCTTGCGATAGACGCTCGACCCCGCCTTGCCCGACGCCGCAATCGCGCGCGACACGTTGCACGTCGCCGACAGTTCCTTGAGGAACGCCTCGCGCCGCGCCTTGTTGAAACCGTTCGTCTTGGTCTTCTTGTCCTGCAACAGCCGTCCGCGATTGGCCTCGATCGTGCGCTCCTCGCTGCACGCCCGGTCCGCCCCGTCCGTTTCGTTCGCCTCGTTGTCCATAGGCCCCCGCCCGCTCCTGTCCCCGCGCCGTCGCCGCACAGCCAAACGCGAACGGGCCGGACGTTGCCGCCCGACCCGTTCATGCCAGTTTAAGTATTGCCCCCCGGCGACTCGCACTTTCCCGATGTTCCTCTTAAGTACCCAAACAGCGTGACGATGTCAACTTGTTTTTACCGAATAGGTTAATTACTATCTATCGTCGTCATCTCGGCCGGGGGCAGGCCGCCGCTGTCCGCCTGCTTCTGCAGTTCGGCCTTGCGCGCGAGCATCTTCTCGCCCAGCGCATCGAGATCGACATTCGCCGCACGCGCCTGCTGGAACATGTTGTCGTGTTCCTTTTCCTCTTCCTTGACGTGATGCTCGATCTGCTCCTTGAGCACGGTCACCTTGGCATCGTAGAACGTCTCGTCGGGGCCGCCCGACGCGATTTCGTTGATCAGCAGCTTGGCACCGTCGTGCTCGACATAGGCCTCGCGCAGCAGGTCGTCGTCGATCTTGCCCTTGAGCGCGGGATAGAAGATTTCTTCCTCGATCATCGCGTGGATTTTCAGCTCGTCGCAGATCTTCTCGGCAATCTCGCGCTTGGTCGATGCGCCGCCGGCCTTTTCGTATTTCGCGAACAGGTCCTCGACCGTGCGGTGATCGGCGGTCAGGATATGCGTGGCGTCGGTATCGCGTGTCTCACTCATGATCGGTCTCCCTGATTGTTACCTCTCGATCAACCGCGCTGCGCGTTTCGGGTTCCGCGCCCTCTGGCATTTAACTGTATAACAAGGATTAAGTCGGTCTTGGTGTCACCCGGGCGCGCACCTTGGCCACGCCGCCGCGCGCTGCTAAACCGGGCGCCATGGATAACCACGATGGCCAGAACGGGCAGGAACTCGCCGCCGAACGGACCGACCTTGCCGAGGACCGCACGATCCTCGCCAACGAGCGCACCTTTGCCGGCTGGATGCGCACTGGCCTTGCCTGCATCGGCATCGGCGTCGGCTTCAATGTCCTGTTCGACACGCTCGAGCCGACCTGGGTGCCAAAGGCGGTCGCGACCGCGTTCATCCTGATCGGCGTGTTCGTCTTCTGGGCGGCCGAGCGCCGCGCCTGCAAGGTCCTCTCGCGCCTCGACACGCACCATGTCAGCAAGTTCGGCGGGATGGACCTGCGGCTCATCGCCACCGTCCTCAGTCTCGGCGCGCTCGTCGTCGCGATCGGTCTATGGCTGCTCAACTAGCGCGGCGGGCAATTCGAGCCGCCGCCTGAAGGCGCCCTTGCGCGGCACCAGGTCGGCCAGCACATAGCTGTCGAGCCGCTTCAGGAAATCCCCGAGAGCGAGCGACAGCGCGCCCTGCAACCCGCACACCCCCGCGACCGGGCAGCCGTTCGCGCCCGCGTCGAAACACTCGACGAAGCCGCCCAGGCTCTCCATCTCGCGGACCAGCGCGCCGACGTTGATGCTGGCCGGCTCCTGCGCCAGAGAGATCCCCCCGCCGCGCCCGCGCCGCGCCTCGACCAGCCCCAGCTCGCCCAGCCGCCGCGCCACCTTGACGAGGTGGTTGTGCGAAATCCCGTAGGCGCGCGCGATCTCGTCGACCGACGCCTGCCGCTCTTCGGCCGCCAGGAACATCAGCACGCGCAGCGCATAATCGGTGTGGAGGCTCAATCGCATAAAACATGCATATCTCATATTGCTATTAACGCCAGCGCGGTTTAATTAGGTATCTCCAATACCACTTAACGAGTCGCCACGATGAACGCCCCCCTCCGCTCCCCCGACACCGCCCAGACCGACGCGCAGCGCCACGCGCTCGCCGCCCGCGCCGCCAAGCGTGATGCTGCGCTCGCGATCGGCATCGACGCGGCCTTCATCTCCGACCTCGTCGATCGCTTCTACGCCGCCGTCCGCGACGACGCGCTGCTCGGCCCGATCTTCGCCGAGCGGATCGCCGACTGGCCGATGCATCTCGGGCGGATGAAGGCGTTCTGGAGCTCGGTTCTGCACAACAGCGGCACCTATTCGGGCAGCCCGATGCAAAAACACCTCGCCATCCCGGGCCTCGACGCGACGCATTTCGAACGCTGGCTCGCCCTGTTCCGCGCCACGCTCGACGATCTCGCGCGCGATCCCGCCGCCGCCCCGCATGTCGAGGAACGCGCGCGGATGATCGCGACCAGCCTGCTCAACGCCATTGTCATCAACCGCGACGGACTGGCCGCCGCCCGAGGCCTGGAGGACTTCTGACATGCTCTACGAACACGATATCGCCGCGCTGACCCGCGACCATGGCGAGGTCGATTGCGCCCCGCCCGCCGACGCCGTCGCGCTCGTCGCCCCTGCCCCGCGCATGGGCGAAGGCAGCAGCTTCGGCCTGCCCGGCTGGATCTGGTTCATGCTGCTGGGCGCCTACGCCACCTTCTTCGGCGCGCTCGCGCTCGCCACCGCGCACGACGGCAGCACCGTCTTCGCCGTCGTCGTCAGCGTCCTCTACACGGCGATGTTCTTCGGCACGGCTGCCGTGCTCCAGGGCCTCGGAAAGCGCGGTCGGCAGGGCTTCGAACGCGGCGATGCGGTGCTCGACACCTATACCGGCCCGATGGGCACCGCCAGCGTCGCGGCACAGGTGCTCACCGTCCCCCTGTTGTTCGCCGCCTTCGCCATCGCGCTCGTCGTGATGCGCGCCAGCATCGGCTTCTGATCGCCCCGCCCGCCCCCGTCCCGCCCGAAAGGCCCGTCATGACCAACCGCCTCGCCCCCGATCCCCGCGCGCCCGATCTTGCCGCACGCGCGCGCGAACGCCATGCGCAGCCGCACGTCCATCATCGTCCGCAGGGGATATCGGACCGTATCGCGCTCGGCTTTACCAAGGTCCTGCGCTTCTGCGCCGACACGTTCTTCGCCAAGCGCTACGGCCACCGCGCGATCGTCCTCGAAACCGTCGCCGCGGTGCCCGGCATGGTCGGCGCGATGATCACCCACCTCCATTCGCTGCGCCGCATGGTCGATGACGACGGCTGGATCCGCACGCTGATGGAAGAGGCGGAGAACGAGCGCATGCACCTGATGACCTTCATCGAGATCGCCAGGCCGACGCTGTTCGAACGCCTCGTCATTCTCGCCGTCCAGTGGGTCTTCTTCATCGCCTTCTTCACCCTCTACCTGGTCTCGCGAAAGACCGCGCACCGCATCGTCGGCTATTTCGAGGAAGAGGCGGTGCTGAGCTACACCTTCTATTTGAGGGAGATCGACGCGGGCCGTTCGGCCAACGTTCCCGCCCCCGCGATCGCGCGTCATTACTGGCAGCTGCCCGACGATGCGACGCTGCGCGACGTCGTCCTCGTCGTGCGCGCCGACGAGGCGCACCACCGCGACGTCAACCACGGTTTCGCCAGCCAGCTCGCCGGCCGGCCGGTCGATCGCGAGGTCCACGCGCCCTATCCGCCGCACGCCACCGACCTGCGCGTCGAGGCCGCGGCATGACCCGACCCGGCCAGCCCGCCCCCACGCCGCCCCCTGCCAGCTCGCCCGCCCCCGTGCCTTATGCCAGCTCGCCCGTGTTCGACGAGAGCGACCTGCCCGCCAGCCTGCGCAGCGAACACCGGACAAAATCGGGCACCTGGGGCGTCGCGCGCGTGATCTCGGGCAGCGTCGTGATGGTCTATGACGACAGCGGCGATCGCCTCAGCCTCACCCCCGGCAGCCCCGCCCTGCTCGCCCCCGACCAGCCGCACCACGTCGAACTCACCGGCCCCATGCAGATGCAGATCGACTTCTACCGCGAGCGCCCGGCGCTTTAGCGGGGGGCGTCGGCCCATATTTCAGCGTCGGGATCGGTCTCGTCAGCGACAACCCAGCCACCGCGCCCTCTTTTCTTTCCGTCCATTCGTGCTGTCACTAAATCGCCGTCGAATCCTACTCGATGCGCTCGCCACCCTTGCTCGCCGCGCCCTCGGATGGGGTAAAAATTCCCCGTTCGATCAGTACCGCGCGACAAGTCGCGTTGCTGATGTGTGGTTCGTACCCTCTCAACTCTGCGTGGTCGTAACTGGCGCAGGGAACCGCGGGCGAAGCGATGTCCTTATCGCACCATTTGCAATGCTTCGTTGGCCGCTGGGCCGCGACAGGAACGGCAACGCCCGGCGTCGGCAGCATCTTTGCCCCGCGCATGAGTTCAATCAGCTCGCCGACCGTGAATAACACACTCCCCGCGATCAGCGCCGCCAGCCCAAGCTGCCACCACATCAGCTGATTTTGCATCAGTCCAATGTTGAGCGTGTCCGAATACGGTGCGGTCGTTTCCATGACGAACGCACAAATTAGCGCGAGCGCTCCTATCACCCAGACCAAAATACCTGCAATCTTCATCGTCTCTCCGCTGGAATGAGCGCCTCAGCCAATTGCGTCCTCGCGTCTCCGCTCCGTTCCTCGCCCCTCTCAGGGGAGATAGGGTAGGCGCGCAGAGATCGTTACTGCTCGTTCGGATCTCCCGATTCCCCGCTCGGCTTTCTACCGACGCGCGCTCAAAATAGCTCCCTCTCCGGCGGAGGCTAATCGGGCCGCACGATCTTGTCACCAGCGATAAGAGCAAATGTCCGCAAGTCGAATTAATCGGTGAGATCGCGAGCGAATAACC
>CAWDAN010000003.1:0-12337 GCA_963800335.1 uncultured Alphaproteobacteria bacterium | reverse complement strand
GGGTAACTCTGTTCCATGGACAGCGGCGCTCAATCCAACCCGAGCCGGCAATTTGACCGCGAATTGCGCGACGTCACTTGCCGGCGCCTGGCCCCACGATCTCGAACTCATTCGGCGGCGTCGCGCCCATCAAATTTTCGACGAAATAGTCCCATCGGCGCCGCATCATGTAATTGGATGCGTCGCCGTAGCCATGATGCGCGCGTGGAAACAGGACCAGATCGAAATCCTTGTTCGCCTTCACCAGCGCATCGACCACCAGCAGCGTCGATGAAACCGGCACGTTGTCGTCGAGCATCCCGTGCGCCAGCAGCAGCTTGCCCTTCAGGTTCTTGGCGAGATCCTGATTTGCCTGCAGGTCGTAATTCGTCTTTTTCCCGTCACTCTCGAGCAACCCGAGGTACTTTTCGTAATAATCGTCCTCATAGTTCCGGTTGTCATGGTTTCCGCTTTCGGCGACCCCGACCTTGAAGAAATCGGGATAGCGAAACATTGCGGCCGCTGTCGCATTGCCGCCGCCCGAGTGGCCCCAGATGCCCACGCGATCGGTATCCATCCAGGCATTCCGTGTGGCGAGATCCTTGATCCCGGTCATTTGATCGGGGACTGCCTGCTCGCCCATGTTGCGATAATAATAATCCTGGAATGCCTTCGAACGACGCGGCGTTCCCATCCCGTCGATCGCAACGACGGCAAAGCCCAATTGCGCCAACGCACCCGCGTCGCCCATCGACACGGAGAACTGACGGGAGGGAAGCGAGCCAGTGAACGGTCCCGGATAGATATAGTCGATGACCGGGTATTTCCGCTTCGGATCGAGCCCCGCCGGCTTGAAAAGCAGGCCGTAGCACAGCGTCTTTCCATCACTGCACTTAACGGCGATGTTTTCCGGCGCCTGCCAGCCCGCCGCACGGAGCCGCGTCAGGTCACCTTTCGCCAGCTGCTCTACCACCGAACCATCCGAGCGCCGCAGCACCGCGGTCTGCGACTCCTGCGGCGTCGAGTAGATATCCACGAAAAACTGCCCATCGCTTGACGGCACCGCGATATGGTCCTGCTTCTCGGGCGTCAGCAGCCTGGGTTTGCCGCCATTCAGGTCGATTGCGTAGATGCTTCGATAGTACGGATCTACGCCAGGCTCTCGCCCGACACCGGCGATCAGCATCTTGCCGCTGCGTTCGTCGATATAGACCGGATGGTCGACGTTCCAGTGCCCTTTGGTCACCTGCCGCAAGAGCTTTCCGGTGTCGGCATTGTACAGATAGTAATGACCCCAATCGTCGCGTTGCGACCACCACAGGATCTCGCCGCGCTCCGACAGGTAGCGCCAGTTGAACCCTTCGTCATTGTACCCGCTGTCGAACCATGTCGGCACGGTTTCGGTGAAAACGTCGCGCACCGCGCCAGTGGTCGCATCGGCGATGCGCACCGTTTCCACCTTGTGATCGCGCGAGGTCGACACGAACGCGAGTGTCCTGCCGTCCTTCGCCCATTGCATGTCCTGCGGGCCATCGCCGCACACCACATCGTCGCATAGCGACGACCGGTGCGGTTCCGCCGGCATCTTCAGACGGATCACCTGGGCGTTGTCCACGTCGATGATGACGCGCTGGATCTGAATGATCTCCTTGTCGCCGACGAACGGATACTTCCAGGTTTCCGTAACCGAGTGGCCGACCTGCGTCGTCGTGGTCGTGAAGTCGGCCACCGCGCGCTGATCCTGCTGGAAGGTCGCCAGCTTCCTGGAATCGGGTGACCAGATCACGATCGCCTGATCCGAATGCTTCCATCCCGCGTTATCCGTCGCGTAGCCGAAATCCTGTATGCCATCGGTCGTCAGCTGCCGCTCGGTGCCGGTGCTCACGTCGCGGACCCACAGGTTCCAGTCGCGCACGAAGGCCGCCCGCTTGCCATCGGGGGAGAGTGCCGACTGTCCGGCATCCTGCGCGGGCAGCGCCTTGCAACCATAAGGCAGCACCAAGGAGCAGTCGTACCGCCCGCCGCCAACGCTCACGATCGTGGTGTTCTTGTCGAAATCCGGCTCAAATCCACGGAAATACACTTTTGTCGCGTCGCGTTCCTTCAGCCCGGCCGCATTCAGCGATCCCAGCAGCGCCGCCGTCTCGAATGCAGGCGCCTTCGTGCCGTTAGCCGCGTCGCCCAGCATGATCGTTGGCACGCCGTGGTCGGTGTCCACATACCAGAAGCGCCGCGCATCTATCCAATGCACCGTGCGCACCGCGTGGTCGACCAGCGGCGCGGTCCACGGACCCAGTTGGTGCATGGCGCGCGTATAATCTGCGTCCGTCACCGTCGGCCGCGGTTGTGCGGACGCCGGGCCGGCGATCATGGAAGCCAAGAGGAAAAAGACGAGTGAACGCATCGAGAGGCTTTCCCAACAGGAGGGTTCGGCCGTTCGCAGGAAGAATGGAAGAGAGATCGTCATTGTCGTCGCTCAACCACATGCGTCCCCGTCGCAGCAGAAATGGACAGAGGCTTTTATGCAGGCCGGTGGCGGCGATGGCAATAGTCCCGGTCAACCAAACGGAGCGTCGGTTCGGCGTTGACGGCTTTACAGCGCGAAACCAACTGTGGGGGGTGCACGCCTGCGCGATTGTAGCACGCAGCCTCATTGATCATTAGCGACTCAACCGAAATCCGTCTCTATTGCGGACCATCGCTCGGCGGCGCAGCCGGAGGCTTTTCGGCGGGCGGGCGCGGGTTGGTCGGTGCAACGCGCAGGCCGTCGCGGTCGATGCGGACGCCGACGCCGCCGATATCGCCTTCGACACCGATGCCATTATCGGGATCGATCGTGATCTCGGGCGGCAATATCCCCTCTGGCAGCGTGATCTCCGGGGTCGGCAAGGGCTCCGGCTTCGGCTTGGAACGCGGGGCAGCGCCGGGCAGCGCGCCGGCCATGAAATTGCGCCAGATCCGCGCCGGCGCGCCGCCGCCGCTGGCGCTGCCGAGCGGGCGGTTGTCGTCATGGCCGATCCACACGCCGACGACGAGATCGCCCGCATAGCCGACGAACAGCGCGTCGCGGCTGTCTTGGCTGGTGCCGGTCTTGCCATAGGCAGGGACCGACAGGCGCGCTGCGCTGCCGGTGCCCGTATTGACCGCCGCGCGCAGCAGGTCGCGCAGTTGTTCGACGGTACGGCTGCCGAGTGCGGTCCGTCCGTCGAACAGCGATCCAAGAAATCCCCTCTCGGATCGCTTGAGCGCGTGCGGTTCGATCGGTGCCTCACCCGCCGCGACCGCGGCATATGCGGCGGTCAGTTCAATAAGGGTGAGATTGGCACTCCCCAGCGCGACGGTGGCATTGGCTGGCAGCGTACGGGTGATGCCCAGTTCGTTGGCGGCACGCTGGATCGCTTCGTGGCCGAGGCGATTGTAGAGGCGCACCGCGACGACATTGCTCGAGTGCGCAAACGCCTCGCGCAGCGTGATTTCGCCGCGATAGCGCCCGCCCGCATTGCTCGGGCGATAGCTGCCGCTGTCGATGGGCGTATCGCTGACCAGCGTGTCGGGGGTCAGGCCCGAGCGCAAGGCGGCGAGATAGACAATCAGCTTGAACGTCGATCCCGGCTGGCGCTCGGCCTGTGTTGAGCGATTGAACGGCGAGGCATCGTAATCGCGCCCGCCGACCATGGCGACGACTTCGCCGTTCTTGCGCATGGCGACCAGCGCGACCTGCGCGCCGCGCGGCGCACCGTTGCGCGCGACCTGTTCGGCGAGCCGCTGGAGTTTGCGGTCGAGCGTCGTGACGACCTTTTCGCCGGCATAGCCGCTGCCGCGCTCGCTGCGCGCCTCGGCCATCGCCCAGTCGGCGAAATAGCTGCCGCGCGCTAGGCGGGGCGGCGGGCGATGATCGACGCTCGCCAGCGGGGTTGTCTTGGCGGCATTAAGGGGGAGGTAACCGGCATCGACCATCGCCGCGAGCACGATACGCTCACGCGCCTGCGCACCCTTGATATTGTTGGTCGGCGCATAGCGTGACGGCGCCTTCATCAGGCCCGCGAGCATCGCTGCCTGGGTCAGCGTGAGGCGCTCTGGCTGGCGATAGAAATAGTGCATCGAGGCGGCGCGCAGGCCGTAGGTATTGTCGCCGAAATAGGCGTTCGAGAGATAGCGTTCGAGGATTTCGTCCTTGGTCAGCCACACCTCGAGCCACAGGGCGATCGGTAGCTCCTGCAGCTTGCGTCCGATCGTTCGCTGGTTTTCGAGATAGGTGATCTTGGCGAGCTGCTGGGTGATCGTGCTGCCGCCCTGCAGTCCCGCATCACCTCGGATGTTGCTCCATAGCGCGCGTCCGATGCCGAGCGGATCGATGCCCCAATGATTGTAGAAGCGGCGATCCTCGATGGCGAGGAAGGCCTGGGCGACGTGGGGGGGCAGGTCAGCGATGCGAACCGCGCGGTCGGTGATCGCGCCGGCACGGACGAACGGGGTGCCGTCCGAACTGGCGAGCGTCAGTTGCGGCGGGACGATCGGCTGTGCGGTGCGCGACACCGGTGCGAAGATCGCCAGCCATGCCAGCAGCACGAGCAAGGCGGCGAGGATCACGAGCCCGGCGCGCTTGAGCCAGAGCGGACGGCGCCACCAAGGTGTCGTGGGCTTGGTCGGCGTATCGGGGCCCGGGATATCGGCAGGGTCGAGCCATGGCGCGAACGTGCCGTCGCCTGCTCCGGCGGCAGGGATGGCGTAAAGCGTATCGGGCTCGGGAGGGCGGGTGCCGCCATAGCCGTCGGGCAGCGCAAATGGGTCTTCGTCGGCCATCGGGCTGTATTAGCGGGGCATGACACAAAGTGCGAGCCTCAATTGTCGGTGGAACGCGCGGCGCCGCCCGCCGTTGAGTATAAAACGCCAGGACCCTTGCGACGACGAAGGAAATTCCCGTGACTATCACCACGCGCAACCCCGCCACCGGAGAGACACTCGAGACCTACGAGACGCTTGACGAGGCGGCGATCGACCGCGCGCTCGACCGCGCGGCGGCGGCCTATCGCGACTGGCGATCGACATCCTATGCGACGCGCATGACGCTGCTCGGCAAGATCGCCGATACATTTGCGAGCAACCGCGAGAAGTTAGCGCGGCAGACGTCGCTTGAAATGGGCAAGACCTATGCGAGTGCGCTCGCCGAAGCCGACAAGTGCGTCGCCGCGTTTCGCTATTACGCGACGCGCGGAGCGGAATTTCTCGGCGATACCAGGGTCGACCTCGGCGGCGGCAAGTCGGCGACCGCGCGCTGGATGCCGCAGGGTCCGGTGCTCGCGGTGATGCCGTGGAATTTCCCGCTATGGCAGGTCGTGCGCTTCCTCGCGCCGACGATCATGGCGGGCAATGTCGCGCTGCTCAAACACGCCAGCATCAGCATGGGCACGGCGAAGCTGATGGAAGAGTTGGT
Source organism: uncultured Alphaproteobacteria bacterium (assembly GCA_963800335.1). GTDB lineage: Bacteria > Pseudomonadota > Alphaproteobacteria > Sphingomonadales > Sphingomonadaceae > Flavisphingopyxis. The sequence goes on along the minus strand of CAWDAN010000003.1, from coordinate 6,924 downwards.
GCGCGAGGCAGGGGCACCCGAAGGCCTTTTCCAAGCGCTGGTGATCGGGTCGCAGCCGGTCGAGGCGATCATAGCCGACGATCGCGTCGTCGCCGTCACGCTAACCGGGAGCGAAGGGGCTGGGCAAGCGGTCGCACAGGCGGCGGGCAAGGCGCTCAAGAAGGTCGTGCTTGAGCTCGGCGGGTCGGACCCGTTCATCGTCATGCCGTCGGCCGACCTCGACGCCGCGGTCGAGACGGCGGTCAAGGCGCGAATCCAGAACACCGGGCAAAGCTGTATCTGTGGCAAGCGGATGATCGTTCATCGCGATATCCACGCCGATTTCCGCGAGCGGTTTTGCGACGCGATGAAGGCGGTGACCTGGGGCGATCCGTTTGATGAAAAGATCGACATGGGCCCGCTGTCGAGCTTCGAGCAACGCGATACCGTGCTCGATCAACTCGAGAAGCTCAAGGCCAAGGGGGCAAAGCTGTTGTTCGGCGGCGAGGCGGTTGGCGAACACGGCGCGTTCATGAACGCGGGCGTGATCGTCGATGTGCCGGTCGATGATCCCATCGCACACGAAGAGCTGTTTGGACCGGTCGCCATGCTGTTCGAGGCTAGCGACGCCGATGACGCGCTACGGATCGCCAACAGCGTGCCATTTGGGCTTGGCTCGGCGGTGTTCACCAACGACGCCGAAGAGCAGGCACTGTTTGCCGACCGGATCGAGGCAGGGATGGTCGCGATCAATCAGATGCTCGCGTCGGCGCCCGAAGCCCCATTCGGCGGGATCAAGCGATCGGGTCATGGCCGTGAGCTCGGCCCGTGGGGCCTGCACGAATTCATGAATTTGAAGACGCTTATGCGCGCAGGCTGAGCGCGCCCTAGCTGGGTGGCCTGGCCGTGCTGGCAGCCTGATCGGCCCGCCATTTCTGGAACGCATCGATATCATCCGATTGGCGCAGGATCTTTGCGTGAGGGTCGAAGACGACGTGCGTTGAAGCATCCGGGAGGGTGATCTTGCCTTTGCGATCGGTCATCGGAACCACGACGATCGCGTCACCGACCTTAACCTCGACGGGCATCGGAAAGGTTAAATCGTCAGGTGTTTGCCAAGTGAGATCGAGACGCATGCCGTCGCGTTTCGCGACGAGTTTGGGTACTGCGGCCTTGCGAAGATAGATGTCGAAAAACCAGTCCAGATTCCGGCCTGCCTCTTCGCTGGCGATGGCGACGAATTCGTTGGTACTGCCAAACCGCGGGGCGAAGTTGCCTGGCTGTGGATCGCTCCGCCCGTAAACAACACGGCGCAGCGTGGTGAAAAATGCCTTGTCGCCGATCAGACCTCGCAGCGTGTGCATCACCCACGACCCTTTGACGTAGATGTCCTGGCCCGGCCCGGTGACCGGGCTGTAAACTTCGTCCTCGGTACGCGATCGTCCTTCGACGATCGGATGGACGTTGGTGATGGTTGTCCGCTGTTGCGCCAAGGCCGCAAGATACGGCAAATCGCCGCCGCGCCATTGCTGATAGAGCGGCTGCATGTATGTGCCGAGCCCCTCATGCAGCCACATGTCGTCCCAGTCGGTATTGGTCAGCTGGTTGCCGAACCATTCGTGCGCCAGCTCGTGCTGGTAGAGCGAGTCATAGCCTTCGGGCGTCTTGCGATAGCCGTTGCCATAGGCATTGATCGTCTGATGCTCCATGCCGAGATGCGGCGTTTCGGCGACACCCATTTTTTCGCTCGCAAAGGGAAATGGACCGATCATGGTCTCGAAAAAGTCGAGCGTGGGTGCAAACTCGTCGTACAGTCCCTTGGCCTTGTCGGCGCTTTCAGGGAGGTAATAGAGCGCGAGCGGGATCGTGTTGCCAAAACGGCTCCGATAGTCGCCGGCCATAAGACGATAGGGAGCGATATTGAGCGCGATCGCGTAATTGTTGGGGTTATGCGTGGTCCAGCGAGAGAGGTTGCGCCCGTCGGGCAAGGTTTCGCTGGAGAGCATGCGTCCATTGGCGGCAGTGGTTAGGCCCGACGGCACGGTCACCGACAGATTGACCGTCTTGACCTCGACCAGGCTGTTGTCGAAGCAGGGCCAGAACAGGTCGCAGCCTTCGCCTTGTACCGCGGTCGCCACCCATGGCTCTCCGCCGGCTGTTTTCGACCAGACGAAGCCGCCATCCCAGGGAGCTCGCACGGCAACATGCGGTGTCCCGGAATAAGCGATCTGCACGACGAGCGTTTCGCCGGCCCGATAGCTGCGCGGTAGATCGATTTCGAGCTGACCGTCGGGATTGCGCCAGGCGCTCGCCTTGATCGGCATGCCGCCGATCGTGATCGCCGAGACGGGAAGGTTGCGATCAATGTCGAACTGGATCCGCGACACGGGCTTTTCGACCCGCAGCGTCAATCGCGCATCGCCCTTGATCGTCTCGCTATCGGGAAATATTTCCCAGGCGAGATCGGCCTGATCGAAACTAACCGAACGCTGCTCGGCGGTGAGCGGCAGGCCCGTCTCCGCAGTTCGCTGGGTCAACGCTGGCTTGCCAACCTCGGCACTTGCCGTTCCCGCCGCGAGCGTCGCGCCCGCCAGCAGCATCAAGCCAGTCCGTATCATATGTCCCCCTACTCGGTCGTGCTGGCCTGCTTTGCAGAAGGCTTTTTGGGCTTTTTTGCCGCGCCCTTCTTGCTCTTGGGCGGGGCAGGCGCGATTTCGAAGGTCGGCTGGCCGTCCTTCATGCGGACATGGACCTCGCCGCCGTTGACGAGCTTGCCGAACAACAACTCCTCGGCGAGCGGCTGCTTGATCTTTTCCTGGATCAGCCGGCCCATCGGGCGCGCGCCGTAGAGCTTGTCGTAGCCCTTGGCGGTCAGCCATTCGCGCGCATCGTCGTCGAGCTTGATGTGGACGTCGCGATCGGCGAGCTGGAGCTCGAGCTGGAGGATAAACTTGTCGACCACGCGGGCGACGACTTCGGGCGGAAGATAGCCGAACGGAACGATCGCATCGAGCCGGTTGCGGAATTCGGGGGTGAACATCTTCTTCACCGCTTCTTCCTGGACGTCGTCACGCGATATGTCGCCGAAACCGATGCTTTCACGCGCCATGTCGCTCGCGCCGGCATTGGTCGTCATGATCAGGATGACATTGCGGAAGTCGACGGTTTTGCCGTGGTGATCGGTGAGCTTGCCGTTGTCCATAACCTGCAGGAGGATGTTGAACAGGTCGGGGTGCGCTTTCTCGATCTCGTCGAGCAGCAAGACCGAATGCGGCTGTTGATCGACCGCGTCGGTCAGCAGGCCGCCCTGGTCGTACCCGACATAGCCCGGAGGCGCGCCGATCAGCCGGCTGACCGAATGGCGTTCCATATACTCGGACATGTCGAAGCGCTGTAGCGGGATGCCGAGCACCGCCGACAGTTGGCGCGCGACCTCGGTCTTGCCGACGCCGGTCGGGCCGGTGAACAGGTAATTGCCGATCGGCTTGTCGGGATCGCGCAGGCCCGCGCGGCTGAGCTTGATCGCCGAGGCGAGCCGGTCGATGGCCGCATCCTGACCGAACACGACGCGTTTCAGGTCGGTCTCGAGATGCTGGAGCACGGACTTGTCGTCGGACGACACCGTCTTTGGCGGGATTCGCGCCATCGTCGAGATAACCATCTCGATTTCCTTCGGCGTGATCGTCTTGCGCCGCTTCGACGGGGCGACGAGCATCTGCATCGCGCCGACCTCGTCGATCACGTCGATCGCCTTGTCGGGCAGTTTGCGGTCGTTGATGTAGCGTGCGCTAAGCTCGACCGCCGCCTTGATCGCGTCGGGCGTGTACTTGACCGAATGATGGCCCTCGAACGCGCTGCGCAGGCCGGCCAGGATCTTGATCGTGTCGTCGATCGTCGGTTCGTTGATGTCGATCTTCTGGAACCGGCGCAGCAGCGCGCGGTCCTTTTCGAAATGGTTGCGGAATTCCTTGTAGGTGGTCGATCCGATGCAGCGGATGACGCCGCCCGACAGAGCGGGCTTGAGCAGGTTGGAGGCATCCATCGCGCCGCCCGAGGTCGCTCCGGCGCCGATCACGGTGTGAATCTCGTCGATGAACAGGATCGCGTGCGGCATTTTTTCAAGCTCGGTCACGACCGCTTTCAGCCGTTCCTCGAAATCGCCGCGATAGCGCGTGCCGGCGAGCAGCGCGCCCATGTCGAGCGAATAGATTACCGCTTCGGTGAGGACTTCGGGGACCGCGCCCTCGACGATCTTACGCGCGAGACCTTCGGCGATCGCGGTCTTGCCGACGCCGGGATCGCCGACATAGAGCGGGTTGTTCTTCGACCGGCGGCAGAGGATCTGGATCGTGCGATCGACCTCGGCCGAGCGTCCGATCAGCGGATCGACGCGACCGTCCTTGGCCTTTTCGTTGAGGTTGACGGTGAACTGGTCGAGCGCCGATTCCTTCTTCGACTTGGTCTCGCCCTTGGCCTCCTTGCCCTCGTCGCTCTCGCTCGTCTCGGCAGTCGAGGGCGATCCGCCCTTGCCGACGCCGTGGCTGATGAAGCTGACCGCGTCGAGCCGGCTCATGTCCTGCTGCTGAAGGAAATAGACGGCATAGCTCTCGCGTTCGGAAAACAGCGCGACGAGGACGTTGCCGCCGGTCACTTCATCCTTGCCCGATGACTGGACGTGGAGGATCGCGCGCTGGATGACGCGCTGGAATCCCGTCGTGGGTGAGGGGTCGGGTTCGCCTTCGACCTTGAGCGATTCAAGCTCGGTATCGAGATAATGTTCGACCGTGTCCTTGAGCTCGCCGAGCGCGACGCCGCACGCGCGCATCACTTCGGACGCATGCTCGTCGCCGGTCAGCGCGAGCAGCAGATGCTCGAGCGTGGCATATTCGTGATGCCGATCGGACGCGTTTTTCAGCGCCTGATGCAAGGTTTTTTCAAGGCTTTCGGCGAAAATGGCCATCAATCACTCCGGTCGGGCGATGGGATCGCAAACGCTGCTCGGAATGTGCAACGGCATGTCCCGCCCGCTGTTAACAATTTGGGGAAGCGCCGCGAAACATGCAAGGGCGCTCGGTCCATCGATCAGGACTTTCGGAACAGGGCGTCGGCGCTTGCCATGTGATCGCGCGCTAACGACATCTTGGCTTCGGCCCTGACGATTTCCTGTTTGAGCGCGGCGATGCGCGCGTCGAGTTCGGCCACCGAGAGCAGGTCGAGATCCTCGCGGAGTAGCGCGTCGAGGGCGTCGGCGCGGCGGCGCGGCAGGTCTTCGTCGATATTCATCGTGGGGGAGTGTTGACCGCGTGCGGCTTGCTGTCAATATCGCCGCCCATCCCGCCAAGAGGTATCGCCATGACCAGCACAGCCGAAACGATGACCGTTATCGCGATCCGCGAGGCAGGTGGTCCCGATGTCCTGGTGCCCGAAACGCTGCCGGTGCCGACGCCGGGCGCGGGCGAGGTGCTGGTTCGCGTCGCCGCTGCGGGGGTCAATCGCCCTGATGTGCTGCAACGCCGCGGCATGTATCCGCCGCCAGCGGGAGCGTCGCCGATCCCGGGGCTCGAAATCGCCGGAGAGGTCGTCGCGCTCGGCGAATGGGTCGATGCGTCGATGGCGGGCGCGCGCGTCTGTGGCCTTGTCGCCGGCGGCGGCTATGCCGAATATTGCCTCGTCCCGGCGGCGCAGTGCCTGGTGGTTCCCGACGGCCTGTCGATGATCGAGGCCGCGGCGCTGCCCGAAACGCTGTTCACCGTCTGGTCGAACCTGTTCCAGCGCGGCGGGGCCAAGGCGGGCGACACCGTCCTTGTCCACGGCGGCACCAGCGGCATCGGCACGATGGCAATCGCCCTGTGTAACGCGATGGACATCGCGATCATCGTGACGTGCGGCAGCGCGGAAAAATGCGCGGCGGCGCTTGAAGCGGGAGCCGACCACGCGATCAACTACAAGACCGAGGATTTTGTCGAGGCAGTGACCGAGGCGACCGAGGGACAGGGTGTTGCCGTCGTCCTCGACATGGTCGGCGGCGATTATGTGCCGCGCAACCTGGCCTGTCTCGCCGAGGACGGGCGGCATGTGTCGATCGCATTCCAGCGCGGCATGACCGCCGAGATCGGCATCGTCGATATCATGCGACGTCGCCTGACGCTGACCGGATCGACGCTCCGCGCCCGCAGCGCCGAGTTCAAGGCAGCACTTGCGCGCGACATCCGCGAGCATGTCTGGCCGCTCGTCGCGGCGGGCAAGGTGCGCCCGGTGATCGATCGCAGCTTCCCGCTCGCCGATGCCAGCGCGGCGCATAGCCGGATGGAGGCGGGCGACCATGTCGGCAAGATCGTCCTGACGATCTAGTCGCGCCTGTTCGTCGCTGCGGTCGCATGCGTACCCCTTGCCGAAATGCGCGGCTCGGGCTACAGGAGCGCCATGTTTACGGCCGCTCCGTCTGGGGCGGCCCTTTATTTATGGAGATGCCGTCATGGCACAGGATAAGCCCACCCCGTTGATGCCGCACGCGACCGCCAGCTGGCTGGTCGACCACACCTCGCTGACCTTCGAACAGGTCGCCGAATTCTGCGGCATCCATATTCTCGAAGTCCAGGCGATCGCCGACGAGACTGCGGGCACCAAGTATACCGGACGCGATCCGGTTCACGCGCACGAACTGACCAACGAGGAAATCGAAAAGGGTCAGGCCGATCCCGAGTACAGCCTCGTCATGTCGAAGGGTCCCGATCAGGTCCGCCGGACCAAGGGGCCGCGCTATACGCCGGTGTCGAAGCGCCAGGACAAGCCCGACGGCATCGCCTGGCTGATCAAGAACCATCCCGAGATTTCGGATGGCGCGATCGGTAAGCTGATCGGCACGACGCGCAACACGATCAACGCGATCCGCGATCGCGAACATTGGAACATCGCCAACATCGTCCCCAAGGACCCCGTCACGCT